>NZ_CAWPOA010000058.1:305843-342474 GCF_963889365.1 Vibrio sp. OPT20 | reverse complement strand
ACACCTATCGTGAGACGAATCAGTGCACCTAATAATGGTGGGATATCACCCGCCACTAACGCGTAATGAGAAATAACCACACCAGATGCCTGACAAACACTCGCCACAAGCCCGTAACCAATGCCACCCCACTGTGCTTTGTCATTCGATTCACCGCTCGCCGATTTTGATGGCTGGAAGACAACGAAGGTCACCGCTAGTGTTGTAATCACGACACCGAGCCAACTTTGTACTGTCAATACAGCGCCAAGGAACATGAGTGCCAGCACACCAGAAAGAGGTGGTGCTAAAGATTCCAGTAACAGCGTCTTATTGGCACCGATTCTTTTCAACGCCGCAAAATAGGCGCTGTCTCCAATCGCAATGCCAATCACACCTGAAATTGCCAATATCAGAAAATGGTTGGTACTCAGTTCAAACTCCGGCATCGGGATAAGAGGCATTACCAGTAACATCATCCCTGACGCCACCACACCCTTAACAATGTTCAATTGCATCGCAGAGAAGCGATGTCCAAATTGCCCATAAATCCATGTCGCACACGCCCACACAATCGCAGCACCAATAGCCGCCAATTCACCTATATACATCCGTGTTTATCCTTTGTGGTTGTGCACGTCATTTAGAATCGTAGCTGTCATCATTTCAGCTAAAATACCAACCAGAAAGCCGAAATAGCCTCTTCAAACGCGATGAGATTTTATAAGATTCGTCAATGGTTTCGCTCACGTTAGAAGCGAACACTCATTATTCCTAACTCAGTAAATCATTTTTATAACAATTACTTGGATGATAGCGTACTATATTTATAACTAACATCTAACATTACAAGGATCTGTTATGTTTTTAGACTACTTTGCACTCGGCTTACTCATTTTCGTTGCTCTAGTCATCTTTTACGGCATCATCGTTATTCACGATATCCCTTATGAAATAGCCAAAGAACGTAATCATCCTCACCAAGACGCAATTCACGTCTCAGGCTGGGTTAGCCTATTCACTTTGCACACAATTTGGCCCTTTCTATGGATTTGGGCAACATTATGGCGCAAAGACCGAGGCTGGGGCTTCGAAAAACTCGAAGAAGAGCAGCACGATATTCATCACCGAGTGGATGTTTTAATCGATCAAGTTAGCACCCTTCAAGAAGAGATCGCACAGCTCAAACAAACAAATACTAAACAAAGCAGCACAGAAAAAGAGTCAAACAACGTTCAAGATCAGGAGGCTAAGTAATGGATTTACTACTGATAATGACCTACGCGGCACTTTGTATCACTATTTTCAAAGTATTTAATATCCCACTAAACAAATGGACAGTGCCTACCGCAGTGCTCGGTGGTGTGGTCATCGTAGGAACATTGATCCTATTAATGAACTACAACCATCCTTTCACACAACTTGGCAACCAAGTTTACTCAACGACTCCAATTGTTTCAGGCGTTAGAGGTAAAGTCATTGAGGTTCCTGTTGAGGCGAATTCTCCTTTAAAGAAAGGAGACATCCTCTTTAAAATTGACCCTATCCCTTTTGAAGCAGAAGTCGCTAAGCTCGAAGCGAAAGTAAAAGAAGCAAGCCAAGGAGCACTTGGGCTTGAATCTCAAGTTGCTGAAGCTGAAGCTGCTAAAATCAAAGCGATTGCAGAAAGAGACAAAGCGCAACGCGAGTTTTCTCGTTATAAGCGTGGCTTTGAAAGTGGTGCGTTCACCGAACAACAATTGGATACTCGTAGACAAGCTTACAAGGCATCGGAAGCTGCAGTAAAAGTAGCAGAAGCAAGTCAACAACAAGCTCAGATTGCTCTAAATTCTGAAATTGGTGGCGAGAACACCGCAGTGGCAGGATTACTTGCAGACTTACGTAAGGCTCAATTCAACCTTGACCAAACGGTCGTGAGAGCACCAACGGATGGATATGTTACACAACTAGCACTGCGTCCAGGCGTAATGGCTGTACCGCTACCTCTTGCTCCTGTCATGACATTTGTCCATACGGAAGAAAAATACTACATCGCAGCATTCAGACAAAACTCATTGCAACGACTGCATCCTGGTTTCGAAGCTGAATTTTTATTCAGAGCACTACCAGGCAAGATTTTCAAAGGACGCATTGATGAAATAATCCCAGCTATTGGTGAGAGTCAAATTCAAGCGCGCGGGACACTTATTGGTACCAATGCACTTCGTACTAATGGACGTGTATTTGCTAAAATGACCATCACTGATGACCTGTCTGACTACCATTTACCTATGGGTACTGCGGTTGAAGTTGCTGTTTATTCTGACAGCTTTACGCACGTATCGATCATGCGTAAGGTCCTTATTCGCATGAAGAGTTGGCAAAACTATCTATATCTAGACCACTAACTATACCTAGACCACTAAATGGTCGTAGATATGCGACGAACCCACTTAACACATTGTTAAAACGAATGAAAAAGCCAGACCCGTTCTGGCTTTTTTGTTGCTTGATTAACCGTAAAATTGCGCTTTTTACACGATATTTAGGTGTTCAGATGGAATTTTAGACATCTAGACACTTACCTTCCCTTATGGAAGGGTTCTACTGTATAATGCGCGCCTTATTTTTTATATTTGCCCAAAAAACGTTCTCATTGAGACACATATTAATAATGGCGAATATTCGTTCTTTATCATGCTTTATCTTTCAGTATTCGAGGTTACCTATGAACTTTTCAGCTAAAACAGTGGTCGTTATCGCCATTGGCGCGGCACTGTACGGCATTGGTGGTTTACCTATGTTTGGTGTCCCAGTGTTTGCGAACACGACATTGAAACCAGCAATGGCAGTCTTAGCACTATTTTCTGTTTTGTTCGGCCCTATCGTTGGCTTCTTGGTTGGCTTTATTGGTCACTGGGTAACAGATTTATTTGCTGGTTGGGGCGTATGGTTAACTTGGGTACTAGGCTCAGGTATCGTAGGCATGGTTATCGGCTTGTTCCCTATGATGACTAAGAACCGTCTTCAACAAGGCGAACTGCCAATGAAAGATTTTGTATTGTTCGTGGTACTTGCCCTTGCAGGTAACGTTGTAGGCTACGGCTGTTCCGCGTTCCTAGACACTATCCTATACGCAGAACCGTTTACTAAAGTCTTCACTCAACTGTCTATCATCGCAGCGGGTAACACCGTTCTGATCGCTGTTGTGGGCTTCCTGATCCTAAAATCAGTCGCTAAACGCAACAGACAAAGCCGCAACCTGACTGAGGCATAAGCGATAATGACTATAGCATTTTCGAACTTCTCTTTTAGATATGAGTCGCTGGATAAACCGACGCTAAAAAATATCAATCTAAGGATAGAGAAAGGAGAGAAAATCGTCATTATTGGACCAAGTGGCAGTGGTAAATCTACCCTAGGTCAATGTCTCAATGGCCTAATACCTCATGCAATTAAAGGTGAGGTAACTGGCTCTTTAGAGATCAACGGCAAGAATATCTCTGAATTTTCGATGCACGATTATACCGAACAAGTCGGCACAGTACTGCAAGATACTGACAGCCAGTTTGTGGGTTTGAGTATCGGTGAAGATATTGCTTTCGCACTCGAAAATCAGTTGATGTCGAACATTGACATGTACCCGTTAGTTAAGTCGACTGCAAAAATGGTTGACCTAGCGGACATGCTTGAGCGCTCGCCACACGATCTTTCAGGTGGTCAAAAGCAGAGAGTATCGCTAGCAGGCATCTTAGTTGATGACGTTGATATCTTGCTGTTTGATGAGCCTTTAGCAAGTCTTGACCCTAAGACAGGCAAGGCAACGATTGAGATCATCGACCAACTGCATAAAGAAACCAACAAAACCATCGTGATTATCGAGCACCGCCTCGAGGATGTCCTACATCGTGATATCGATCGTGTGATCTTAATGGAGCGCGGTGAAATCGTCGCGGATATGACTCCCGATGAAATTTTAGCGTCTAAGTTACTTGATACGCACGGTATTCGTGAGCCTCTTTACTTATCCGCGCTTAAAGCGGCGAAAGCCCCACTAACCTGCGAAGATAAGCTGTCAAACCTCAAAGCTTTGGATTACAAAAGGTTCCGCCCAGCAGTTCAAGCTTGGTTTGCTGATCGCCCTGCCCCAGCTGCAGAAAAGCAGTATCAACCTTTACTCGAAGTTCATGGTCTGACTTATTCTTACGACGGCGAGAAGAACGCACTCGAAGATGTGAGCTTCAAGATTGGCAAAGGCGAGTTTGTTTCGATTCTGGGCAAGAACGGTTCGGGTAAATCTACCATCACCAAACTCATCATGGGTGTGATCGATGCCGATTCAGGCTCTTCCTATCTAAATGGTGAAGACTTATCTGAGCTTTCTATCTTCGAAAGAAGCCAAAAGGTCGGTGTGGTAATGCAGAACCCAAATCATATGATTTCGCATCATATGATTTTTGACGAGATTGCTTTTGGTCTTCGTAACCGCAATATTGCAGAAGAGCTGATTACAGAAAAAGTAGAGCATGTTCTTGAGCTGTGTGGGCTGAGTAAGTTCCGTCACTGGCCTATCGAAGCTTTAAGCTACGGTCAGAAAAAACGTGTAACCATCGCTTCTATCTTAGTGCTGGAACCTGAGCTTCTTATCTTGGATGAGCCGACAGCAGGTCAAGACTACCGTAACTACACATCCATGCTGGCATTCATCCAAAAGCTTAACCGTGATTTGGGTATTACTGTGGTGATCATCTCACACGACATGCATCTCGTTCTAGAGTACACCACACGTTCAATCGTAATCGCAGACAGCAAGCTTATTGCCAATGCCGCCATGACAGAAGTGTTTAGTCAGCCATCGCTTCTAGAACGTGCAAACCTCTGTACCACCAGTATTTATGAACTCGCGACTATGATGAAAATCGACGATACCAATGCGTTTATGCAGTACTTCATCGACTACGAGAGAAGTTCTCTATGAACGCATCAAAAGTAAAATTCGGCATCAACTACATTGATACCAAATCACCGCTTCATGCTCTCAATGGCATCACCAAATTTGCGCTCTTCTTAGCTTGGGTAACCGTGGTATTGACTACGTTTGACCTGAGATTGATTACGCTGCTTATTATGACTGGTTTATACCTATTAAAGCTCACCAATGTGCCTATACGCGTGTATAAGCCTTTGTTATTAGGTACGGCGAGTGTCTTAAGTCTAAATGCTTTATTCATGTTCCTGCTTGCTCCGCAGCAAGGCACTGAGCTCATCGGTAGCGAAACTGTATTACTGACATTACCGGGTAACTACTCGTTGAGCCAAGAGACTCTGTTTTACTTAGTCACGGTTACGCTCAAGTACATGAGTATGTTCCCGATAGCGTTAATATTCGTATTCACTACGCACCCGACTGAGTTTGCCGCGAGCCTCAACCGTATCGGCGTTCCGTACAAGATCGCCTATGCGGTAAGCTTAACGCTGCGTTACTTGCCAGAAGTTAAGAAGGACTTCATCAATATCATGCATGCTCAGCAAGCTCGTGGTGTAGAACTCTCGAAGAAAGCGCCCCTAATAACTCGAATCAAAAACGTGGCTAAGGTTCTAGGACCGCTCATTTTCTCTAGCTTAGACCGCGCAGACGAGATCTCTAACGCAATGACGTTACGAGGCTTTGGCCGACACAAGGCACGCACTTGGTATAGCTATGCGCCTTTGAAACGTATCGACTTTGTTTGTTTGAGTGTCATTGCTTTTATTGTGGTGTTGGCCATAGCGAAACGCATTCTTGAACCTGAATTGTTTTGGTATCCATTCTAAGTTTTCATTTACCACATACAAACAACGACTTAAAACTACACACCGCTCAATAGGGCGGTGTTTTTATGTGTGCCAAGATCTGATTAACAATTGAACCAATAACTCAATACTGACTATTTTTGACGATAAACTGACCGTTTACTTACGTCTTTGGTTTGAAATCTAATTTAGAAACTCTTAATATACACGTTTACAGAATGTTACACTCAATAGAGATTTGTAATGGCTCGAATTACTCAAGTACAGAAACTAGAAAATCAAAAGCACTACGATGAGATCGTACTAAACCTTTTTCTGGCTGAAGGACATGAAGCACTAACTTATGCAAGGATTGCTCAAGAAATTGGCATTAGTTTGACGACGCTTCAGGGCTATTATCCATCGACCCGCGCTATCCGATCAGCGTTACACCAACACATGCTATCAATTGTTATAGAGAATCTAGAGTTCTCATCGGAAGAAGTATTCATTCAATCTTGGCAAAACGCTCTAGATAATGATCAATTTCGATTCGTGATCAAATTGATGTTTTTCCATGCCTCCCAGGTCAAGAGCCCTGAACAGTTTAACATCAGTTCAGATGGTCAATTCCGCGAGATAATGTTTAATAGCTTTGGGCTTGATTCCGTTCGAATCCTTGAGACTGTCGTAGGACGTTCAATGTTCTATCTCACGAACTTCAAGCAGCATTAGACCAAACGTTATAAATACAAAAATGGGAGCCTTTCGGCTCCCATTTTCTTTTTAGTTATCGCTTACTTCAACTTATAGACCTAATTTAGCTTGTAAAAAACGGTCGATAACGGTGGTAAACGCAGCTCAATCGATGTGTCTAAACCTTCGCTTTCTACTGATTCAACCTCAGCAACCGGCTTCACTTCAAAGCCACTGCCTGCATAATCCGCAGAGTCTGTATTCAATAACAAAGAGTACTGACCTTGTGCTGGAACACCTAAGCGGAAGTGCTCATGAGGAACGGGGGTAAAGTTAGAAACCACCAATACACGCTCGCCTGATTCACTGATACGCTCATGAGCTAAGATACTCGCTTCAGCTGAATCCTGTAGACGCCATTCAAAACCTTTCGGGTCGAAATCAAGATCATGCATTGCAGCTTCAGAACGGTAAAGATTGTTCAAATCTTTCGTTAAGCGCTGAACACCTTGATGACGTTCATAATCTAGCAAGAACCATTGCAGTTGATCATCGTGGTTCCATTCCGCCGTCTGACCAAATTCAGCACCCATGAAGTTCAGCTTCTTACCCGGCTGCGCGTACATGTAACCCATGTAAGCACGTAGATTTGCCGTTTGCTGCCACTCATCACCAGGCATTTTTTCGTGGATAGATCCTTTGCCATAAACCACCTCATCGTGAGATAGAGACAATACATAGTTCTCACTGTGTGCATAAACCAATGGGAAGGTAATTGTATCGTGGTGATATTTACGATTGATTGGATCTTCTTGGATGTAAGACAAACTATCGTGCATCCAACCCATGTTCCACTTAAATCCGAAGCCTAAACCACCCATAAAGGTTGGGGCTGAAACACCAGGGAAAGCCGTCGATTCTTCAGCAATCGTCATCGCATTCGGGAAGTGCTTGTACACTTCTTCGTTCATCCACTTAAGGGTTGCGATAGCATCGTAGTTTTCGTTGCCGCCGTCTGCGTTCGGAATCCATTGATCATGGCTACGCGAATAATCGAGGTACAACATCGAAGCAACCGCATCAACACGAATGCCGTCGATATGGAATTGTTCAAACCAGTACAGTGCGTTTGCAACCAAGAAACGACGCACATGCTCTTTACCTAAATCGTAAATGTACGAGTTCCAATCTTGGTGCCAACCACGACGTGGATCTGGATCATGGAACAAAGGTGTTCCATCAAAATTGGCTAAGCCGTGATCATCACTAGGGAAGTGCGCTGGAACCCAATCCAGAACAACACCTAAACCAGCTTGGTGACATTGATCGACGAAGAATTTGAAGTCATCAGGAGACCCAAAACGACTCGTTGGTGCGAACAAGCCTATTGGCTGATAGCCCCAAGAACCGTAAAACGGATGCTCTGAAACCGGCATCAACTCTACATGCGTGTAACCCAAGTCCGTTAAATATGGGATCAATTCAGCAGCAAGTTCACGGTAGTTTAAGAATTCCCCTTCAGCGTTACGCTTCCAAGAACCAGCGTGCAGTTCATAGAACGAAAGTGCTTCTTTACGCTTTTGCGTTACTGGGCGATTCTGCCACTGAGTATCTTGCCACTCGTAACGAGCGTGATCGTAAGTCACAGAAGAAAATGAAGGGTATTGCTCAGAGTAAAAACCCCATGGGTCAGCTTTGTGTGGTAAGCCTTCACCATCAGGTCCTTTTAATTCAAACTTGTATTGAGCGCCTTCTTCCAGTTCAGGAATGAATAGGCCCCACATGCCATAATCTAAACGTTGCATTGGATGACGACGACCATCCCAAGCGTTGAAGTTACCCACTAAGCTTGCCGCTGTTGCATGCGGTGCATACACCAAGAAACGCGTACCTGAAATCGTCTGTCCATCACGCTCTAGCGTAATAAACTGAGCCCCCATGTGGTGATACATATCTTTAGGTGTATGGAGATCTTCATAACTCGCGTACAGATCGTGGTACTGGTATGGATCATCGATGATCTGCTCGACTCCAGCCCAATCAACCGCGAGCTTGTAGTGAGTAAAACGTAAATCTCTCTCTTGCTTAAGAATGAAGCCACTTTCACCCTCTCGCGCTAACTCGATACGAGGTTCCTTTCCAATAATCAACTCGACTTTATTTGCCCCAGGAATCCACACACGTAATGCACCTTGCTCAGAAGGTAGGTATGGCCCTAAAAACGCAAATGGGTCAGTGAAACAAGCCTGTGATAGTTGGGTATATATTTGTTTTTGCTTTGAAATCGAACTTAGTTCCAAAACGCTTCTCCCTAACCAAACATCCAAAAAATATAATACAAAAATGCCCGCTATTAGTGCGGGCAATATAACGACGGTTTATTCTACCAGATGAGCATTCATTATTGAGTGACCGAGGTTGTAGTTTCGTACGGCGTAAGCAAAAAACCACCTATTTTCAAGCCACTCAACATCATTACTTAGCTGCTTTTTCTCGAACGTCAGTCAGCTTAGAAGCGATACGATTTACCCCTTCGTGAGCAAATATTTCGTCCAAGTTCATTGATAGTTTACGACGCCAGTTAGGGTATTCATCAACAGTGCCAGGGATGTTTACTGGCTTGTCCATCTCTAACCAATCTTCCAGTTGAACACTAAGCAGTGTCGAACCACCAGCCGCAACGTGCAGTTGAAGTGCTTCAGCAAGATAAGAGTCCATCGGTACTTGGCTTGCATCACGACCAACACCTTCAGGTAAGAAGCCATGCCATGCCACAGAATCTAAGATACCTTGTTTGCACTCCAGACGGTCGTCGAACAAGGTTTCTAGCTGTTCTGCATCTGGGTATAAACCAATCTCTTGACCCATTTTCAAGTCATCACAATGCCAGAAGCCGCGAAGCGTTGGCATATCATGAGTACAAAGTGCCGCCATCGATTGTGGTGCATAATGTTTCGGTGAGATAAAGCCACCGTCATCTTCTGATGTTTCGAAGAAGAATACTTTGTAAGAATGCACGCCCGCGTCCGCTAGGATATCGACGATTTCATCCGGCACCGTACCTAAGTCTTCACCGATAACGCTACATTGGTAACGGTGAGATTCAAGCGCCAGAATTGACAGCATGTCTTGTACTGGGTAATAGATGTACGCACCCTTGGTTGCGTTTTCACCTTTTGGAATCCACCACAAACGCAGTAGGCCTAATACGTGGTCAATACGAAGTGCACCACAGTGCTTCATATTGGCACGGAGTAGCTTGATGTATGCGTCGTAGCTCGTTTCTTGAAGCACTTCAGGATTAAGCGGTGGTAAACCCCAGTTTTGACCTAGAGGACCAAGCACATCCGGTGGAGCACCGATGCTCGCATCCATCACTAGATTGCCTTCATCGGCCCAAGTTTCGCTGCCTGAATCCGCAACACCAACAGCTAGGTCACGGTACAAACCAACGGCCATGCCTTTCTCTTCAGCAAGAGACTGTGCATCGTTGATTTGGCAATCCGCTAACCACTGCAGGTACATGTAAAGATGAACATTCTCTAGGTTCTCTTTAATGTATTTCTGTGTCGCTGGGCTTTCGAATGTGCGGTATTTCTCAGGGAATACAGGCCAGCCCCACATACCTGAATCTTCAGCATGTAACTCACCGTGCAGAGCATCAAACGCCGCTTGATGCATCAGGCTTTCACCGCCCTCTTCTACAAACGCTAAGAACGCTTGTGCACGATCGCTGTTCTTGTCTAGATGACGAGTCTTAAATTCTGCGAATAACATAGGCAAGATGTTCATCTTAAGCTCAGACACTTCGGTGTAGTTTACCCAGTGCGCTTCACGAGCTTTTTGTAGACGCTGTTGGAATTCAGCGCTGCCTACCGTTTGTTGTGCTTCAGCACTTAATGCGAATTCAGGTACTGAGCTCACATCAATGTATAAGATGTTCAACCAACGACGTGACGACGGGCTGTATGGGCTCGCGCCTTCTGGGTTCGCTGGGAACAATGAGTGAATTGGGTTTAGGCCAACAAAATCACCACCACGAGAAGCGATATCAGCAACAAGCTGTTTAAGGTCACCAAAATCACCAATACCCCAGTTGTGCTGAGTTCTTAGTGTGTACAGTTGAACACTTGGTCCCCAAAGCTTTTTGCCTTGCTCGATTGGTGACTGCTTGAAACACGCTTTTGGCGTAATGATCAATGTCATCTCGTAAGGCTTCTTACGGCGCTTACGACTCACAATCAGCTTGTGATAACCCCATGCCAAATCACTTGGCAATGCAAACACTAAAGGGCCACCCTCGGCACGCTCGTCACGAACGACTTGAGATTGAAGATAGCCTTCAAGTACCTCTCCTTGCTCGGTTTCTAAGCGCCAGCTGAACTCACTTTCACGAGCACTTACACCTAGATTAAGCGCCACTTCTACTGGCTCACCGTCACGCAAGACAAGAACTGGGTCTAGTACATCTTTTTTGTGTTTTCTTTCTGCAGATTTAAGCAGTGCATCATCGCTGCTTGTATCGTAGCCCAATGAAGCCAATAGAGACGTAATCGTCTCTTCTGATACTTGTGCTTCATCGCCCCACGCACTAACGTAACTGTCGGCAATGTTTGCCATTTCTGCGACTTGTTTTAATACGGTCTGTTCTTTCATCGCTCTCTCCGAAAACGTTCTGACGCTTTCTATTTTGTAGGGTTGTTAATTTAATTTTTTACTAATCAATTAGCTTGTGACAATCGGTTTGTAAGCAGCTTGTTTATAAACGACAAACCTTTAAGCCTTTCGTTTGCTCACAAGCTAATTGAGCCAAGGCAGAAACTGCCTTGGCTACTTTGGAAGTATTAACGGTTAACCGCTTCAAGTTTCCAGATGTTGTTCACGTAGTCGCGGATTGAGCGGTCTGATGTGAACTTACCAACCAATGCTGTGTTAAGAATTGCTTTCTTAGCCCAACCTGCTTGGTCTTTGTACTGCTTGCCCATGTCTTCATGTGCTTTCACATAAGATGCGAAATCAGCAAGACATAGGTACGGGTCGCCACCGTCTAGTAGGCTATCAAACGTTGCACGTAGAAGGCCTGGTTGACCTGGAGAGAACTCATCGCCAGTCAGTAGGTCTAGAGATGCTTTCAGCAGTGGGTCTGCGTTGTAGTAATCGTATGGGTTGTAACCCTGAGCTTGCAATGCCACTACACCATCAACGTCTAGGCCAAAGATGTAGATGTTTTCATCGCCAACTTCTTCACGAATTTCAACGTTTGCACCATCCATCGTACCGATAGTTAGCGCGCCGTTTAGCGCCATCTTCATGTTGCCCGTACCCGATGCTTCTTTACCAGCCAGTGAGATTTGCTGAGAAACGTCTGCCGCAGGAATAATGATTTCAGCCATGCTTACACGGTAATCAGGGATGAATACCACTTTCAGTTTGTTGCCAATGCGAGGGTCGTTGTTGATCTTCTCTGCAATCTTGTTAACCGCGAAGATGATCTCTTTCGCTAGGTGGTAACCCGGTGCTGCTTTCGCTGCGAAGAAACATACGCGTGGCTCACACTCGAAACCAGGTTCGTTAAGAATACGGTGGTACAGAGATAGAATGTGTAGCAAATCTAGGTGCTGACGCTTGTATTCGTGTAGACGCTTGATTTGCACGTCGAAGATAGCGTTCGTATCTAGCTCGATACCCATGTTCTCTTGAACCCAATCAGCAAGGCGCTGTTTGTTTTCTTTCTTAACAGCCATGAATTCTTTTTGGAATTTCGCGTCTGTTGCAAACTTAGCGATGCCTTCAAGCTGCTCTAGTTTTGCTGGCCACTCAGTGCCGATCTTGCCAGTAATTAGCGTAGATAGGCCTGGGTTACAGAACTTCAACCAACGACGTGGCGTGATGCCGTTCGTTACGTTAGTCAGTTTGCCAGGGAAGATTTCGTTGAACTCTGGGAACAAGTCTTTCTTAACCAGTTGAGAGTGAAGCGCAGCTACACCGTTTACTTTGTAAGAGCCAATCACACATAGGTTTGCCATGCGAACCATGCGGTGGAAACCTTCTTGGATGATAGAAAGCTTCGCTTGCTTCTCACCGTCACCAGGCCACATCTTGCGAACTTCTTGCATGAAGCGGTGGTTGATTTCAAAAATGATTTCCATGTGACGTGGAAGAAGACGTTTGATCAAAGATTCAGACCAAGTCTCTAATGCTTCTGGAAGTAGTGTGTGGTTCGTGTATGCGAACGTATGAGCACTGATTTCCCAAGCTTGGTCCCAAGTTAAACCTTTTTCATCGATCAGGATGCGCATCAATTCAGGGATAGCGATAGTTGGGTGCGTATCGTTCAGTTGAATCGTTTCTTGCTTAGGCAGATCTTCTAGAGAGAAACCTGCTGCTTCGTGACGACGTAGAATATCGCGAACAGACGCTGCTGAGTGGAAGTACTGCTGCATTAGACGCAGTGTCTTACCTTTCTCGTGGTTGTCGTTCGGGTAAAGTACTTTAGTGATGTTACCTGCATCGATTAGCGAGTGTTGCGCTTCGAAGTAGTCACCGTTGTTGAAGCTCGCTAGTGAGAATGGTGCAATTGCCTGACATTCCCAAAGACGCAGCGGGTAAACCGTGTTTGACTCGTAACCTACGATAGGTAGATCCCAAGGCATTGCTTTTACTTCCATACCTGGAACCCAAGTACGAACTTCTTTACCGTCGATGTATTCAACTTCTACATGACCATAAAAACCAATGTGTTGTGCTAATTCTGGACGAGCCACTTCCCATGGGTAACCCTCAACACCACGCCATGCGTCAGGTGCTTCTTGTTGACGACCGTCTTGGAAAGACTGTTTGAATAGACCGTATTCATAGTGAAGACCGTAGCCCACTGTTGGATATTCTTGAGCGGCACAAGAATCCATGAAACAAGCGGCTAGACGACCAAGACCACCATTACCTAGTGATGGGTCGCGTTCTTCTTCTAGAAGATCAGTTAGGTTTTGACCTAGCTCTTCCATTGCATGAGTGATCTGTTCATACAGACCCATGCTGATCAGGTTATTACCGGTTAAACGACCAATCAAAAATTCTAATGAAAGGTAGTTAACGCTCTTCGCGTTCTTAATTTTTTCATCATTTTCAGTTTCTAACAGATCAAATGTTGTGAGTTCTGCTAGCGCACGCCCCATTGCTAGGTACCATGCGCGGCTATCTGCGTTTTCAATCGTTGTTGCGTAGGTTGCAGATAAATGCTTCTTAACGCTTTCTTGGAACGACACTTTATCGAAAGTTTTTTGCTGAGTTGGTTTCATTTCAGAAATCTCGCTTTTAATAGTTCTAATTCATCTGTGACATATCGTGCATGGTCACCATTAACTAAACATCCTCCCGCTAACGCGACAAACTAGGAGTAGATGGGAGGGCGTAGGGGGCGTACCGACATAGGGTTAGTGATCTGACTCTCATGTTCTGACTTCGAACAAAAACTTGGAGTGACTAAGATCACAAGCTCCCGTTCGATAACTTACCTTCAATTGATGTGACTTTTATTTAACCGGATTAAAGTCATTATCAAATTTGATATTCAGATCACGAAAATAATTTCGTCCTCTCATATTTTGCATAGATTCACGTGTTGGAATGAAGGAAGTCACATTCACAAACCAACCCGCTATGTGAGCAAAGTCTCAAATAAAGGGCGTAGAAGCCTAAAAACATGCAGGAGTGCAAGGTTTCTGAGGAGGATCATAGTCGGTGCCGTTTTGCTTCACGTAATATGATTGAAGACTTAAGTAATTAGGCTGATGTCATTCGATTACACTCAACGATAGATTGAGGTAATCCAGAACATAAGCCACGGAATAGGTGAAAAACTTCGACATGTGGATCCCTTCGAAACTGACTCGTCCCGGCCGCTTACATAATGCAATCCTACGACCTAGGGTTCTCGATCTGCTCCAACACGCAGATTGCTATAAGCTTGTATTATTCCGCTCTCCAGCGGGGTACGGCAAAACCACAATGGCAGCACAATGGCTGGTAGATAAACCCAATGTGGGTTGGTACAGCATTGATGACAGTGACAACGATGCCTTTCGCTTTATCAACTACCTAATGCAATCACTCAATAAAGCGACTCAAAATGCCTGCCCTAATGCCCAAAAGCTGGCAGAAAAACGACAGTTTTCATCGTTGCATTCTTTGTTAAGTGAAGTGTTTGCTGAGATGTCTGAATTCCACCAAGAATGTTTCCTTGTGCTGGATGACTACCACTTAGTTAATAACGATGACATTCACGAGGCGATGCGCTTTTTCCTCAAGCACATGCCTGACAACCTGACGCTTGTTGTGACTAGCCGTGGGACACCACCACTTGGCACAGCAAACCTTCGCGTTCGTGATTTGATGATTGAAATTGGCAACGATTCACTGGCTTTTGATACTGAAGAGACGACGCGCTTCTTCAATCAACGTGTCGCCGATGGCGTAGATGACACCACCGCTGGCAGTATCTGTACTTATGTTGAGGGATGGCCTTCGGCGTTACAGCTTATTGCCCTTCAAGCTCAACATCAAAAACGCACGCTTGCGCAATCGGCAGAGTCTTTCTCTCACTTTAACCATGCCCACCTTTGGGATTACTTGGTTGAAGAAGTATTCGATCTACTGGATAAAGAAACCCGACAGTTCTTGATGCAGTGTTCAGTACTTGATCATTTCAATGACGAATTAGTCTGCGCGCTTACACAGCGTGAAGACGCACTGGGTATGATCGAATCACTCAACCGATTTGGCTTGTTCATCTACCCTCTTGAAGGCGAGAAAAACTGGTACCGATTCCACAATCTATTCGGCGAATTTCTTGCCCACGAGCGCCAAGCTCGAATTCCACAGCAAGAAGCCGAGTTGCACCGAAGTGCCGCGAAAGCGTGGATCAAACAGAAAACGCCTCATCAAGCACTGCGACATGCACAACGTGCTGAAGATCCAGAGCTGATCATTCAAATTTTGACGGAACACGGTTGGCCGATGTTCAACCAAGGCGAACTTTCATCTCTAGAGATGGCGATCAAGCAACTGACTACGGATCAACTATACAGTGAGCCGAAGCTATCAATGCTGCGCGCTTGGCTGGCACAAAGTCAGCACCGTTATGATCAAGTGGGTACTTTGTTGGAAGAGGCTGAGACTCAATATCAAGCTCGAAACATTGAACTCGATACTCAGCAGCAAGGCCAATACAACGCCTTGCGCGCCCAGGTTGCCATCAACAGCAATGAACCAGAAAAGGCACTGGAACTCGCCGAGCTTTCGTTAAGTCAGTTGAACACCACCGTTTATCGCAGCCGCATTGTCGCAACCTCGGTTGTGGGCGAAGTGAATCACGTAATGGGTAACCTAAGCCGTGCGCTACCTATGATGCAGCAAACAGAAAAACTGGCACGTCAGTATCAGGTTTATCATCAGGCTCTGTGGGCGATTCTGCAGCAAAGCGAAATCTTGATTGCTCAAGGTTATGTTCAAGCGGCATTTGAGCTACAAGACAGCGCATTCAAATTGATCGAAGAGCATCAGCTTCAATACGTTCCTCTGCATGAATTTTTGCTGCGTGTTAGAGCTCAGATCTTCTGGTGCTGGAACCGACTAGATGAAGCGGAAGAGTGTTGCTATAAGGGCTTAGATATCCTTGGTCACCACTCACCAAGTAAACACCTGCACAGTTACTCAATGCTGGCTCGTATTTCATTGAGCCGCGGCGAGATTGATAAAGCGTCGAAGTTTATCGACCAAATTCAACACCTGCTACGTCAATCAACTTACCACGTAGATTGGACCGCAAATACTTCTCTTTCTTTGATTCTGTTCTGGCAAGTAAAAGGCAATAAAGAGGCAATCCGTGATTGGCTAAGCGTGGCGGTTCGACCTGAATCGGCGAGTAACCACTTCTGTCAGCTTCAATGGAGAAACATCGTACGTTCTCACATCATCCTTGAGCAGTATGAAGATGCGGAAGAAGCGCTGACTTTCCTTAAGAGTGAAGCGCAGCGTTCACATCTGATTACAGACACCAACCGAAACTTGATCGTTGAAGCGGTGTTGCGTACACAAATTAACGATGAAGACAGCGCACGCGTGCTACTTGAAGAAGCGCTTCATATGACCAACCAAACCGGTATGGTTGGTAACTTCTTGGTCGACGGTGGAACTATCGGGCATATCTTGGATAAATTGAGCAACAAGCCAGGCTTAGGTGACTTAGAACGCCATCGCGCTCAACAGATCATGAAAGATATCTCAACCACCCAACGCAGCCGCTCGGTTCACTTCGATGAAGACTTTGTTGAGAACTTGGTTAATCACCCGAATATTCCTGAGCTTGTGCGCACTAGCCCACTCACCCAGCGTGAATGGCAGGTACTTGGTCTTATCTATTCAGGGTTCAGTAACGAGCAGATAGCTCAAGAGCTCGATGTAGCGGGGACCACGATCAAAACTCACATCCGTAACCTTTATCAAAAGCTGAACATTGCTAACCGCAAAGAAGCAATCAGCACGGCAGAGAACTTGCTGCAGTTGATGGGTTACTAAAACGGATTCGAGATTGATTCGAGATTGATTCGAGAAAAGCTTAAGCTAGTCACCAATGGTGGCTGGCTTTTTTTTCATCTGAAGTTTAGAGCTTAAAAATGTAGGAACTGGAAAAGAAAAAAGACAATCACCAAACGACAGGCAAAAAAATAGCCAACCGCAATAATCGCGATTGGCTCTATATATTTGTGAACAAATCATAAGTTCACTAACAACGTCAGTTGGCTAGGTGACCCTCGGCTTAAGAAGGGTCAATGTATATAATGCAGTTAGCGTGCCAACTTTAATTCGGCGTTTTATAAGCCCTGCATCGCATAAAAACCATGAATTTGTCATGCGAATTGCAAAGTGCATTTGCATAATGCAACCAAGATGCAATATTGATAAGAGATCAGTTTCATCTCTGTTCTTAATGAAAAATTACTAAGTGGTTGTATTTTAAATGTAAGGCAAATGTTCACTTCAACTCATTGCCTTACAATTAAGAGAGCAATAAAAGCCCCTCCCCAATGGCATATTCATACTTTTTTTACACTAAAGTTTGTATACTGCACAAAATCACCCTCAACTCTATGAAGCAATGAACTACTTAAGTACTTTTTTCAAAGGCATGGCAATGGGCGCAGCAGACGTTGTTCCTGGCGTGTCGGGCGGAACCATCGCATTCATCACTGGTATCTACGATACGCTGCTAGAAAGCATTCGCAGGATTAACCCTAGCGTACTTGGCTTATGGAAACGCGAAGGCTTCAAAGCCGCGTTTAACCACATCAATGGTTTCTTCCTGATTTCACTGTTCGCAGGCGTATTCACAAGCATTGCGACATTTGCAAAACTGATTTCTTGGTTATTAGTCACCCACCCCGTTCCACTGTGGTCTTTCTTCTTTGGCCTGATTTTAGTATCGGTTTTCCATATTCTTAAGCAAGTAGAGAAGCGCGATATGATTCGATTCGTGTTTTTGCTGCTTGGCGTTGCTTTCGCCTATAGCATTACCGTGCTTAAGCCGCTGCAAATGGAACCAACCAGCATCAATGTTCTCATTGCGGGTGCGATTGCGATCTGTGCGATGATTTTGCCGGGTATCTCGGGTAGCTTCATTCTGCTATTGATTGGTATGTATGGTCCGGTTCTTGGTGCGGTTAAAGAGTTCCAAATCGATGTGCTTGCGCTATTCCTTAGTGGCTGTGTGATTGGCCTACTGACTTTCTCGCACGTACTTTCTTGGTTACTGCGCTCATTCCGCGATTTCACACTAGTGTTCTTAACTGGTTTGATGATCGGTACGCTGCCTAAGATTTGGCCGTGGAAAGAAACCATCAGCTGGCGCACAAACTCAAAAGGTGAGCAAGTTCCTCTACTTCAAGAAAACCTATCACCGTTTGATTTTGAAGCCGTAACCTCTCAGCCTTCTCAGTTAGTAATGGCGATTGTGATGATGTTGGCTGCTATTGCCTTGGTTCTAGGACTAGAGAAATTTGCAGAGCGCAACGCTGACTAATCATTCAGCCAACTTCTGGAAAGCGTTTAGAACGGATAATGCTTAGAAATACTAAGCTCACTTCTCGATTGAACAGACAAAAGCGAAGCCAATGGCTTCGCTTTTTTAGTTCTACCATACGCACAAAATTGCTTTTTGATACAAGCACGTATTGAGGGGTATGATAACATCGCCGCTCTTATAAAATTAGATGAGAACACGACATGCACCCAGCATTAAAGGTGGTGGCTCTTGGCATTGCTCTCGTGGCAGGTTTTTATGGGCCGCAAGTATTTCAAAAATTTAAGTCGGTCATTGAGCATTCAACTGCCGAAGTCAACTTGGATGACTACTGCATGCTTTCAACCATATCGTGTGAGCAGGAATCCATTTCAATGTCGCTTGATCGCGAAACCGCGCAACCTCTTCTACCCACAAAGATAAAGGTCGTTTGGGAAGGTGCTGCATCTGAGACACTGATGTTATCGCTCACCGGTTTAGAAATGGAAATGGGATCAGCGCGTTTTCAATTGAAGAGCATTGGCAATAATACCTATGAAGGTGAAGTGATTTTACCTGTATGTACTTTAGATAAAATGACATGGGTCGGTGAACTCACTGATGGTGTCGATACTGTAAACCCTGCAATAAGGATGGCAAGATGAGTAGAAATTGGTCGTTAGCATTGGTTGTCGCTTTTGTACTTGGCTTTGGTGTCAAAAGCTATCTTGATGGGCAAAACGAAGTTCAAGAACAACACGCTGCAAAACAAGAGTTCTCCGCAACGACTCTTTTCGGCAAAGACAACCAACCAACGGAAATCTTTGACCAAACCGATGACAGAATTCGTATCGTTTACTTCGGTTTCACACGTTGCCCGGATGTATGCCCCACTTCTTTGGCTATGTTGGCCGGAGCACTTAACCAAGTCTCTGATGAAGCAAAAGCCAAGATTCGCCCAATGTTTGTTTCTCTCGATCCTGAACGTGATGCCGCTGAAGCCTCGTATGAATACGCGCAATACTTCCACCCGATGATGGAAGGACTAAGTGGTCCATTGGATGTCACCACGACTCTGGCTCATAACTACGGCGTTATTTTCAGAAAGACCAAGCTTGAAGGTTCAGAGTTGGAATACACCCTAGACCACAGCTCATATTTTTATTTTTTAAAGCCCGACGGTACCTTGATTACCAAAGTACCGCACACGTTGACGCCAGCGCCAATTGTTGAGGCTATCAACAAGCTGACGCAGTAAAACGTAAAAACAAAGAACTTACTCAATAAAGTTCAAAAAAAGTCAGGTCCCAGACCAAAAACATAAAAATTAAGGACAACAACATGAAGTTAAAAGCACTTGCTCTAGCAGGCTTATTGCTCACCCCTTTTGCTCAGGCTAGTAGCGATATTATGGTTCATGACGCGTACGCTCGTGCAACCCCGCCTTCAGCAGTGAACAGCGCGGTGTTCACGACTCTGATGAACCACAGCGATAAAGATCGCGCTATTGTTTCTGCAACAACACCTGCAGCAGGTAAAGTAGAACTTCATGATGTAATCATGGATGGCGATGTTATGAAAATGCGCCAAGTTCAAGAGATCACCATCCCTGCAAACGGTGAAGCGGTACTTAAACCTGGTAGCCTACACATCATGTTGTTCGACCTAGCAAGCAGCCTAAAAGAAGGTGAGCAAATCGAGATGACACTGACTTTCGCCAATGGTGAAACACAGACCTTCGATGCGCCGGTTAAGAAAGTAATGAGCGGCATGAAAAAGATGAATCACGATCATCATTAATCGTATTCACAATTGATAAAATAATTTAAGCCACGATGACTTCTCGCCATCGTGGCTTTTTGTTAAACTGAGTTCGCTTTTTATTCAAAGCCTGAACACATAAATAACCCAAGGAGAATAGAAGATGATTGTAATGAAAACACTAAAACTGGCAGTAAAAGTAGCGCGTTAATTTGTTTGGTTAATCAAACTTAAATACCGATCGACCAACTTATCGTCACCCGTGACGACAGCACACTTTTACCCGGTTTACTATTGATCGTAAGTGATCAATACCTGCATGCCCAATAGCGCATGACTCAATCCGGGGTCCTATCTATTTGAATTCGACCCAAGCTCAAAACATTTTTGACGTCTCGACGCTTTTTAATCTGACTAACGCTTTTCGATCTCATCAACAATCTGGGGTCTTACAAGACGTTAATGCTCTCATAAGAAAAGAAAGCTCGCACGTCTGGGTAAATAGACATGAATTCACAAAACACATTTTCTCATCCAATGTCACTTCAACAGCTTGGATGGCAACCTGTATTTCAACAACAACTGACACTCGAAGACTATGATCATTCCGTCATTGCTCGCATTACCGCGCACCATCGCAGCGGCTATACGCTTGCGTCAGAACAAGGCGAAATCGTTCTACCCGTTCATCAAAACCAACCCGCAATGACGGTTGGCGACTGGGTGATATTAAACGCTGATTTACAATTCGACCGCTTACTTGAGCGTCAGTCGCTCTTCAGCCGTAAAGCAGCAGGCAGTCGCGTAGCTGAACAATATATTTCAGCCAATATCGACACCGTGTTTATCGTGGTCTCGCTAAATAATGACTTTAATCTGAGCCGCATCGAACGCTATCTAGCACTCGCCAATGAAGCACAGGTTGAAGCGGTTATCGTACTTACCAAGAAAGACTTGTGTGACGACTACCAAGACAAAGTACAGCAAGTGCAAAGCTTAGATTCTATGCTGATGATCGAAGCCGTTAATAGCCTAGACCAAGACTCTACTCAAGTATTGTCACCTTGGTGTAAAACAGGCAAAACCGTCGCTTTGATGGGTTCGTCTGGTGTCGGTAAATCGACACTCGTGAACTCGCTACTTGGCGAAACTCAACAAGAAACGGGCGGTATTCGTGAAGACGACAGCAAAGGCCGTCATACAACCACGTCACGATCGCTCCACTTGCTAACATCGGGTGGTTTACTGCTCGATACTCCTGGGATGCGAGAGTTACAACTCGCCGATTGTGCTGAAGGAGTAAGTGAAACCTTTTCTGATGTGGAAGAGTTAGCGATGCATTGTCGTTTTTCTGATTGCAGCCATGAGTCAGAACCAGGATGCACAATACGCAAGGCCATTGAAAGCGGTGAGCTTTCTGAAAGACGATTCTCTAACTATGAGAAGCTACTCAGAGAGCAAGCAAGAAATGGAGCCTCATTGGCAGAGCAGAGAGCGAGCAGTAAACAGCTTTCTAAAATGTACAAAACCGTGCAGTCAGAGAGCCGTAATATCAAAAAATCGCCTAAATAGCCGATTATTGAATTAGGTTTACAACACGTAAATAAGCCCTATCTCCCTATCGCGTATTAGCTCATTAATTCATGATCTCTTTAATGCATTGGGCTGGGGCTTTTTTGTATCAACAGGAACCCAATGGGATCATTTATGCACACAATGATCTTGCTAATCGACTCTGACGGCACCAGAACCAGAACATTGACCCGAATGAGTATTATCATGCAGATTTATATCTCAACAAGAGTACAAAAATTTAACATTTAGCTCTAAAAACACCACGTAGCGCAAACAATCACCCTAAAAGTAAACTATTCCTAGACACCCTCTTAGATCCCGCTAATATGACCGCCCATTCCACTAGTGTATAGTTGGATTTGGTACAACTTTATAAAAAAACACATCACTATAATAAATTAACAATTGCAGGTATTTTATGCAAAATAACAACATGCTCGCCCGCATCGCTCGTGGAAATCTCGTTCTACAGATCCTTGCTGGTATTGTTTTCGGTGTCGTTCTCGCCATGGTTTCTCCTTCAGCAGCTCAAGATGCAGGCCTATTAGGTAGTCTGTTTGTTGGTGCTCTGAAAGCTGTTGCCCCAATTTTAGTATTCATTCTTGTTGCAGCTTCTATCGCAAACCAAAAGAAAGGTCAGCATACTCATATGCGTCCAATCATTGTGCTTTACCTGATTGGTACGTTCTCTGCAGCACTGACTGCTGTAGTACTGAGCTTCATGTTCCCAACCACTTTGACACTGGTTGCTGGCGCTGAAGGTGCTAACCCTCCTCAAGGTATTGCAGAAGTTCTTCATACGCTTCTATTCAAGCTTGTAGATAACCCAGTTAGCGCACTAATGAACGCGAACTACATCGGTATTCTTGCTTGGGCAATCGGTCTTGGTCTTGCACTGCACCACGCATCTGCAACAACCAAAGCGGTTTTTGAAGACCTTAGCCACAGTGTTTCACACATTGTTCGCTTCATTATTCGTCTTGCGCCATTCGGTATCTTCGGCCTTGTTTCGACTACATTCGCAACAACGGGCTTCGATGCACTAGCAAGCTACGGTCAACTACTAGCGGTTCTACTAAGCTCAATGCTGATCATTGCTCTTGTCGTTAACCCACTGCTTGTCTTTGTAAAGACAAAACAGAACCCATACCCACTTGTACTGCAATGTATTCGTGAATCTGGTGTAACGGCATTCTTCACTCGTTCAAGCGCTGCAAACATCCCAGTGAACATGAACCTTTGTAAGAAGCTAGAGCTAGATGAAGATACTTACTCTGTATCAATCCCTCTAGGCGCAACCATCAACATGGCAGGTGCTGCAATCACCATCACTGTGTTAACGCTTGCAGCTGTACACACAATGGGTATTGAGATTGATATCTTCACTGCGATTCTACTAAGCCTTGTTGCTGCAATTTCAGCATGTGGCGCATCAGGCGTTGCCGGTGGTTCACTGCTACTGATTCCTCTAGCTTGTGGCCTATTCGGTATCTCAAACGATGTAGCGATGCAGGTTGTAGCGGTTGGTTTCATCATTGGTGTGATTCAAGATTCTGCTGAAACAGCGCTTAACAGCTCAACTGACGTCGTGTTCACTGCGGCTGTATGTAAAGCTGAGCAAAACAAAGCTTAACAGCTCTTGGGTATTAGGCTTTAGCTATAAGCTCTAAAAGCAAATAACACACAAATAAAAAGGGAAGCATTCGCTTCCCTTTTTTGTTGTCTTGGTTTTCTAGATTACGGTTAGAAGCTATATAGATTTATAGATTTATAGATTTATAGCTTTATAGCTTCACAGCTTCAGTCATTTTTGTCTAACTCATCAAAGCTAACCAACACGTTTTAGTGGTTGCTTTTCCAGCTTGGATCCACAGCTGCCTGACTGAAGTCTAGAGAGTTAGGGCTTGCTTCTTTGTTATGCGTTGCTTGATCGCTGGGTGACCCTTGATTCGCAGCACCGCTATCATGGTTTGGCGTCGCCTGCTGGCTGAAATCGACGTTAGCACCTTGCTCACTCGACGCTTTGGTCTCTATATGACTACCATCGACATTTAACTCCTCACCTTCTTCATCGGACGCTTCTTTAACCTTCTTAGGGACAGGGACATTGCGTTTGTAGAGCTTGTTGAGCGCCTTAATAATTGAGTGCTTAGTGATTGCTTCTTGGGTCAGCTTAGTCATTATCGGTTTAGTCAGAGCCTGTAAGCCCACGACAGCATCCACACCAAGTTCCCCGCCGACTTTATCCCTCAAATGCTTGGCTTCTGAGTAACCAAAATGAGCCGATAGAAATAGCCAGATATAAGCGATAGCGTTACCGTGTTCACCATGGTCAATCCAAGCTTCACCTGCTCTAAACATGGCTTCTGCACTGTTCTTTTCTGCGGCCGTCTCAAACCAGTAAACAGCCTCACCATGGTTAGGCTCAACACCAACACCGTTCAAGTAACTCATACCGAGCTTGATCTTGCCGTCTAAGCTATTCTTTTCCGCGGCCTTTTGGTACCACTCGACAGAGCTTTCGGCCGAGTAGTCTGGGTTTTCTTTATCTAGACACCAGTCACCGATGAACAGCATCGCTTCAGTATTACCACCAGCCGCAGATTCTTCGATATAGGTGTAACCTTTAGGGATGTTTTTATCAGTTCCACGACCAAAGACAAGCGCTTTGCCCATCTCAAATTTCGCAGACACGTCATTGTCCAATGCGGATATCGCAAGCTGCCAAAAGTTGGCTTTTTCTCTTAAAATCAGGTCTTCTTTACGCTTCATGCTTAGGCGCACAATGCCGTACATGCCATTGATATTATCGAGTTGCGCCGCTTTGTCGTACCAATACAGAGCTTCCTTAATATTGTTACGTTCAGCTTCTTTTGCCAAATACAGTATCGACGGTACATGCCCAGTTTCGGCTTTGAAGTGACGCTCTTTTTGCTCTTGTATGCGCGCTTTTTCAATCGCTTTTCGATAAGCGACAGCACGAGCCTTACGTTCTTGTTCCAAGCGCTGCTTTCTTAGCGATAAAGAGATCAGCCACACGGCGACAAGTATTAACGAAAGAGCCGTCGCACCAATTGCGATTCCCATTGTACTCATAAAATATTTTAACCTAACTCGACTGATACTAGCCCCGATATCGGGAAAGTGATCAACCCATAGTGAATGGTATGTTTCTAATTACAGGGAAAAGCGCCGTTATTAAAACGTTCCGCCCTAAAATGAACTCAATTCAGTATCTCAGGAATACATAGCGATAAAAAGTCTACTAAGACCTATCCTTATGCACTCCATAAATGGTGTGATCTTGCTTCAATAGAGTTCGATAATGAAGACCACCTTTGAGTAAAATAATCTTAAAAAACGATAACGAAATTGATGAATACCTATCAGCAATTTTATGTCGCTGTAGTTAGTTCAGTTGGCCGTATATGTAAGCCAGTTCAGCAACCGTTTTAGCAGAAAATTTCTTCATTAAACTCGCTCGATGCACTTCCACCGTTCTCATCGCGATACATAATTCATCGGCAATTTTCTGGTTACGTTTGCCGTCGATAATCTGCTTAAGAATATCGATTTCTCGCTCAGTTAACGACGCATACGCTTGGCGATAAACATTCATGTGTAAATGCTTTTCAGAAGCGTCCAAACCTTGTTTGATCGCCTCAGCTAACTCACCGCCTTTAACTGGCTTTTGAAAGAAGTTCACCGCGCCGGCTTGTAAGGCTTCAACCGCCATTGGTACATCACCGTGACCCGTCAGATAGATCACCGACAGTGGGCTCTGCGCCTTCACCATCAACTCATGAACTTGTTGCCCTCTCATTTCAGGCATTCGGCTGTCTAACACCACGCAACCTGGCGCACTCAAATCCACTGAGTCCAGAAAGCTCGGGCCATCTTCATAGGCTGACACCGTAAAATCATGCTCTTCCAATAAGAACACCAATGAGTCACGCATCGACTCATCGTCATCAACCACATAGACCGGCAACGTTTG
Source organism: Vibrio sp. OPT20 (assembly GCF_963889365.1). NCBI lineage: Bacteria > Pseudomonadati > Pseudomonadota > Gammaproteobacteria > Vibrionales > Vibrionaceae > Vibrio > Vibrio sp. OPT20. Next base: position 316,660 of record NZ_CAWPOA010000058.1, on the reverse strand, counting down.
ATGAAGTTCAGACATAACAAGATTCCTTATGAATCATTTGAAAGAGAAAAAGGTAACGTCACTGCGACGTGACAGCCATGAGGAGTTAATGATTTGATGGCCATTTGGCCGCTGTGGTCTTCAATCACATCTTGGCAAATCGCGAGCCCAAGCCCCAAGCCATTTTCTTTGCTGCTCACAAAGGCTTGAGTGACTTGTTGCTCGGTAAAATCTAAACCGGTGCCGTTATCGATAACCGACAGCATTATTTTATCCGGTTGATACTCGGTAATCACTTTAATTGTTGGTGGTTCGCTGTTTTTGTTATCAATATCAGACGCAGCGCTTTGTTCGCGATGCATCTGAGCATTACACGCATCAGTCGCATTGTTGATCAAATTTACAACTACCTGCTGCAATCCGACAGGGTCAACATGTAGCGTGATAGGTTTACCCACGACATGACGTTCAATGGTTATCTTGTGTTTCTCTAATCGGAATTGCAGTAACTCAATGGTATCTGTAAGCAGCTGCTCGATATCGGTCTGAGACTTCTCTGATGAGCGTTTTTTGATCATGTTTCTTAAGCGCTGGATAATCGCATCAGCACGGTCCACTTGCGACTGGATCTTCTCAAATACAGGCTCTATGTCAGTCAGCGGTTTGTTCTTCGAAATCCGCAGTAAACCACCTTCGCTATAATTCCGAATAGCTGCCAAAGGCTGATTAATCTCGTGTGCCAAGCTACTTCCCAGTTCACCAACTACCGCGATACGTTGTGAGTGCTCTAGTTGTTCACTCTTACTTTTCAGCTTATACAGCGTCGCTTCTAGTTGCTTTTTGCTGCGACTGAATTTGTATTCTAGCCAGAAGTGGTAAGCATTCAGAGACACGACAAGAATAAAGAACGCCCATGCCCACTGTTGATTGTACTTGAACCAGATTAACGCTTCTTTCCACCAAGGTTGTTGCAGTGGATGCATGTCGAGTTTTTGATATAGCTTGTCGATCGCCAGCAAGCTTGTCGGTGAAGTCCAGCCCGATGCATTCGCTGCAATGGCGGGCGCACTGCTTTTTGGCATAGCAAATAACACCTGACTCATTTGTTTCGCCAGTGCCGAAGACGCTCTCTCTGTTTTGGCAAACGACCAGTTAGGGTACAACGGCGTAGACACCTGACATTGGAACCCTTCTGGTGCTTGATTCTCGATAACGCGATATTGACCCGCCACCAGCAAACCTTCGCTGATCATGCTCTCGACCAAACACGCAGGCACCACCGCAGCTTCAATGTGCCCTTCACGCAGTTGATACAAACTGGCATCAATAGGGAAACCTAAGAACTGAGTATTAGAGAAAAAGTGATTGGGGTTGAGCCCTTGTTGCATCACTTGGTAACGCATAGTGAGGTAACCACCAAAAGCATTTTCAGAGACTGCCGCAATCGGCTTACCGCTGAGTTGTTCGAGAGAGATATAAGGCGACATTCTTCTCACCACCAAGGCGGAACCAATGCTGCGTGTATTACTAATGTCTTGAGCTTCAAAGTTATGACTGGTCATGGTGGCCATCCAAGAAAGCGCATACTGGCGTCCTAATCGAACCGCCTGACCGGGGTTGGTGATAACAAAATCAACAGTCACATCTTTTACCGCTTCGGCCATCTCTTCCAAGTTGAAAGGCTTGAGAACAAAGTATTTTCCGGGAATGCGCTCCGACAACCAATCCACTGTCGGCTGCCAACGCTGTTGAGCGGAAAGCTTACCTCGAGTCGCCAACACGCCAACCTCTATGATTTGCTCAGACTCAACAGTGCTTGTCGTTGCAATCTCTTGCTCCGATTGAGCGGCTAAACAGATTCCTGCGGTTAAGCTCAACCAACAAAGGCCAACGATTGATATTAGGTTTCTGACTGTCACTGAAATCTCTTTCTCCAAACGGACTGTTTATTCAATTTATTCTCGATTCATTTTATGTCAGCGGCGTGTTTCGCGCTTAGCTCATGCTTGAGCGCCCTAAATAAGCCTCTAAAACAAAGCATAACAGCTAGATAGCGAAAACCACATTTGTTCTAGATCAACTTTGATCTGGGTATGTGGAAATCCACAATACCCCGCGTACGCCCAAAATCTGACAATGAGCCCAACAGATCGAATACCCATTTATAGGTACCAACATGGACTCATTGAAAAGACGGTTTCTCAGCCAGTTCGGCAAGGTTTCCGCTGGTGCTGCGCTCATTCCCATTGCCGGAATCAACACCGCAGTCGCAAGCACAGCCATTCGCAATAACAACCAACCTGACCGCAAAGGCGAAATAGGTAAACGCTACGCCATGGCGATTGATTTACGTAAGTGCGTTGGCTGTCAGGCGTGCACTGTTGGCTGTAGCGTTGAAAACCAAGCACCAATTGGCCAGTTCAGAACCACCGTAAAACAGTATGAAGTCTCCCTTGATGATGGTTCGACGGCTCAACAAGACGTGAAATCTTTCATGTTACCTCGCCTCTGTAATCACTGTGACAACGCTCCCTGCATCAAGGTTTGTCCAGTTCAAGCGACCTTCCAACGCGAAGACGGCATTGTCATGGTCGACAATGAACGCTGCGTAGCCTGTGCTTACTGTGTTCAAGCTTGTCCTTACGATGCTCGTTTCATTAATAACGACACCCTTACCGCAGACAAATGCACCTTCTGCGCACACCGCCTTGAAGACGGCTTACTGCCTGCTTGTGTAGAAACCTGTGTCGGTGGCGCGCGTGTCATTGGCGACCTTAAAGATCCAAACAGCGAGATCAACCGTCTGCTCAATGAAAACCAAGACGACATCAAGGTGCTTAAGCCAGAGCAGAATACCAACCCCCATGTTTTCTATATCGGCATGAACGAGCGATTCGTTAGCCACATTGAAGGCCAACCTGCGATTTATGATCCAGCCGCCATCGATAACTCATCCTCTAGCAAACAAGAATTGGCAATCGCGACACAAGGCAAACAAGGAGAGACAGCATGAATATCACTGAGGTGTTAGTCCCCGCTCAAGAGATCGCTTGGCTACCGTGGGCGGTTCAGTATTTCTTCTACATAGGTTCGGCTTACGCGGCTGCGATTCTGTTTTTGATTGCCCTGATATTCAAAAATTCAACCAGTCATCAATTTCGTGCAGCCCTTGTGCTTGTGATGGCCATCGGCGCGATTGTTGGGCCATTAGCCCTTACTGGTGACTTGCATCAACCCGGACGTGCGTGGCACTTCTATGCTCACATCACACCTTGGTCATGGATGTCATTAGGCTCTTTGTTTCTACCTCTATTCTCTGGTCTGGCTGTCGCGACGGCTTGGGTTTACCTACGTGACGACATCGCACAGCTTAAACAAAGTGAAAACCCATTTCTAAAACGTTTGTCTTGGTTAACACTGGGCAATTGGCAGGTATCGAAAAAAGTGATGATTGCATTAGCCGCTGCAACTGCGTTATCAGGGCTAAGCATCGCGCTTTATACAGGTGCAGAGATTGCGATTTTGGCGAGCCGACCGCTTTGGCATCAACCTGCTTCTCCGCTGCTTTGGTTTACAACCGCATTCTTTGCTGCAACGGGTTTAACCCTATTGATTTGGGCTCTACTGCCTTCAAGCAAGCCAAGCTTAAAACCAACAGACCTCGCTCTGGTACAAAGAACCATTACCTTAACGGGTGGCCTTGCCATCATTCTTACGTCGATTTGGGCATCTAACCATGGTCACTTCAATCTGTATGAGAACGACGCTTGGGGTATCAACCTAGGCATCATGACCACCAGCATTTTGCTGTGCATGATCTTGGTTCTACCACTGCAACGCCTATCGCAAAGCAAGTTAGGAATTGTCTGTGTTGCGCTTGCGACCATCGTTTCAGCATGGGCGGTACGTTGGGTCACCATGATGGAAGTTCAAACCATTCCACGTTTTGATGTGGGTGCATTCCCTTATGAATTGCCAATGGGTAGCTCAGGTCTACTTGGCATTGTTGGTATGTGTGGTCTTTGGTTAGCACTTGCGTTGTTCGCCTCTGAGATCGTGTCTACTGGATCGTCAAGAACAACTGGCTCTGCACCAAAGACAGCATCTAAGCCAAACCAAAACACATCATCACCACTTAACCGCTCACATAGCTTGTAGTCTGAGGAATCATCATGGATAACAAACGTCGTCAATTTTTGAAAACAGGCCTTGCTGCCGGTGGTGTTGGAGCTTTTGCTGCAGGTTATGCGACAACCACAAAACACATGGTTCACGGTGCTATCGATGGCACCGCGGGTAAGAAAACCAACCACATCCATCACGGTAATTCGCTAGAGACGGAATACAGTGTCGATGAGCAAGGTAAGATCTCGCCGAATCCAAACCAACGCGTGGCACCCTCAATGTGTTTTGGTTGTTGGACACTGTGTGGCTTGCGTGTACGTATCGATAATCGCAATGACGAGATCTTACGTATCTCGGGCAACCCGTATCACCCACTATCAAGTGACCAACAGATCCCATTCAAAACACCGGTAAAAGACGCCTACATTGGCTTGTCTGGTGAATCAGGTATCAATAATCGCTCGACAGCCTGCGCCCGTGGTAATGGCATGTTAGAGATTCAAAACAGCCCATACCGAATCAGTCAACCGTTAAAACGTGTTGGTAAACGAGGTGAAGGTAAGTGGGAACCGATCAGCTACGAGCAACTCATCTCTGAGATCACCGAAGGCGGTGACTTATTCGGTGAAGGTGAAGTTGAAGGCTTACGATCGATTCGCGACATCGAAACACCACTCGATCCAAACAATCCTGAATACGGACCGAAAGCGAACCAGTTATTGGTGACCAATGCAGGTAATGAAGGTCGTGACGACATCTTGAAGCGCTTTGCATTTAACAGCTACGGCACACGCAACTTTGGTCATCACGGCTCTTACTGTGGCTACGCATTCCGCGCAGGTTCAGGCGCGATCATGAACGATCTAGACAAGTTCTCGCACTTAAAACCCGACTTCAACAACGCAGAGTTCATTCTTTTCATCGGTATGTCTCCGGCTCAAGCGGGTAACCCGTTCAAGCGTCAAGCAAGACAATTGGCTGAGGCTCGTACCAATGGAAAACTCAGCTACACCATAGTGACACCAAGCCTTCCAGCAGGATCGTCAAGCCTTGCGGCGGGCGATCGCAATAACTGGCTACCGATCAAACCGGGCACCGATTCAGCATTAGTTCTGGGTATGATCCAATGGATCATCGAAAATCAGCGCTACAATCACGACTTCTTGTCTCGCCCAAGTGCGCAAGCGATGAAAAAAGCAGGCACCACGCATTGGTGTAATGCATCTCACCTTGTGATCAGCGACGAGTCGCACCCACAAAATGGGCGTATGCTTCGTGCATCGGATATAGGGTTGCTAGAAACAGGCGAACCGATGTCTGACGATGACGGATTTATCGCACTAGATGTGACAACGTCACTATTAACATCACATATTCAGGTGAATGAAGCGGCGCTGTTCGTCGATCAAGACGTAGAAGTTGATGGTCAGACTGTTCGTGTTAAGTCTTCTCTGCAAAGATTGAAGGAAGAAGCCTTCAAATATGACCTTGCATACTACAGTGAGCAGTGTGAGATCCCACAAGACCAGATTATTGCACTGGCAAAACGCTTCACCAGCTACGGTACAAAAGCAGTCGTGGATACTCACGGTGGCAACATGCACACCAACGGCTTCTACAACTCGTTCTCTATTCTGATGCTAAACGCGCTGATCGGTAACATCAATGCAAAAGGCGGTGCGATGGCGAAAGCAGGCGGCTACCCAACTTCTGTTGCAGGTCCACGTTACGACTTTACCAAGTTCAAGGGTAAGACTAAGCCGCAAGGTGTGTTCTTGTCCCGCAGCAAGTTCCCGTATCAAAAAACCAGCGAATACAAACGTCGCGTTGCCGCAGGTGAATCACCTTACCCGACACGCGCTCCGTGGTACCCAATCTCAGCACCGCTGTTAACCGAGCACTTATCAGCTGCGATTGATGGCTACCCTTACCGAGCAAAGGCATGGATCAACCACATGGCGAACCCACTTTATGGTGTTCCGGGTTTAGACAACTTGCTGGGTGAAAAGCTTAAGGATCCAAAACAGCTTGGCTTGATCGTATCTATCGATGCCTTCATCAATGAAACGACCGCCTTATCGGATTACCTAGTGCCAGACACGGTGACCTACGAAAGCTGGGGCATGGCAACACCTTGGCATGGCGTCGCGACTAAAGCGATCACCGCTCGTTGGCCGATAGTTGAACCTAAAACCCCACGCACTCAAGACGGACGTGCCATCAACCTAGAGAACTTCTTTATTGATCTAGCGAGAACGCTTGGCCTAGGTGGCTTCGGCGACAACGTAATCAAAGACAATCAAGGTAACTGGCACGGTATTCATAGCGCTGAAGACTTCTACCTGCGCTCTGCGGCTAACTTAGCGTTCGTAAAAGGTGGCGTGCCGAATGTCGATGCGGAAGATATTGTTTGGTCTGGTCTAGAACGCCTAGTGCCTGTGATGAACAAAACACTCAAGCCTGAAGAGATGCTCAAGGTAGCGTATATCTTTGCGCGTGGCGGTCGTTTCGAAGACGCCACCAATGCCTACACCAATGAAACTATGAAGTACAAATGGACCAAACCTTTGGCTATCTGGAATGAAAAGCTGGGGACCTCTCGCAACACCATCAGTGGCGAACAGTACATGGGTTGCCCGACATGGTATCCACAAAAACTGGCAGACGGCACGCCTTTGGCTAAACAGTTCCCAGTAACAGAGTGGCCATTTACGCTAACTAACTTCAAGTCCAATATTCACAGTGCGGTATCGAATTTGTCACCACGCTTAGAATCCATCAAGGGGGTAAATCCGGTTTACATCCACCCGCAAGACGCCTCTTTTGCGGGTATCAAAACCGGTGACGTGTTTGCTATTGAAACACCGAGCTCAACCACACATGCTTTGGCGATGGTGATTGATGGCATCAAACCTGGAACATTAGGCTTTGAACACGGCTTTGGTCATAAAGAACTCGGCGAGCGTGCACACTGGATTGGTGACACACAACAACCGGTGAAAATGAAGTCAAACGATGGCGTTAACATCAATGATATTGGCTTGATTGATCCGACGAGAGAAGGAAAAGGCGTCATGTTAGATTGGGTTGTGGGCGCAGCAGCCAGACAAGCGCTTCCGGCTAAGATCTACAAGGTCTAGCTTAAACTCAGCAAGCTATAACTTAATCACTGATCAAAACACTTCCTTATCTGATTTGCAGATGAGAACACAACAGGGCAACTTCGTCATTCGAGGTTGCTCTGCTTTTTCGTCCCCTTGATCTAGAAAAGCACCCTATTTGGATAAACGTCCAATCTACATAAAGTACCCAATCTAGATAAAGGATCCGCTCTAGATAGAGTAATCAACCCAAAGCCATTAGGTAATCTTCATTTCACCACAACTTTTTTAGCCCGCCTCCATAAAGCAGCTATGCTTATACAATCGGTGCCATAAAAGAGCCTTAACAAGCAGTTATACCGAGGCGAACATGGCAGTTCCCTTGTTGCATTTCATAAACGGCAGTTGGATCAGCCTATCGAAGTTCACATCAATATCATTATGGTAAATGAGGTTATTAATGTGAGACTCACCTCAAGTTCCAAGTGAATTAATGTGGAAATCCACAATAGCGCGAACAACCAATTATGTCGAAAATGCGTGCATTACAACCAATAGCGACGCCTCATGACTAAGCTGACAATTAAAACTCAAACTCTAACGCTTTGCATCGCTGCTCTAGGAAGCCTTTCTTTATCCGCTTTTGCACAAGCAGCACCTAATCCAATGCCAGAAGCCGCAGAAACTTGTAGTGGCTGCCATCAAGCCGACGGTAAAGGCATGCCCAACATTGCCCCTATGCTTGCAGGGCTCAATGCTGACTATCTAGAGCATCAACTGGTTCTGTTCTCAAGTGGTGAGCGTCAAAGCGCGATCATGAAGGGAATGGCTGACGGTGTATCTGATCCCGCTGTTCGTCGTGAGGTCGCAGAATACTTTGCATCACTATCTTCATACGAATTTACCGATTTAGAGCAGCGCGGCTCACAGGCTGATATCGATAACCCCTATCGTAAACTTGTATTCCAAGGCGATTGGGATAGAAACATTCCAGCCTGTGCAACCTGTCATGGGCCAAGCGGTATGGGCGTAGACAAATTCCCGCGCCTAGCAAGCCAGCATGCCGACTACATTCAAACTCAGCTCAACGCTTGGAAAAATGGCACTCGTAAGGGTGATGATTTGAACATGATGGGTAATATCGCGGGCAAGTTAACCGACGATGAGATCAAAAACCTGTCTTACTACTTCGCCTCTTTCCGATACTAAAGGGCTCGCATGAAAACACTACTTTTAATTACCGCAACCCTTGCCTCTGGAATCGCTTATGCCGAAGCTGAGTTGCCCGATCGCCAAACCGAACTGCCAGCCGTTGAGAAGCCTCAAGATAACAAATATCTGGTGCCACGAGACTTGGTTGATATCCCTACTGGGGAATTTGGCGACAAAGTAAAATTGGGTTATTCGCTGTTTGTCGATTCACAACAGATGCGTGGTACGTTCGTAGGCAATGAACAAAACTGTGTAAACTGCCACATGCAAGCGGGCATGAAGCCTAACGCAGCACCTCTTTGGGGTGCGTACATGGCCTACCCTGCGTATCGTTCCAAGAACGACAAGGTAAACAGCTACGCAGAACGTATCCAAGGTTGCTTCACCTACTCAATGAATGGCCTGCCACCGGCTGAGGGTTCAAAAGAGATGGTCGCACTCACGGCTTATTCATACTGGCTGGCGATGGGTGGAATCTTAGACAAGAACGGCATGCAAGACACACCCGTTCCTGAGATCAGCGATGCTGACTTACAAGTCGGTGGTAAAGCGGAAAGCTTCCCTCTCCCTGAAGAGCTGTTAAGCAAATACCCAATCGATGACCGCAGTAAACTGGCCGGCCGTGGCTACCCTAAGATTGCAAACCCTGAACAAGAGCCATCGATAGCGCGTGGCGAAAAGGTTTACCAAACTAGCTGCCAAACCTGCCATGGTCAAAATGGTGAAGGCATTAAAGGAGCTGATGGCCGCTCATACCTACCACCTCTTTGGGGCGAGAATTCGTTCAACTGGGGCGCAGGTATGCACCGTGTAAATACAGCAGCCTACTTCATCTACGAAAACATGCCGCTAGGGAAGAGCGAACAGCTTTCAATTCAAGATGCGTGGGATGTGGCCGCATTTGTGAACAGTCATGAACGCCCACAAGATCCTAGATACAAGGGTGATGTTACCGGCAATGCTAAGCGTTACCACAACCACCAAGGTTACTATGGTAAAGAAGTCGACGGTAATGTACTGGGTTCAAAAGCCTACCCAAGTGGTAAAGAAGTGATTCATGAGCATTGATAGACATTAGTAAAAGAGCCATTCACGCCAGATATAGCTAAGCTTTACATTGTAAATCAGCTATAGCCGGAGGAATAAAAAGGAGCCAGATCGTTCGACGTTCTGGCTCCTTTTTTATGTTTGAACGATTAGAGATTCAGCTAATCTTGCTGCATCTTTTCCCAAATGGTCGGAGAGCCAATATAGTCTTGAACCGTAGTGATGAATTCTTTGACTAGTTTGGTTTGCTTACGGTGCGGATAGACAGCGTAGATTGCGGTATCAATCGTAGAGATCGGATAATCCGGCAGTAAAGTGACCAAGCCAAGTTCTTTCATTGAGGCATACAGGTTTGATTGATCAAGGAAGCCATAACCTAGACCATCTTTCACACAAGACACCATGGTACGAACATCACTCACCTTATAGTTGCCACGAATCGTTAGGCTCTGGAAGGTATTACCTCCCGGCTCTTCACTAATGCGCAGATGGTCGACCGTCATATCACCATTGGTATAAATCACCGCAGGTAGCGCGAGCAAATCTTGTGGCGTTTTAGGTTCACCATGCTCTTTCACAAAGTCGTTAGACGCGACCAACATAAAGTTACTGTCGGCAATCTTCTTGGCAATCAAATTCGATTCAACAAGCTTACTGAAGCGAAACGCGATATCAAACTGCCCGGCAATGATGTTGGCGATCTTATCGTCTAGTGAGAGTACGATCTGAACATCAGGGTACTTTCTCATGAACTGAGTGATGATAGGTTGCAGATATTGCTGCCCAAAATAGATCGGTGAGGTAATTCGCAGAACGCCTTTGGGCTCTGATTGGTATGAATCTGCGATGCCTTGAATCTGATTAATGGTGTCTTTCAGCACATAGGTTTGTGCGAGAATATCTTCCCCTGCCGACGTCAACGAAAACGAACGTGTCGAACGGTTCAGCAGCTGAACACCTAAATCTTGCTCGAGCTTTTTGATCTGTTTAGAGAGCGATGAATTGTCCATATCATGCAAGGTTGCCGCTTTGGTAAACGACCCTTGTTGAACCACATCTAAGAACAATAACAACTGATTAGTATTTGGCACTGCGCCTCTCCTGAAATAAAACTCGACTAACGTTCATCTTTGGGTGTATCCATAACAACCATGGTCGTAATGGATTGAACCTGAGCACACTCCCCAAGCACATCGGCATGAAACTTCTTATAGCCCGGTAGATCTTTGGTTTCTACCCTTAGCAAGTACTCGTTCGCGCCAGTAATGTTATGGCACTCCACCACCTCTTTTTCCATACTGACGTGTTGTTCAAACTCCAGCTGAGCCGCTTTGCTGTGGCTTGATAAACCAA
>NZ_CAWPOA010000058.1:248049-305790 GCF_963889365.1 Vibrio sp. OPT20 | reverse complement strand
TCGAAACATAAGCAATAAAACCAACGCCCATCAGGCCATTATCCAGAACCGCTCGGTAACCTTGAATGATACCTTTACGCTCAAGATCCTGGACGCGTCTTAAGGTCGCAGAAGCCGACAAGCCAATCCGTTCTGAAAGCTCAATGTTGGAGATTCTGCCGTCCAATTTAAGCTCTTGCAATATCCTTTCGTCAAATCTATCCATAAGTACTTATTATTGTGCATTTAGTGATAATAGAGGAAATAAAAGCACATAATTGCCCCACTTTCCACCTACTATGTTTCTCAACACGTGAAAGTCATGACCGGTCAGTCACTTCGTTCATTTTACTGCTGGAGAATCACAATGCCTTTAGAACAACTTAGCGCACTTGCCTTGTTTGCGTTTGTCTCGACCTTCACACCAGGTCCAAATAACATCATGCTCATGACATCAGGAGCAAATGTTGGCTTTGCCCGCACTATTCCGCACATGCTTGGCATTGCTCTAGGGTTTGCTGCCATGTTGCTGCTGGTTGGTTTCGGCTTGATGGGCGTTTTCAACGCATACCCAGTGACGCACCAAATATTGAAATACCTAAGCCTTGCTTACCTCGTGTACCTTGCAATCAAGATAGCATTGAGCGGCAAAGCCAAAAGCAGCGAGGCTTATAAACCAATGACCTTCATCGGCGCGGCAAGTTTTCAGTGGGTGAACCCGAAAGGTTGGTCGATGGCGCTGACGGCGATTTCAGTCTATAGCAGCGGCAGTTCATGGTGGGAGCTTGCAATCATCGCAGGTATCTTCACGCTAGCCAACTTGCCTTCTGTGACCTTCTGGACGGCAGCAGGCAAGCAACTGCAACACTGGCTAACAACACCCGTCCGCATCAAAAGCTTTAACTACGGTATGGCAGGTTTGCTGTTAGCCTCAACGATTCCGATGTTGTAACCAGATAGCTTCCCCAAGATGGTTAGTAAGTGATTACTAGCCATCAGTTTAGTTACAAGTATCCAATAACCTCGCTAAGCCAACGCCCAAATGTCGCCTGCCCGCTCGGTGTTAACGTCCATAAAAATGCTGCTACATTGATTACCACAGTCAGCCAATAAATCGCCCTAAACGGCTGCTTTTGCGTTTTGTGGCGTAGCTTATCTTGAGCGATCAACGCCCCTAACCAGCCACCAGCAACAGACAAAATGTGCAGGGTTTTCTCTGGCACACGCCAATTGCCGTTGATCGCAGCTCGCTTGTCCTTCGCGTATACAACAAACGTCGCTGCTCCAATAACTAAATACCACGCCAACAACACTTTAGAACTTTCCGCAAACAACACAGATACCGCTACCAGAACAAGATAAGTGATAACGATTTGAATAGATGAAGACAACATCAACTCCTTTTGGGCAACAGCTCACATACTGTAGCAATTACGCCCTGTAGATTTTGATAAGGATGAGTAAGGCATATTGTAATTCGGTTAGCCTGCAAAGAATAAACAAGCCCATTCATCCCTACATAACATGATGGAAGTTAAAGGAATTATAAATATGTACAACCAAAAGTACGCCATCTACCAAGTTTTTACGCGTTTATTTGGTAATAAGAACACCCAACATGTTCCATGGGGCACAATCGAACAAAATGGCGTCGGTAAGTTCAGTGATTTTACCGATAAAGCGCTGTCTGAAATTCAAAAGCTCGGAATGACTCATATTTGGTATACCGGAGTGCCACATCACTCCGTCATCAATGATTACAAGCACATCGGGATTTCAGACGATCACCCAAGCGTGGTAAAAGGCCGAGCAGGCTCCCCTTATGCAGTTAAAGATTACTACTCCGTCAATCCGGACCTCGCCAATAATCCTGACCATCGGTTAGAAGAGTTTGAGGCATTGATAAAAAGAAGCCACGACAACGGTTTAAAAGTGATCATCGATATCGTACCGAATCACGTTGCGCGTCATTATCAAGGCTTAAACAACCCACAAGGCGTCAGTGACTTCGGCGCTCAAGATGACACTACACTGGAATACCACAGAGACAATAACTTCTACTACATCCCCAACAGCACCTTTGAACTGCCAGATATAGAGCCCGCCTTTACCCCGCTTGGTGGTGAACAGCACCCTAACCTAAGCTCCCCGTTTATAGAGACGCCCGCCAAATGGACGGGTAATGGCTCACGCTTAACTAAAGCCAATTTCGACGATTGGTATGAAACCGTAAAGATTAATTACGGTGTGCGCCCTGACGGTTCAAAAGATTTCCCTGAGCTACTCAAAGACTATGCCCAACGCGATTACCGAGAGCATCACCAATTCTGGGAATCGGTCGCTGTGCCTAGCTCTTGGGTGAAATTCCGAGACATCGCCTTGTTCTGGTTAGACAAAGGCGTTGATGGGTTCCGGTACGACATGGCTGAAATGGTGCCTGTCGAGTTTTGGAGCTACCTTAATTCATCTATAAAGATAAAAAACCAAGATGTCTTTTTAATGGCTGAGGTGTACCAACCGGACTTATATCGCGACTATATCCACTTAGGCAAAATGGACTACCTCTATGACAAAGTAGATCTGTACGACGGGCTCAAAGCTATCATGCAAGGTAAGGCTTCAACAGCAATCATTCCTGAAATCCAACATCAAATGATGGATATTGAACACCACATGCTGCACTTCTTGGACAATCACGATGAGCAACGCATCGCGTCTCCCGAGTTTGTTGGCAATCCACATGTCGCAAAGCCTGCGATGCTCGTCAGCACGTTATTGAGCAGTTCTCCAACCATGATCTATTTTGGGCAAGAAGTAGGAGAACCCGGTGCAGTGAATGCAGGATTTGGACAGCCCTCACGAACCTCCATATTTGACTATATTGGCGTCCCACAACACCAAAAGTGGATGAATAATGGTGCGTTCGATGGTGAGTTACTAGACGATAACGAAAAGCAACTACGTCACTTCTATCAAAAAGTAATGAACTTTTCGCTTGAGCACTCTTCAATGACTGGTGAATATCGAGACTTACACCAGAGCAATAACTTGAGTGATTCCGTTTACGCATTTCTGCGCTATGACGACCAAGAGGTGACAATAGTTGCTGCGAATTTCAGCCAACATGTCACAGAGAATATTCACCTAACCGTTCCAAATGGTCTTATACGAACGCTCACAATCGCTGATGACAGTTACTTGTTAGATGAACATATTGAAGGGATTCAACGACAAAAATTCACCGTTGAAAAGGGCATTGGTACTTTTAATATCGAATTAAAGCCGCTCGCATCTTTGGTTTGGGTATTATCGTTAGATGAATAACCTATCTATCAATATTAGTTGCCGAACAATTATTACATTTCTAATTGATAATTAACTTAATTCCCAGGTTGAATTAACAGCCTCTCAATTCGATACCTTCCTCACATTAATAAGGATGAGCTCTCATCCTTATTATCTACTCCTAGCTTCTACGCCTTAGGTTATTAATATCGAACATATGAGTTATTGATCCAATTAATTTCACTTAAACCAAATACAAAGTGTGATACTGACACTAGGTTTCCTATTTTTACGTATTAAAAATAACTTTACATATAGCCATCACAAATAGTTGGCCATCATTCGGACTAGGATATTCATCTTCATAAAAAGTGAAATATGGATATCAAACGTGAACAACATAAATATTAATAAGAACATCACTCTACAACGCACCTTTAACATTACTAAAAAGAGAAGTTTTAAACGCTCTACTTTGGCTAAAGCGATTCTGCCTCTCTTCACAGCCACTCTTATCGCAGGCTGTGGTAGCGATAACGACAGCGACACGGACGCTGGCAACAGTGGCTTATACAAAGCAGGCGAAAACGAAGTCGTTGTGTATTACAAACGTGATGTTGCAGCTGCAAGCGCTTCTGGCTCGACTTACGACGACTGGGGGCTTCACCTATGGAATGGCGAAGGTTGCACTAGTACAGATCTAATCGGTATGGGACTAAGCGAAAGCGGTACCAACTGGGAAGCACCTTATGAGCCTGACGGTATCAGTGATACCTACGGTGCTTACTACGTATTGAAAGTCAATCCTGATGCTTCTGACCCACACAAATGCATGAATTTCATCTTACATAATGGCGACGAAAAAGGGTTTGGTAGTGCAAATTCGAAAATCAATCTAATCACGCTTGGCGATTCACAAGGCGTGTTTGGTTTTCATGGCAGCAGTGAGTTGTACTACGACCCAATTTCAGAACGCCCAGTCAATATCGATGGTCAAAAAGCGCATTGGTTGAACGTAGATACTATCGCTTGGGAAGCAGCTGGTAATGCCGATTCTGTGAAATTGTTCTACGCACTAGATAACAGCATCACCATGAACGACAAAGAGATCTTGGGAGGCACTGCCGTTGATCTAGCCAAAGATGGCGAGCTATCCTCTGAATTGAAAGAGCGTTTCCGTCATCTAGCTAGCCTACCTGCTTTATCGATCGATGTTGACGACAACACGCTACGCACCATTTTGAAATCTCAGATAATTCTTGTTGCCTACAATGCCAATGGCGACGTTACCTCTTCAACAGAGGTTCAAAAACCAGGTGTACTTGATGCTGTCTTTGCTGACGAAGACACTGGTAATGCGATGAGTGAAGCATTAGGCGCTATTGTTGAAGGCAGTACGGCTACGTTTAAGCTTTGGGCACCAACAGCACAAGATGTAGAACTGGTCCTATACAGCGAAGATCTGCAAAATTCACAAGTGTTCCCAATGACAGAAAGCACTGAGACGGGGATTTGGGCGACTGACGCGGTACCTAACGCTGTCAACAGTTACTATCGCTACCAAGTGAAGGTTTACCATCCAACCACAGGTAACATTGAAACTCGCCTAGTAACCGACCCTTACTCACTCAGTTTGTCGAAAAACTCGGCATACTCTCAAGTTATCGACCTTAATGATTCAGCATTAATGCCTGAAGGTTGGGCTGGATATGAACGC
This sequence comes from Vibrio sp. OPT20, assembly GCF_963889365.1. Taxonomy (NCBI): domain Bacteria; kingdom Pseudomonadati; phylum Pseudomonadota; class Gammaproteobacteria; order Vibrionales; family Vibrionaceae; genus Vibrio; species Vibrio sp. OPT20. Next base: position 300,809 of record NZ_CAWPOA010000058.1, on the reverse strand, counting down.
CCAACGGTAGAAAAAGACGAAGACCACGTACTTTACGAATCCCACCTTCGTGACTTCAGCTTCAGCGATAAGCTCGGCACAAAGAGCCTAAACGGCAAGTACCTCGCTCTCACAGAAGCAGATCGTGAGTCGGTCAAACACCTACAAGCTCTGCAAGATGCAGGTTTAACGACGCTGCATATCTTACCAGCATTTGATATCGCTACCGTTGATGAAGATGAAGCGAGCCGTGTCGATATTACTGACACCGTTGGTAAGCTATGTGATGTAAAACCTACCGCTGCGTTGTGTGGAAGCGAAGACGAAAACAAAGTCATCGAAGATGTACTCGATAATTATGATCCTTCAACAGGCGACGCCCAAGCCCTAATGAACGACCTGCGCATGCTTGATAGCTTCAACTGGGGCTACGACCCATTTCATTACACGGTTCCAGAGGGAAGTTACGCGACCGATCCTAATGGTTCTAAGCGTATTCTAGAGTTCCGTCAAATGGTGAAAGCAACGCACGACATGGATCTTAAGCTGATCATGGACGTGGTATACAACCACACCAATGCGTCTGGCGTGAACGATAAGTCTGTCCTAGATAAAATTGTCCCTGGGTACTACCACCGTCTTAACGTAAACACAGGTGGCGTCGAAAACTCAACCTGTTGTGACAACACCGCGACCGAAAACCTGATGATGGGTAAATTGATGGTCGACTCTCTTAAGGTGTGGGCTGACGACTATAAAGTAGATGGTTTCCGTTTTGACTTAATGGGCCACCAACCAAAAGACGTAATGGTCGAAGCATTGGAAGAAGTGCGCAAAATCGACCCGAACACTCTGTTCTACGGTGAAGGTTGGGACTTTGGCGAAGTAGCGGATAACGCACGCTTCGATCAAGCGAATCAAATCAACATGGCAGGTACAGAAATAGGCACCTTCTCTGACCGTCTGCGTGATGCAGTGCGAGGCGGAAGTCCGTTTGATGGCGGCGTCGATTCAGAAGGAAATCACCCACTTCGCTTTAACCAAGGCTTCGGTAACGCAGCCATTGCCAACGAAGAAACGAAAGTCGATCAAGACTCTATCAACGGCCGTTTGCACAACCAAGATCTTGTCCGTTTAGGTATGGCGGGTAACTTAGCGGAATACGTATTGCTTGATTACAAAGGCGATACCAAGCTGGGAAAAAACGTTGATTACAACGGCGCACCTGCTGGCTACACCAAGATGCCTTCAGAAAACATTTCTTACGTTTCAAAACACGATAACCAAACGCTTTGGGATAACAACGCTTACAAGATCGCGGCAGGTACTAGTTCTGCAGAGCGTGCTCGCATGCAGTCTGTATCGCTTTCTACCGTGATGTTAGGTCAAGGCATACCATTCATCCATATGGGTTCTGAACTACTTCGTTCTAAGTCTATGCAGCGTGATTCTTACGACTCTGGTGATTGGTACAACCGCGTCATGTTTGACGGTACTGACAACAACTGGAATGTTGGCTTACCACGTGAAGATAAAGATGGTGCTAACTGGAATTTGATCAAAACCATCATCGCTGACAGCACGGCTAAACCAGACGCAGACGACATTGAACTGACTAAGCAGCAATTCCTAGAGCTATTAAAAATCCGTAGCTCAAGCGAACTGTTCCGCTTAGACACAGCAGACGAAGTCATGAAGCGTGTCGACTTCCGCAATGTTGGTGAAGATCAAGTTGAAGGCCTGATTGTCATGTCTATCGATGATGGTGTGTCTGCGGGCGACGATCTTGACCCTGCAAATGATGCGATTGTGGCAGTTGTAAACTCAACTAATGAATCTCAATCGTTCAAAATCACAGGAGCGACGGGGTTTGCTCTTCATACCGTTCAACTGAGCTCCGCTGATGGCACAGTGAAAGGCGCAAGCTTTGCCGCTGAAACCTTCACAGTACCTGCATTAACCACCGCTGTATTTGTACAGGCTCAAGGCGATGCACAAGGTGTCGGTCTGCCAGTTGATCTCAGACAAGGATGTATCTAGCATCCCACCATACGGCCAAACAACCGTGTATGTTCGTGGTGATATGAATGGCTGGGGTGCAGCGGATGCTTGGGCAATGAGCTTTGTGGCTAATGGGGTTTACTCTGTAACGGGTACTTTAGAAGCGGGAGACTATGGCTTCAAGTTTGCAGATGCAGATTGGAAAACACCTAACTTTGGTTGTGATTCAGTTGAACTTGCTGATGGTTCAATCGACCTAGGTACTGATGGTAACTGTCAACTAAGCGTAACAGAAACAGGCAGCTACACCTTCACTCTGAATGCGATTCATGAATTAGATGACAATGTCGAAAAAGCGGTCGTTTCGGTAACCAAGAATTAAACCTTATGATTCTAATAAACAGATAATAAAACCAGCGAAAGCTAGCCTTTGGGAGACGTCAGTCTCCCTTTTTTTTGCTCACGAATCACCAACTAGGCCACTAAACAGAACTTCACCTTCTCTTAGCCCTCATCGCATATACCAATTGTAAAAGGATGGACAAGCCATTTAACTGTTAGCTCCGAGCACAGTATGGAGAACCAGATCTAGAACTGCACGTCTAACCTGGGTACTTACTTTATTCGAAATTAGGGTGAGTAACTTGAGCTACAATTAGTAAAATTCACAATCATGAATCAAATAGAAAACAACACGACAGCGCTCTATATCGATAACTCTTAGAAATTAATAGCTAGTGAGTGCTTTATTTTGCACTTTAATTCGTAATGTTAAATCGTAATAATTAAGAAGGAATATACACTCATCAAGCAATGTCTTACTCGAAGTATTGTTTATTCGGACTAATTCATACTCAAATAATGTCCAGTTCCAACTATTAGCCTATAGAAACCTTGCCGTACCATTTGTAGCAGATAATAAAAAAGGACCCAATGAGGGTCCCTTTTGTTAAATATAATCAGTATTTACAATACGATTATTTTTTATTGACGGCTTTTACAAATACTTCTTGTGCGCCTTCAATACCGAGTGCTTTTGCTTCATCTAATAAGCTCAGAGCTTTCGGAATATTATCTTCACTTACTGCCGCTTGAATTGCATTATGGTAGTAAGTTTGTGTCTCTGGTTGAATCGTATCAAGCTTAACTGCCGCCGCTGGTTTGGCATTAAATTTACTTTTTGATGAACCAATTGAGAAGAAGCTCGCTTTATCAATTGTAACTTCTATCTTACCTACATTAGCATTTGGAACTGGAATATCTTCCATTTCAGGCAAATAATTACCACGAGCTTCTGCATCTAAACGAGCAGGGTGAATCACATCAGTAAAGCCATCTAGATCTTGCTGTTCAGTATAGATAACTAAATAAACCGATTCAGACGTCGTTGGCGGGTAAAAATCCTTCTCAGCAACCAAACGGTTCCCCAGGTGCAATCTTGGTTTCGCGTATTTGAAACTACCTTTACCATACCGCTCTAACTCACGACCGTTTTTGTCGTAAATTACCGCATTAGGAACGAACGCCGTCTCATCGATCATGCTTGTGATCTTAATAGAATACTCACCGCGATTTGCAGGAAGCTCAATCGCGACGACTGGGCTATTTATACCTTGGTAGTTTAATATTTGGCTATTTGGTGTTACATCAAAAATTGCCGAGCTTGGCAGCTTCATTGAAGCAAATTGAAGACCAGCAATGGAGTTAACTTGTTCAGCCTGTGCAATTTGCACTTGCTCGATTACTTGCGCAGATTGACAACCGGCCAACGCAACACAGCCACTCAACATCAGAGCTTTAAAATACATAACCCTTCCTTTTTGTTATTTTTTTAAGAAATTTACTAACTTTAATTACCACAAAGAGAACTATTCACCTAGGGAACGATCAACTTAATTGTACATTCCTTAAAAAAATAGCCGACGCAAGCCGGCTATGAATTAGGACAGTTTAGAATTTGTTACGCTAGGTGTTTACCACCAAGCTTCAGCTTGAATACCAACGACGAAGTCAGAGTCGCCTTTGTCACCAAATGTTGTTCCTTCATCATCAGTGATGTAAGAACCGTAAACACGGATTTCAGGACGAGCCCAGAAGCTATCACCCATAGCCCATGCTTGAGCTACTGTAAACTTACTGCCGCCTTGCTTAACTTTAGTTGCTCCAGGTACATCGACTTCACCCGCAGAAATACCACCTTCGAACACAGTTCTCATTGTGTCATCCCACTTATACATAGGACGTACAACAGCTGTGTACAAATCAGAGTCACCTTCACCAGAAACTAGATCCATACCGTGGTGGTAAGATAGCTGATGACCAAGCTCCCAATCTTCACCAAGGTTAATTACACCCCAGTTGATAACACGGAAAGCACTAGCATCGTTGTAAGTACTCGTACCACGATCATACCAAGCGCCAGAACCAAATTCTGCAACTTGTTTACCGTAACCACTAGTACCATATTGAAGAATCGTCTGGTTAAAACCATTGCTTAAACCTTGGTGCAATATACCAGTTACCATTAGACCATCATCAGCATCCTGAGTTTTATCATCTTTCTCAGTAGCAAAATTGTATGCTAATGCAACTTCCAGTGAAGTATCTTGAGCTAGTTTTATATTTGCTAAACGGACATCTGCAATATAACCTGTGCTATCTGCAGTCTCACCATCTTGAAGAACAGCCACAGATAGTTTCTGATCGCCTAATGAAATGTTTTCAATACCACCACCAGTACCTGATGTATTCAAAAAGTAGAAATCGGTAATATGAATATCTTTACGTTGGTAATATGTTTTACCGGCCCATAGTGTCGCATCACGGTCAAACGCTAATACACCCTTTGCTTTTACTGCAAACTGTGCCACGTTGAAATCTCCGTCTTCCCAGCCAGCTGCGCCATCATTGCCTTGAGCAATCATAGACTCAACACGCCAAGTTTGCTCACCTGATTCAAGCTCTTCAGAAAGGCCAAACTCATAGTAATTGTCGTTTTCGTTACCTAGACGACCAATACCATTCTTCATAAACGATACATCACCTTCGCCATTACCACTAATACCAATACCAGCACGCATGTAACCATTAAAATCTACAGCGAACGCAGAGCCAGCAGCTAATGTAGTTGCCACTGCAGCAGCAATCAAACTTACTTTTTTCATTCTTAACTCCATTAAGGACGATTTATTTTAGGTTTTTATATTTTTGCTCTCTTGCGACAACCAAAGGCAGTAATGGCGGACGTAAGATAGAGAGGTTTAGGGTTGCCCCTGATTCGTTTCAACGGAGTCAATATTAAGAGGGGATGACAAGTTTGACTTCCTCCGCCCCTAAGTTAATTAAGGGGGACTAGAGGGGAGTAGAAAATATACAGAACGGTGTTTTAAAGAGGTAGATCACTTAATCTAGGAGGAGTAGACAGCACACAGATCTAATTATTCGATATAAGTGCGATCTAGTTCAAATATATAATTTGAACTTCATCGGTAAATTATTTTTTTAACAATAATTATTCTGTGAAGTTGCTTGACCTTATTGTGACAAAGCTTTTTACTTATAGTTCACTGATGTCGATAAACGAACAAGAAATCAAGCAATGACTAGAACGCTCGATCGCCCTTATCCACTAGGCGCAACGCTAGGTAACACTGGCTGCAACTTCTCAATTTATTCTCCTGACTGTAAATCCCTTTCCCTCGCTCTCTTTGACGAGAACGATGAGTTCACCACTTATAAATTGGAAAATGAATACGCTGATATTCGATATGTGTTCATCGACGGAATAAAAGCAGGACAAAAATACGGCTTCATTGCTGAAACTGAAAATGGTCCAATCTTACTTTCAGACCCTTACGCTAAAGCAATCAACGAACCGCTCGATTACGCCACGCCATATACCAATGAAAAAAGCTTTTCGATGGCGAAATGTGTTGTTATTGATGACACTTTCGACTGGCAAGATGTAGACAAGCCGCGTATTAGCCGAGAAGAGACCGTTCTTTTTGAAACGCATGTAAAAGGCCTATCTAAGCTTCACCCTGAAGTCGCGACCCATACTAAAGGCCGTTACTTAGGGTTAGTTAGCCCTGAAATGCTCGCGTTCTACAAACAGCAAAATATCAACTCTCTACAACTTTTACCTATTGCTGCATGCATGCATGAGCCTCACCTACTAGATATGGGGAAAGTGAACTATTGGGGTTACAACCCATACTTATTCATGGTGCCTGACCCACGCTACGCCGAAAAGGACGCCGTGAATGAGCTCAAAACTGCGATTCGCGAACTGCACCGTAATGGCATCGAGGTCATTCTAGATGTCGTGTACAACCACACAGCAGAAGGCGGTGAAGGTGGAACTACCTTCAACCTAAAAGCACTGGATAGTCGCTACTACATTAAACATGGTTGTCATTACGCGAACTTTACTGGTTGCGGTAATACAGTCGACCTAACCCACCAGCCAGCACTCAACTTAGTGATGGATACGCTTCGCTATTGGGTTAATGAGTTTAAAGTTGATGGCTTCCGCTTTGATTTAGCAGCAACGCTAGGCCGTGAAGGCGATAATTACAATCCTGAGGCCGCTTTCTTCAAAGCCGTTGCTCAAGATCCGGTACTTAAAGAAACCAAGCTAATTGCAGAACCTTGGGACATCGGCCCGAACGGCTACCAAGTCGGTAATTTTCCGTTAGGTTGGAATGAGTGTAACGACAAGCTCAGAGACATTACGCGCAGCTTCTGGCGCGGTGATCAAGGCTATCTGAAAGAGTTTGCAACTCGCTTGATGGGATCGCGCGACATCTACAGTGCTGCTCATTGGCCGTACAAATTGACCGTCAACTACATCACTTACCATGACGGCTTCACCATGCAGGATCTTGTTTCTTACAAGCATAAGCACAACGATGAAAATGGTGAAAACAATCGCGATGGGCACGGCGACAATCGCTCTGAAAACTATGGCGTTGAAGGCGAAACCGAGAACCTCTTGGTCGTCGCAACACGTGAAAAACAGAAGCGTAACTTCATGGCAAGCCTGCTGTTCGCCTTTGGTATTCCGCATATTTTGACGGCTGATGTGCTATCTCATACTCAAAAGGGTAACAACAACGCTTACTGCCAAGACGGCGTAACCAGCTGGCTGAACTGGGAAGATTCAGAGCGTAAGACTTACTTCAAGACTTGGCTGTCTGAGATGATCTCCGCACGTCAGCAATACATGGTGCCTTTTATTAAGGCATTCAGTGGCGAAAAGCGTAACTCTAACCGCATCTTCTGGAGCCGTGTCGATGGCACGCTTATGGAACATGATGATTGGAACCGTTTAAGCTCGGTTGCGTTGCATTTAGGTATTGGTAAAGATGGTGACGAGTTGATTTATCTGATCAACCAAACCAACGCACCGGCGCGTTTTTCTTTACCTAGTGACCGTGAGCAAAACTGGGTGACTATCTGCGATACTAACCTACGAAATGTAAAACCAGGTCATGCTGAAGGTGAAATGCTGTTATCTCCAGCTTCAATGGCGATTCTGCACTATTCGCCAGACAAGACTGATTTAAGTTAAGTTAAAAGCTAAGCTAGCTTAATAAATCACCAGAAACCATAGGAGCCAGTTATATTTATAACTGGCTTTTTTGTTAGCCGAATATCACAGAAATCATTCATTTATATGGAATCATTTGCATTGATGTGATTACGAAAACTGTTTAGTATGGCCGTACTATAAAAATGAATCTATAACGTCTTTGGATATCATGGCTTTACCTAAAACATTAATTCGGCTTTTTAAACCATACATTATTTTATTAACTGGAGGGATGCTCTATCTTGCTGTGGCTCAGCTTGAAAAAGTAGAAACAGCAGCAACCGAACAATCATCATCAAATATTCGAATCGCAAGCTCCACGATTCGTTCCAACATCGAAGCCACATTTGGCAAGCTCTATTTTCTAGAAACCAGTCTAGGCTTACCTAAAACGGCTCCAATCGGTGATCGAAAATTCAGAGAACTGAGTGATAACATTCTAAAAAGAACACCTAACTTCTCCGATATCGTTCGATACCAACCTCAAACCCAACAATATATATCAAGTCGTGGCTTACCTCTTTCCAATGAACAAGTTGGCTCCATCAAATGGAACCCAATAGACAGTGTTGTTGACGATTTTTATATTTCTTCTATTTATCAAAAGCCCGATAGTCGTTGGGTATTCGCGGTAAAACATACAACGGAAAGATTGAACGAAGAGATATGGATTGAGTTTGATCTATTGCACACGACCCAAGGATTAAGAGACCTAAAAACGCTTAATCACGGCTATGTGTTTGTGGTTGATCGAGCAACAGAACGACTTGTCTTTCACCCTAATCCGAAACGTATCGGCTCTAAATCTATCAGCTACCACGCTGGAATAAGCCACCAACTCTCGCAAGGCGAAACCGTCGGTAAACACGAATACTACTATCAAGATAACTTCAAAATATCGGTATTTGACGCTGACAATAGCTTGAACTGGGTGTTCATCGCCGGTACCGATCGTCACGATATCCTAACCAGCTCATATCAATTCACATTAACTGGTGTCGTACTTGGTTCGCTGATTCTGTTGTGGGTTGGGGCAAACTATTTGTCTTATCGCTTGAACGTATCTTTGTCTCAACTGAATAAGGTCGATGATCTCGTAAGCTTTAAACGAGAGTTGAAATCCATACTGGCTAGCTTTACTTACCAAAAAGGCATTCAATTCTGTCTCTATCAGCCTGAAAACCACGCATTCAGTACCATCGACTATCACGGAAACAAATCAACGGTACATTGTGACAAAGCCCTTGCAGAACGATTTACACCAGACACCATGGCTTATCGAAGTGGTAAGTACGCCGATCCACTGGCATGTAAACTCAAAATACACCAACGTCACTACTGCATTCCTTTGCACTCTCGCAAACAGTTGGTCGCAGTACTTTATGTGAACGCGAACTTACCGATCAGCCAGAGTATTCTGCGTATGATCAGAGATTACACCGAGGTCTCGCTGTCTAACTTACTGCTCCACCATCAATTGAGCAGTAAAGACCTGATGACTCAACTGGACAACAAAAGCAGTTTCAATATCGCACTGGAAAACTACGCCGACGAGCCAGATACCTATGTTGCTCTGCTCGACATCGATAACTTTGACCACGTTAATCGCGCCTATGGTGAAGCGGTCGGTGACAAGATGATCAAGCTGACTGCAGAAGCGATACGCTCATACTTCCCTAAGCCTAAAGGGCTTTGTCTTGCACGTATTGGAGGCAAGGAGTTCGCTGTATTGTTCAAAGCAAATGATGTGAAGGATGCCAAATTCCAGCTGGACCAATGTCGAATTGGAGTTAGTGAGCAAGCCATTGCCACACCTGATATTACGTTATCATTAGGTGTCAGCGTCGGATTCTCGCAAATAGAAGGTGAAACAGATTCGGCTTTAGCGCTTGCAGAACAGGCGAAACTCATCGCTCAGCAGCTCGGAAAGAACCGAGTGGAAGGGCATATAAAGGCTGTCGCGCAAGCTTCATAACACGCCATAGATTCGTATGTGCACACAAAGCACCTAGGATTCACACCCTAGGTGCTTTTGTTTTTCTAGAAAGTCATTACAATGCGCCTTCGACACGACAATATTCCCTTTCTAACGACACGAATCTTATGAAGCTCAGCAACCGACTGCAAACTCTCCGCTCTCTTGTCAGCAATGACTACCAGCATATTTGGGACTGTTGCTGTGATCATGGCTTTTTGGGTGTTCAACTGCTGTCGGATAATAAAGCGCCTCAGATTCACTTTGTCGATATTGTCCCGTCTTTGATGAGTGAGCTTGAAGGAAAGCTAGCGCGCTACTTTCCACAAAGTAATAAAGCCGAACAAACGGTTACCAGCCAATGGCAAGTTTACTGCATGGATGTCGCCGCTATTCCGCTCCAGAAACATACTGGTAAACACCTGGTTATTATTGCCGGTGTGGGTGGCGATCTGACTCAAAAGCTCGTCGACGACATTCATCGCCAGCATCCAGACAAAGATATCGATTTTCTGCTTTGCCCAGTCCATCAGCAGTTCGAGCTAAGAAGCTATTTAAAAGCGCTCAAGTTCGGTCTTATTGATGAAGTGCTGATCGAAGAAAACCGTCGTTACTACGAAATTTTATTGGTGAGTAATAACCAAGGCGAAGCTGAAAAGAACCAAGCTGTTAGTGAAATATCAAACGTGGGTGACAAGATCTGGGCGCCGAGTTGCGAACAGCAGTTACAGATATCTCAGCAATACAAAGCCAAAACATTGCAGCACTACTTACGTATCCATCAAGGACAAGAGAAGCAAGGTAAGCCTAGCGAAGTGAAGCACATCATTGATGCTTACCAAGCGATTTAGCCCTCACATGTTCTGCATGTAGCATTGATTCTAATGCCACTAGATTATAGTAAGTACTAACTCTATCGTTTACCTCTGATACAGCCAATTCAATAAAAAAGCCGATAGTTCAGTGAACTATCGGCTTTTTTAATGCTATCAATTTGGTTTGAGCTTACTGCTCTTGTTTCTTGTGAACCGCATCAGGCTCATCAATCGTTTCAACCTCACAGACCTTATCAACCCCATAAACCGTATCGAGATACTCGTCTTTCTCTTTCCACGTGTTGTTCAACCAACTGTGGAAACGGCGCTTAAACGCTTTGTCTTCAAAGTAATTGCCGTTCACGTTCTCATCCATCGGATGCAATTTAATACGCACGACCACCTTTTTCATCTTACCTTTCAGCATGTCTTCAAACGGAGATGTCTGATTCTCTGGATAAGCCAGAGTAACATCGACGATACCATCTAAGATTGGGCCCATCGCAGACAGAGCAAACGCCACACCGCCGGTTTTTGGCTTGAGTAGATGTCGATACGGTGTTTTCGCTGTCGCCAGCTTCTCGTGATTTGCACGTGTCCCTTCGACAAAATTGACCAATGTCGTTGGTGCCCATTTGAACTTAGTACATGCTTTGTTGATCGCGTCGAAGTCATCATTACGACGCTCAGGGTTACGAATCAAAAACTCACGCGAGTGACGTCTCATGAACGGCATATCCAAACCCCAACAGGCCAATCCAACAAAAGGAACATACAGCAATTCATGCTTAAGGAAGAACTTAGTCATCGGCATCTTGTCTTTCAAGATTGAAGACAAGATAACGATATCCGCCCAGCTCAGGTGATTCGACATCATCAGGTACCACTGCTTGGTCGAGATATCTTCCCCCCCTTCGACTTGCCACTCGATATCGTTATTCACATTCAACATCCAAAGGTTAAGCGAAGCCCAACACCAAAACGTGAAATTCGCTAAACGAGTACATGACTTTTGAACAATAGAGATTGGAAGAATCAGTTTGATGAGGCCAAAGAAGCTCACGGTAAACGCAGTCATTGCGGTATTGATAGTCACGAACAATACGTTCAAGACCATACGAAGATTATCAAGCATAAAACACGGCTATATTGAGATCGAAAGCCGACATTATACTCATCTGTAAAATATTCTCTTTAGTAATTGGTTGAATACTCTGGGGGTCAAACCACTGTATCAATTTTGGTCTGTGTCCATAGAGCAATTCATCGTTCTTAATCACAAGGAATCACATCAAAAAACAATAAAGATGTCATTTAGACACAGCAAGCATAGAGTCTATTTGACATCATTCAAGTTCATTTTCACCGAATCGTCAGTATTGATAAGCATTCTCATTAATGGCATGGTACATGCAACTCCAAAGTGTAAATAGTTGAGTATCCTTAATGAGATAACTTCTCTAAGTAAAGGTGATGATATGACAGATATTCCTCATGGTTTGGTAACTGGCAAAGTCTTACATAAAACACAATGGACAGATCAACTGTTCTCGCTGCAAGTCAGTGCTCCCGTCTCTCCCTATCAGGCGGGTCAGTTCACGAAACTTGGCTTGCTTAACAGAGAGGATGAGTTCGTAAGGCGAGCCTATTCAATGGTGAATGCGCCAGAGCACGAACAAGGTCACCAACACCTGGAGTTTTTGATTATTAAGGATCAGAACGGTCAGCTTTCACCTCAACTTCATGAGTTGAAGGTAGGCGATGACATCTTTGTCGGCAAAGATCCAAGCGGCTTTATGACCTTAGATGAGATCCCAGAGATCGCCGACGATCTATGGATGCTTTCAACCGGGACTGCCGTTGGGCCTTTTATCTCAATGCTCGAAAGCATGCAGATACAGCAGCAAAACGGCTCAGATGTCGAAAAAGTAATGTCATTCAAAAACCTTGTACTGGTTCATGCCGTAAGAACAGAACAAGACCTGACTTATCGAGACCGTATCACTCAACTCGTTAATCACTTCCAAGGGAAACTACAATATGTGCCAATTATTTCTAGAGAATCAGTCACCGGAACTTTGCGCGGACGAATCCCAAGCTTGTTACTTGGAGGCGACCTTGAGCAAACCACGTCTGTCGCTTTCAATCAAACCCGCAGTTTTTTCTACCTTTGTGGCAATCCGCAAATGGTTCGCGACACAAGTGAAGCACTAACCAGCTTAGGTTTCGAGAAGCACTTACGCCGAAAACCCGGCCAATTCAGCAGTGAAAACTACTGGTAATCACGGTCACCAATTCCATCAAAGCTAAAGCTTGTATTCAAAATACAGACAGATAAGAGGTTTTATATGAGTCATTTACGTATTCCGTCACACTGGAAAATTCAACGTTCAACGCCATTTTTCACCAAAAACAACATACCGGCTGCGCTTCTCAATCATCACAATACCGCTGAGGGTGTATTCGGCCAGATCTGTGTAATGGAAGGCACCGTCACTTTCTACGGTTTTGCCGATGCAGACGCGACAGAACCAGAAAGTGTTACCACAATTCGAGCTGGGCAATTTGCCACAAGCCCACCTCAATATTGGCATCGAGTAGAGCTGAGCGACGACGCGCAATTCAACATTAACTTCTGGTCAGAAAAAGAGGCCAAGAAGATGTTCAATACCCGAAAGTAAGATCCATTCAATATTGATGAACTTATAAGCAAGCTACTTCGTAGTGTGATTTCCGATGTTCAAAAAGTGATGATAGAAGATCAAATAACCATAGTGATTACAGTGACTAATGGTGATAGACAAGACAAAAAAACTCTAGCACACTGGACAAAGTTATTAGTTTTAATCCCGTTTCAGATAATGAATCAGTGGGTTATTTATATTTTAGGTAAGAGAGGAAGCCATGCTCAACATTGCTTTTTTTAGCTCAAAATCATACGACGAAAAATCATTTGAACTTGCAAAAGGCGAACTCAACGCCGAGTTCCATTTTCACGATTTTCGACTCACTACAACAACAGCAAAAATGGCGCACGACAACGAAGTCGTTTGTGCGTTTGTAAACGATGACCTATCGCGAGATGTGCTAGAGATTCTAGCAAAAGGCGGCACTAAGCTGATTGCGATGCGCTGCGCGGGCTTTGATAAAGTCGACTTAGACGCAGCCAAAGAGTTTGGTCTGCAAGTGGTTCGCGTTCCTGCTTATTCTCCCGAGTCTGTAGCAGAACACACCGTCGGTATGATGATGTGTTTGAACCGCAAGTTGCACAAAGCATACCAACGTACTCGTGATGCGAACTTCTCTCTTGAGGGACTAGTTGGCTTCAACTTCCACGGTAAAACCGTTGGTGTAATTGGTTCAGGAAAGATTGGCTTAGCGACGATGCGTATTCTGAAAGGTTTAGGCATGAACATCTTGTGCTACGACCCGTACCCGAACCCATTGGCAAAAGAGCTGGGTGCTAAATACGTCGAACTCGACGAGCTTTACCAAGAATCTGACGTGATTTCTTTGCATTGCCCAATGAGTAAAGAGAACTACCACCTGTTGGATGCAACGGCATTTGGCAAAATGAAAGATGGCGTGATGATCGTCAACACCAGTCGTGGTGAACTGCTGGATTCAACTGCTGCAATTGAAGCACTCAAACAAAGCAAAATCGGCGCGCTTGGTCTTGATGTTTACGACAATGAGAAAGAGTTGTTCTTCCAAGACAAATCTAACGACGTGATTGTCGATGACGTATTCCGTCGCCTATCCGCTTGTCACAACGTATTGTTCACTGGTCACCAAGCCTTCTTGACTAAAGATGCTCTGTTCAACATCGCCAATACAACGCTCACCAGCGTCGATGCCTTCTTTACTGGCAACACCAGCGGCAACGAACTCGTTTAATAACAGATTGAGTTAATAGCTGGCTGAGTTAATAACAGACCAGATCTACAAACACAAAGCCACGCTATTCCTAAGTGAACAGCGTGGCTTTTTCGTTTATCCAGTATTCTAAAACCGTTCCTAGACGCAGAAATGACAATCCTCGGTATCCAAACCATAAATGCCTTTACGAATGGCCAGATGCTCTGCGCCAGCCTTCACACCCATTTGATAACCTGTATCCAAAACAGTTTGATCCATAGTGAGTCGCTTAACCGCAAACGCTTCTGGCGGCGCAATCACCTTGATGGTCGCATCTTTTGGAGGGTTACGAATGAACTCCAAAGACTGGTTATAGTTTTCAGCACGCACTGCCATCGATTCTGCAATGTTAGGGAATTTCTTTAATAGTTTTTTCAGCATCCATTGGTGCTTTTGAGGCTTCATTCGGTAACTCAAAGGATGAGAAAGAATCACGGTAATGTCTCGCGCACCACGTCGGTATGCTTCACGCACCGGAATTGAATCGGCTACGCCACCATCGGTATAACAACCACCAGAGAAGCACGGCGTTTCACGATAAGCGATAGGTAAAGCGGTTGTCGCTTCCACCACGTTAGAGAGGTTTTCTGGCTTGATATGGTAGTAGTCTGCACTGCCTGTATCGACGTTTGTTACAGCAGCAATGAGTGGGATACTTGAAAACAGCTCACCACAATCGAGTGGATAACGTTGGTTAGACTCATCCCACAACCACTTCACGTCCACCAAGTTACCGCCTTTAGCAAAGCGAGTTGGATTAAAGAAAGTTTTGTCGGTCGCCATCGTGGTGATCACATCATAACTGCGTTTTGGTGCATGAGATAAGTAACCAACCAGATTCGACACACCTGCAGATACGCCGATGGCAAAGTCATAAGGACGGAAATCGTCTTGCATAAAGGCGTCTAAAACTCCGGCAGCAAAAATGCCTCTCATTGCCCCACCTTCAACGATTAATGCGCTCTTATTCATCTCAAATTCTTCTACTTTATAAACTGATAGTCGTAGAATAATCCGATCGTTCTTACAAAGATAATGGGATAAATTTATCAATTCGATAGGTAAAAACTATCAAAGTGAATAGTTCAACTTTTCAATGATTTAGGGTTGCTTGATGATCAGCGAGATCAAAAAAGGCCATCGAGTGATTCACTCAACGGCCTTTCGATTAACGAATCAAGATGATTAATTACGACTTAAATTCGCTCACGTCGATTTCAAGCAGTTTACCAATGCCTTCACCGTATGCAGGGTCTGCTTTGTAACAGTGTCTTAGGTGACGCAATTGAATCTCTTTTGGTACGCCGCCTAGGTTACGAGCAGTGTTATCAAACAGAATCGCTTGCTTCTCTGGTGTCATTAGGCGGAACAAGTCACCCGGTTGCGAGAAGTAATCTTCATCTTCACGGTGATCCCAGTGCGCTGCAGCACCATCGAGGTTCAATGCTGGTTCAGCGAAATCTGGTTGCTCAGCCCATTGACCTTCGTTGTTTGGCTCATAACCCAATGTGCTACCAAAGTTACCATCAACACGCATCGCACCATCACGGTGGTAGCTGTGTACAGGGCAACGAGGTGCGTTCACTGGGATATGCTGATGGTTAACACCCAAACGGTAACGCTGCGCATCACCATAAGCAAACAAACGACCTTGCAGCATCTTGTCTGGTGAGAAGCTGATACCCGGAACCACGTTGGCAGGATTGAATGCCGACTGCTCAACTTCAGCGAAGAAGTTTTGTGGGTTACGGTTCAATTCAAACTCACCCACTTCAATTAATGGGTAATCCGCATGAGGCCAGATCTTAGTCAAATCGAACGGGTTATAAGACACTTTCGCTGCATCCGCTTCTGGCATCACTTGCACTTTCAACGTCCATTTAGGGAAGTCTTGGTTGTCGATACTGTCTAACAAGTCGCGTTGGTGGCTTTCGCGATCATTACCGATTAATTGTCCGGCTTCTGCATCAGACAGGTTTTTAATACCTTGCTGAGATTTGAAGTGGAATTTCACCCAGAAACGCTCGTTGTCTGCGTTAATAAAACTGAACGTGTGGCTACCAAAACCATGCATGTGACGGTAAGTCGCAGGGATACCACGGTCACTCATCACGATAGTGATTTGGTGTAGAGCTTCCGGCAAAGAAGTCCAGAAATCCCAGTTGTTCTTCGCGCTGCGCATATTGGTGCGAGGGTCACGCTTAACCGCGTGGTTTAAGTCTGGGAACTTAAGAGGATCACGAAGGAAGAATACTGGCGTGTTGTTACCCACCATATCCCAGTTGCCTTCTTCAGTATAAAACTTCAATGCAAAGCCGCGGATATCACGCTCAGCATCAGCGGCACCACGCTCACCCGCAACTGTTGTAAAACGTGCAAACAGGTCGGTCTGTTTACCTATTTCAGAAAACAGTTTTGCCTTGGTGTATTTGGTAATGTCGTGCGTAACAGTAAATGTGCCGTAAGCGCCTGAACCTTTCGCGTGCATACGACGCTCTGGAATGACTTCGCGGTCAAAATGCGCCATCTTTTCTAAAAACCAAACATCTTGAAGAAGTTGAGGACCGCGCTTACCCGCAGTTTGAACATTCTGGTTATGAGCAACAGGACAACCCGCAGCCGTAGTTAGTTTTTTACTCATGATCTATTCCTTAAGGTCCAAAGGTGCAGCAATAGTGAGTGCACCTTGATATTTATACTGGCTTCCTTTCAAAAGCCCCTAAAATACTATGGATATAGAATAGACCTCTAATGGCATAAAATATAATCGTTTGTATTTATCGTTATAATCTATAAAACCTATTAATCGGCCAACTTAGAAACCACGATGTGACACACTGATTAGCTCAGTATCTTTCTTCCTAGCTTGAGCGTCGCTGCTATATTTCTTGCCGTTCTGGTTAGATTCATTTCAGCCTCCTGCAGAACTTGGTCAAGTGACTGAGGAGAACGAACCGTCCCGAACAAGCTGCTCATTTCACCATATAAAGCTTCGACTTCAGTACCTAAAGATCCTGCAATTCCTATGGTGGGAATACCTTGTAAGCTCGCACGTTTAGCAATGCCATAAGGTGTTTTTCCCTGTAGCGTTTGGTTGTCCATTTGCCCTTCGCCAGTAATCACAAGGTCAGCACCTTTCAGTACTTCATCGGCTTGAAGAACATCAAGCACCATCTCAATCCCCGGTTTAATCTGCATATTAAATAGCAGACCAAGTCCCATCGGCGTGCCACCAGCCGCGCCATACCCCGTGCGGCTGTGAACGGGTTCATCACCAACACAACCTTGCTTTTCTGAGATTTGAGCAAAATTCGCTAGCGCCTTATCAAGCAGTAAGACTTGTTCAGGCGTCGCCCCTTTTTGTGGGCCGAATACGTGGCTAGCACCGTTGTCACCACACAGTGGATTATCAACATCGCACGCGACGATCAACTCGATACCAGCACAGCGCGAATCTAAGCTGGTAAGTTCTATTGATGCGAGTTCTGCAAGTGCAGCACCACCCCTACTCAGTTCTTGTCCTTTGCTGTCCAACAAGCGACCACCAAGCGCCTGAACAATACCCGTTCCACCATCATTGGTCGCACTGCCACCCAATCCAAGAATGATGGTTTGAGCACCCTGCTCTATCGCTTCCAAAATCAATTGCCCTGTGCCGAATGAAGAAGCAATCAACGGAACACGCTGCTCTGGTTTCAATAAATCCAAGCCCGATGCAGCAGCTATTTCAATCAATGCCGTTTTGTTCGGGTTGCGATCGGATGGTTCAAGCATCGCCCATTCAGCATTAACCAATGCGCCCAATGGCCCTTCCACTTGATGGATTCGCTTTTGTCCTGCTAAACCTTGTAGCAATACATCTACCGTACCTTCGCCACCATCAGCCAAAGGCAAGGTCACGTAGTCAGCGTCAGGGAAGATTTCACGAAAGCCCTTTTCAATGCACGCCGCCACCGATACAGCCGATAAAGATTCTTTAAACGAGTCTGGTGCAATAACAATTTTCATAGAAGCTGGCTCCAATACTTCACAAATATCTACCAAGAAATAGTCTAAAAACAACAAAACCACTATATAGAAGAGGGGGCAATTGTGCGTATTTCCCTTTCCGAATTTGACCAAAACCTCAGATTTCAACGCCACTATTTTATATTCAGTAAAGTTACTGTTTGCTCATAACCCATATTTTGACAAGTTTGATCCCGCCAAATTATCGAATTCCGACTTAATTAGTCGTAGAAACCAGATCCTGAACACGCTTTTTGTTTCGCATTGCGGAATTGTGGAATCTTTTTGTTCCATTTTTTAACCTGCCAACAGTTATTAGAGAAAAACTTAATAAGGAAATATTTCGTAACTTTGCTCACAGAATATTTTCGGAATAAAAACAATAATTCATTCCGTATTATGGAATTCAACTTATCGGAGAACACAGATGCCTTTAGTATCAACAGAAAAACTACAACAAGAATACGAACGAATCCTTTTGGCTCGCGACATGAAACCAGAGATGGCAACCAAGCTTGCAGCCGGCTTTGTAGAAATGGCAAACGAGGGTACTTACTCACATGGCATCAACCGTTTTCCAGTGTTCATTGACCAAGTAGATAAAGGTCAGATCAAATTAAATGCTGAACCTGAATGCGTTAACAGCATGGGTGCTCTAGAGCAATGGGATTGTAACTACGGTCCTGGCGTTCTTAACGGCCTTATCTGTGCAGAACGTGCAATGGAATTGGCTCGTGATTACGGCATTGGCATGGTCGGTATGCGTAACTCAAACCACTGGATGCGTGGCGGTGCTTACGTATTAAAAATGGCACGTGAAGGTTTTGCAGGAATTGCGTCAACAAACTCAATCGCAGTAATGCCTGCTTGGGGTGGTAAAGATCACCGTATTGGTTCAAACCCTCTCATCATGGCAGTTGCGGGCGATCCACCCGTAGTTGTTGACTGTTCAATGAGCCAATTTTCTTACGGCCAGCTACAAAACTTCGTGCTTGCTGACAAAGAACTACCTGTGGTTGGTGGCTTTGACAACGAAGGTGAACTCACTAAAGACCCACATGTACTTTGGGAAAACAAACGCCTACTTCCAATGGGTTTCTGGAAAGGTTCATCAATGGCAATCGTACTAGACATGATGCTAACGGCAATCACTGGCGGCCACTCAGTACCAGCACTGACTGAAGATATGGGTGGCGAGTTTGGTGTATCTCAATTCCTTATCGCTATCGACTTAAGTAAGACAATGGATCAAAGCACTTACGCACAAGAGATGAAGCGTATCCGCGATTACGTACTTGAGTCAGAGCCTGCAGAAACGGGTTCAGTGATGATTGCTGGTTCTGAAATTGAAAACTTCATCAAGAAACACGAAGCAGCTGGCGGCATTGAAATTAACGATGGGATTTGGGAACAAATTACGTCTCTGTAATTAGCCAAAGGTAGGGAAAGCTTTATGCAAAGTGTATTAAAGAGTATTTGGAAAAGTATCGATGTCATCATGGCGGTCATTCTGACCTGTATGGTTGCGCTCGTATTTACTAACGTAGTTTTACGTTATGGCTTTTCTTCTGGTCTTCGTCCCTCTGTAGAACTATCTCGCCTTGGTCTTGTATGGGTTGTCATGCTCGGTGCTGCCGTTGTGCTGCGCCGAGGTGAACACCTCGCTGTTGCGGAATTTTCTGAACGACTTTTCCCAAAAGCAGTACCCGTATTAAGACGCATCTGCTGGGTAATAGTACTGATTTCTGTAGGCATGCTTTACGTCGGTTCATACCGTCAAATGATGTCTAACTGGTCAGATATTTCTCAGCTTACAGGGCTTCCTTCAGCATTGTTTTACTTAGCAGGTGTGGTGTCAGGTTTGTTAATGGGCGTGATTGCCTTTATGCGAATCTTCAAGCCCGACTGGCAGCTAGATAGCTTAGATGAGGAGAAAGAATAATGACGTTAGCCATTTTCTTATCGGTATTGATTGTCTCAATCTTACTTGGTCTTCCTGTTGCGTTTGCATTGTTATTGTCTTCAATGGCGCTGATGCTTCACATGGATTTCTTTAGTGCAGACATTCTTGCGCAGTCTTTAATTAATGGTGTCGACAGCTTCACTCTGCTTGCCATTCCATTCTTCCTCATTGCGGGTGAAGTAATGGCATCGGGTGGTTTGTCACAGCGTATAGTTCGCCTAGCAACCACTTACGTGGGACACCGTCAAGGTGGCTTAGGTTACGTTGCTATCATGACTTCGGTACTGCTTGCTGGCCTTTCTGGTTCAGCTGTAGCAGATGCAGCAGCCTTGGTCAGTATTCTTTACCCAATGATGAAAGCCGCGAAATACCCAGAAGCACCTTCAATGGGCTTACTTGCTTCAGGCGGTATCATCGCACCCGTTATTCCACCTTCAATCCCACTCATTCTTGTTGGTGTTGCTGGCGGTATCTCGATCAAAAACCTATTCCTAGGCGGCATCGTTCCTGGCCTGTTAATGGGTATGACGTTGATGTTTGTGTGGCGCTGGACAGTTCGCAAAGAAAACCTAGCGACATCAGAAAAAGCGACAAAAGCGGAAAAACGCTCAGCACTTAGAGAAGGTGTATGGGCCTTAATGCTGCCAGTCATCATCATTGTGGGTATTCGTTTCGGCATCTTTACGCCAACAGAAGCCGCTGTAGTAGCCGCAACTTACGCAATCTTCATATCTACGTTTGTGTACAAAGAGCTCTCGATTAAGAAGTTCTACCACATCGTACTGAACGCAGGTCGCTCGACAGCAATGGTTATGTTCTTGGTGGGTTGTGCAATGGTTGCAGCTTGGCTAATTACAGTTGCTCAGCTTCCTCAACAACTCGCAGAAATGTTAGGTCCACTGGTGGATAGCCCGCGCCTATTAATGGCAGTAATTATGTTGCTCGTACTTTGCGTCGGCATGGTTATGGACTTGAGTCCAACGATTCTAATCCTTGTACCCCTTTTAATGCCTGTCATCAAGATGGCTGGAATTGACCCAACGTACTTCGGCCTACTGTTCGTTATTAACTGTTCAATTGGCTTGATTACGCCTCCTGTAGGCACCGTACTAAACGTAGTGTGTGGTGTAGCGAGAGTACCAATGTCGACCGCAGTGAAAGGTGTATTGCCCTTCATCGCAGCTTACATGGCTCTGCTCACACTGTTTGTCATCTTCCCAAGCATTATCACTGTGCCAATGTCGTTTGTCATTGGTTAATCCTCGACGGAGAAAATAATAATGAAAACCCTACTAAAACTTACTCTACTCGCTTCGACTATCGCAATGAGCTCTAGCGCTTTTGCCGCTACGACTCTAAAACTGGCGCACGCTGCACCAGAGTCGGATTTGCAACAAGACCTATCTTTGTTCTTTAAGAAAGAAGTAGAAGCTCGTTCAAACGGCGAAATCAAAGTAAACATCTACCCACAAGGTCAATTGGGCAGTGATAAGCAAATGATCGATGGTTCACGTGCTGGCATCGTTGATTTAGCGATGGTTGGTTTGAACAACTACAACGGCCTAATGCCTGAATCAGCGGCCTTCACTCTGCCGTTCATGTTCCCAGATCGTCAAACAGCATACAAAGTACTGGACGGCGAGCCGGGTAAAGAAGTGTTAGCGAACTTTGAAAAATTCGGTCTTAAAGGTCTTGGTTTCCCTGAAAATGGTTACCGCAACATGACCAACAACGAAAAACCTATTCGTGTTCCTTCTGATGTTGAAGGCCTACAAATGCGTGTTAATGGCTCGAAAGCTCTAAACGACATGTTCAACGAGCTAGGTGCTAACCCGCAGCAGCTTCCAGTATCTGAGCTTTATACTGCACTTGAAACAGGCGTTGTTGACTCTCAAGACCACCCAATTTCTGTAACGCTATCTTTCAAGTTTGACGAAGTACAAAAATACCTAAGCCTTACACAACACGCTTACTCACCACTAGTTTTAACAATGAACCTACGTAAGTTCGACAAGCTAACGGAAGACGAGCAAAAAATCATTGAAGAAGTCTCTGCTGAAGCGGTTGCAATGCAACGTAAGCTAAGCATTGAAAAAGAAGACAAGATGATTGCTCAACTAGAAGCGAACGGAATGCAAGTAAACCGTGACGTTGATGGTGCTGCTTTCCAACAAGCTATCCAGCCTGTTTGGAGCGCATACATCGAGAAAAATGGCGATGTGATGATCAACAAGATCAAGCTAGCAGCTAAGTAACGCGATTGAGTGCGATTGCCTAGTCCTCTTTTTAGCTAGGAAATTTAGCTAGGCAATCCGCTCGTCATTCACTCAATACAACATGGGCAAACACAATGTCTCAAGAACAAAAAAAATACCAAGAATTAAAAGAACGCGTGTTCGCAGCAAACTTGCAACTTCCTAAATATGGCTTAGTGACTTTCACTTGGGGCAATGTCTCTGAAATCGATCGTGAACGTGGCGTGATTGCAATCAAACCGTCAGGTGTTGAATACGATGTAATGACGGCAGATGACATCGTTGTTCTCGATTTAGAAGGCAACCGCATTGAAGGCAAGCTGAATCCTTCGAGCGACACAGCAACGCACGTTGAGCTTTATAAAGCCTTCCCAACCATTGGCGGCATTGTTCACACACACTCTCGCAATGCAACAATCTGGGCGCAAGCCGGCCGAGACATTCCAGCGCTTGGAACCACACACGCCGATTACTTCTACGGTGATGTGCCTTGTACTCGCCTACTAACGAAATCTGAAATCGAATCTGATTACGAGAAAAACACTGGCTTAGTGATTATCGAAGAATTCAACCAACGCGATATCGATCCACAGGCAATGCCAGGTGTCATCATCGCAGGCCACGCACCATTTACATGGGGCAAGGATGGTTCAGACGCAGTGCACAATGCAGTCGTAATGGAAGAGATTGCAGCCATGGCAACAGCTACTCGTGCCATCAGTCCAGAAGCAGCAATTCAACCAGAGCTACTCGACAAGCATTACAACCGTAAACACGGTAAGAATTCATACTACGGACAGAAGTAAGGCCTCGCACATGCATAAGTCATCACCGCATAAGTCCTATAAACATAAATTGGATAAGCACAAGCTATTGGCGTTAGATCTCGATGGTACCGTTCTCAGTTCGCAGCACACGATTAGTCAAGAGTTAGTCGAAGCCATCAAGCAAGTCGCTCAACACACTCATGTGGTTATCGTTACGGGTCGCCATCATGTCGCGGCAAAACCTTATTACGATCAGCTTGGTTTATCGACTCCAATAATTTGTTGCAATGGCACTTACATCTTTGATTACCAGAACGATACGGTCATTCAAGAAAACGCAATCGACAAAGAAATTGCGGCTGAGTTTATCACCCTATCTCAAGCTCATGATCTAAAGATGGTGATGTATGTGCGTGATGCAATGCTCTACTCGAGAGCACGCCCTATTGAATACATGGAAGCGCTACTGACGTGGTCTCAAACCTTTCCAGAAAGCCAGCGACCAAACATTCAAAAGGTCGACGACTTCCAACATGAAGCACTAATTTCAGAGTATGTGTGGAAGTTTGTCGTTGAAGGTGAAGTAAACACATTCGCAGAGATGCCTTTTGTGAAAGAGAACTTCAACGGCGAACGATCTTGGATTGATCGTGTCGATTTCGCAGCAACAGGTAATAGCAAAGGCAATGCATTGACTCGCTACATTGAGCCGCTCGGTATCAGCCTAGAGCAGTGTGTCGCGATTGGTGATAACCACAACGACATTTCGATGCTTAAAGCAGCAGGACTTGGCATCGCAATGCAAAATGCAGATGACACCGTAAAAAGCTCAGCCAACCTGATCACGCCTAAAAACAATGACGATAAGACAGGGTTAGCGACGCTTTTACAAGACCTATTTAGTGCCCATTAATTTAAAGCATCGGCTTTATTAAGCTGTTTATATTTAAAGAGAATTTTTATGTTAGTCGGAAATACTCAACCTACGCAGATCAGTAAGTCGTACCCTGTCGTTATTCAAAACGTGCTTGAGTACTTGAACAGTCTCGACCAAGAAAAACTCGCATTAGGTCGCCATGAACTCCCTGGTTTTGATTCAAAACAGGCATGGTTTGTTGTATTGGAATATGACAAAGAGCCTCTAGGAAACTTCCAACCTGAAGTCCATAAATACCATTCTGACTTGCAGATCATTCTCGAAGGTTCTGAAGTGATGGCATGGGCGATCGACACTGGCGAACACAGCAACGCGCAACCTTATAACCAAGAACGTGACCTTCAGTTTTACGAATACCCAGGAATTGAACTCAGCTTCATTCATGCAAAACGCAATCAATTTTATTTATTCACACCAAATATCGTGCATATCACCAATATTGAAAATGATGACAGCCAACCCGTTAGAAAACTGGTGGTGAAAATTCACAACGATTTACTGGAAGCCAAATAATGAATTACTACATTGGAATTGATTCTGGCGGCACTTTTATGAAAGCCGCGTTGTTTAACGCAAAAGGTGAACAACAAGGTCTTGCCCGCGTATCGGCGAGCGTCATCAACGAAAAACAAGGTTGGGTAGAACGCGACCTAAACGCACTATGGGGTAACGCTGTCGATGTCATTAAGCAGCTTTTAGAGACCACAAAAGTAGAACCGACCTCTATCAAAGGCTTGAGCATTTCAGCCCAAGGCAAAGGCGTTTACCTTCTTGATAAAGAGGGACAAAACCTCGGCCACGGCATTATGTCTTCTGACTCTCGTTCACTGCCTATCGTTAAAGAGTGGCTAGAACAGGATAAAGCACAAGAGATCTACCCAACCACACTGCAAACACTGTGGACAGGTCACCCTGTATCGATTATTCGCTGGATCAAAGAGAACGATGCCGAACGATACAACAACATTGGCGCAGTGATGATGTCTCACGACTACCTTCGTTATCGCTTAACGGGCGAAGTCGCAGCAGAACTGACCAATATTTCAGAAAGTAATTTTTTCAACTCCATCACTGGTGAGTATGACAAAGCCCTTCTGGAAACCTTTGGCATCGAAGAAATTTGGGATGCGCTACCACCCGTTGTAAAACCTCAACAGCAAGCAGGGAAAATCACTGCGGCCGTTGCTAATGAAACCGGACTAGCAATAGGTACACCTGTGTTCGGCGGTTTGTTTGATATTGTGTCTACCGCGATCTGTTCTGGAATCAACTCTTCAGAAGATACCCTGAATTACGTGATGGGAACATGGGCGGTAACGTCCGGCATATCAAAGAAAGTAACGCAAGAAAGCCACAACTTTGTTTACGGCCATTACGCCGTCGATAACGAATACATCATTCACGAAGCGAGCCCAACCTCTGCGGGTAATTATGAATGGTTCGCCGACTACCTTGGTGAAAATGGCCAGATTAACCACCAGCAAAATCAAGCGTTAGTGGAAGCATTAGATCCGGCATCAAGCAGTATCTACTTTGTGCCATTCCTTTACGGTTCTAACCAAGGGCTTGGCCTAAAGTCAGGCTTCTATGGCCTGCAATCGCACCATACTAAAGGGCACCTAATTCAAGCCATTTGGGAAGGTATCTTATTCTGCCACAACATTCACCTAGAACGTATGCGTCAGCGTTTTCCAAAAGCCAACATACTAAAAGTGACAGGCGGCCCTGCATCTAGCCCTGTATGGATGCAAATGCTGGCTGACCTTACCGGCATGACCGTTGAAATATCAGACGTGGATGAAACCGGCTCATTAGGTGCCGCAATGATGGCAATGGTCGGCGCAGGTGAGTTCGCTTCATTAGCAGAATGTACTCAAGCGATCACTAATTCTACGTCACGTGTCGAGCCGAATCCTAAACACTACGATATATACCAAAAGAAATATAAGCACTATCAAAGACTGGTGCAGTTGTTTAAACAATTTGAGGATGAAATAGATGTCTAAGCCCTTGCTACAAATGGCACTTGATGCCACTGATATCGACACGGCATTAGCCTCAATAGAGCATGTTGCAGATAAGTTAGATGTAATTGAAATCGGAACGATTTTAGCCTTCGCCCACGGCGTAGATAGCGTAAGAATCCTACGAGAAAAATACCCAAATCACATCATTGTCTGTGACATGAAAATCACCGATGCCAGCGCCATTTTAACGCGTCTGGCGATGGATGCCGGCGCTAACTGGGTAACAGTAAGTGCAGCAGCACACATCGAAACTATTCGTTCAGCGAAGAAAGTAACGGATGAATTCGACGGCGAAGTGCAAATTGAGCTGTATGGACACTGGACAATGGAAGATGCGCAAGCATGGGTCGACATGGGCATTAAACAAGCAATTTATCACCGTTCTCGTGATGCGGAACTTGCTGGTGTGAGCTGGACCGAAGAAGATTTGATAAAAATGCAGAAATTATCGGATATTGGAATTGAACTATCCATTACTGGTGGTATTGTTCCTGACGATCTGCATTTGTTTAAGAATCTGTTTGCAAAGTCATTTATTGCTGGCCGAGCGTTAGCTGGTAGCAATGGACGTGACATCGCAGAAAACTTCCATACTGAAATAGGTAAACACTGGTAGCACATATATGAGTGAGCAAATTAAATCGTTGTCTAAAGCACTGACCGTATTGGAATTCCTTGGGAATTATCCTAATGGCGTTTCGCTACAAAAAGTGTCTGAAGGGACTGGCTTCAACAAGTCATCTGTCCATCGTATTTTAGCAACGTTTGAAGCCTCTGGTTATGTTGCTCAAATGTGTTCAGGTAAAGAATATCGCTTAACGATGAAGTTGGTTCAGCTTGGACACGCTGCTATCAACTCTGATGTCACTGGCACCGTTAAGCCATACCTATCTGAGCTACTCGACGATGTGAATGAAACGGTTAACTTCCTCTCTTTTGATGCTGACAACATCATTTTTAAAGACAAGTTTGAACCCGTTAATTCTTCCTTTAGAACTCGAACCTACGTAGGGCTGCATTCTCCAATGTACTGCTCAGCGGCAGGAAAATGTTACTTAGCATTTAGCTCTGACAGCGTTCGAGAAACCTATTGGAAACGCAATGTCAGCACAATGAAGCCGTTAACTGAAAACACGATTCTCGACAAGTCTCAATTTTTTGGTGTTCTCGATAAAATTAAGAGCCGTGGTTATGCGCTCGATGATGAAGAGAACGAAGCAGGTATTTCTTGTGTTGCTGTCCCTATTTTTGACAAGAACAATTCTCCTGTATACGCGGTTAGCGTCTCTTCGCTTACGCCAAAAATGAAAGCTCTCGGCTACGAAGAAATTGCTAGCAGAATTCAAGACATAACAACGCGTATAGAACAACAACTCTTTTAAGGAAAAAGAATGTTTGATTCTAAAAACAAATTCAGATTAGGTATTTACGAAAAAGCGATGCCAACCACCCTTACATGGGAAGAGCGTTTGATTCACGCCAAAGAAGCTGGCTTCGACTTTGTAGAAATTTCAGTGGATGAAACCGATGAGCGCCGCGCTCGTTTAGATTGGTCAGACGAAGAGATTTATGAACTTCGCCGCCTATGTGAAAAGCATCAAATGCCATTCCAATCGATGTGTTTGAGCGCGCACCGTAAGTTTCCATTTGGCTCAATGGATGACGGTATCCGCACTGAATCGCTGATCATCATGGAAAAAGCGATTTCATTGGCTTACAAGCTTGGTATTCGCTGTATTCAAATGGCGGGCTACGATGTGTATTACGAGCCGCAATCGGCTGAAACTCACGCTCGCTTCATTGAAGGTATGCAGCAAGCCACCAAAATGGCAGAGCGCGCAGGCATCATGCTCGGTGTTGAGATTATGGATACGCCTTACCTGAACTCACTGAGCAAGTTTGAAGTGTTAAAGCGTGAGATCCCATCGCCTTACTTCATGGCTTACCCAGATGTGGGCAACATCTCAGGTTGGAATTACGATGTGTGTACCGAGCTAAAACTGAGCCGTGACCACCTAGTACAAGTCCACCTTAAAGACACACTACGAGTTTCAGAAACCTGTAAAGGTCAGTTCCGAGATCTTGTTATCGGTGAAGGCCAAGTCGACTTCCCTGCTATTTTCAAAACACTTGCTGAAATTGATTACAGCGCACCATTAGTGATTGAAATGTGGGCTCAAAATGACAACTGGTTCGAAGATATCAAACAAGCGAAAGCAACATTGAAATCTATCGCAAACCAATCTGGCTTTGAACTGTAAGGAAACGACCATGACTATTTTTCGCACCGCTTTTTTTGAAGCCGATTTAACTGAAGAACAGAAGCAAGACTTCTACCAATACATGGAAAACGAAGTCGCGCCTATTATTCGCACATTTCCGAATAACCAAGGGCTAACGCTGAACAAACCTGAAGCGATTGAAGCTGAGAGCCATAAAAACCTACTGCTGATGATGCAGCACAGTTACGAGAACGAATCAGTAATGGCAGCCGCTTTAGATTCTGAACAACGAATCAAAAGCATGCATGCGACGAAGGTGATTATTGAGAAATACAACATTCATGTTCATCACATCAATTTTGTGCGTGATTAACGGTTTAAAAGGTAATACACCGTAAAGTCTCAATCGAAAAGCAGAAGATCATCTTCTGCTTTTTTTATCGCTATCGATAAGGAATCACTATGAGAGTATTCCCGTTAAAAGATGCCCCACTGGTCTTACTGTCTCTGATATTTTTTATCTGGGGTTTAATTACCGTTTCAAGTAACTCGCTAATTCCACATTACAAAGAAGCTTTCTCTCTCGATTATAAAATGGCGATGCTATTTCCCATGGCCTTTTTTATCACCCGAATTACGGTGTCGCTTCCAACGTCATTTGTCATGGCAAAAATTGGCTATAGAACTACGCTGAAGTTCTGCTTGATCTGGTGCCTTCTGGGCTGTCTAGCCATGGCATATTTAGTACGAGGAGAAGAGCTTGTTCCAACACTCATTGGGATCTTATTGATGGCCTCAGGTGTGTCAGCAATTCAAGTAGTGAGTTCACCTTACGTATCACTTCTCTCGACACCCGATAAGAGTGTTATA
The DNA here is from genome assembly GCF_963889365.1 of Vibrio sp. OPT20. Classification (NCBI taxonomy): domain Bacteria; kingdom Pseudomonadati; phylum Pseudomonadota; class Gammaproteobacteria; order Vibrionales; family Vibrionaceae; genus Vibrio; species Vibrio sp. OPT20. The sequence goes on along the minus strand of NZ_CAWPOA010000058.1, from coordinate 271,479 downwards.
CGTCAAAGTGTAGCAACAGCATCTAACTCCGTTGGCACTGTGCTTGGCCCGCTAGTGCTTACCGCTGTCATTCTTGTGGCTGCTACCTTTAACGTAAATAGTACAGCTCACCAAGTCTCATTTCTGTTCCTATTTATTGCACTGTTCTTTTTAGGCTTGTTGGTATTTTTAAGTAAAATATCTCTTCCAGATATTAAACCGAAACAAATGACAGGCTTTTGGCGAGGACTAACTCTTCTTGTTAAGAATCGGCAGTTCATGAAGTTAGCGTTGGCACTGCTGCTGTATATCGGAGTGGAAGTCAGTTTTGGCACGTTTACTATTACTTACCTTGCGGACCAGCAATATGGCGACCTTGGATTGGTATCCGCAACACAAATCATCGCTCTTTATTGGGTATTAATGTTTATGGGGAGGCTGCTGTTCGCCAAATTCGGAAATACAATTAACAAACATGCTCTCTTCTCACTGTCTTGCGTGGTTGCCGCTTTGATTAGTGCCTTAGCGATCTATCAAAATCATGTCTGGGTCGGTTATTTGATGCTTGTCGTAGGGCTATGTAATTCTACGCTCTACCCCATCATTTACGCACAAGCGCTACATGCATCAGGTAAGCAAAACTCACAAGGGGCAGCAATTCTCATTATGTGTTCAATTGGAGGGGTTGTTTTACCATTCGTACAGGCGAGTTTGATTGATGAGCTTTCGCTGAGTACGAGTTATATTGCGCCCGCATTAGCGTATGTATTAATGATAGTTTTGTACTGGTCTAGTTTAAAGCATCGTGCTTAAACCGTTGATTTAGAAAAGTAACTTGGTTTAGTCAATCACTTGATTCAGTCACTAAGTCGATGACTAAAAAGTCGGCCTGATTGGCCTAGAAGATAGAGAAAGTGAACTGGAGAAAGATAAGGAAATGAATTTGGTGCTTCTGACGTTAGTTTGAATCAGTGAGTGGCTAATCACCACCACTGATCACACTTAACGCGGGTTATTTAAGAAATTAAACCCAAGCAGAAGCAACAAGTAGGATAATTGCACCCATGATAACGGTAGACTTAGCAAAAAATAGAACTTCATTCATTACTGAAGGTTTTGCTAGTGATACGTTGTTTTCATTCGTGATTACTGTAGCGTTCATACTGTGTTCTCATCGTTATGTGATCTGAGGTCAATTTTGCGCCGTTATGTGACCAAAGTCAATATTAACTGTAGTTTTATTACACAATGAAAAAGATATAACTGAAGAGAACTCCAACAACGCAACCTCCCCTGACTCCACGTAGTTTTCCATTAAATCAACATCTATTAGATACAAAAAAGCCCGAAGCCTGATACACAGAACACTTCGAGCCTTTATACAGCAGTAGATACACTACTTAATTCAATTGAGCTAACTCCGCTCGCATTGAATCGATAGCTTGTTGATAATCTTCACTATCAAAAATAGCAGAGCCCGCAACGAACATATCGGCACCCGCTTCAGCAATCTCTTTTATGTTGTTAACTTTCACACCACCGTCGACTTCTAAACGAATATTTCGACCTGATTCATTAATGCGCGATCTGATTGAACGCAGCTTAGTTTCAGATCTCAGGTCCGCTACCCACTTCCAAACCATTCGCTGGAACAAACTTAGTTATCTGCCCGTTTTCAACCATGTAGCAATCCATGCCTGCCGATGTCGCTGCATGCTGGCCTATAATCGTATCTTCAAACACCACACAATCGCTCGGTTCAAGCTCTAACTGACTAGCGACTTTCAGAAAAGTATCTGGGTTAGGTTTGTGATTTTCTACGTCATCTGAAGTCACAATCGTACGTATCATTGATGGGATATCGGTCGTCTTTAAAATCGCCCTCGCATGTTTTGCCTGAGCGCCAGTGCCGATGCCTATCTTTTTCAACAGATATTGTTGCTGTAAAAGTGCGTATGTCTCTGGGATAACATCCCCTTTGTGCTCAATAGCCTCAAAGTTGGCGATTTTGTCCGAAGTAATTTGTTGAGCATCAAGAGTTAGATCGTAACGCTTAAGGATCTCTTGAGTCACTTTTCGCGATGGCATCCCACCAAGTTGATCGAGCCATTCTTTGTCATAGGGAATACCAAACTTCTGACAAGTTTGTTCCCATGCATGAGCGTGTGCCACCATAGAATTGACCAGAGTCCCATCGAGATCAAAAATAATTCCTTTATATTTATCTAACTTTGGCATCGTCAATCTCTCATATTGTTTTGAGACTCATACTACTAATCACCATACATAAAACCTATTCATGATCGCCTTAATATGATCTTATTCAACAATCCGACAATTAAACGAATTGACGTAATAAAAGCCGTTGTTTTACTATTGAAATCATATTTTGAGCACATCTCACCCATTTTTACTTAAACCAAGTAGAGTTGCATAAATTGAAGATGATATAGTCCACGAAAATCAAATACCTTGGACACGACCATGCATTCTAGCGACATCATCAAATTGGCAAATTTAGGCGTTAATATCGAAATTTCAAAAGACTCTTCATTGCATCCTTCTGATGCGTTGGAAGTAGTAAAGATTGTTGCTGAAATCGGTAGCCAAATCACCATCAAGAAAAAGTACCACACAGACTACCTAGTTCAGATGGCTGAAGTAGGCCGTGACCATGTGACGATTGCTGTTTAAACATCGCTTTTTCTAAACACGATTTGTTGGGAAGTAACAAACTATTTAGAAGAAAAAACAAAGCACCACATAGCTATAAAAAATGCAGCATATTGGGGGTAATATGCTGCATTTTCTCTTTTCGTTAGGAGCATGAAGAACGCAAAGAGAAACTGGTTAATAATTCTAGGTAGAGTTAGTGGTCAAACAATCTCGGAACACCCGTTTGCACACAAACATCATTCAGTCGTTTTTGTGCCGTGAGAATGTTCTCTTTCCAACGTTCATCTTGAGCCCACATCTCGATCACGAGTGGTACAACGCACTCAGTCTCTTTCAACGTTTCAAAAATGGCATTGAAGTCAACTTCACCATCACCAATCACTAAGTCTCGAAACTGCCCTTTGTACTCGTCAGTCACTTTATAAGTGTCTTTGAGGTGGATCTGAGTGATATGAGGCTTACTCAGTTTTAGCTCAGTCACTATGTCGTAATTCCAACCAGAAATATTACCCACATCCGGATACGCCGTGAAATACGGTGAATTGACTTCGCGACTCAGCACTTCGAACTTACTCAAAGAGTTCAAGTAATCTGTATCCATGATTTCCACAGCGAGCATTACGCCCGATCTTTCCGCCAACCGTGCTGAAAGCTTCATGCCTTCAATGAACCTCTGATGGGTCACCTTATCCGCAGGCTCGTAGTAAACGTCATACCCAGCCAGTTGGATGGTACGAATACCCAACTTATAAGCCAACGAGATCGCTTTCTCCATATGGATAACCGCTTGTTCTCGAATCGCAGGGTCAGCAGATCCAAATGGGAACTTACGATGCGCGCTTAAACACATGGATTGCAGCGGTACGCCGTGCTTTTCACAAAGACGACGCAAGGCATACACTTCTTCGTCATTCCAATCTAGTCGGCTGCGACGCTCGTCTGATTCGTCTACCGATATCTCAAGAAAATCAAAGCCGAGCTCTTTGGTTTGCTTAAGTTTATCTTCCCAGCTGAGTTCGTTAGGTAGAGCCTTCTCATAAAGCCCTACACGGTGGCGTAACAGGTTTTGATACATAACGCCTCCTAGTTCCAGTAGCGATCGATCTGAGCTTTTAGCGCTTCTGCTGTCTCTTTACCTTTGTCACCCGCAAGTGCTCGACCTGCGATAAAGGTTTTCGCTTTAATGCCTTCAAATAGGTAAAGGTCTTCAGGCACGATACCGCCCGTGATAGAAAGCTCGATGCCCATTTCAGACAAGGCACGCATCTTCACGAGATCTTCTTCTGTCCAACCCACACCGGCTAATTCAGCGTCACGAGAACGGTGGTAAATCGCTTGTGAAATACCTAAGTCGACCCAAGATTGAGCATCGTCCATTGTCCAGTTACCATAAATTTCGATTTGGATTTCACCGTTAAATTCATCTGCGACTTTCTTACATGCACCAATAGTCGCAATGTGTGCGGCTGCAGAAACGGTAATCCAGTCGGAGCCTGCTTCAAATGCCATACGCGCTAGAATTGCGCCGCCATCTGTGGTTTTCATGTCGCACACTAGGATATGGTCTGGGTGATTTTTACGAAGCGTAGAAACCGCCGTCATTCCCTCTGCAAACGCCAAAATAGTACCCACCTCAATCACATCAACAAAGCTTTCAACGTTATTTGCCACTTCAATTGCTGCAGGAAGGTTTGTTTGATCTAGGGCGATCTGAATCATTGGTTTAGTCATGTTGTTATCCTTTAATTTGTTCACGTATTAGACGGGCTAAGCCATCATGGTTGTTATCTGTTGAGCACACGCGTTGAACGTGTGACTTGACGATGTCATCAGCATTGAGCATCGCTACACCTAATCCGGCGTACTTGAGCATGGATATATCGTTATGGTTATCACCGACGGCAATAACGTCATCGGCGTGATAACCGAGCTCTGCAATGTATTCAGCAAGGCGTAGGCCCTTACTGTTACCTTTCGCTGCAAAATCGATTCGGTTTGACCAAGAACGCTCACCGTTGAAGTTCTCTTCTATCCATGGGTGTTGCATTAAACGGTCGACTGAATCTTGACTACCTTCCACCACAAACTTCCAAACGTGTTCGGCTTGCTGAGCCGTTTCAATGAATGATTCCACTTGGTAAATTTGAGGGCGATGCTGCTCTGGTGCCGTTTCTGCCCAACTTTCCAATGCCAACATGTAGGCAAATGGGTTGTAGTGTGAGTACGTCATGGCATGCGTGATGTACATGACCATTTTGAGCTGAAACTCGTCTGCCATATCGATGAAGGTCAGCGCTTTGTCTTTACCTATGGAATTTTGAGTCAGTACCGTTTCAGTTTGATAGTCATAAACATAAGTGCCGTTACAGCAAATGATTGGCGTATCTAACCCCAATTCGTAGTAATAAGGTCGTGCTGCTGTGTGGTGTCGACCAGTCACAATCACGACATGACAACTTTGTTTGGCTTCTTGGATCGCCTTTTTCACTTCTGGATGAATCGTGTGATCATCCTTTAACACGGTTCCATCGAGATCTAACGCCAGCACTTTATACATAGAGTCCTCTCACTTATTCCCTGAAGTCGGGCCTAGTCAATATTGAAACTACTTAGAGTCGAAGCTCGTTAAACGGCTTACTTAAACAGCCTACTTAAACGAACAGTCGATTTACTGTTGGCCGTAATAAGCATTTTCACCGTGCTTACGTAAGTAGTGTTTGTCGGATAGTTCTGGCTGAATTTTGATGCCGCTGTTCAAGGTGCGCGTTGCCAACGCCATTGCAGAAACTTCTTCTAATACCACCGCGTTGTGAACCGCATCGTTGGCGTCTTTGCCCCAAGAGAAAGGCGCATGTCCTGCAACAATCACGCTGGGAACGGCCATTGGATCAATTCGGCGTTGCTTGAACTCTTCAATGATCACCAAGCCAGTATTTTTCTCGTACTCTTCAGCAATTTCAGAGTGAGACAATCGACGTGTACATGGGATGTCACCGTAGAAATAGTCCGCATGAGTAGTGCCCAATGCTGGAATATCGATACCCGCTTGCGCCCAAATTGTGGCACTGCGTGAATGTGTGTGAACAATGCCACTGACCTCAGGGAAAGCTTTGTAAAGCTCTAAGTGAGTTGCGGTATCACTTGAAGGATTAAGTTTCCCTTCAACAATGTTGCCTTCTAGGTCGACGACCACCATGTCTTCCGCTGTCATGTCGCAGTACTCGACACCGGATGGTTTTATAGCTATCACACCGTTATCACGATCAAACTCAGAGACGTTTCCCCAAGTGAATGTCACCAAACCGTACTTCGGAAGCTGCAAATTGGCTTCCAAGACGCGTTGTTTCAGTTGGCTATATTTAGACATAGTTGTCTCCTTACGCTGCTTCCGCTTGCAGTAATGCAGCATCGATTAAACGCGCCACTTCTTCTGGGCTTTTGCATGCGCGAAGTTTTGAGAAGTCTTCATCAAATTCAATCAAGTTCGCTACTTGCATGGTGCCTTCGATGTGCTCTTCTGAATCTTTGCCCGCTAGCGTGATCAGTACATCAACAGGCTCATCAACACCTTCAAACGTAATAGGCGTTTCAAGGACGGTTAACGCAAATCCAGTGCGAATAACACCATCTTCAGGGCGGCAATGAGGCAGTGCGAACGCATCATGAATGCAGATGTAAGGGCCCTCTTCACCAATCGCTTTAGTAATCGCATCGTAGTAACGCTCTTCAGTAATGCCAGCTTTAACCAATGCATCAGTACCAAGCTTAATTGCGGCTTTCCAGTCAGATGCTTTTGCGTTCAGTAGGATAGAGTTATTCCTGATAAGAGATTCTTTTAAGTTCATGTTATTGCTCACTTATATAATTGTTTTTATTGGCTCAGCAGTGCGAGACCACTGAGCCGTTTTTAATTATTTGTGGAAGTTGTTCTCGATGATGGAAACCAGTTCGTCGCCGAAAGTTTTCACCATAATCATGTTCTTAACCGCTAATTGTTGCTTACCTTCCGGCAGGCCAGTGATCTTCGCAGCAAGCGCAACCGACGTAACGATGATGTCGAATGAACCAAGGTGCGATTTGTAATCAGTAATGGCGCTGTTAAAGGTCGAGCTTGGGATGCCTTTCTTGTCCAAGTACTCTTTGATTTTCTTAGAACACATCATTGAAGAACCTTGACCTGAACCACAGCACACTAAGACACGAACCGGTTTCTGGTCAGCTGCTGGTGAGACGCGAATTTCTGACGTTGCAGAAGCTGACGTCGTAGAAGCTGCCGTTGTTGAAACAGATGGCGCTTCAGCGGTTGCTGTCGATTGTTGTGGTACTGCGATTTCAACCTCGATGCCTTCAGGCGTTACTGCGGTCATTGTTTCAGCAGCAGCTTCTGCGTCTTCTTCAGCTCGTAGTTGCTTAGAAGCGAAGTACATGTAGACACCAGCTAAAGCCAGAATCCCGAAGAAGAACATATTAGAGCTCGAGAGACCTTGCATGATAGGTGGGAAGACAAGCGCCCAGTCAGCCATACCCATCCAGCCATTAAACTCTGCACCCGATTGAGCAAAGATATGAATTGCCCAAGCAGAACCAACCACTTCGATGATGCCCATCACGAAACAGATCTTCATTACCGCTTTCCAACCACCAAAGTGGTTAGCAAACACACCAATAGTTGCGTTCGAGAAGAACATAGGGATAAAGCCAGGAATAATCATGATAGGAGAATCAAAGGCTAACATTGCAAGAACGGCTGTGAATTGGCCAACAGCGCCCCACATGAAACCGAATACCATTGCATTTGGAGAATATGCGTAGATAGCTGCACAATCGATTGCTAAAACAGCATTAGGAATAAGACGTTGAGAAATACCGTTAAAGGCTTCTGATAACTCCGCTACGAACATACGGACGCCCGTTACAATAACTTGAATAGCGACTGCGAATTTCAGACCAGTTTCGAAAATATAGATAAACCAGTGTGTTTTCCCTGCCATGTCTTGAAGATTATCAAGACCAAATGAAAGGAGAATAATGCCGAAGAAAGCAGTCATGACTAACGTTGTCGCTGCGATGCTATCGTGGAAAATGTGTAACCATTTAGGCAGTTTGATGTGGTCAACGCTGTCATTTTTGTCGCCAAGCTTAGGAGCAACTTTTGTCGCTACCCATGACGCAAACTGTTGTTGGTGACCAATAGAGAAACCCGCCCCGCCAGTCACTTCTTGAGTCGGCTTGAACATGATATTTGACGAGATACCCCAGTACAACGCCATCAATATTGCTGAATAGATGATGGTTTCCCACATACCTGCGCCAAGCACGAAGTAGAAAACAGCAATGAGACCAGCTTGTTGGAACATAATATGTCCCGTCAGCATGATGGTTCTGATACCAGTAATGCGGCGGAAGGCAACAAGAAGAATGTTCAGTCCCAGTGCCAACAGTACTGCATACCCGACCCAAGAGTAATTGTCGCCCATGGTTTCCATGGTAGACATCATGGTTGTGTAAGGGTCTATCACTGACCCCGTCAATCCATGAATCTCACTCATTTTCAAAATCACCGGTTTGAAACCCGCTACCAATGTTCCTGCACCTACCTGAACTATCATGAAACCAACGATGGTTTTAATAGAGCCGGAGATAATAGTTGTTGCGTCACGCTTGAGTAGAATGTAACCCAGACAAGTAACAAGACCGAGTAGCAATGGTGCTTTGGTCATTACCTGACTGTAAAAAATATAGAAAATATCGTATAAGAATTCCATATCTTTACCCCTGATTAATTTTTAATTTTAATGGTTTGTAGGATGTGATGATGTCTAGTTTTGCTCACGAACTAAACTTTACCAATCAAAAGTAATCATTCAATGCTCACTTGTGATTACTTTGATTTATATCAATTAACCACACCCAGAATGTGCCTAATTGAGCTTCGGATCACACCGAAAAACAACTAAATGAATAAAATCAACAACTTAAAAATGATTGTGATTAAGATCTGGTTTTTATAGCGATGTAGTTTGACAATCATGACGGTGATTATTAGAATCAAAACAAATCAAAAGTAATCATCAAATTGTCACAACGACATAAAGAGTGATAAATATGAATGAAGTACAAAGACATAACGGCATTGTGTCGCTGTTAGAAGATATGCAGACAATAAACGTCTCACATATCATTGATAAATTTAGCGTTTCACCAGCTACAGCAAGACGCGACATCGCTAAACTGGATGAAGTTGGTAGGCTTAGAAAAATTCGAAACGGTGCAGAACGAGTAGAGACTCAGAAGAGAAAGTGGTCACCACTCAATATAAACAGCACTGATTTCTATGAAGAGAAAGCTGAGATTGCACAAGCAGCAGCTGGACTTTGCGAGGCTGGCGATACAGTCGTGATCAACTGTGGTTCTACTGCGTTCCTACTCGGGCAACAGTTATGTGGAGAAGATGTTCAGATCGTAACGAACTACTTCCCACTCGCAAGCTACTTGATCAACGAAGATCATGACGATGTCATCATCATTGGTGGTCAATACAACAAAGCACAGAACATCTTTTTAAATCCCGCGCCCAATTCACTGGGAGGCTATGCCGGAAACTGGATGTTTACCTCAGGTAAAGGCTTAACCGATGCTGGCCTCTATAAAGCAGACATGTTGACCGCTGTCGCAGAACAGCAAATGCTTGAACAAGTAGACAAGCTTGTCGTCGTAGTCGACAGCTCAAAAGTTGGGCAACGTACTGGAATGCTATTTTGCAGCGCTAAGCAAATTGACATAGTCATCACCGGTAAAGAAGCTAACCCAGACGTCGTTAAGCGGATTGAAGCTCAAGGGACGCAAGTCATCCTAGTTTAAATCGAAGGCTAACTAGCCCACCAATAATAATAAATTTAGCTCAGTGCCTTAATCAAAATTAAGGCGCTCGGCTCCCTACATCCAAAATTAATCAAATTATTGAAATAAAAGGTATTATCATGAGCAACGTAAACGAAATCACTCGCGAGTCTTGGATCCTAAATACATTCCCTGAGTGGGGCACATGGTTAAATGAAGAGATCGAGCAAACCGTCGTGCAACCAAATACATTTTCTATGTGGTGGCTTGGCTGTACAGGTATTTGGCTAAAATCAGAAGGTGGTGCAAACCTATCAATGGACTTCTGGTGTGGTACTGGTAAAAAAACACAAGCTGTTCAAAAAATGAAAAACCAGCACCAAATGATGCGTATGGGCGGTGTTGAAGCACTTCAGCCAAACCTACGTACTGCAATCTTCCCATTGGACCCTTTCGCTATTAAAGAGATCGATGCGGTTATGGCATCTCATGATCACGGCGACCACATTGACATCAACGTTGCTGCAGCCGTTCTACAAAACTGTGGCGAGCACGTTAAATTCATTGGTCCTAAAGCGTGTGTTGATTTATGGATGAAATGGGGTGTGCCAGAAGATCGTTGTGTTATCGCGAAAGTTGGCGACGAGGTTAAGATCAAAGACGTCAATATTAAGGTTCTTGATGCATTCGACCGTACTGCTCTAGTGACACTTCCTGAAGGCACTTCTTCTTTAGACACTGATATCTTAGGTGGCATGGACGATCGTGCAGTGAACTACCTAGTAGAAACGACAGGCGGTTCAGTTTACCACTCTGGTGATTCTCACTACTCAAACTACTACGCTAAGCACGGTAATGACCACAAGATCGACGTTGCACTGCTTTCTTACGGTGAAAACCCACGTGGCGTAACTGACAAAATGACGTCTTCAGACATTTTACGTGCCGCTGAATCTTTGGATTGTGAAGTCGTGGTTCCTTTCCACCACGATATCTGGGCTAACTTCCAAAATGACCCACGTGAAATTGAAATGCTGTGGAACATGAAGAAAGAACGTCTGCAATACGGCTTCGCACCTTTCTTCTGGCAAGTCGGTGGCCGATACACTTACCCTACAGATAAAGGTCGCATGCACTACCAACACTTCCGTGGTTTTGCAGATATCTTTAAAAATGACCCAGAACTGCCATACCGCGCATTCTTGTAATCATTAGTACCAACATTAACTAGGGAGCGATTCGCTCCCTTTTTTAATCATCGAATAAGGATATTGATATGGTATTACGCGAATTTAAGGAGCATTTCAAACGTGGCGATTTAGAATCAGCAATTGCCGTAAACTCTCCAAACAATGATGGCTATTACTTGATGGTTCTAAGCAGCAAGTGGGGAATAAATAGTTTCTTAGAGTCCGACCGAAAGCTGAAACCAAGGGTATTCAAGACCCAACAAGCTCTACTAAATGCGGCAAAATCAATTGGCTTCAGTCATCAATCAGTCGATATGCAAAATTTCTAGAGCCTTCTGACTCCCCCAGTTCATCACATGATCCCCTTTGTCCATCTCACCTTTACACTGTGAATATTGAAACTCTGTTTGAATAGGTTAGGCTCTCTGTCTAATACCAAAACAAGGCCAGACAGGCGAGCAAAGCAATGAAAGTTGACTATCACAAACGGCTGATTCCCGTTATCCGTTATCTAGAAAAACGCTTTAATGAGCCATTAAACCTGCCAGAAGTCGCGGCGTTAGCCAACTTTTCACCCTACCATTTTCATCGTACTTTTAAGGCCGTTCAAGGCGAGACGCTTGCTGATTTCATCAGACGATTGAGACTCGAAGCGGCAGCCAATGATCTCTTCAAATCCAAACAACCTATTATTAACGTCGCATTGGATTATGGCTTTTCATCGTCTCAGAGCTTTGCCAAGGCATTCAAACAACATTTCGGTGTCACACCGAGTGCATTTCGCGATTGCGAAGATTACCAAGCGTTCAGCGAGCTAACTCGAAATAGCAAGATTGGACACACGTTGCGCAAGAATGGAAACGCAGCAACCCCAAGCAATTCATATACTGACTCCGAACCAACAACATGGAGTAGGACAATGAAAACACAACAATTCGAACCGTCAAAACTAGCGTATGTACGAGTGACCGGCCCCTATGGACAGGGTTATGAAGAACCAAGCGGTCGTCTTTATCAATGGGCCGAAATGAAAGGATTAGCAGGTAACAGCTGCATCTTTATCTATCATGACAATCCAGAAATCACGCCGAACGATAAATGCCGTACCGACATCTGCTTGATGGTTTCAGGCGATACTGAAGTACCAAATGGAATCGAATTGAAAGATTTTCCCGGCGGACAATATGCAGTGATGCGCCAAACAATCACCGAGCCAAGCCAATACGCTAAAGCTTGGGACGACCTGATGAGTAAGGTCATAGAGTCCGGCATAGAAACCGAAGACCGTCCTTGCTTTGAGCTTTACCACAGCTACGATCCACAAACTCAGCATTCAGACGTTAGCTTCTGCACCGCAATTAAATAACAAAACAAAATTCAGTAACAAAGCCTACCTCGCGTAGGCTTTCGTTCTTTAGTTAACGAACCAATAAGGACTCTTACGAAAGCTTCTTAAAGTCTATGGTTCCACTTCCCTTGATGGTCACGGTCGCAATTCTCTTGTGTATCGTAACTGACGTGCTTATCGATATTCTTCAATGTAATCCCAACCTGACTGAACGCCTTTTGGATAGCAACAGAGACCTCCAGCTGACCTCCACCCTCTAAGAAGTTCGTTCTATCCTGATTGGTATCGAATACGCAGATGATTTTCAAACTTTGCGGGAATGAAGAGAAATTGACCGTATGAGTCACCCAAAGAAAACCATCGTAGCTTTTCAACGTATCTTCACACACGTCCGTTAACACGTCTCTGATTTGATTTTCGATCTTCTTATCTGATTTACGCATGCGGCAAAGTTCCTATTTAACACCTTAAAAAATAAGGTTTTTCGGTCAATATTGTCTTAACCGACATTGGACACTGTGGCTGTTTCAAATGCAAAGTATTTGTGGGAGAGAATTGGCGAGAAATTTAGAGGAAACGTCTCATGCTTGATCACTGACGAGGCAATCAAACATGAGACGAATATAGAATTTACGAAGATCTTAGCTTGCCGCTTGTTCCCAATCCGTCAGTAACTTCATGATTACGCGAGAGTCTTGATGAGTCGCCATTGGCGCAGCAAGTTGTGTGTCACCTTGCTCAACCGCTCGGCGAATATTGCGAACTTGATAATGGAAACCGTCGCCTTGCGCTTCAACTTTCACTTCACGTGTCGATGTTTCGTAGATCTCAACCGTGAATGTGTTTTCTTCGGTCGGTAGCCATGGGTTGGTGTCGAGTGTGATACAGCCTTTGCTGCCTAGAATCGTGAAGCCATGCTTTAAACCGTAGTCTTCAGCGGTGTGAATTTGCGCGGTAAAACGGTCGTTGAAACGCATCATCGCCGACGACTCACAGATATTGCCATCTTCGCCTCGTCGACCAATTGCTGAGATCTGTACATCATCGAACACGCTCTTGCCAGATTGCAGCTGCGCAACAGAATGAATCAGCGACATTGGATAACAACCCAAATTGTACAACGCGCCTTTGCTCGCAGGGTTAACGAACTGATCAATCGCCGCAACGTAGGAACCTTGGATTGAGCGCACTTCGCCAATCTCACCTGTCGCTAATTCTTGATGAAGCTTGGCGATCAATGGATGATTCAAGTACATCAAACCTTCTGCGAAAAATACGCCCGCTTCTTTTACCGCTTGCAGAGCTTGTTCGGTTTTTTCCATATCAACCGATAACGATTTTTCACACAGAATCGCTTTGCCTTTTTGAGCGGCTTTAATCACGTATTCGTGGTGGACGTGATTAGGTAGCGCGATGTAGATAATGTCGACTGACTCATCTTCAATCAGGGCTTCATAGCTGTTGAAGGTTCGTGTTGGTTGGTATTGGGCTGCAAACTCATTGAGTGTTTTTTCAGTACGACCAGCGACAGCATATAGCTCGCTTTGAGCATCGCCTTTAATCGCATCCGCCACTACGCCTGAGATAAAGCTGGTTCCTAGGATTCCCCATTTCATGGCTTAGATCTCCTTCTTATGAGTTTCAAATGCTTGTACTAATTCCGTTATATCACGCTCAATAAACGCTTGAGTATGAGGCATTCCAAAGTGCTGATTGATCGCTTCACGGTTAACGTATTGCTCTAGCAAAATCACACGATCGCTTTGGTTTTGATCATAGGTTGCAATCGCTTGTAAGCAGCCCGGCTCACTCTGCATATCTAGGCAAAACTGTTCGGTGGCTTCAATCGCAGCCTCACGATCAATGTTGGTTTTAATCTTAAGTTCAGCAGTAACAAAGATGGTTTCGTTTGTTTGAGGCATTTCACGCTCTTATTTTAGTTAATTATCGGTTTGCCATTAATATAATTAACCCCTAATAATTGATAAACTCACCTTTTGTTTATTATTTATCAACCAAGAGTGTTTAATGGATAAGTTAACCAGCATGAAAGTCTTCATTTACGTGGTCGAGCAAGGCAGCTTTCGCAGCGCCGCAAACCACTTCAACTTGTCGGCGACCATGATCAGTAAACATGTCCATCATCTTGAATCGAGCCTCAACTCTCAACTGATTCATCGCACCACGCGTAAGCAGTCTTTAACCGATTCCGGTCAACTTTATTATCGAGAATGTAAGCGAATTCTCGAAGACATCAGCAACGCTGAAAACCTGATTCAAACCTTGGAGAACCAGCCAAAAGGGACGGTAAAGATAAACTGCCCGGTCACCTACGGGAACAAGGTGCTTGCCCCGATTGTGGCTAAGTTCCTCGCGCATCACCCAACGATTAATGTCGAACTCGTGCTGAACAACGACCTTGTCGATCCTTATTCATCCGATATTGATTTGATTGTGCGCATCGGTGACCTGTCTGATTCCAGTTTAGTCGCCAGATACTTAGGCGATTATAAGATGTGTTACTGCGCGGCTCCTGAGTACCTTAATCAACATGCTGAGATTCGTGTGTTGGAAGACCTTGCACAACACCCATCGCTTGGATTCAGCTATAGCAGCCGTCGTGATGTGAATGGCCGTGATTCGCAAATACGTAATACACAAAACAGTGAACCTCAGTCCCGAGATCTTCAGAGTCACCAAGCAACTCACACTGCGGGGAACAAAGGGCAAGTACGTTTGATGTCGAACAATGGGGATGTGTTGCGATATGCAGCCCTTCAAGGCGTAGGCGTGTTGTTACAGCCGACTATCTTAGTTGCAGAAGAAATTGAACGTGGAATGCTATTGGAGATCTTGCCCGGCATGGCGCCGTTACCTAAACCGATCCACTTGTTGTACAAAACTAAGCAACTGTCATTGAAGAACCGAACCTTTGTCGAATTCTTGTTAGCTACTCTTTCTGAGTAACTAAGCGCTGACGAATTAGCAAAGAGGCTTCTAAGTAACGAAGAGTTTTTTAAACAACAAAACCGCTAGACTGTTTGTCAATGACTCATCAAACGCTTGCCAAGATCAGAAGGTGTGGTGTTGTGGACGATCATCTCATCACATTGGTTGAACACCATGAAGTGTTTTAGCTCATCGCATAAAGCATGAACCAACGACTCGTGGTTTTTAATTCGCTCTTCCACAACCAAGTTACGAATAGTGAGTAAGCGACTCTTCCTATCAACCTTACAATCCATTCGTGCCACCAGCTCACCTTGCCACAGAATCGGCAAACTGAAATAACCAAACTGGCGCTTAGCTTCAGGTACATAACACTCAAGAAGGTAATCAAAGTTGAACAATGATTGCATTCGCTTACGTTGAATCAGCAAGTTATCAAATGGCGAGAGTATCTTAAGCTTGGTTCTAGAAAGAGGCTGATTCAACAGTTCAAAAGCATCCGGCAGCACATAATAATCAGATCCTTGAACACTCACTTTCATCACTCGTTTATCTTCAAGCATCTGCTGGAGTGTCTTCTTTATCAATGGCTTAGTGTTCTTGAGTAGATAACTCATCTCCGACGCTATTCCCATACCATTAGCTTCTAAATAACGCGTGATTAGATGCTCAATGTACTCTTGTTCCGTTGGTTCTGAGGTATCAATGCCACTCGGCAAAACTCGTTCGGTTAGGTCATAGACCTTATGAAAGTTCACTCGCCTTGGCACCATTAAGTCACCTTGCATGAACAAGGTTTCTAGTGCCTGTTTAGCAGGTTTGCCACCCCACCCGCCGGGGTTTGGTCTATCCCCTTCAAAGTCTTTCGCCATTAATGGCCCTTCGCTCTCAATGCGTTTGAGAACATGCGCCATCAATGCATCATCCTTTTTATACCAATGCTTAAGCTTACCGCTCGCAAACCCGTTCTTTCGATGCAGGCTGAAGCGGTAATCACGCATAGGTAGATAAGCAGCAGCGTGCGACCAATACTCAAACACTTCTCGACGATCTAACAACTTATCAAGATGATTCAGTTGGTAGTCTTGATTGCGATTCCACAACGTATGATGGTGGGCTCGCTGAATCACCGAAATGGTATCAATTTGCACATACCCAAGGTTTTCAATCGCAGACAGCGTGTTCGCCAAAGTGCCTCCATTGCGTTGCTTTTTGGGCGGCAGCTTTTGCGAAAGCAGTACCATTTTTTGCGCTTGCGCGAGTGACAATGATTCCATGTAATTCAGACTCTAATTGATACCAATAATCGGCTTATGATTCAGCAATAAGTTCTTGAAGAATTTGCTTGTACGTTTCGACCGTCTGCGCGCCTGTGACTGCACTCTTACGGTTGAATACCACAGTAGGAACCGCAGAGATCCCCATGCGTTGCCATTCAAACTCTTGCGCTTCAATTTGCTTCAAGTTATCGATGTTCTTTAGGCGTTTCAATGCCTTCGTCGAATCTAGCCCAACGGCTTCAAGCTCTTGTGCGATAACCTCAAGATCGGACAGATCTTTCTGCTCTGAAAAATGAGCAGTAAAGAAGCGTAGCTTTAACTCAGTCTGTTTGCCATGCGCTAGAGCAAAATCGAGCAGCACATGCAGATGACGGGAATTAACCATTCTCATGCTGTCGTAGAAATTGAAATCGAACCCTACCGCTTGGCCACGCGCCGCAAGCTGTTCACGTGAACTTTGACTCTCTTCTGCGCTAGAGCCGTATTTTCTCATGATATGCTCACGCAGGTTTTCACCCTCTTGCGGCATATCAGGGTTAAGCTCAAACGGCTGCCATTCAAGTTCAATCTGCTGTTCTAAGCCAAGTTCAGAAACGGCTTGCTCTAGGTTTTTGTAGCCGACTACGCACCAAGGGCACATTACGTCAGAAATAATATCGAGTTGAAGTTTCTTGCTCATAATCTTTCCAAATATCGTTGCTAAGGCGTATCCAATTCGAAGTGGATACCCATCTTTCTGATCAGACTACAACAAACTGAACACTCGTTCAAATTTAACTCGATGCGCCATTACCGGACAAAAAAAAGCCAACTCATTTTCACGAGTTGGCTTTGATAAAAATCGAATCGAGCTTAAGAGCGTTACGCTAGCAACTTCTCAAGCACTTGGAACACACCCGCATCAACGTTACTTGGCGCGCCAAAACGCGCAATCTCTTTCAGCTTAGGATGGGCGTTTTCCATCGCGTAAGAGTGGTAGCTCTCTTTAAGCATTTCCAAATCATTTAGGTAATCACCAAAGCTCATGGTCTGCTCGTAAGTGAAGCCTAATGTGTTTTGTAGGTGCTTAATCGCCGCACCTTTTGACGCTTCAGCATTCATCACATCCAACCAAATTTTCGCACTCACAACCACTTGGTAGTTCTCACCAAACTTGGCATCAATAGTTGGGTTCACTTTCTCTTGTGAACCGTCGAAGTGACAGATAGCCACCTTGATGAAATCGTCTTCTACCGCCAGTAAATCTTCTACTTGCTCACGACGATGGTAGTACTTAGAGATCTCCGCTAGAGCACGCTCATCTTTGGTTTCGATGTACGCTGATTTCTTACCACAAAGCACCACATGTGCACCTTCAATGGCACGCGCTTCTTTGATGATGTCTTTGATGGCATCAGTATCAAGTAAGCAGCTGTAGAGCTCTTGGCCTTTGTGCATCACTAATGTGCCGTTTTCAGCAACGAACACCATGCGATCTTTTAGCGGGGAAAAGGTTTCCATCAAGCTGTAGTACTGGCGGCCCGATGCCGCAGCAAAAATGATGTCTTGAGCTTCTAGTCGCTCATAAAGATTGAAGAATTCTGGGTCTAACTTTCCGTGTTCATTAAGCAGAGTGCCGTCCATATCAGCAGCGATAAATTTGATGTTCTGTTGTGGCATTTCAGGGCTTACCTATAAGTAAAGATTAAAGTGTAAATTATGATTTTTCGTTATCTTGTGTAACGGTTCTGCGTTCGATTATATCGCTAGAATAGCCAGTGAATGCAATGCTTTTCGGTAGGCTTGTCTGTTTGAGTCTGACTTTGAATCAAGCTGACCAAATTCACCTCTTACAATAAGTCCTTCGATAAAAGTCATAACCGATTCACTGCGTAATTCGAGTATTGCAGTGTCTACTTCTTCATTACCTCTTACCACATCACGAATGCTGTTTTTGAGCCAAACCTTGTGCTGTCGCGAGAGCATCGCAATGTCATCTTCCGACTCTTTAAATTCGGCTAGCGCGTGCATAAACATACAGCCTTTAAAGTCAGGTTGTTCAAACCATGCAAGGTGCCAATCTAACAGCGCATCCAGTTGGTTTTGTAATCCAGACGTTGATGATAGCGCCGCTTCTAAACTCGACTCGAAACGCTGATGACGCCTTTCTAGCACGGCTTCAATCAGCTTGGTTTTCGATCCAAAGTGACGATACATGGATGTCTTAGAAACCGCCGCTTCGTCTCGGATCATATCCACCCCAACAGCGGTATAACCAAACTGATTAAACAACGATTCTGCTACATCCAGAATCAGATCTTTTTTACTCATCGTTCATCAACCTCGACTCGCTCTGAAATCGTAGAGCTCAATTTCTCGTTGCAAGAAGTGTACAGATCTGTATCATCCAAATCAAACAGTACAGATCTGCACACTTTCAATAAAAAAACAGAAAACGAAGAGGAAACGATTATGATCAGCAAACTATCTGGTGGTGGAGCCCTTCCTCCGAAAGCAAGCATAAGCCAGCTTGTTAAAGGTTTTATTGGCGGTACGCTCGGTATCTTAATCTTGTGCTTATTAGCAGAAAGCTCTGGCTTCCCGTGGTTAATGGCGCCATTTGGTGCGACGTGCGTACTACTGTTTGCGGTGCCTACATCGCCGTTAGCTCAACCTAGAAACGTCATTGCGGGACACTTTATTTCAGCTGCTGTGGGCTTAATCGCGTTATATGGCTTTGGGGATTCTTATTTGACCATGGCAATCGCTGTCGGCTCATCCATCATGCTAATGCAATACTGTCGAGCGGTTCACCCACCCGCTGGCGCCAATCCGATTGTGATAGCTTTGGCAGGTACCGCACATGTGGATTGGATGTTCTTATTCACTCCCGTATTAGTAGGCAGCATCGCTTTGGTTGGTATTGGTGCGCTATTGAATAACAGCGATTCACAACAAAAGTGGCCGTTATACTGGTTTGGTTCATCCAAGTCTTAGTCCATTGAATTTCAATGATAAATATGGATTCTGACATCCAATTTAAAAGCAAATTGAAAGATCACATTGACCCTTATATAAAATGGGCTTACTATTAATCGTCTTTTAACGATTATGGAAAGCGAAACATCAATATGAACGAAACTTGCTCTACAACTGGTGGCTGTGCTCTGCCAATCGGACATGGTGATGCCGAAGCTGAAAAGCAAATGGCAACTCTAGCGAAAGCGCTCGCTCACCCGGCAAGAGTTCGTATATTGAGTATCCTTTCAACGTTAGAAAAATCGGGCGGCTGTTTGAACAGTGACTTGGTGAGTGAATTAGGTTTGGCTCAATCAACAGTATCAGAGCACCTAAGAATCTTGAAAACCTCAGGCTTCATCACTGCTGAATCGATACCACCGAAGATGTGCTATCGCATTAACCGAGATAATATTCAGCAATTTGAATCGCTTATCGAAACCATTTTAAAATAGATTAACCACGCTTAGTTTGTCGAACACAATAAACTAAGCGTATTTTTTGCCTTTAAATATCGTTTTTCGACGATTAACGATAACAACCAAAGAGATAATATAATGAAACCAAAATTAGGTTTTCTCGATCGCTACTTAACGCTGTGGATCTTCATCGCTATGGGCATTGGTGTACTGCTTGGCACCTTGTTCCCACAAATCGAACAGTGGAACGAATCAATGTCTGTTGGCACAACCAACATTCCACTGGCAATTGGCCTTATCTTAATGATGTACCCACCTCTGGCTAAGGTTAACTACAACCTGTTAGGCACCGTGGTAAAAGATAAGAAAGCGATCAAACTATCTTTGATCATGAACTGGCTTGTCGGCCCAATTCTGATGTTTGTGTTGGCGCTAACATTCTTAGGTGACCACCCAGGTTACATGGTCGGCGTGATTCTGATTGGTCTTGCTCGTTGTGTGGCAATGGTTCTGGTTTGGAACGACATCGGCGGCGGTAACAAAGAATACGGTGCGGCATTAGTTGCTCTAAACAGTGCATTCCAAGTGGTGAGCTACAGCTTTATGGCGTGGCTATTCATCAGCGTTCTTCCACCAGTATTTGGTTACGAAGGCATGATGGTTGATATCTCGATGATCGATATTGCACACAGTGTACTTATCTACCTAGGTATCCCATTCCTAGCAGGCTTCCTAAGCCGTAAGATCCTAGTGTCGATGAAGGGTGAGCAGTGGTACAACGATGTGTTTATTCCTCGCATCTCTCCAATCACACTGATTGCACTACTGGCCACTATCGTTCTGATGTTCAGCCTAAAAGGCGAGATGATTGTTGAACTGCCAATGGACGTATTGTTGATTGCGGTTCCACTGACTATCTACTTCACAGCGATGTTCTTCATCAGCTTCTTCATTGGTAAGAAGATGGGCATTGAGTACGACAAAAACGCATCTATTGCCTTCACTGCGACAGGTAACAACTTCGAACTAGCGATTGCCGTTGCTATCTCAGTATTCGGTATCAACTCAGACCAAGCGTTTGCAGGCGTTATCGGCCCATTGATTGAAGTACCCGTGCTGATTTACCTAGTGAACGTGGCGCTTAAGATGAAAGACAAGTACTACAACGGTCAGACGGTTAAACCTAGCGTCTAGCGTCTACATCTAGAGCTGATAAAAAGCAGCATCACGTCAAACAGAAAGGCTCACACGTTAAACGGTGAGCCTTTTCTTTATTCAGTTTGATCCAATTTAAGTCTCGTCCAGTTTACGTTTCGTCTAATAAGCCTTTCAAAGCTTGTTCAAGCCAAAGTAACGCAGGGCCTTTAGAGCGTGTTTTAGACAGAACAAGATCAACGGGCGGCGACCATGTTTTGTGATCGAATGAGACATTAATCTCCACTAAACGCTGCTTATTCAGCTCCTCTTCGACAAGGTGCTTGGGTAAGTATGCCCAGCCAATATCGCTGCCGAGTACCATCTCTTTGATCACAATAAAGCTGTTTGACCACCATACCTTACCGGCAATCAGTGGAAACTGGTCCATCACCTTGCCTTTGTCTCCCCTCAACATTAACTGACGATGCGGGAGTAAGTCAGTGAGTTTCGCCACACCTGTTTTTGCGAGTGAATGACTTGGATGACACACAGCAATAAACGGTAGGTGGCCGATAAAACATGGCTCAGAACCGACATCAAAAGCCAAATTGGTAAACATTAATCCAATGTCGGCTCTCTCTTCGATAATCAACGGATTGACCTCTGTCGTGGTACACGCAACCAATTCAACTTCCGTCGCTGGGAATTGTTTACTGAACTGACTAAGGATCTTAGATAGATTCGGGACCAATAGTGAATCATCTAATGCAATTTTGATGAGCCCCTCTTCGCCGCTACCCATCGCGTTAACCGTCACATTCAGATCTTCAACCTGAAGTACGATCGCTTTCACCTGTTTAAATAACTGCTCGCCCGCTTTGGTTAGTGAAGGCTTTCGAGTCGAACGATCAAAAAGCTCAACATTAAAATCTATTTCAAGATTACTGATGCCTTGGCTTACCGCTGACTGCACCTTACCCAAATGACGAGCACTGGCAGAAAATGACCCTAATTCAACGGCATACACAAACATTTTCAGTTGTTCAACGTTGTACATTCGGTTTCTCCCAAAACTTACTATCATAATATGTGATACTAACTATCTTTATATTATCACTTAAGTAGATATTATCTAGCCAAGTCATTAGCCCATCGGCGGCTATTTAATCGTAAAGAGAGTTAGAAAAATGTCACATAAAGAACGCATGTTGCACATGGTGCTATTTGAATTGGTTGCTTTGGTTTTGATGGCAGGGCTTGCAACCTATATTACAGGAAACGGCGCAGGTGAAATGGCAGGCTTAGCGCTCGTAATATCATTGATTGCAATGGCTTGGAACTACGCTTACAACTATGGCTACGACAAAATTTACGGAGCTGACCGAAGCAAAAGAACCAAGAAAACACGTGTTCTGCACGGATTAGGTTTTGAGCTTGGCTTGATGACAGTGACTCTACCTGTCTTGATGTGGGTTCTACAACTCGATTTCCTAACCGTACTGATCATGGACATCGGCCTAGTTATTTTCTTCGTACTTTACGCGATTGCGTTCAACTGGGCATACGACTCGGTTCGAGATCAATTGGTAGCGAAAGGAAAAGTAAGTGTGCTGAATTAATAAAGCCGTCTTCAAAAGAAGACGGCTCATATTATTTACCTAAAGTAGAGATTATTTGCTACGAGATAGCACTGTTCCCTTTAGATACATCGGACCATGCTGTTGTAATCGCAACGCGAGATTTACTATCAAGGTTATCGATAAAGCCATTATCACCAGCCTGAGGCTCAAAAGCGCTCATAGCTTGAACCAATGCATCAACCGCATTATTGGACAACACAGTATGATCTTGGGATGTGCCTTGATCTCCCATCGCCACAACAACTTGCGCACGGTTACCATTGAAGTAATCATTGAAAGTGACAGAACCAATGTGTTCAAACTTGGCTTGATCAGTATCACTTTCAGGATCGCGCAGTATCGACAATTTAAGATCATAGCCACTGCGTTCTAACCACAATTTCTGCCAGTCAATCCCATTGAAAACAATGTTGTCTTCGCTGCGAATGTCTTCAACGAGGTTGTCAATTACGTCACCACTTACAACAAAGCTATCTACGCCAGTGCCGCCCTTGAAGGTATTTTGGAATCCACCAAGTACCATCACGTCACTTCCTTCGCCACCATTGAACTGGCTGAACTTAGAAAGCGCAGCAGCAATTAGGTGATCATCACCTTCGCCACCGTTGAGCACCGCGTTATAACCCATTAATTTAACAACATCATTGCCGCCACTAGCATTGATACGGTTGTAATTGCCAAAGACATTGGCGAAGTCATTACCAGCCCCTAACTCAACTTGGTTATTATTACCAATCGTAACTGAGTAGTCTTGGTCGCCGCCTGTATCAACACGGTTATAGTTACCAGATGTGACGACATAATCACGGCCAGTTCCAGTGTCAATTTCGCCACCTTCGCCAAAGACAAACGACTCATCATCACCCGCGCCCAAGAACACGTGATTGATTCGTCCAGCAACGACGGCTGTATCATTGCCTTCGCCACCGAACATCATATTTTCACGTCCCATTAGCACACCCATATCATTGCCTT
>NZ_CAWPOA010000058.1:13475-247997 GCF_963889365.1 Vibrio sp. OPT20 | reverse complement strand
CACCGCCGGTAAAGATATTAGATGTTCCTGTCGCATAGTAGACATCATCACCTCGACCACCCCAGAAGTTATTGTTATCTCCTAGGTACGCGCCGAGATCTTTACCATCACCACCCCAGTTGAAGTTGTAATTGCCTAAAGAAACGTTGATGTCTCCATCACCTTGCAAGTGACCGCTATTACGAAGGAAATCAAATGTTTTCTCCTTCATATTCAGTAGATCAGCCGTCAGGTTTTCTTTTAAGTTTTCCACCAGCGACTTCATTTCTGTTTGCTTATTTTCACTGAAAATGGTCGCAAACAAATTAGGTAGATTTAGCGAATTAAAACCAAATGCACGATCTTCTTTAGCGGAGCTATCTGCCGTTATTGCATCGCCGTTATCCTGAGCTCCAGCGACATTAGTGCCATTAACAGAAACGGATGAATTATCTTCTTCCTCTTCCGGTGCTTTTTCTTTCAAGCCGTGTGTTTCTGCGAACGTCTTAATGCCGTCAGCACCCATATTGACGCCCGACTCTAGGTTGTCTAGCAACTTAGCTGGGTCAACGAAGGCTTGTAATTGATCGCCACTAAACTCACCAACAACTTCCAGCATTTCTTTTAGGATTGCGACACCGTCTACTGATTCGCCAGTACGAGACACAATATGCCCTGCAGCTGTGTAATCCACACCGAAGATATCACCTAGCGTCGTCTCTGCACCTACACCGGCAAGTTGGCCTAGAAGCTTGTTTTTTAACTGACGAGGAAGATCCTCGGGGCTGTAAGTAAACGTTGTTTTAGCTTGCCCCGTTGTGGAAAATTGTTGAGTCATAAGACCAAACAACGAACCCAAATTGGTATCAAGAATCGACTGAATATTATCACCGAACATAAAGTTCCAGTTACCCGTCGTCATTTGAATATCAGCACCTTGGCCACCAACAGCAAAGTTAAACGCTAGCTTCTCATTCGCTTGACGGAACTTATCTGCACGACTCATTTTACTTGAGTCAGAGTTATCATTTCCGCCTAACCACTGGTTGTATTGCTTGTTTAACGTCGCTTCAGCGTCATTTTTCAAGCCGCGGCTACTGCGTTCATTTTGAGAATCCAAGTCAACCAAGCTTGTGTAATCAACACTGCTACTCTGATCTAAGCCAGACATATCTTTAACGAACTTTTTAGCCCCAGATAATGTCCACTGCTGCTCTTGAGCAGCTAACCAATCTTGACCTTCACCTGAACTCGCTATGCTTTTTAACACACCAGAGATTCGAGAGGCGCCGTCAAACGGATTAACCAGAGGAGGCGTAGGAATTGATTTATCCATCATCACAATAAGATCGTTGCTTTGCCCCAAATTGAAGCTCACATTACGATTACCGATGAACATCTGTGCGCCTTCTAGAGCTTGATATCCGCCAATATCAAAGCTGTGTTTACTTTCTCCGTCACCAACGTGAACCATCACGTTGTTGTCACCAAAAGCGAGAGATTTAAAGCCACCAGTGCCGACTTTAATGCTAACGTTCGAAGTGCCCCAGTTAACTGCAGTAAATTCACCATCACCGACATTAACTTGGATATTGCCAGAATAGCTGAGCTTGCTCTTACTGCTACCAGATGATGAGGACTCAGTATCATTCTTGCGTTTTTCTGGTGCATTGAACACATCACTGTTTTCAGCAATTGCGCCGCGAGCGGTCTCATCAACCTCGCTGGTACCTACGCGAGAAAGATCGATGTCTCCTTCTGCGATACCATTTCTTATACGTTCATGTTTTTCGGTCACTTCGCCTTGTTCATCCCAGCTAAGTGTCACTTTGTTGCTTTTCTCTTTTTGTACCCAATGACCATTTTCGTCATGGGTATGTTTACGACCATTCGAGTCAACAGCAACTTCTGAGCTACGGACAGAAACATCGCTACGGATATCGTTGTCACCCATCGATTGAATAAGAAGTCTTCCGAAGCCATTTTGTTTGTCATCACTGATTAACGAACAACCGACTACACTAATATGATCAGGGCTAGCCTTGACATTTTCAGCTTCACTAAACGCTTGATTGAACGCTGCTAGTTTCACGGCTAACTCATCTGCGCTGTAACCGCTTAGATGGGTATTATTGTTTTCAGATTCATCACGACCATGACCAACTAGTTGCCAACGTAATTGTCCAGTTGACTTGTCTTTAGGTAACTTAGACGGGTCACCGTAAATCACACGATAATTACCGTCTGAGTCTAGCTGAACAACCACTGTACTATCTGGATGTTTGCCTGCTAAATTTTCAGCTGCTTTGGAAACCGAAGAATCATTCTCCATTTGAATAATGATTTGACCGTCAAAACGCGTTTCACCACCGTCAGATTGAGGGGATACGATGAGGCGTTCCCAACTGTTAACGTCTTTGTTTTTAACCGTGTCACCCGAGCCATTTAAGCTTGCTCGGAAATCAATCTTAGGTTTGCTCGCCACATCATCGTAGACAGTGCGTAAAGTCTTATCATCTTGTTCGATGACAAACTGATCCGAGGCACTCACTTTAAGTGCAGGCAACCCTAAACGATGGGTAATACCTGGAACAAAGCTTTCGATGCCTTTATGTGACTGCAAGTGCGCTTTCCCGTAGATAGCGACAAACTTTTCGCCATCAGGAAGAGCTTGCAATGCATCGACGGCAACGTTGTTCGCAGCACCAGCACGGTACATCAAGCCATGCTCTGTACCTTGAACTGTAGGTCGCGCTGTACTATTTGCATCTAGAGCAAGAATACGCATCCCGTTAGCACGGGCGTTTTCAAACAACGTAATATCTAAATGCTTAGTTTTGATCATTGCACTCAACTCACTAGACATAATGCCTGTGGACAAATAGTTGTCGATCAGTGGTTGGGCAAGGTCGGAACGAAGATGCTCTAAGCCGATGACTGTCACACCTTGCTTTTTGAGCGCGTCCATTTGTTCATTAACAAAGCGCAGACCATTCACATCGCTTCCATGAACTTCCCCAATTAAGAGGCCTTTGCGCTCGTTGAGAAGTACTGACAATTGTTCTTCAACACCGCCGTTCGCACCCGTAAGCTTGTCGCTTAACTCATCATAACCAGCACCAGAATAACGGCGATCCCAATTGTCAACGTCGGTCTCATGACTGCTGCGATATATACCCTCAATGTGATCCATACGATCTGTCTCAAGCTGAGATATATAGCCTTGATCAGCGAATTTTTTCAGCAATATCATTTCAGCGGAATCACTGGTCGTTGAGTCAGACTTTTTAGCGGCTTCTTTCAAGAAGTAGAAAGCCATTTGTACCGACTCAACCCCCGTCAAATCCTGAAGCTCCTGATAGCTATAGCCAAGGTGAACGGTTTTTGTTGCCTCATCCAAAACAGCTTTGCTAAGCAAATCAGCAGACTGTGACTTTTCTAACCATAGTTTAAGGTCAGAATACTGCTCACCAAGCTCGATGTGATACTTCGCGTCAAAGCCCAAGTCACTCGGAGTTTCTCCTGCATAACCTTGTTTTGGCGATAAGTATGGGTCTTCATTAGCCCAGCGCACCATCATGTCCGTTAGGCCAACATGCTCGCCATTTGCTTCTTCCATAGCAACAACATAAATACGAGCGGCCAAATCAGTTCGCGTCTGTGCAATAGCATCAATGCTCTCTTGGGTTACTTTCATCTTGCCACTGAACAGCGCCGTGTTTACTTGCTCTTTCAATGTCGTCAACGCAAGGTTACGTCCAGAGGTTGGATGTTCGGCCAAATAATTATTGATCTGCTTGTTCAGTTCAAAACTCGCCCCCACCTGATCTCGACCAATAGAACTATGCACTAATTCAACTTGATCCAAGATGGCTTGATAAGAAGCACCAATCGGTTTAGCAAAGACTTTACCGCCATCTTTCAACTCTTGCTTCGTCATAATGGTAGACAAATCAACGACTAATTTTGTCTTGTTTCCTAACGATTCAAGGTCCGTTACTTTTAATTCTGTTGACTTCTTAATTGGTGTTGCGTCAAAGACAGGTAAATCAAGAATTCCCTGCAATGTCGTCTTATCACCTAATGTAGGCTTGTAAGTAGCTAACGTATTGCCGTCCATCACCACAACACGGTTGAAAATAGCTTCTCCAACATCATTTTTTGGTAGTCTGTAACGTTGAGCCATATCCAAATCAGACTTACCAAAGAAGCGAGTTAAATAAGTGCTAAACTTGTCTTTTGATGAAAACTCTACAACACCTGCATTCGGATCATAGAAACCGTAAACACGATTTTCTCCATCACCTTTTGCCCAAGCAGCCATTGCATGACCAGGAGCATCTAACTCTAATAAGACAGGCTTGTTGTCAACTGAAACGTCTGTGATCTTTTCAATTACACCCGTAACCGTTAGAGCTTTCTTACCCTCAAGCTTCTCTTGCCATACTTTCATAGAAGTATCATGCATTGGGTTTTTAGTATGGATCGCTGCAAGGCTATCCATTAGCTTACTGGCGTTTGCCCTCTCCGTTTCCGAATAGAGCGTAGGGTTACTTAAGACTGCAGCTGTTGAATACATCTTTTCTAACAGCTTTCTCGCCACGCCAACCTGACCATCGCTTTCTAGCTGTTTAGCAACAAGTATCAGCTTAGATAGCGGATCACAACGGCCACCAAACCCATCGTTTGATAAATTCAATAACAACAATTGAGGAGCAAGTTGTTCACTGGCTTTAGCGTCAGTGACTCCTGAAGACGCCACGTCACGGAATAAGCGATTATGCTTCTCCGATTTAGCTTGGAACGTTGCCTTCAAACCTCGGCTTTCGACTTCCCAAGCAAGCGCACCTTTCTGTTCTGCACTCCAGTTACCTTCGACCAATAGGTCCACTAACTGCTTGATATTCATATCAGGTCTAAAACCTTCCACAATATCTTTCGCATGGTCAATTTTGTAACCATTCAAGAAATCTTTGGTAGTGCGAATGTCTTTTGATTTACCTGGCACCGTTGTGTCTGGTTTTAGTGCTTCACCGTAGCGAGAAAGGTCGTTTTTGATGCCTTTTAGTACGTCGCTGGCATCCGCTGATACGCGGTCTGCGTCAAACAAACCAGATACGATTTGCTCAGCGTATTGGCTCATCAAGCGATTACTCGCCTCGTGGCCATAGAAGGTTTGCTCACCGGTCACATTAAAGCCAGATACCGCTAGCTTGGCACGAAGCTTCTCACCTTCGCCGCCTAAACCTTCATTATCAGTTAACAGCATGATCGGCGTATCTTTCGGTAAACTTTTCAAGTTTTTCTCTACGGAAAACTGGCCATTAACTGCCTTAGACAAAGCTCCAACAATTCCAGCAGGATTCGCCACTTTATGAGCAGTGATGGCTTTAGTCATGCTTGGCATAGGACGGTCAAGCAATAAGCCCGAAACCGCTTGGCCATTTTGTGCAGCATAACGCGCTAAATCTGCAGCAATTGGACCACCCATTGAGTAACCGTGAATAATAATATTACTTGGGTCGATACCCTTATCATTCACAAGATACTTAAACATAGTACGGGCATCTTGATAGAGACCTTTTTCGCTTGGTCCACCATCGCTTTCGCCATAACCGCGCATATTCACAGCCAACATATCAATATTTTGCTTGTAATAATGATTGCGAATCGCGCTCGCTTGTTCTTCTGAAGATGACCCAGAGCCGTGTAGGAACAGTACGACTTTGCCATTTCCTGTACTTTCTTCACCTTCGGATGTTTTAGCCCCCTGATGGAAGTATCCAGACAAACGACCAGCTTCACCTTTCAGAGTCACTTTTTGAGATTCACTTTTTTCAACAGCAAGCCCTAGCAATGTTTCTGTGGTATCACCAATCTTACGACGAGCATCTTTAGTTCCGAACAACTCATTATTTAGGAATCGATTTAACGGGCTGAGAGACTCTTTGTCTCGTGGCGGCGTGCCATCATTTTCAATCGCCACGTTTTCTTTGTACTTATCGTTGCCTGATAGGGCATCATTGACTTCCGGCTTGCTGATTGGCGTCGCATCAAACACAGGCAAGTCAAGAATCCCCTGCATGGTGGTACTATCACCAACTGTCGGCTTATAACTCGCTAGTGTGTTGCCATCCATCACCACCACGCGGTTGAAGATCGCTTCACCTGCGTCGTTTTTACCCAGCTTGTAGCTTTGAGCCATGTTCAGATCGGACTTGCCGAAGAAACGCGTTAGGTAAGCGCCAAATTTCTCTGCTGACGAGAACTCAACGATGCCAGCATTTGGATCATAGAAGCCGTAAACACGATCGTCACCTGAGCCTTTTGCCCAAGCCGCCATCGCGTGATCCGGAGCATCAAGTTCCAACAACACAGGTTTACCGTTAGCTGGTACATCGGTGATCTTCTCAACCACACCGCTTACGGTCAGCGCTTGTTTCCCTTCCAGCTTTTCCTGCCACACTTTCATCGACGTATCATGCATTGGATTCTTCACATGAATAGCCGCCAAGCTGCTGAGCAACTTGCTTGCATTGACTTTTTCACTGTCTGAGTAAAGCGTTGGATTGCTCAGCACCGCCGCCGCAGAGTACATCTTCTCCAGCAGTTGTCTTGCAACGCCGACTTGACCATCGTTTTCTAGCTGTTTAGCGACCAGAACAAGTTTAGAAAGTGGATCACAGCGTCCACCAAAACCGTCGTTCGATAGGTTCAACAGCATTAACTGTGGCGCAAGTTGCTCGGTCGCTTTCGCATCCACCACTCCAGTAGAGGCAATCTCACGGAACAGTCGGTTGTACTTCTCAGATTTGTTCTGGAACGTCACTTTCAATGCACGACTTTCGATTTCCCAAGCAAGCGCTCCTTTTTGCACTGCACTCCAGCTCCCCTTAACAAACAGATCCACCAGTTGCTTGATGCTCATGTCTGAGTGGAAGCCGTCAACGATATTCTTGGCATGGTCGTTTTTGTAACCATTTAGGAAATCTTTAGTAGTACGAATGTCTTTCGATTTTCCTGGTACGCTAGTATCCGGTTTCAGCGCATCGCCATAACGTTTAAAGTCTTCCTGTAGTCCTTTAAGCACTTCGCCCGTATCTATCTTCGCTTGTGTTGACGTGCTCGTCTCATTGCTTTCGATATAAGGCGCGGTGATTTTTTCCCATTTATCAGCATACTGCGTCATCAGCCATTCGGCTTTATGATTCGCAGAAGCACTGGATTTAGGTTTTTTAACTGGCGGCTGGCCTTTGCTTGCGCGGTACTCCTGATACCAAGTATCGAAATCATCACTACCATTAACCAAAGCGTTCACTTCAGCAATAATGACTTTACGGCTTGCAGAATCAAAATGATCGAGTGCCTTCACATCAACTTTTGCCGTGGATTCTGTTTTAGGCACAAATTCACTTAACACGTTCGGCACGCTTCGGAACTCAAACAAGATAGCGGGTTCTGGCTGCTGCACACTTCCTGTCGTAGCGTTGTTGATGCCATGTCCTGCCACTTCGCCGCCATACTGGAAGTATTCAAATACACTCTTAGCAAGGCTTTCTGAATATGAACCTTTCAGCTTGCCAATGATTTGTTGTCTCACGTATCGTGAATCATCTGCACTAAGAAGTTCCAGCATTTTGATAGGCTTAGTTCTTGGCAAAATCTCCCAAGCATTTTTTACTTTCGGATCAGTTAACCCTTGAGCGTTTGGAGAGAAACCCTCCGATGCAGGATCCCAATCATTGATGTAGATACCGTACTCTTTGGCCAGATCTGCAGTTTTTGAATAGACCGATGTGAGATAGGCATACACGTTTTGCGCAGCCGTCGGATCATCTAATTTGTGCTCATTAGAGTTGACTAAAAACTCATCTCTAAGTCCCGACTGGTACCAAGATGCCGATTCTAGAAGTCTGACTTCCAATGACGAGCTTGAGCCAAATTCTTTCGCACTAATGCCCATCGTGGCTTGTTGTCCACTAGGGGTCATCCCTATTGTCTGCCCTTGAGCTTCAATTGCAGTGCCGTTACCAGCCGCGATGAGATGCTTCGAATTCGAGATAACCAGCGTAAAATGTCCATCATCACTCACCAATTGAGGTAAGCTTTGGTGGTTTGACTGGTTGATATGGCCTGTAAACTCTTTCGCTAACCAAAGCATTGCTTCTTTACGACTTTCAATCGCCGTCGTATCACCGGCTTCACTAGGATACGTAACCAATTCAATTGTGTGCGTCTGCAAGTTGTTCACCCCATTGATATCCGTAATACGAGCTGGATTGCTATAACCACCTTGATTCATATCCTTGGTTAACATGAACAATGGATTACCTTGTGAATCATGCACATACCCAAACGTCTGGGCTGAATTCTTAGGTAAAACAACAACTAAACCAGATAGCTCGTTTTCTATACCAATTGATGTCGAGGCAAAATGGCTTTGAAACCCAGGAACACTTTTTGAACTATGTTGACCCGTTGCTTGATTTCCTTGTCCACCACTTAACCCTTCTAAGTTCACCCCTGAAATACGGATCTCTTTTCGAGCCACATCCTGAGAGTGCGTAGCTGGCAGCACAATGCTATCTGCATTGCTCTCAGTGAACAGAGAAGTGATTGAGCTTCCGGTATTTTTAGAACGAACACCCGCATTGATTTGTAGTCGATTTACGGCTTGAACCGCACCGTCTAGCGCTTCTTGCTCTTGATCGGTTAATCCTTCGCTAAATCGACCGTCGGCACTCTGTGGATTTACCGTGTCGACATCGCTACTGGTTGTCTCTTCACTTTGAGTAAAGTGACTTTCATTGGATAAACCACTGCCTGAGGCACCTTGACGATCAGGGCGGTCATTTTCGTTTTGCTTAGAACCTTTCGCGTCCGCTTGTGCTTGATTTGCTCTATTTTCAGCATTTCTTGCATCACGATTACCACGATCTTCAGCGTCTCTAGCTGAATTATTGGCATTCGATTCAGCTTGTTTAGCTTCATTGGTTTTCGTGGTCGCTTCTGCTTTACGTGCATCAGCATCGGCTTTAGCGTTCGCTATATCTTGCTCTGCCCCAGCGCGATTCTGTTCACCTTTGGCAACACCTGCTTCTGATTTTGCCACCGAATCTTTGACGTTCTTTTGACTCTCTTCATAGCTCTTTTTCGCAGCAGTGATCTGCTTACCAGAAACTTCTTTGGCTTTATCTAATTGAGTTTGAACATCATCTAAAAGACCTCCGGCAAAACGCTCACGCCAATGGTCACCAGATTCGCCCATATATTTAGCTTTGTCATCGAGTACTTTAAGGCCTTGAGCCATTGCCGTCAGGTCTTTAGTTACCGCTTCAGACTCTTCGTTTACAGCATCGCGCTGTGCTCGACCGTTGTTCTCTAATGCTTTTTGATCGGTTGATTCTAATTGAGCCTGAGAACCCGATACAGCTTCAAGTTGTTTCTGTTTTTCTTGTTCTAAGCGCTGGCGATCAGCTTCCACTCGTTCTTTGTCAGACATTGCATTTTTTACAGCTTGATTTTGCTCTGCACTATCGGCAATAGTGCTAGCTTCGTCAGACATCTCATCAGGTTGATAAGATAGTTCGGATACCTGCAGTGGAGTACCAACGGTTTCGATGATCGCTTCAGATTTCGCCACAACATTATCTAAAACATAACCTCGCCCATCGTTATGGCCAGTACCTTTAAATTCTATTTTGTTACTGCCGGAGTTTGCAGTCAATTTCAGTATTTTGTGTTGCCAAGCTGTCTTATCACCAGAGGTTGAGAATACAACATCACCGTTCCAGAGAACCTCTATGCCTTCGTTGCTTGAAATACCCGCACGTCTTGCGAAATCAAAGCTAACAGCAATGACTTCTCCTTCAGTTAAGGCAGATAAACTTTGAAAAATACTAGTATTTTTATCTACATCTAACTCAGTGACACGAGAACCATGGCCACCATTGCTTACACCATAAGCTTTCGCTGAGTGCACAGCTTCAATGCCATGTGTTGACTCCCAACCGTGACCATTTTGTTCAAAGTCGCCATTGACGATTAAGTTAGGGGCTTCTTCATTCTTTGAAGAATCTTCGATGTTAGTTTCATTTTTAGTAGTAAGTTCTTTCGTTTTACTTAAAGAATCTTCGATGTTGATATTTTCTTTCATGTTACTGAGGTCAGGTGCTTCAACGTTCGTCACGCTTCCACTTAAACTGTCTTTTAAGTCGGAGCCTACTTCTTCGATCTCATCCAGCTCAAAACCATCAAGTTTTGTGATTTCAGATTTTGCAATCTTCCCTAGACCTTTTTGAACGCTTGATGACGAAGCTTCATCACCTTGAACTAGGTAATTAATCGCTTGGCTACCACCGACTCCAAGAAGAGTTTGTTTAATATTGTCAAACAATGTCGATAGCTTGTTGCTGCTGGTGTTGCTAGACGCGACAGCTAGGCTATAAAAATCACCGTTACCCACTTTAATAGCAACGTTATTTCTAGCATAAGAAGCATTGATTCCTAAACCGTCACCTACGTGAACATTCACGTTTGCTTTGCCTTTCATTACCGAAACATTGAGGCCATCGCCCACTTTAGTGTTGACGTTATATTTGCCCCATGAAACGTTAACTGAAGTACCATCACCAATTTTTGTGTTGATATTCGCATCAGCATAGGTCGCCGTCACACTTAAACCATTACCCACGGTTGTCGTAATATTGGCTTTACCTTTCGCTGCAGTGACCTGAAGACCATCGCCGACTTTAGTGACAATATTACCTTTGCTCCAAAGCGCGTTGAAGCTATCACCGTCACCCACTTGAGTAACAATATTCGCTTCGCCTTTCGCCAAAACGACATTACGGCCATCACCCACTTTCGTAATGATATTCGCTTTAGCCCAAGAACCGGTATAATCATCGCCATTACCGACGTGTGTGATTACGTTCGCCTTACCTTGAACCACAGAAATTTCTTGACCATCACCCACCTTTGTAATGATGTTCGCGTCACCTTTGGCGAAGTTGTATCGGTCACCGTCACCAACATGAGTGAGGATATTCGCATGTCCCCAAGCCGCATTGACTCCCAGTCCATCGCCCACTTTAGTGACGATGTTTGCTTTACCTCTAACTAAACCGACAGTCGCACCGTCACCAATATGGGTCATGACATTACCCACTTGCGATATCAGTAAACCAACGGTGGTTCCTTCGCCAACTTTGGTTAAGATATTACCTTTACCCGCCAACACAGCTGCGGTTGTTGCATCACCAACATGGGTCACTACGTTTGCTTTCGCAGCTGCGACAACACCCATGAAGTCATCACCGACTTTCGTTATGATATTCGCTTCACCAAGGGCTAGTACGCCAGTAAGACCATCTCCTATGTGAGTCACAATGTTTGCTTTACCAAACATCGCAGCTAAGGTTGTGCCATTACCCACTTTCGTCATCACGTTTAGTTCGCCAGCAAATAAACCTAAGCTTGTGCCATCACCAACGTGAGTATAGATATTCGCTTTACCGATCATTAATGCAGCAGTTAGGTCATTACCCACTTTAGTCATGATATTGGCTTGGCCAAGCATTGCAGCAAACGTGCTGCCATTACCCACCTGAGTGAATATATTTGCGTTACCTACCATCGCGGCTATCGAAGTACCATTGCCCACTTTGGTAGCGATATTACCTTTCGCCACCATTAATGCGACTGTTGTACCGTCACCAATATGCGTAAAGACATTGGCTTCCGCGACCATAAGCGCTAATGCATCATCATGACCAACCTTGGTAAACACATTGCCTAGGCCACCCATTAGCGCCCACGCGCTCTCTTCACCAACGTGAGTAAAGATATTGCCTACGCCGATCATAGCTGCTATTGAAGTGCCGTCGCCTACTTTGGTGAAGATATTACCCGCAGCACCCATTACGCCAATTGTTTGGCCATCGCCGACATGAGTCAGTACGTTACCAATACCCAACATAATGCCAGTGGTATCACCATCGCCTACCTTGGTCAGAATATTCGCCCCACCAACCATAACGCCAGTTGTCGAGCCATCACCAACATGTGTAAGTACGTTAGCGCCTCCTCCCATAACGGCAAGCGCGTTGCCATTACCTTTTTTGGTTAGGATGTTTGCACCACCAAGTGCGACTGCGGTCGTATTTGAGGCTGTCTCATCACCGCTAATATGAGTAATGATATTAGCACCACCAAGCATACCCGCCGTGAGGTCACCGTCACCCACTTTAGTCATGACATTCGCGCCACCGACAAGTACAGAAGCGATGTCACCCTTACCAACCTGTGTCATGACATTAAAGCCACCGACCGCTAACCACAACCCATTGCCAGAACCAATTTGGGTGTGCGTGTTGTAGCCGCCTAGCATAGTCAAACGACTATTACCGTTACCTTTGTGAACTGAAATATTGCCATAAGCAAGTAAGTGAGCTAAATATTCGCCATCACCAACACGAACCAATACATTGACCGCACCGCCTGCATAGACATCCATTTTGCCTTGCTTGCTCTGATGGACTAATACGTTAGCCAAGCCAGCACCACGGAAAGTGAGATCGCCTTCATCGCCACTTTTAACAATAACGTTTGCCGCGCCACCACCAATAAATTCAGTATCACCAAACTTAGAGCTGTGAAGGATAACGTTGGCAATCCCTCCACCATTAAAATGAACATCACCGCGGGTAACATTGGACTTGATGACGTTCCCACCACCAACACCATTAAAACGCACATCTCCTGAGCTTTCACCGGTATCTGTAGCAGGTTTGATCAATGCTTGTTCATTGTACTCGTCAATATCTGCGACCGTTTCGCTAGTACTTCTTACCGCATTTACACTGTACTGAAGATCACTCAGCGAATATCCACCTCGACCCATTGAGTGATAACCATTTGCTGACGAAATATCCTCATTGGCCAAATTTCCGGTGTAATTACCTTTTTTGTACCAAGAGCGGGCCTGGTACTTTAACTCGCCAGTTTCTGAATCATTTGCTAATTCAACCACCACAACTTTTGTATAAGGGCCAAGCACTTTCGCATATACATACGTGTTTGATTTACGATTTGACTTAACACCTTTAACATCAACTGTTGTGCCATTTTTATAAATAGCATCGCCACCCATTTTTGCATCGGCCAAAACAACATCTTCAGCATCGATTAAAGCACCGTTTGCGTATGTAACCCATTCATATTCAGTCAGGTCTTTCTCAACAGCATGAACGGTTACTGACTGTTGATGTTCGAGTTCGATATTAGAAAGGGTGTAGCCGCCATTGATTGGGTTTGACTCAAATCCACCTGAACCAGAAACATCGGATCGAGCAAGGCTAGTTAAATGATTTCCACGCTTATACCAAGCTTCTGAGTAGTACTTAAGATTTCCAGTTTCCGAGTCATTATAGAGACGAATTTTATTAATTTTGGTGTAAGTACCATCAGCGATAGCAAACAAGTAAGTATTTGCCTCCCGTTCTGATTTTATTGCCTTAACAGAATGGAACTTATTCCCGTTACCAATCGATAACCCATGCATTTGTGCAGCAGTCAGAACGATCTCATCGGCATTGGCATTGGCTAACCCTTCGTCTTTGAAATCGTTACCAGACCCTTTACGGGTAATCTTGTTGTAAGCCCCGCCTCCAGAGAAATGGATATCACCGTGTGCCACATCAGAATAGATACTGTTGTATCCGCCAACACCTTCAAAGCGAATGTTGCCACGTGTTTCCACATAGACATCATCCGATTGTCGTGTTCGTTCAATGCGGTTTGATGCACCCGCTCCCTGCAATGTTATATCACCGACTTTACCTTTGCGAACGAGATGGTTATCGGCACCAGCACCACGGAAAGTGATATTACCCGTTTCTACTCGTGAGCTAATACTGTTAGCAGCGCCAACACCATCAAACGTCACATTACCGCGAGAGCCTTGGTATTGATTGAACCAAGTTCGATCAAGTTTGTTACCGGCCCCAGCTCCAGTAAAAGATAAGTTACCTTGGTTTGTTTCATGCCAAAGGCTGTTATAGCCACCAGCACCACCAAACGTCACATTACCACTTAGACCTTTACGGGTTATCCCATTATACGCAGCAACACCGCCATAATTTACGTCACCGCGATTACCTAGATGATCAATAGATACTCCGCCAGCAGCACCGGCGAATGAAACGTTTCCATCGCCACTTTTGTCAATGTCCGCATACCCAGCAGCACCTGTTACATTTAGGTTGCCAACAGAATCTTCTACTCTTAGATATGCAGCACCACCTACGACCGTATCATTGCCGCTACCCGTGTAAACCGTCGCCCCAATTGAACCGACAGTGACGTGATCATCACCTCCACGAGCATGTATTTCGCCACCAAAACCGATAGCAACAATGTTGTTGTTACCTTCATCGCCGGAATAGTTCCCTGTAAAGAAGTATTCAACACTTCTCCAAAATGGTTTTCCCATAAAAAAACTCTAATTTAAGGTTAAATAGAAAACCACTGTACCTTTCTGATACAGCGGTCATTTTGAGCGTCGACCTTGCCACGGACGGTACAAACTTTCTGCCCCTTCCACGGAAGGAATACTCGACGTCGCAGATCATTAACGACCTCTCGACCATGTCCGAATGGCGCTATCATCTCTGGAATATAAATATGTTGACCGGATCGCCAGTCAGATAGAGAGATTTCGCGAGTCCCTGATAGCAACTCATCTCGGCTCGGCTCAGACAAAAACGCCCAATTACAAAATGCAATTGGGCGTCCTTGTTCATCTTCGTAATAGCAAAACTGGTTTAGCTCAAGCGCAGGCATAATACGTTGCTGCCATTCAGCAACAACGTATCGGCTGTGGAGAGGAGAATGCTGACTTAGCAACATCACCCCGCCAATTAAATTTTTAATTTGAGCTAAGGTAAGATCTGCTGATTGATGTGTAATAGACATATGCTCTATATCACCGAATACAGCTATTATTTAGCTTTAGAAGCTCTCTTCTTTGGCGCAGGTTTTTCTTCTGTTTGTACTTCTTCAACCTGGTCAACACTAGGCTCACCTGAAGGTAAAAAACCTGCAGCAACCAGCTTGTCAAATTCAGCTGACATACGAGGATCTTCGAGCATGTTTTTAACCATTGAAACCATATACATGAAACCAGAAGCTGGCATATGAACCACTTGTTTAAGTTCAAGGTCATCATCATTTTCAGCCATTACACCGCTAGCCATATTGTTTTGATCTTGACCTACGAAATAAAGAGAAAAAACACCCTTATTGTAATTAACACTAGATACTGTTTGAACAAATTTCTCTGTCATAAATTCCCCGAATTATTTTGTATAAAAATTAGCGGGGTGTTTTCTAACAAAAGAAAGCACCCCGACAACAAGCAAAAAAGGTTTGATATTAGGCTCAAACCCAAAGATATAATTGTATTTATTATTTTTCGTAAAATATGCTACATCTTATAATATGAACTATCAACAACAATACTAATGAATAGTAGAGTATTCATTCTAAAATCAGATACTTCATATCAATGATATTATGGCAAGCATGAAGTCACTCAAACTATCATTATTAACTAGATTTAACTTTATATTAACTATTCAGCTCAAATTATAAACACAGCCGAACTATTTTCTAACCAGATCTATTTTTTAATTCTTGATTGAACGTTATAAAAAGTGGTGATAGCATGCCGAACTTTTAAAAATGCTGTAAAAACATCAGCTAAGAAAAACCTATGACTGAAAAAGAAAACCTTACGCTGGTATGCATACAGTTTTATTTAAATATTGTTGGTAACAACGAAAATAACAATCCAGACAATACTAAATTAGATAAAGCTAATAAATTAGATAAAGAAAATTCATTAATAGATAATATAAAAATAATACAACATAAAAATGGAGTTAAAATTTCCACAAAGCATTCTAGATTTAAGGAAATAAAAAAAATAAAAACTCCTGCCATTCTATTTGACAGTCAAGATTCACCGTTTATTTTAGCTAAATCTAATAAAGATAAATGTTTAATACAAAGGCCTAATAAAGAGGCTCCTGAAGTAATTTCTTATAACGAACTCAATTCAATTTGGAACCACAAATGGATAGAGATAAAACAAGCTCAATCACGTTTTGATATCACATGGTTCATTCCTGAGTTTCTAAAGCACAAGAAAATACTGGGAGAGATTTTCTTATTCTCTTTTGTGCTGCAAATACTCGCCTTAATCTCACCACTATTCTTCCAGGTTGTTATGGATAAAGTGCTCATACATCAGGCTTGGTCAACTCTTGATGTGCTTGTTATAGGACTTGTGATAACGGGAATTGTCGAGGTTATACTTCGCGGCTTACGTGAGTATCAATATGCACACACAGCCAATAGAATTGATATTCAATTAGGGCTTAAGTTAGTAAAGCACTTGTTTGGCCTTCCTTTGATGTTTTTCAAAACACGCCAAGTAGGAGCCATCGTAACTCGAGTGCGTGAGCTTGATACAGTGCGAGAATTTTTAACAGGCTCAATGTTTACTTTAACGGTCGAGTTCTTGTTCATGTTTGTCTTTCTCTACGTCATGAGTTTGCTTTCACCTCCTCTCACGTGGCTATTTATTGCAACCATCCCTCTTTATGTATTTCTCGCTTGGTGGCTTACACCTCGAATGCAAGCGGCGGTAGAAGAGCAATTTACGCACGCCGCTGCAAATACCTCTTTTCTCACAGAGACAGTAGCTGGCAGTGAAACTCTAAAAAGCTTAGCCGTAGAGCCTCGTTTTGTTCGCCGTTGGGACGATCAAACGGAAAAAATGGTCTCTACTGGATACGTGGTTCAGCAACTCAACAATCGCTCTAATCATGCTGTTCAACTTATACAGAAGGTAACCAGTGTCGGTATTTTATGGCTAGGAGCAACTGAAGTATTATCATTGGAGATGACTATTGGCCAACTCATTGCCTTCAACATGATGACGAATCACATCGCTCAACCCTTATCTCGTATGGTCGAACTATGGGGGCAGTTTATTCAAACCCGCGTAGCGTTAGAGAAATTAGGAGACATGCTCAATTTGCCGGTAGAACAACATACAGGTAACGACATGGTGACAATGCAAGGGGCTATTTCTTTCAAAAACGTTCTGTTTCGTTACCAACTTGATACCCCTCCTACTCTCCATAATTTATCTTTGGATATACAAGCAGGAGAAACCTTAGGCGTTGTCGGCACATCTGGTTCTGGGAAAAGCACCTTAGCTCGATTATTACTGCGACTATACAACCCAGAGCAAGGGTTAATCACGGTTGATGACACTCCACTGAATCAAATTAGTATTCAGCAACTGCGCCAACAAATCGGCATAGTGCTGCAAGAAAACTACCTATTTAACAAAAGCGTTTGCGAGAATATTGCCCAATCAAAACCTGAGGCAAGCTTAGAAGAGGTTATCGAAGCGGCGAAGCTCTCTGGAGCTCACGAGTTTATTATGAAGCTCCCAATTGGCTACGACACGATATTAGCCGAAGGCGGGCAATCTCTTTCTGGCGGGCAGAAGCAACGGCTCGCGATTGC
This sequence comes from Vibrio sp. OPT20, assembly GCF_963889365.1. Lineage (NCBI taxonomy): Bacteria > Pseudomonadati > Pseudomonadota > Gammaproteobacteria > Vibrionales > Vibrionaceae > Vibrio > Vibrio sp. OPT20. The sequence goes on along the minus strand of NZ_CAWPOA010000058.1, from coordinate 230,414 downwards.
ACGAACTCTGCTTTCTAACCCCAAAATCATTATTTTAGATGAAGCTACTAGTGCACTTGACGATGAATCACAGGCGTTGATTCAATCCAATATGGCGAACATCGCAAAGGGCCGAACGGTCATTACTATCGCTCACCGATTATCCACCGTACGAGATTGTGATCGAATTATTGTTCTTCACCAAGGGAGTATCGTCGAGCAAGGCAGCCACCAACAATTATTAACGTTGGGTAAACAGTACAAACAGTTGTGGCAACTTCAACAAGAGCTCAAACAAGAGGATTCAAACGCATGAAAAGCGTAATCAAGCAATTCTTGGCTAGATTCAAGTTCAACCAAGCCGCAGAGAACCACTACGAGTTTTTGCCTGCACACCTCGCTTTGTCACAGCGCCCTCCTTCACCATTTGCTCGTTTAACGGCAATCACTCTTAGCCTAGGGGTAATGGCGGTATTGCTTTGGGCGTATTGGGGAAAACTGGACGTACAAGCGACAGCAACCGGGCGTTTCGTTGTCTCTGGACGTTCACAAGTAATTCAATCTTATGAACAAAGTAGAGTCCTCTCCATTCACGTTAAGGACGGGCAGCGAGTTGATAAAGGCGCGCCACTTCTTACTCTCGACACCCTAGGCATTAATCAAGATATTACACGTCTCATCACTCAATCCGAATATCAGACAAATGAGTTAGTTCGCTATCGATCTCTGAACAGTGGCCTTCCACTCTCTAAAGACCTTCTATTTTCGACCTTACCATCTGCACAGCAGACATTAATCAATGAAAACCACCTTAGCGAGAAACGCGAGTACGAGTCGACTCTTGCAAGTATCAAGGCAGAAATGCACGTCAACAATGCATCACAGGCAGCCCGTCAAAGCGATATCAACGCTTTAATTCAGTTGACCGAAAATATTAGCCAAAGACTCGCGGCACGAAAAACGTTGAATCAAATAAAAGTCATTGGACACGTAGAGTATCTAGAGCAAGAAAAAGAGCTACTGGAGGTTCAGCGTCAAGTGTCTCAGCAGCGAGCTGAATTAGAGGTTTTGAAATCCCAATATTACAGCCTTGAAGAGAGGTTAACCGGTTTCAAAGCACAAAAGCAAAGAGAGTGGCTTGAGAAACGAAAGCAAGCAAAGTTGCAGTTGGTTGGGTTAGCTCAGGAGTTATCTAAAGTTCGTGAGCGTGAACAATTAGAAATAATCCGCTCCCCTGTCGATGGCACGGTGCAGCAACTCAGCATTTACACGCTAGGCGCGGTACTTCAACCTGCACAAAACTTGATGATTATTGTCCCTGGAAATTCCGTTCAGCAAGCAGAGATACAGATTCTCAACAAAGATGTAGGTTTTGTTTATCCCGGACAGTCAGTGACCGTAAAAGTAGATGCGTTTCCATATACTCGCTACGGCACTATCGAAGCGGAGTTGTTAAGTATTTCTCGCGATTCGACCACGGATGAACGTCTAGGGCTTGTTTTCCCAGCCCAAGTTAAACTCATCAATAACAATATCTTAATTAACGGAGAAAGCGTCGAGCTAACGCCTGGTATGTCTGTTGTTGCGGAAATCAAAACGGATAAGCGCCGAGTTATCGACTATATACTTAGCCCAATACGTGAATACCAAGCTGAGTCGCTACGAGAGAGATGAGAATGGATATGACCTTATCAACAACACAAGATGTGCCTATCGCCCAAGATACATATTGCACTCAAGATACCTCTAGCAATCAAGATATATCTGCCACAAAAGATAATGGCGGAATAGACGCCGTCGTTTATGCCGGAAATCATTTTCACAAGAAATCGACTAAAACACAGCTAAAACATGCATTGGGTGTCAATCATTCCAATTTGAGCGACATGCAAATAAGGGAAGCAGCGGATTATATCGGCCTGAAAAGTCAAGTAACGAAAGTAAAATCAAACGAGTTAGATACCCTTCCACTACCCGTTTTAATTGAAATCGACAATAGTTGGAAAGTGCTCACAAAGTCAGCTGATAGTTCCTCTCTTTTATATGACCCAACCACTCAATTAGACCAACAGAGTGAGCTTAGTCTGAGTAGTCAATTATCGATGTACAAGGTAATACTAGTCGCGGATGAAAGACTAAGTAACAAAGAAGTGAAATTTGGCCTTAGTTGGTTTGCCCCCTCTATTTGGCGTCAAAAAAGCCAGATGCGTGACGTGTTTTTCTATGCTATTGCACTTCAGATATTCGCACTAGTAAGCCCGTTGCTATTTCAAAATGTCATCGACAAAGTACTAGTAGGTCGCAGTTTATCAAGTCTTCATGTGCTCGCAATGGCCATGCTCGCATTAGCTATTGCTGAACCAGCATACAGCTACTTACGCAATACCGTCTTTGGTCATTTGGCGAGTCAGGTTAATGCAGAGCTATCAGGGCGCCTTTATCGTCACTTAGTTGGCCTTCCACTCACTTATTTTAAGCAGAGACAAACCGGGCAAATCATTGCGCGAGTTCGTGAAATGGCACAAATCCGTCAGTTTTTAACGGGTTCGACGTTAATGTTAGTACTCGACTTAATTTTTGTGGCTGTCTTTATCGCCGTCATGTTCCACTATGCTAGTACTCTGACTTGGTTAGTCATCGGTTCATTGATCATCTACTTCTTACTTTGGCTTATCGCTGGCCCCTTAATAAGAAAAAAAGTGGAATCAGAATACGAATCAGACGCCGACGCCACAACCTTTTTAACTGAAGCAGTAACAGGCATTGAAACCATTAAAACAACTGCTACCGAACATCGATTCTTACATCAATGGCAACGCATACTCAGCCAGCAACTAAAGCGTAGTTTCGATGCTCAAAAGTCTGGGTTAATCGCAGGGCAAAGCATCGCACTTATCCAAAAGCTTACCGCCGCATTATTGCTATGGTGGGGAGTCAGCGCTGTACTAAATGGTGAGCTAACGCCCGGTGAATTGGTCGCATTCAATATGTTAGCTGGTCATGTTACCCAACCGGTACTTAGACTTGCTCAAATTTGGCAAGACTTTCAACATACTCTCATTGCATTGAAGCGAGTGGGTGACATTCTTGATGAACCAAAAGAAAACAGTAAACAGGGGCTAGCTTCTGTCCCTGAACTCAATGGTGGCATAGAGTTTCACAACATTAGATTCCGTTACCACGAAGACGCTCCAGAGGTACTAGCTAACCTCTCATTAGAAATAAAACCAGGGCAATTTATCGGTATTACAGGCCCATCGGGCTCAGGGAAAAGCACCATAACCCGGCTACTACAACGCTTGTATGTTCCCCAGCATGGTCAAGTGTTGGTCGACGGTATGGACCTAGCTATCGCGGACCCTATATCGTTACGCCGCAATATGAGTGTTGTGTTGCAAGACAGCATTCTTTTCTCAGGAAGTGTTGCAGATAACATTCGCCTAAGTAAGCCACAAGCTTCAGATGAAGAGATGCGCCACGCAGCGCAACTTGCTGGCGCTCTAGAATTTATTGAAGAGCTTCCCCACGGATTCGATCAACCGGTTGGTGAGAAAGGCTCTTCTCTATCTGGTGGTCAGCGTCAACGTGTCGCATTGGCAAGAGCCTTACTCGTAAATCCTCGAATTTTGCTGCTTGATGAAGCGACTTCTGCTCTCGATTATAACTCTGAAGCTGCCATCATGAGCAACATGGACGAGATCTGTCGAGGTAGAACCGTAATTAGCATCGCACACCGCCTCAACACTCTTCGTCATGCGGATAACATTCTAGTTCTTGATAAAGGCCAAGTGTGTGAAAACGGAACTCACGATGAGCTGGTTGAGAAAGAAGGGCTTTATGCCAAACTCTGGAAACAACAGATAGGGTAATAAAATTATCGTATCTATTGCGAGAGAAGCTCGAACTTAGGCTGTACCTGAATATCTGTATTTGATTAATTCAATATCAAACATCGTTCAATAACTAGAGTCTCAAACACCGATCGTAGACAATTCTTTATAACTTGTTGTTAATCAACTACGGCAAGTTAAAAGCCATGAGCTGACTAACTATTAAAACTGCCAAACTACAACATAGTTGGCAGTTTATTCATTTATGCATATAAGCTCATTTGTTAACGCCCTTGTTACATAGCAAAAACATCACACAGCCCTCCCTAATTAAGTCTAATAATCCGCCACTCACGAAGTAGCATCACAAATCCAAACATAAACTCCTCGTACCAGTTGCGCATTCATTTACATATAGGTAGTTTGAGCGGCTTCGCAACCTATCAATTCGAGCAATGACGTTCATGCGAGCATCTTTTTCGAGCAAAAGTGTTCGGATTAACATTTCAAGTGACTTTAATTAACAATTTTATGCTCAAACGCTCACTTTTGATGTTCGTTTATTTTCGAGTTCGCAAATATATGCACAATACACGTGCTAGATAAGCAAAACTAAAAAGGACTCGAACATGACAACAAACAAACACCCTTCTTTATTTGGGCAATGCTTGGCTGAATTTATCGGCACAGGATTACTCATATTCTTTGGCGTTGGCTGTGTGGCCGCTCTGGTATTAACTGGTGCGACATTCGGACAATGGGAAATCAGCATCATCTGGGGCTTCGGTGTTGCGATTGCAATTTACTGTACTGCCGGCGTTTCAGGCGCACACATCAACCCAGCCGTAACGATTGCACTGGCCATGTTCCATGGCTTTGATAAAGCAAAAGTGGTGCCTTACATCATTTCGCAACTGCTTGGCGCTTTCTGCTCTGCAGCATTGGTTTACAGCCTGTACAGCAACCTATTTACTGACTACGAAATCGCACATAACTTCGTTCGTAGCAGCCAAGACGCACTATCAACTGCTGGTATCTTCTCGACTTACCCACATGCTTCACTTTCTTTCTTCGGCGCTTTTGCTGTGGAATTCGTGATTACTGCAGTGTTGATGTTTGCCATTTTAGCGTTAGGTGATGAGAACAACGGCGCATCTCGCGGTGCAATGAACCCTCTACTGATCGGTATTCTTATCGCGGTTATCGGTGGTTCTTTAGGTCCACTGACGGGCTTTGCAATGAACCCTGCTCGTGACTTCGGACCAAAACTGTTCGCTTACTTTGCAGGTTGGGATTTCGCACTAAGCGGTGCTCGTGATATTCCTTACTTCATCGTTCCAATTCTTGCTCCAATTGCTGGTGCGTGTTTTGGTGGTTGGTTGTACCCACGTGTTATCGGTGCTTACCTACCTGTAGAAGGCCAAGGCTGCACAATTCCAAACCAATGTGAAACAGAAGAAGAAGCTGAACAAGCTCAAGCTTAATCCCTAAGCGACCTTACATTTACTAAAATATAAATAACGAAAGAAAAAGGATTCTTACCATGACCGAGCAAAAATACATTGTTGCCCTAGACCAAGGCACCACAAGTTCTCGCGCTGTAATCCTCGATCACGATGCAAACATCGTTAGTTCTTCTCAACGAGAATTCACTCAGATTTACCCGAAAGCGGGTTGGGTTGAGCATGATCCAATGGAAATCTGGGCGACTCAAAGCTCTACATTGGTTGAAGCTCTTGCTAAAGCAGGCATCCGCAGCGATGAGCTAGCGGGCATTGGTATCACGAACCAACGTGAAACCACCATTGTTTGGAACAAAGAGACAGGCAAGCCTGTTTATAACGCAATCGTATGGCAGTGTCGCCGTACTGCAGACATCTGTGAAGACCTAAAAGCGCGTGGCCTAGAAGACTACGTACGTGACAATACAGGCTTAGTCCTTGACCCGTATTTCTCAGGTACAAAAGTAAAATGGATTCTAGACAACGTTGAAGGCGCTCGCGAAGACGCTGAAGCTGGCAAACTATTGTTCGGTACCGTTGATACTTGGTTGGTTTGGAAAATGACTCAAGGACGTGTACACGTTACGGATTACACCAACGCGTCACGTACTATGTTGTTCAACATCAACGACCTATGCTGGGATCAGAAGCTACTTGATGAAATGGGCATTCCAGCAATCATGATGCCTGAAGTGAAGCGCTCTTCTGAGGTTTACGGTCAAACGAACCTTGGTGGTAAAGGCGGTACTCGTATCCCAATCGCGGGTATTGCAGGTGACCAACAAGCGGCACTTTACGGTCAAATGTGTGTAGAAGCAGGCCAAGCTAAGAACACTTACGGCACAGGTTGTTTCCTTCTAATGAACACAGGCCAAGAGAAAGTAACATCAAAGAACGGCCTACTAACAACGCTAGCATGTGGTCCTAAAGGTGAGCCTGCATACGCACTTGAAGGTGCAGTATTCATGGGTGGCGCATCAATCCAATGGCTACGTGATGAAATGAAGCTATTGGCTGGCGCAGAAGACTCTGAGTACTTCGCAACGAAAGTGGATTCTTCAAACGGCGTTTACGTAGTCCCTGCGTTTACTGGTTTAGGCGCACCATACTGGGATGCTTACGCTCGCGGTACGATTGTTGGCCTGACTCGTGGTGTTAACTCTAACCACATCATCCGTGCAACGTTGGAAGGTATTGCTTACCAAACGCGTGACGTACTAGACGCGATGCAAGCTGACTCAGGCATCAAGCTAGCGAAACTACGTGTTGATGGCGGCGCAGTAGCGAATAACTTCCTAATGCAATTCCAATCAGACGTGCTGGATACTGAAGTTCACCGCCCTGAAGTAACGGAAGTAACCGCTCTGGGTGCCGCTTACCTTGCTGGCCTAGCGGTTGGTTTCTGGGACAGTATTGATGAGCTTCAAGACAAAGCCGTTCTTGACCGCACCTTCATGCCGCACCACGACGAAGAGAAGCGTAACCGCCGTTACAAAGGTTGGAAACGTGCTATCAAGTGTGCACAGGTTTGGTCTGAGCTACACGATGACGATGACAACGAGTGATACTGAAGTACTCAGCTAATCGTTAATCATTAATCATTAATCATTAGCCGCTGCTCTAGGAACTCGAGTAATCTAATCAACTAGATTGTTCGAACCTCAGCAAACGAAACTAAAAAGAGCACTATTTTGTGCTCTTTTTTGCGTTTCAGGCTCAAATTCCGCGTTTTGCGCAGCGTTTTTGCGGTTTAGACATGATTCCTTACCATCATTACTTCTCTCTTTTCATCAATTCGAGCACAATAGCGTGAGTTTATATTTTCGATTTTGACGCGCTAGAGCCCTTTGCGCGCAGGGAGTGGTAAGTTAAGTGAAGCAGATACCAAGACACCAGCAGATTGTAGATCTGGTAAAAACACAAGGATATGTGAGTACCGAAGAGCTCGTTGAAAAGTTCGATGTCAGCCCACAAACCATCAGACGAGACCTCAATGAACTTGCCGATAGCAACAAAATTCGTCGCTATCATGGTGGTGCAACCATTCCTTTAAGCTCGGAAAATACCTCGTATAACACGCGTAAAGCGCTTAACTTCAACGAAAAAGACGTGATCGCCGACGAACTAGTTAAGCACATCCCAGATGGCGCAACCCTGTTTGTTGATATAGGCACCACGCCAGAATCGGTCGCCCGCGCACTCAACAAAAATCACAAACAATTAAGAGTCGTGACCAACAACATCAATGTTGCGAGCATCCTTCTACCGAACCCTGAGATAAAGGTTATCTTGGCGGGCGGTGAAGTACGTAACCGCGATGGTGGTATTGTCGGTGAAGCAACACTCGATTTCGTGAAGCAGTTCCGCCTCGATTTCGGTATCTTGGGCATCAGTGGCATCGACTTTGACGGCTCACTGCTCGATTTTGACTATCACGAAGTTCGAGTGAAACAAGCCATCATCGAGAACAGCCGCAGTATCTTCTTAGCCGTCGACCACACTAAGTTTGGTCGTAACGCGATGGTTAAGCTCGGCAACATCTCTCAAGCGCACATGGTGTTTACTAATAAGCAGCCACCGGAAGAGATTCTCAATATCCTTAAAGATTCAGCAATACCATTAGAAGTGATTGATACCGCTCGTCCTGTGAGCGAATAACTCAACATAAGTGCTCAGTGAAGACATTTTCTTAAACGAATCACGATTCTTTATAGAAAAGTTAAAAAAGTAAAACTTCCTCACTACCAGTGTCGCTTCTATGCTCGAATTAGATTTATTTGAACCTCTGCTTTCATAAGCAGAGGTTTTTTTATGTCCAAATCACATAAAACGCGCATAAACGAAAATAATAAATGACCGCAAACGAAAGTTAAGATAGGATTCACTTATGTTCTAAAATGCTCGTTCGCTCAGCAAGAGGTCAAAATCATGAGTGCTCAACAAAATAATTCAAACAACAGTACATCTTCCACTTTAGACTTGATCGTGATTGGCGGCGGCATCAATGGTGCAGGTATCGCGGCAGATGCAGCAGGTCGTGGTCTAAACGTTGGCTTATACGAAGCAAATGATTTTGCTTCTGCTACTTCATCTGCAAGTTCAAAACTGATCCACGGTGGCTTACGTTACCTTGAACATTACGAGTTTCGTTTGGTTTCGGAAGCGCTTGCAGAACGCGAAGTATTGTTAAGAAAAGCACCTCATGTTGCTCAACCAATGCGTTTCCGTTTACCTCATCGACCATTTTTACGTCCAGCTTGGATGATCCGCTGTGGCCTATTCCTTTACGATAACTTGGGTAAACGCACCACGCTTCCTGGTAGTAAAACAGTGAACTTGGCGAAATCAGGTTTATTGAAGCCAGAGATGAAAACAGGTTTCGAATACTCAGATTGCTGGGTAGATGATGCGCGTATGGTATTGCTGAACGTGTTAGCGGCGAAAGAAAACAACGCAGAAGTACGTAACTACTGCCGTGTTGAAAAAGCGCACCGTGAAGGTGGTATTTGGCATGTGACGATCCTTGATGTCATGACCAACCAACGCTTTGAACGCAAAGCAAAAGCGCTTGTTAACGCTGCTGGTCCTTGGGTTAAACAGTTCTTTGATGATGGACTAGAGCAGGCTTCGCCTCGTAATATTCGTCTTATCAAAGGCTCACACATTGTTGTGCCACGCATTCATGACGAACCACAAGCGTACATTCTGCAAAACAAAGACAATCGCATTGTGTTCATGATCCCTTACCTAGATAAGTTCTCGATCATCGGTACTACCGACCTTGAATACAAAGGCGATCCGCGTAACGTCGCAATTGATGATGTCGAAGTGGATTACTTGATTGATATTGTTAACCAACACTTTGTTAAACAACTTGGCCGTGAAGATGTGGTTTGGACATACAGTGGCGTAAGACCGCTTTGTGATGACGAATCTGATTCACCGCAAGCGATCACTCGTGACTACACGCTCGAATTAGACGCAGAGCTTGATCAAGCACCACTGCTTTCGATCTTCGGTGGCAAGTTGACCACTTATCGTAAGCTAGGCGAAGCAGCACTTAAGAAGTTAGAACCACACCTAACCAACATGGGTGCGCCTTGGACAGCCAACAACACACTTCCAGGTGGTAACTTCAGTTGTAGCAGAGAGCAGCTTGCGAAGATGATCCACACTAAATACCCTTGGGCATCTGAAGCGCTATTACTTCGTTACGTGACTCAATTCGGTACTTACACGTGGAAGCTACTGGAAGGAGCAAATTGCGAAGCTGACCTTGGCAACCAATTCTCAGGCGAAGCGCATGGCGTTTATCAAGTTGAAATCGATTACTTGATCAATGAAGAGATGGCGATGACTGACGAAGACATCTTGTGGCGTAGAACCAAGCTTGGCCTGTACATGAGTGAATCCGAGCAGCAAGCAGTAACGGATTACCTGAAAGAGAAGCTACAAAGCAAAGTAGTGAGCTTTTCTCAAGTCGGCTAATTCCACCAGCCTAAACATGGTTCAAGAACATACTAAACAACCAAGCTTAGCGTCCCCCGCGCTAAGCTTTTTTTATTGTCTGCTATTCCGCTCAGCCTGAGACTTTGTTCACACCTCTATTTTCAACAAAAACTAAATAGTGTTTTATTAATCCGGTTGATTATCAACTTCACAAAAGGTTGCTATTCTTTATCTCAACGAAACAACACATTTAAAAACGCTCACCATGTCAGCGCTTTAATAAGGAATCTATTCCATGCAAAAAGTTATTCTGATCACAGGCTCTACCGATGGTATCGGCTTCGAAACGGCAAAAGTACTTGTTCAACAAGGTCACCACGTTTTATTGCATGGACGTAACCCAAGCAAACTCAAAGACGTAGAGCAGCAACTTGTGGCTATCTCTGCGGAAGCGAAAATTCAAAGTTACGTGGCAGACTTATCTATTCTGGCTGATGTGGACGCGTTGGCTGACGAAATAATTGCTGAGCACGATAAGATTGATGTACTGATAAACAACGCAGGTGTGTTCAACACTCCGAACCCGATCACTAAAGACGGGTTAGATGTTCGTTTTGTTGTGAATACCATTTCACCATACCATCTGACTAAACGTCTGCTACCTGTACTCGGTGCATCTAGCCGAGTGGTGAACCTATCTTCAGCGGCGCAAGCAGCAGTGAACATCGAAGCGCTAGAAGGCAAGAAACCGCTTTCTGATGGCGACGCTTACGCACAAAGCAAGCTTGCGATCACCATGTGGACTCGCGAGATGGCAAAAGAGTTAGGCGCTACAGGGCCAATGGTGGTTGCGGTCAACCCTGCTTCGTTACTAGGCAGCAAGATGGTGAAAGACGCTTACGGCATTGCAGGCGGCGACCTAAGCATTGGTTCTGATATTCTAGTTCGTGCATCATTGTCTGATGAGTTCGCACAAGCAGGCGGTCAATACTTTGATAACGACAACAACACGTTTGCAAACCCGCACCCAGATGCGATTTACGGTGATAAGTCACAACAAGTTGTCGCTAAAATTGAAGAGATCATCAAAGCAACGCTTTCTTAATGACAGCTATGCTCAAGTGATTTTCTGATTCCAAGAAAAAAGCCCTACGTGACTAACGCATAACTTAGTCACGTAGGGCTTTTTCCTTAAATCTATCTGACTCTACTTTTGTTCCCAATACGGTGGATTACCATAATATTCAGAGAAGTAGTCGATGAAGGCTCTCACCTTTGGTGCAAGTAATCTTGTGCTTGGGTACACAGCCCAAATTGCAGGCTCTGAGGTTAATGGGTAATCTTCTAATATTTGAACCAGCTGACCGCTTTTCAGTTGTTCATAGGCACACCAATTCGATGTCACCGTGATACCCATACCACCTGAGGCTGCGTCACGCAGTGCTTCTCCGTTATCTGCCCTGAACGACCCAGATGCCTTAATCGTCTTAGGCCCGCTTTCAGTATTAAAGGTCCAGTTTTCTAAACCAATTAAGCTAATACACTGATGATCATTAAGATCTCGAGGTGTGGCTGGCTTACCATATTTGATTAAGTAATCAGGCGATGCACACACAATACGCTTGTCTGTCGCAAGTTTTCGGGCAATCAGTGTCGAGTCTTTCAGCTCTGAGATACGAATCGCGATATCAAAGCCACCCTCAACAACATCCACCATCGAGTCTGATAGCCTGAGATCGACTTTTAACCCAGGGTAGCGCTCTAAGAATCCAGGTAAAGCAGGAACAAGATGCAAACGTCCAAAAGACGCAGATGCGGTAACTCGCAGCGTTCCGGTTGGAGAATCACAGCCTACACCGACCGCCGACTTGGCAGCATCGACACTCGATAACACTTCTTCAGCATGAGGTAAAAATGCTTCCCCCTCTTCGGTTAAAGAGACCTTACGAGTGGTTCTGTGGACCAAGCGAACGCCTAAATTGTCTTCCAGTTTACTGATGTGCGAGCTTGCAACAGCAGGAGACAAACCAAGCTCTTGCCCAGCCATGCTGATGTTATGTGTGGAAGCTAAACGAACAAACAATTTGAGGTGTTCAATATTCATGAGATTACCAATAAAATCTTAAAAATCGTGTACCAATAACCCTCATTATGCGTCATTCACATAACAATACAACGTATTAACTCAGTTGAATTGTGAAGAAGTGATTGAACCAAAACGAAAAAAACTCCCGAAGGAGTTTTTGTCTAAGTCTGTAATTCGCCATTTAGCTAGTCAGAAAAATTGCCAACTCACTAGCCCGTTAAACGAGCATGCAGTGAATCTTTAAGCTCAGAACGATCATGTTTCAATTGGTGCATCGAGCCGTCATCAATGGGTGAATCTTTCAGCTCTAGTTTACGAATCTCTTTATCAAGGTTGTCGTATGTCTTCATATCTTCTGCAAAGCCATCGTCAGTTTTAGCAAGCTCAGCAATTTTGTCTTTCATTTCAGGAAATTCGTGAACAAGAGAGTGATTTTCACCTAGCATAGAAACCTCTTAAGTTGAGTAAAGTGATTGGTAGTACACATTCATTATTTACCTTAGCAAGGGACTCAAATAACAAATGAGATCCAGTACACAGCCTAGAATATAGACAGTTCAGATTCACAAATTTACAACATAAATCGGCAGGGATGCGTTGTTTTACATAGAAGAAAGCCTCACGTAATCGCAAGGCTTTGTAGAAGTGAGTTCTTTATAAGAACAGTGACAGAAATGATAATAACAGCAGCTAAAAAGTATTTTCAAAAAAGGATTAGCTGCTACAACCACCAGAATGAACTCGATTCATTTGATCATGTGAAGACGTGTCAGAGCCTGTCGATTGGCATCCTGCCACGAACAATAGCGTTACAGATAAGATAAGCCATTTCATAATTAATCCTCTTTTAATCATGACTAAAGCATAGTGCTTAAAAGCGCGGATACCTCAGTCATTAACTAAAGCCTTACCTGCCGATAAAGCCTTAGTTAATGAACAAAGCATCGCTTCATTAACTAACGACCTGTCTTCGTGCAAAAAACCTTCACCAAACGAACAAAAAAACAGTCACAACTCTCTCTAAGCTTCACAAAAACCGGCCTTTCAATTCCTTTTAGTTATTATCTAAATAACATCAATTCATTTTTAGAATCACCGCCAAACCGATACATTAGTGTCATCTCCTAATGACGACCTCAAGGTAAACGATATGAAAAAGACCATTTTAGCAACACTGATTACCATCACATCAATGCAAACAATGGCAGCAGTTGAAGTAACCGACGAAAACTTCGCTCGTGCAGAAAGCGACCTTTACTTCACTCAACAGTTAGAGCATCAACCGGTTAATGTTTTTGAGCATAATCGTGAGAACGTAACGGTAGAGAACCAAATGATTATCCGCTCTAACACCGACCTGCTCTATTCAACCGCGGTTGTCGATGTCTCAGAAGGCGCAACATTCAAACTGGCGAAAGGCGATGCGTACCAGATCATGCATATCTTCAATAACAATCATGATAACCACATGGCCATTTATGGTGGCGAAGAAATTTACATCGACTCAGAAATCGCAGGTTCAGACTACATCTACATACTGATGCGAACTGCAACAAGTGCTGGAGCAGATGAAGCGCATCGACTGCAAGATGCGGCGGTCATTAATGCGAAATCAGCTAAGCCTTTTGAACCTGCTTCAGATTGGGATGATGCTTCTCGAGATAACGTCCGAGCAAAATGGGAGAAGCTAGTTAATGACATCAAGACAGAAGAAGCCTTCACACCAAACATCACAGCAACATCAGATAACAAGCAGTTTATGATTGGTACTGCGGTAGGTTGGGCTGGTATGCCGGCAGAGCATGCTGTGTATACATCACGAGCGGGCACAGGTAAAACAGAATGTGCAAACATCACATTTGAAGCACCCTCATTACGTTATGACGAAGGCGGTTATTGGTCAATTACGGCCTATTCAAGCCAAGGCTGGTTGATGACGAACAACAACGGTGCTGATTCAACGACATCAACACCCAATAAAGACGGTTCTTACACGATCCACTTTGCGCCAAAAGGGCAAACCTGTGACGCTGCAAATAACGTAATTGAAGTAAACGATGATGGCTGGAACTTTGCGGTTCGTGCATACCGTCCTAGCGATGAAGCGGTAGCATCAGGTGAGATGCACAACTTCCCACAGGTCACGGCTAAGTAGCGGGGAATAACGACTGAGTTGCGAGTGATTAGTGTTAATTAACTGGCAATAACAGCTACTAACAATCACAGCTACTAACAATAACCTAGCCTCTCATTTGAGAGGCTTATTGCTTTTCTTTTATGATGGCTTGGGAGGTAGTGATAATTTTGCGCTTAAGCCATTGATTCATCGGGTGCATTCTCTTGTTATGAGATTCCACCAACACGATCTTTTTGAGCTCTTCCGGTGCATAATCAGGAAAAGAGAGATAATCGAACTCTTCATGAAGATAAAGAGCAAGCTGCTTGGAACACGGTAGAATCATGTCACTTTGTTTAATGACCTCTAATAGCGTGTGCAAATACGAGCTTCTTGCTTTCACTTTAAGCTGCTCTGTCGACAAATGCTTGGCGATATAAGGCTGAATATCATTCCACCCCGGTATCACCAAACTCGCGTATTCCGCTTCATCTATCTCTTGCTGTGAAATCACTTTGCCAGCTAATGGATGGCCAGTTTTAACCAACCCGACAAAGTCATCCTCACCGATAATCTGATGGGTAAACTGCTTATTCGTGTCGATTGGAGAAAAGTTGATAGCTGCTTGTATCTCGCCATCCAACAATTTTTTCAGCGTTTGAGAGCCCCAATTAACAATATTGACTTGAGCATTGGGCGCTTCTTGAATGAGACCAAGGCATAAACGCGCACCAAGCCAGTTCGAGATAAAACCGTTAATCGCAATCGTGATGTTGCCTTGATACTCGGCAGGGTCAAAGCTTGGAGTTTCAAGAATCACGTCGTCTAAGCTTTCCATGATCATTGGCAGCCGTTCACCAAGCTCTAACGCACGTGGAGTTGGCTTCAAACCGGAATGGACACGAGTAAACAATTCGTCATCAAAGTATTCTCTCAATCGCCCTAGTGCTTTACTCACTGCGGGCTGACTCAGCGCCAATTTATTGCCAGCAATGCGAGTATTTTGGGTTTCTAGCAAAACCAGAAAAACGCGGATTAAATTGAGATCCAATTGTTTCATAGTTACCTGTCATTAAAGTTTGGTCAGGGAGATATTTAGCCGTCTGGCGATAAAAGCTAACTTAGCGAATATCTCTCTCATTATGGCTCATTTGACGATTGATTCGCTTAACGATCTTTAACTCTTTTCTAAGTATGTGACTCATACAAACCCGCTTACCCTCTGCTCCTTCGAAAATACTTGTTGTAAAAAAGGCTCGAATCAACAATCCGAGCCTTTGTTGTTTTTACCGAGTGTAAACTAGACGTTAATACACCTCACACCAATCGGATTTCATGTCGATCAGTGTCCAATCCTCTCTGGAATTCGCCTCATCTAGTGCTTTATCAAGCTTGCCAACATGGGACTTACGATCGTACTGCCACTCGCGCTCGGCATCGGTATGGTGAACAATCATTGCCATTGAATTGGGTTGGCTCGTTGCCCATTGCATCATGGCTTGATCACCGTCTGAGTTACCGACCGCTAGAATAGGTTTCTTGCCGATAATATGCTGAATGTTAGTGACCTTTCCGGCTTTGTCATCAATGGTCAAAATGGACGAACCCTTGGTAACCGTCGGCTTACCATCGTTGTAGCTGTAATTGTATTTGAGCGCGCTGCCGATGATCTGTTCTGTAGGAATGTTGTAAGCTTGCGGAGCCCACACTCTCATGAAATCAACGCCTCCGCCCGACACAATGTAAGTTTTAAAGTCATGCTCTTGCAGGTAAGTCAGCATCTCTTTCATTGGCTGATAAGTAAGGTCTGTGTAGGCTTTATTGAAGCGTTTATCTTTTGCTACCGCCAACCATTGCTCAACGTCTTGCTGGTATTGCTCTACTGTCATACCAGAATGTGTCGCCATGATGATTTTCAATAACCCTTCTTCGCCACTACCCAGAACACTTTCAATATCATCTTCAAGTACAAACTTAAACGGTGCTTCTGTTTTCCATTCAGGGTGTTCAGGCGCCATCTCTTTTACACGGTCTAGTGCAAAGGCTAGTTGGAAGTAGTAAGGTTTTTCTGACCAAAGCGTACCGTCGTTATCAAATACAGCAATACGATCTTGGACCGCAACGAACGTATCAGACTCTGCTTTGGTGGCTTGCCCAACAAAATCTACAATAGCGGATTTGCTCTCGCTGTCCTTCCAAGATGGCAACAAATTGGGATCACAATCTTTAGCAAAAGATGAGAAAGAAAGACTGGATAAGATCGCAACAGATAAAAGGGTTATTTTCTTCATAGCAACTACCATGTTGTTGAATTAATTGTAGGGTTTAATTCAATTCATCCTAGTTGGTCTACTCTGATTTTCCACTTATGGACACTATAACCAATACTCATGTTGGTATTGGAACAAACGTAAAACGAGGGCTAACCTCACGGCCAACCCTCGTTGTTTAAAAAGCTAAATAGAAAGCTTAAAGGCTAGGTGGAGTACCTTCACCATTGGAAGCAATCGCATCAATTTGCACTAAAGCACCCATAGGAATATCAGACACACCGATAACCGTGCGCGCAGGTAATGGACCTTCAAAGTAATGCGCGCACACGTCATTGAGCACATCTAGATCTGCCATGTCTCTTAATTGGATATTCAGCTTCACGATGTCATCCATGACATGACCAACGTTCTCAATCACTTCTTTAATGTTATTCAGGCACTGCATCGCCTGCTCTTTTGCGCCATTCGCAACAATCGCTCCAATTCTTGGATCCAGCGGTAATTGAGCGGAGATATTGTTGTAGTGTGAAAAGGCCACAGTTTGCGTTGAAAGCGGGCTGATTGGCGCAGCTTTGGTATTGGTCGCATTAATTACAATCCCATGCCGGTCTTCAACCGCTTGTGGCGGAGTGCCATCGCCGTGTGACACAGTTGCATCCATCTGCACTAACGCTCCCATTGCAAGGCCTTCAACCACCGTCACCGAGCGTGCTGGCATGTAACCGACAGCTCTTGCAATCGCGGAATCCGGGAAGAAGGTGGTATACACTTCATTGACTGCTGCAAGGTCATCAAGGCTTCTCACATGAATATTCACCTTCACAATGTCATCAAGAGGAACATCAACATTTTCCAGTATCGATTTAATGTTTTTGAGGCATTGAAGCGCGTGCTCTTTTGCTCCACCAGCGACGATGCTACCCGATTTCGGATCAATCGGTAACTGGGCTGAAATGTGATTATAGTGAGAGAAAGCCACCGTCTGAGTCGATAAAGAACTGACTGGTGCGTGTTGGGTGTTTCTTGCAATTTTAACTAACTCACAAGCCGCTTGAGGATAAGTACCTTCACCATTCGAGATCACTACATCCATTTGTAAGTGAGCGCCTTCGAGCGGTAAATCAGCTACCGCTAGCGTCGTGCATGTGGGAACATAGTGTTGGAAAAACGACGCATAGATTTCGTTAACCGCATCGATATCCGCAATGTTCTTCAAGTATATATTTACCCTCACAACGTCGTGCATGCGGTGTCCAATGCTCTCCACAATCGCTTGAATGTTTAGTAAGCACTGCTTGGTTTGATCTTCCAAAGAGCCTGAGATCAAGCTGCCTGTTTTAGGGTCAATCGGTAGTTGAGCAGAAAGGTTATTGTAGTGTGAGAATGCCACCGATTGTGTTGAGAAAGGGCTCAGCGGTGCATCTTCAGTGTTTCTTGAAACTTTAATAATATCGGCACTCATGTCGATACATCTCCTATTCGAGTATTGATGTCAGATATAGCCAATTAGCTGCGTGTTTACCGACATTTCAAAATAAAAGGAACAAAAATAGCCGAACCAATAAATCGTGATGAATACTGGTTCAGCTTAATTCGAGCAACACAGTGGAGGTTCTTATGCCCCCACAAATAAACCTCTACAGAGTACTTAGGAAGCTGCTGATTTTTTCTTCATGATGCTTAACGGTTTCTTGTGTTGGGATAACCGCATCTTTATGTGTAAAGTACACCAAAATCGCCATCTGAGCTGTGAGTCGGTTTTCAGCTTCATCGAACGCCACTGAGTATTCACTTTCTAGTGCGCCGCGAGTCACTTCTTCTTTGTCATTCGCAGGTAGGCAGTGCAGCAACATTGCGCCCGGACGAGCCTTAGCCATTAGCTCTTCTGTGATCACATAGTTAGGCATGAATGCCGCAAGGCGCTCTTCCTTCTCATCCATTTGCGTTACCCAGTAGAAGCTGTCGCCATACACCACGTCACAATCACTGATACGTTCTACATCATCAGTAATTTCAATCGTGCCACCAGACTCTTCACAGAAGTTCAGCGCCATGTCGATCCACTCTTGCTCCATGTGGTATTTCTTAGGACCAATTTGCTTAAAGCCCATGCCGTACTTAGCACACGTCAGCATCAAAGAACGGCACACATCGGTCGCGTCACCCATGAATGCCAAGGTTAGGTCTGATAGCTTACGTCCATCTGTAATGTGCTCTCTGATCGTGTAGAGATCCGCAAGCATTTGAGTTGGGTGGAAACGCGTATCAAGGCCGTTGATCACAGGCACTGTCGACATTTCAAGTAGGCCATCTAGTGTTTCAGGACTATTGGTACGAGCCATGATGATGTCGCACATACGTGATAACACTCGAGAAGTATCATCAATCGACTCTTTACCACCTAAGTGAATGTCTTTTGGTGATAGGAATAGCGCATGCCCCCCCAGTAATGTTGCTGCCACCTCGAAAGAAACACGTGTACGAGTGGAGCCCGCTTCGAAGATCATCCCAACTGACTTGCCTTTGAACAGTGGTGGAATAGCGTTGTCTTTACGCGCCTGCTTCAGGTGAGTCATCAGCTCCATCATGTTGTCCATCTCTTCGACAGAGAAATCTTTCATGGAAACCATGTGCTCTAGGTTTGCTTTGTTTAGTTCAGTTGCGCTAGAAGAAGGTAATTTCATAATAAGTTCCTATTTTTCATAATTTTGTGTGCGGTTCTTTTAAGTTCACTTTCATGGTAATTTGATTTTGAATACCTGCCATCACTTTCAAGAACCGCTACGTTTTGGATTAAATTGGTTTTTCTGTTGTAACTAAACTCTTGGTACTTGTTGGGTGATGCAGTGGATGTTGCCGCCACCTAACAAAATTTCTCGAGCCGGGACGCCATTCACTTCGTAGCCCGGATAGATGCCTTCTAGGATCCCGATAACATCGTTGTCGTAGCGTTGATCGAGCAACGGCAACACAATTTGGTTATTGGTAATCAGGTAATTGGCATACGACGCCGCTAAACGCTCACCCGCTTCTCGCTCCATTCCGTCTGCGATATCGATACCTGCCGCTTCTTCCTCGGTCATGAAAAGAGGGCCAGGCATTGGCAGCTTGTGTACCTTTATCTGACGCCCTTTTGCATCGGTCTGACTGGTGAGGTAGTCATAGGCTTCGTTGCTAATCTCATATTGAGGATCATTCTTGTCATCGCACCATGTGAGAACCACTTCACCCGGCTTCACGACGTGGAGAATATTGTCGACGTGACCATTGGTTTCATCGTTGTATAAACCACGAGGCAGCCAAATTACCTTCTCAACATTGAGGTGTTCGCACAGCACTTCTGTCAGCTCTTCTTTGCTCATATCTGGGTTGCGGCTTTCGTGTAATAAGCACTCTTCTGTTGTGTAGAGCGTGCCTTCGCCATCGACATGAATTGAGCCGCCTTCTAGTACGATTGGAGCGCGGTATCGAGAGTCACGAATGGTTTCACACATCTTTTGAGCAACTTGGTTGTCGCGATTCCACGGTGAATACAAACCATCGACAAATCCGCCCCATGCATTGAATTCCCAATCCACTCCTCGGCGTTCACCGCTGTCATCAACAACATAAGTCGCACCGATGTCGCGCATCCAAGAGTCATCAGTCGAGATTTCCAATACTCGAATGTCCTCTGGTAAACGAGATACTGCGTTATCGTATTGGTCTGAACTCGCAAGCATGGTGACTGGTGTTGTATGGCTGATCTTGGTAGCAACGTCTGCAAACACCGCTTGCGCTGGTTTTGCCCCATTGCGCCAGTTGTCAGTACGTTCTGGCCAAGCCATCCAAATTTCGCTGTGTGGCTCGTGTTCCCCTGGCATTCTGAAGCCATCATGTTTTGGAGTAGTCTCAATCAGTTTTTTCATCGTTATGTCCCCTAAATTATGCTTGAGCTTCTTTTTTATCTTGTGTCTCGGTCGTGTCGTCATCGCCTGAACCTTGCTGCTTCTTGCGTTTTAGAGCACCTAGAAGAATCCATTCACCAGCAAGGATGGTGGCAATCACGCCAATCAAAACAGGTCCTGTGTATCCCCAATCAGCAACAGTTAGATCAAGGGCCTCAGGGAAAATGAATAAGATCACGGCTTGAAGGACGACCAAGAAACAAACAATCGACATGACCCATTGAGCCGCCATGCCACCCGGAACTTTGAATGGGCGTTCACGTTGACCATCAACCACTCGAAGCTTTAGGTATGCAGGGAACATGAACAGGTAAGGAAGTAAGAAAATGCAGCTAGAGAAGGCAAATATCGACCAGAACAGATCATCATTACCCTGAGCAAATAGCGCGTAAGACAGGATAACGACCGTTGATACTGTGCCTGTGATGTTGTTTGCACCAACTGGAGAGCCTTTCTCAGACACTTTCGCGACTGGGGCTGGAAGTTCACCTTCTTGAGCGGCTTCAGCAGCAGCTCGGCTAGCGCCCATTGTCCAACTCACCATGTTGCCGATAAGCGTTAACAAAGCGAAAGTACCGAAGATGTACACCATCGCTGTACCAACCACACCAGTGCCAAAAAGTGTTCTAAATGTGTCGATAAGGCCAGACACCAAGCCAATGCTTTCGACAGGTAGCGCCATCAAAATGCCTACCGTACCGAAGATGTATAAGAAAGCGGTGATACCGATAGAGAGGAAGACAGCCTTAGGCATATCACGAACGTCTTTCATTTCTTTAGTCATGGTCGCAACCAGTTCAAAACCCATTAGGTTGAACACAATCGCAGGTAAGAAAGAGACCGCAGAATCCAATGAAGGCATCATAGCTGGCAACGTAAATTCGTTGGCAACACCGTTTTTCATTGCATAGATAAAGCCGCCCACACCCAATGTACTGATCACGACAATTTTTAATATTGCGCCAATATTGGTGACCCACACCCCGATGTCGGCAGACACATTACAAATCAAAACCGTTAGCCACGTCAGTAATATACAAATGGCAATTTGTCCCCATAAAGACAGATCTGGCATGAAGAGTTCGGCAAACATCCCTGCAAACATGATGTATACCGCAGGCATCCATAAACCCACGTTAATCCAGTAAAACCACGTTGTTCTCACTGCCCATTTGAAATTGAAGGCTTGTTTTACCCAATCGTAAATCCCACCTTCACCAGGGTAGGTGGTACTCAGTTCGGAAGTAATTAAGCCATATGGAATGACAAAGAAGACCAGCATTAACACCCACCAACCAATGGCACTGACACCAATACTGGCTGACGCGGTTAATGTGTCGACCACCAAAACTGCACACAGTGTAAAGAGTGCAATTCCCGTAACCCCCATTTTTCCTTGCGTTTCGTTACTCATCTCTTAGCTCCTTAATCTCTAATTCGGGATTAATTAAACGGCAAAGCGATGAAGTGAACTGGGATGAAAATTGAATATCGGTTTTACACAAACGAGTTCGGAACAAAAACAAAATAAACCCAACAAATATTAGATTTATAATGCTAAAAGTCGGAATACTTGATTTTGGTCAATAACCATTCGATTAATAAATACATTTTCTATTTCAAAACCAAGATCACATATCTAGTTAATCTAGAGATAATTAAGGCTTTCTGTGACATATAGGCGACTAAAAACATCAAATATTAAGCACAAATCGAATTGTGATTTTTATCCCCACGACTCCGACAATATTTAAATACAATTCAAACCAACTTATTTGCCAAGAGCAAAATATTATTTGGAGAATTAAACATGTCGAAGCCTATTATTGTTGTTGCTGTCGGTGGGAACGCTTTACTGCAACGTGGTGAAGTAATGAGTTGTGAAAACCAAAAAAAGAGCATCGCGCAAACCGCCAGGTCTTTGGCTGAACTCAGTAAAGACTACCGTTTAGTGGTTGTGCACGGAAATGGCCCTCAAGTAGGGCTACTGTCATTACAGAACAATGCTTACAAAGATTGTCCTCCTTACCCATTTGATGTCCTTGGAGCTGAGACTCAGGGAATGATTGGCTACCTTATTCAGCAAGGGTTGAACGCTGCGATTCAAGATCGCTTTACTACGACGATTCTTACTCGCATTGTGATTGACGAGAACGACCCTGCGATCGCCGACCCAACCAAGTTTATTGGCCCTGTCTATACAGAAGAACAAGCCAAACAACTCGCAGAAGCCAACCAATGGATTGTGAAACCTGACGGCGCACACTGGCGTCGTGTGGTTCCATCACCTTCGCCAAAAGAAGTGCTAGAGATAAAAGCCATCAAAGACTTGCTAGAGAAAGAGCACCTAATTATTTGTGGCGGTGGTGGCGGGGCTCCGGTCGTCGAAAAAGATGGCGCTTATGTGGGTTTCGAAGCAGTAATCGACAAAGACATGACAGCGGCTCTTATCGCAGAAGAAATCGGCGCAGAACATTTACTGATCCTCACTGACGGGTCTCATGTTTGTTTAGATTGGGGAACCCCAAAGGAAGAGAAGCTTGAGAACGTGTCAGTTGAACAAATGAAAAAGTACACTTTCCCCGCAGGTTCTATGGGGCCGAAGGTAGACGCATGCTGTCTTTTTGTTGAAAAGACAAAACAACACGGACACATTGGTGATCTATCTAGCGCGTTAGAGATCATAGAAGGTAAAACGGGGACACATATTAACGCCTAACATTGGGTTATAATGTTTTATATAAATAAAGGGTAATAAAGTCTAAGTTTTGATATTTCAATTGGAACTTTGCTTGAAAACCCTTTATGTTTTTTGTGTTCCAAATAACAGTGAGGATCATTAGATGCGCAAAGTAACCACCGAAGAAAAGTTAATTCGAATTCATGATGCTGTTGTGCAACTAATGGAACGCCGCGAAGCTACTGATATTTCAATGTATGATGTTGCTAAAGAGTGTGGAATGGCAACATCCACGGTTTATCATCACTACCCAAATATAGAGAACTTATTCCATAATCTATTAGATGACGTTTTTATTGATTTCGACTCTCTGTTAGGTAAATGTATCGATGCCGAGCATGTTAATCATTGGACTGACATCAACCGCATGATTGAAACAGCGTATGTTAATTATTACAACGATCACCCTATTGCCAAAAAGCTTATATTAGGTCGTCATACGTTCACGGAGTTAGGTCATGCAGACACCGAGAATGACTTAATCCTTGGTAAAGAAGTAGAAACGATTTATCGACAGTTTTTTGATGTTCCTCAGTTACCACAATCCATCAATGTCTTCGCTATCTCACTGCAAGTCGCAGATAAAATATACTCGTTATCTTATCGCCAACATGGTTGCATCACACCAAAACTTGCCAATGAAGCTATCCGACTGACTGAATCTTACCTTCAGCTGTATATTCCTCATATCTGTCAAAGAACAGAACCCAACATGCTGCATACGCATTAAGTGAAGCTGTAATCCCGATAACGTCTTGCCTTTCTATTTTCGCTTGATGACCTGACTAAACTCGCTGACCAAACAAAAAAGCAGAACTTCAATTCCTCAAAGTTCTGCTTCAACAATCCATGACTGCTTACGCTCTGCGCTTTTTGAAGGCGTGCCAGCCAGCGCTGAGAATTGTTTTTAACACCACACCTAATGCGCTTAGTTTAGGGTCGGAATTCTTGCCAGAGGCGATGCGCCACATCTGATGTTCATACCAAACTAGCCCGACCATTGCTACCTTATCTAATGCGGGTTTTCCTGTGGTTGGCACCGTTAGTGGCATGCCGTGGCTAGGGTCTTCATTAACTTGTTAGGGAAGTCAGGATCAACCGCCATTGTGCGCGCAATACCAATAAAATCGGTCGCCGAGGTGTTTAATGCTTCATTCATTGCTTGCGCGGTTCGGAAACCACCCGTGACCACCAGCGGTGTGCTGACGAGTTTTCTCGCCTTCACCATGTAATCCATAAAATACGCTTCACGCTTTACCGTGCTGGCCTTGATTGATTCAGCCTTATTCTTTGAACCCATCATTGATGGACTTTCATAGGTGCCGCCGGAGATCTCTATCAGGTCGATACCGTTATCACTCAATGTTTGTACAACCTGCATCGACTCTTCTTCAGTGAAGCCACCTTTCATGAAGTCGGCGCTGTTAAGCTTAATTCCGACAGGGAAATCTTCACCGACCTCTTTTCGAATCGCGCGATAAACCTCAAGCACGAAACGAAGTCTGTTTTCGAGTGAGCCACCCCATTTGTCTTGGCGTTGATTGTGTCTAGAAGACAAAAACTGACTTACCAGATAACCATGAGCACCGTGAATCTGCACGCCAGTAAAACCCGCTTGTTTTGCAAGCTTTGCGCTCAGCGCGAACTTATCAATGATTGCGATTATTTCCGTCTCAGTCAGAGCTCGTGGCGTATTGAAGCCTTTTTCTAATCCACGCTCTAAAGAGATAGCCGAAGGAGCAACCGGGCTATCACATAAGAATTTAGGGATTTGCTTTCCTGGGTGGTTCAATTGCATCCATATCTGCGAACCATTTTGTGTTCCAACCTTCGCCCACTCACGAAATACGCTTAAGTCACTTTGCTCATCCAACACCACGTTTTTAGGTTCACCAAGCGCACCTCTATCGACCATCACGTTGCCCGTCATGGATAGGCCAATTCCTCCTTGAGCCCAACGCTGGTAAAGCGTGACTAAACCTTGCTTAGGGTTATGATGTTTATCACCTAGCTGTTCACTCATTGCCGATTTGAACAAGCGATTTTTGATCACTTGGCCATTAGGAAGAGAAAAAGGGTCGTTGAGGCAGATTGGATTCATGCGCGTGGTTACTTTCTTTGGTCTATATATTGCGCCCAGTATGCCCTATTTTATCCGACAGTTCTGAGCATTTAGTGCCTATTTCAAAGCAATTTTCACTCAATAATAAAATGCCAGCGGCGTAGCAGCTGGCATTAATCGATTATAAATAGAATCTCAAAAACTGGGCTGACGCTGCTGAAATATGTCAACCAGAAAGGCTCAAACACCCTTTACGCTCATGGTAATTGTCGTTATTGTGATTCTCTACGTCATCATCACAAGGACTGTCTGAGAGTTATGAACAGCACGATTGAAACTATTCTGGGGCACCGCTCCATTCGTCAATATACAAATCAACCGATTGAAAAAGCACAACTTGATGTGATTATTCAGGCAGGTCTCGCGGCTTCATCATCCAGTTTACTGCAGGCTGTTTCTATCGTGAGAGTGACAGACAAAGAGAAGCGCAAACTGTTAGCCGAATACGCAGGCAACCAAGCTTACGTTGAGAACGCGGCTGAGTTTTTGGTGTTCTGTATCGACTATCAACGCCACGCTCAAATCAACCCTGAAGTGAAAACCGACTTTACTGAACTGACCCTGATTGGCGCAGTCGATTCTGGCATCATGGCGCAAAACTGTATGCTGGCTGCGGAGTCTCTTGGTTTAGGTGGCGTGTACATCGGTGGCTTGCGTAACAGCGCGCAACAAGTCGATGAACTACTGGAACTTCCACAACACACGGCCGTGCTATTTGGGATGTGTTTAGGTCACCCTGCGCAGCAGCCTGAAGTCAAACCTCGCCTTCCTGCTCACGTGGTCATGCACGAAAATCAATACCAACCGTTGAGCTTAGATGAAATTGCCAGCTACGACGATTCAATGCAAAGCTACTACGCGAACCGCTCAAGCAATCAGAAGCAAAGCAGTTGGTCACAACAGATCACACAGAAGTTGTCTGGCGAATCTCGCCCGCACATTCTGCCTTACTTGAACAGCAAGCAGCTGACCAAGCGTTAAGCCGTTAAGCCGTTAAGCCATTAATAGCTTGCAACAAACCACAGCAAACAGCAGTACAAACAAAAATGTCAGCGTAAAATACGCTGACATTTTTATTTACCCGAGGCGGCTAGCTTACAGATATTTCTCAATCGGTAACAGCTGTAGGAAACCTGATTGCATTCGTTCCCACTTACCCGTTTCTGGTTCACTGTCCCAACGTTGATCGCCTGAATACCAATACACATCACCGTCTTCCAGTTCCAAGCGCCAACTATTATCATCACTCATCGCTTGCTCAATGGTGTCAGCCAACGTTTCAGCAATCTCTTTATTCTCGATGATCAAAACCGATTCAGTATTGAGGTAGGTAGAACGCAAGTTGAAGTTAAATGAGCCGATGCTCGCGATGCTGCGGTCGAATACAACTGATTTTGCGTGCAAGCCATAGGCCGTCTCAGGCGCACATTTCGACACATCTTGAGTCGATACTTCGCAAAGCTTAGACTCTGGTTTTAGCTCAAACAAGTCAATGCCATGCTCTAACATATCGTAACGTCTGCCCGCATAAGCAGAGTGATTAGTCACCAAATCATTAGAGGCCATAGAGTTCGTTAGCGCTTTTATCTCAACGCCCTTGTTGTTCAATACCTGCCACTCTTCAAGCTGACCATCATCGAATACAAGGTAAGCCGATTCCAACAAGATCTCTTGTTTCGATTCACTCGCTAACTTCCCTAGAAGAATCGCAGTCGCTTTCGGTTCATCAGTATTATCGGAGTCATCAGGGACGGGTTGATCATAAACAAAACGCGCATTCACCCAAGTCATCTCACCAACCACCTCTTTCAGTAAACTATCAGCAGCCTTACGCTCTAATGGTAATTCAGGATAATTTTGATAATGCGGAACGACAATATTATCTATCTTCGAGAGATCAGGTTGTTCGTCATCACCCAGCATATCGACAGGGTAAGACCAACGACTGTTCCAGTATTCAACAAAACTGGTTTGGATGGTGTTAACTACCGAGCCCATGACTAATACATCGCGGTCTCGGAAATTGATTTCATCAGAAAGGTCAAAGTATTCATCACCGATATTACGGCCACCCACCACAGACAAAGTACCATCTACGGTAAACGACTTATTGTGCATACGGCGATTTAAGCGAGAAAAGTCACCGACAAAGCTCAGCCATTTACTGAAGCCACGGCGTGTTGGCGTTGGATTGAAGATACGAATCTCGACGTTAGGGTGCGCATCCAGTGCCGACAGCAAACCTTCACGTTCATTGAGGTTGATATCATCCAACATTACGCGCACCTTCACACCACGCTCAGCCGCGGCTAACAAACGGCTAGCGAGATAGCTGCCCGATTCGTCAGAGTTCCAGATGTAGTATTGAATGTCGATGGTGTGCTCGGCACTTTCGACCAGTGCTAATCGCTGTGCCAAAGCATCCCAACCAGACTCTTGCAGACGAACCGCGGTGGTGCCTTGCTCTAAAGCTTCAGGCTGAAATTCATTGGTTAGAACCGATAAAGAACTAGGTGCAGGAGAGGTTGGCGGTTCTGTTGGATGATCGATGCCTTCAGGAAGTGAAGAACACCCACCTAAAACGGCGATTAAGATTAACGTTAAACTGATGCGTTGGAGCACAGGCATGTATCTGACTTCCTTTTCACGATGCGTCTTTAGAAACTTTCCGTACAGCTTTTCAATGAACAAGCTATTCCGATCTATTCATTGATTATTACTGCTAAATCCTGAAATTTATAGGTAATTATCCAGTATAAATTTGAAGATCAGTAAATTGACCTACAAATCACCTAAGTTGAGTGAGTGTCAGGCAATATAAACTTAGCGGGTTTTCTACCATTTCGATGGTGAGTCTGTTCGGTCTGGGTGATGCTTCACCATTGTTTGGAGATCTAGTTTCACCGCTTGATTTCACACTAACAGGCGTGTCAACTTACTTATATGAGATTGTGCAAACTCATTACTTACGTAAGCGCTAAAGCTGTTGTTGATCTAAGGGACATGTAAGGATCAACACCGAAAACATTGTTCACACTACATAACGTTTATCGTCCCTACACAAGCCTCCCCTATAGTAGTACCCTTTATCGTCTCTCATTCTTGATGGTAGCTGGATATTATGAAGCTTTTGGTCGATCGTACTGGTGAACAGTTTTTAGAAATTCTGCAAGAATCGGGAGACACGCTGACGGTTCAATTCATTACCAATGAAGGCAACCGAAAGGGTAAGCCGTTCCAAGATAACTTGAGTGGATTGTTCCTCACAGGGTGGAAGCCGCGCACGACCTCAACCGCGATTGGCCTAGAACGCTTTAAACAAGGCAAGCTGAAAGACTCTAAAGTCAGCTTCGCTTTGCACCAACTTTACCCGCTCGGCCGAGATGTAAAATTACCTTCCGGTGATATCGCAACTATCGCGAGTTACGCCAATACCCATGCCGATGGCTACTATATGTTTGTGTGCCTCAACGATGAGTTAACCCGACTCAAGGTTACACCTGATTGGGAACTGCAACCTTCCGTTCAAAGGTTAGCCTTGCCTTATTACCCTGCGCCAAGAAGCCAGCAAGAACTCGACAATATTGATGACTTCGATGCTTGGGCTGGTGGGTTTTAATCGCTATTACCTACTCCGTTAGCCTGAAACATAAATGACTTAGCCCCATCGTTTTCACTGTGGGGCTTTTTGTCCGCTTTTGTTCTAGCGCTTTTCTTATACAATGGTGTACTAACTACAGGAAATACGTTCAGAGCTAATCACCTTATGCTGATCACCGAAGATGATATCTACTTCACATCGCAGATCCTCGACTTTCTCTCCGAGAACGACAAAGCACTCTCTTTTCGTAAACATGCGATAAAGAAAGGCGAGCCTATCTTTCAGCAAGGGCAAGAGATAACCGA
This sequence comes from Vibrio sp. OPT20, assembly GCF_963889365.1. NCBI lineage: Bacteria > Pseudomonadati > Pseudomonadota > Gammaproteobacteria > Vibrionales > Vibrionaceae > Vibrio > Vibrio sp. OPT20. The sequence continues at coordinate 201,464 of NZ_CAWPOA010000058.1, read as the reverse complement.
CATTATATTCATCACCGATGGCGCTATTTCTGTCGCTCGCAGCTCACGTTACGGTCGTCGATATCAGGTAGGCACTTTCAATCACAATGGCTTTTTAGGGCTTATGGAACTGTTTTCAGGGAAGCCCTGCTTCTACTCGGTAAAAGCTGAATCTGATTGTGAAGGGTTCATCATGAATGGGGCAATATTTGCAGAGCTCATCTGTCAAACCCCTATCTTGGCGGCACATACTTTTAAACACCTAACCTCCAAATGGTATTTATCGGTCGAGAGAATGTCGCGCAATATCCTGCACTCTATTACCTACTGTGTGATTGATGATTTGTTGCAGTTTCACAGCCTGAATCCAGAAAAAGATTACATCGTAAACAAAAGCTTAGAGTGTGAACGATTAGGCACGAGCCTGCGTGTTTACAATCGAATATTGAAACAGCTGAATGATAGCGGGGCGATTTCAGTCACACGCAAAAGTATTCGAATCATCAATCTAGACAAACTCGAAGCGACTCGTTTAAAAGAGTCCGAAAAGCAATAACTTCGCTCTAATACTTATTAATTTATTCACTTATTCCAACGCTCCTACAAACGTAAAACGGTGACCCATAGGCCACCGTTTATTTTGATCATCGACAATCATTAAGACTAAGCTTGAAGAAACGATGAGTTAGTTCCACAGCTCATGTTCAATGATTTTCTCAGTAGTGAAATTAGGGTAAGCCATCTTCCACATGTTCAAACCTGAGTATTCATCACTGGAGTACTGAGCAAAAAATTCATCCAACGCTTTTGTCATCGTATCTTGAACCGCTTGACGTGGTGGCTCTGCGATATACGCCTCACCCATCGGGTTACTCAAGTCATACCAATGATCGATAGGCTCATTTTTCTTATTGTAGTAACGCACTAACTTCCAATGACCGTTAGTGATCATTCGCGCATTGCCTCGCTCTGAGAATTGGAACTGACGCCAATCTCGAACGCGCTCCCCCTTCATCATTGGTAACAAGGATTTACCCGGACCATAACTGGTATCGTAACCTTCCCCCTTACTCGCCAGATCCATGATCGTAGTATGAAGATCTAAGATATCGACAAACTCGCCACGCACTTGTTTCTGACGCACCATGCCTTCAGGGCCTTTGATGATGAAAGGCACGCGAATCGTCTCTTCATAGAAATTGTATGGGAAGCTGGCGTTGATCTTACCGTATAAGCCATATTGCCCCATCAACAAGCCATGATCAGAAACAAAAGCGATCACGGTATTATCCATCAAACCACGTCCCTCTAAACCATCGATCAACTGGCCGACTTGTTCATCCAGTAAAGTCACTGCAGCCAGATATTGCGCCAGTTTCTCTTCATGATCAGACGGCACCAAGGTATAAGCACTCATGTGTTCAAGCACAGAGTTCCCACCATAAGACACCACTTTATGGGCAATATCGCGGTATTTCTCTACCAATCGTTCTGGTAAACCTTCAAAGGGGAAATGCGGCTCAACATAGTTAAGGCTAACAAAGAAAGGCTTATCACTTGGCTCATCAATGAACTTAATGGTCTCTTTGGTTAAGAACTGCGCTTGAATACCGGTGTGTTCTTCATTCTCGCCATCTCGCGAGAACAACACCGTTCCTGAATGTAGGTATTGGTTTTTCCAACCCGCTTCTAACGCGTCGTAACTTAACCAACGGTCAAAGCCACGAATCGGCTCTTTGCTGTCCGTCGTGGCATGCCACTTACCAATTAAAGCGGTACGATAGCCTTCGTCTTGTAAACGTTCCGACAGCAATTTCTCACCATCTAACCAACCGGCATCAAACTTAGGGTCTTCCGCTAAGAAATCATACACACCATGCTGAGAGGGCATTTTACCAGTATGGAATGAAGCTCGTGCAGCAGAGCTCACAGGCGCTGGCGTCATACCATTCTCGAAACGAACACCGGTTTCGGAAAGATATTCTAGGTTGGGTGTTTCAACGTATTTGTTATGGTGGCTTGTCGCCCAATCACCAAGATCGTCGGCCATGATGACCACAATATTCGGCTGTTGAGGTTGTTTGACGTCTTCAGCGATAACGCTGCCCGAGCAGGTCACTGCCGCGAGAGCAAACGCTTTTGAAACCGCACTAAGCGGGAATTTTTTCATGTTCGACTCCATGAATATTCAAGGGGTGGGTTATTGGGATTCTTTGTTTTTGATGATTTGCATAATGGCAGCAGCAGGATGCCCGGCTTGATAGAGCTTCTTCATTAAATCAATGTAAGGGGCTGAGTAAGAGAAAAATGTTTTATAACCAAGGCAAAGGTAGTTCTGATCGGGCTTACCAGAAGACGAGAAAGCAAAGCGATGTTTTGGACAACCGCCATGGCATACAGAGCGAAATTCACAGCGTAAACAATCTTGAGAAAGTGAGTGTTTTTTCTTCTCACCAAACTGTTGATTCGCCTGGCTTTCGTTTATCTCTTTGATGGTAGTGGTATGAATGTTTCCAAGCTTAAATTCTGGAAATACATAGTGGTCACAAGCGTAAATGTCGCCGTTGTTTTCCATCGCAAAAGCGCTGCCGCACGTCTCTGAAAACACACACAACTGCGCTGGTTGGCCACATGTCATTGCGAAGGTATTCTCAAAAAGTTGCACCCACACCTTTCCGACATCTTGCCGTACCCACTCTCTAAAAATCGCAGCCATAAACAAGCCGTAATGTTCTGAACCCACACTCCAATCACAAAGAGCTACCGCTTCCGACCGCCCAGGATGTAACAGGGTTAATCCAACTTCCGTTTGCTGTTGGGCTTCACGTTCCACCAACGGAATGAACTGCATGTGCGCACTTCCGATCGCCTTAAGGTAGTGATACACCTCTAACGGAGATTTGGCATTCACATCGCTGATAACGGTTAGTGTATTAAACTCAACACCAAAGGATTTGAGCAGATTAATCGCCGCTTCAACTTTGTGGTGGGTAGGTTTCCCTGAGCGTGTTTTACGATAGGCATCATGCAGATGTTGTGGACCATCAACCGAAATGCCAATTAAGAACTGATGATCTTTGAAGAACTGACACCACGACTCATCAAGCAATAAGCCGTTGGTTTGCAGAGTATTGGTGATGGTTTTACCGAAGCCGTATTTAGCTTGCAGAGCCATCGCTTTTTCGAAGAAAGCCAACCCCAACAACGTCGGTTCGCCACCTTGCCAAGCAAAAGTCACCTCATTGGAAGATTGCGCTTCAATATGTTGGATAACATAACGCTCCAACGTGGCATCATCCATCTTCCAAGAGGTCGGTGAACTGGCAGATTCAGGATAGAGTTTTTCTTTTTCAAGATAGAAACAGTAGCTGCAATCAATGTTGCATTTAGAACCCGAAGGCTTTGCCATAACATGACAGCCTTGAGGTGAAAAAGTATCTATACCCATCTTCGATTACCTACTCAATTTCGATATGAGCATGCTAAAAATTGATAAGCTTCGTCAATAGGACAAATGTCCGAAAAGCGGTGGTTTTAATCAGTGAAAGTCAGTAAACGCTATTGAGATCACATCCACCTATCGAATCTCAATACAACAATATGTGCTCTCTAAACATTGATACGAATACCCGTTCTCAAACGATGCAAATAACGGTTTGGCTGTGTGCTGCTAAAGAGTGTTTCATTCTTTCCTACAAGCTCAAACGGGGCTGAATAAAGTCAATAAACGCCGAGATACGTTTAGAGACAGAGGACGACTTGTAATAAACCGCATTCACTCGCTCTCGGTCTGTGTTGGCAAGTTTGTCTTGTTCCAGAATAGGGATTAAACGCCCTGCTGCCATATCTTCCTGCACCATAAACCCCGACAGACAAGCAATCCCATTTCCAGCTAAGACTAGTTGACGCACGGTTTCACCATTACTGGCTGTCACAGTAGGCGCGACGTCACTTTGGTTTGGTAAAGGCCAATGGTTAAGCACTTTGTTACCCGCAAATCCCACAATTTGATGCGAACTCAAATCTTCAGGTTTGGTGGGTAGCCCACGCTTAGCGAGATAATCAGGTGACGCCACAATATGGAGTAAGCTTTTTCCTAAAGGGCGAGCGTGCAGTGTTGAATCGGACAACTTACCGATTCGAATCGCAACATCGGTTCTCTTTTCTAGAAGATCAACAAAGCCTTCGTTGGAAGTGAGTTCCAACTCAATGTCTGGGTAAGCCTCTTTGAATGACTGCACCAACGGCACTAGCTGATGGAATACGAATGGACTGGCGGCATCGACTCTTAAACGACCTTTTGGCAACTCACCGCGCGACACGATTTCTTCTTCCGCGCTCTGGATCATCTGTAATCCCACCCTGACTGAATCGACAAACTGCCGCCCTTCCTCCGTCAATTCCACGCGTCTCGTTGTTCGGTTGAATATTGAGACGCCGAGTTGCGACTCAACCTTACTCACCGAACGAGACACCTTGGCGACCTGCACATCCAGCGCCTCTGCCGCCGCAGAAAAACCACCAGCATCGACAACGGTGAGTACCATTTCTAAATCATCTGAACGGGTTAACATAAGGCTCCTTCGCTATCTTCATTTTGTTTAATGTCATTTCGCTTGTGCTCATCACAGCTCAAATCATCTATGTCTTTTCGATCTCATCAGCTTAATCCAATGATCGGTTAACTTTTCAATTATTACAAATTTAACAAAGGTTATTTGTTAATAACGTCATTTATCACAAATATATATTACTAGATAATCCTCGCTATCAAACGAAGCGCTCCTATTGCAGTCACAAGCTGCCCCATTTTATCGCGCTCGGTATTTAACAAAGAACAGTAAGAGAGATGATTATGCCATTAGCATTACTTGCATTGACGCTCAGCGCCTTTGCCATCGGAACCACAGAATTTGTCATCGTAGGCTTGATTCCTACCATGGCGAGCGACTTGAATGTATCTCTGCCATCGGCAGGCCTATTAGTCAGTTTATACGCGCTTGGCGTTGCTATTGGCGCACCAGTATTAACGGCATTAACCGGCAAATGGAATCGTAAAGCGGTGCTGCTAACCGTGATGGCATTGTTTGTCATTGGTAACTTATTGGCGTGGCAAGCTCCGGGTTATAACACGCTGATCGCCGCACGAATTTTGACCGGCCTTGCCCATGGCGTGTTCTTCTCGATTGGATCGACCATCGCGACAGGTTTGGTTTCAAGAGATAAAGCAGCCAGTGCCATTGCGATCATGTTTACGGGTTTAACGGTTGCATTGGTAACTGGAGTACCACTGGGCACTTATATCGGCCAAACCTTTGGATGGCAAGCGACCTTCTTGATCGTTGCTCTGCTTGGTCTTATTGCTCTTATCGGCAGCGCTATCTTGGTTCCAAGCAACCTTAAGCAACCACCAGCGGCGAAGATTTCGGCACAACTAAAGGTTCTAACTCAACCACGCTTACTGTTGGTTTACGCTATCACAGCACTAGGTTATGGCGGTACATTCACAGCGTTTACGTTCCTCGCTCCAATACTGGAAAATGTATCAGGATTTGATTCGAGCTCAATCAGCTTAATCATGTTGGTTTACGGTGTTTCAGTCGCGGTAGGTAACATCTGGGGTGGTAAGATGGCTGACAAGATGGGCCCAATTAAAGCACTGACCGTTATCTTCTCAGGTTTAGCCGCGGTACTGGTGGTATTCAACTTTACCGCAGTAAACCCTTACGCAGCTGTTGCTACCATTTTGGTTTGGGGTGCATTCGCATTCGGTAACGTTCCGGGGCTACAAGTGTATGTTGTGAAACTGGCTGAGAAATACACACCAGACGCAGTCGATGTCGCTTCTGGGTTGAACATTGCAGCCTTCAACGTCGGTATTGCATTGGGCTCGTGGGGTGGTGGTTTGATTGTCGCGAAATCTGGATTAATGAACACCCCTTGGGTAGGTGCTGTGATTGTTTTGATCGCTCTTGTTCTGACTCGATTCAGTGGTGCGTTAGATAAGAAGCAAGCACAACAAGCTGTTCCATCTAGCATCTAGCATCTAGCAAGGATAGAAAAAACAAAGCCCGAACCTAGGTTCGGGCTTTGTCATTTAAATCTGATTATTGTCCGTTATCGATCGATTTCAGCACTTTACATGGGTTACCGACTGCAACCACATTGGCTGGGATGTCTTTAGTTACCACACTGCCTGCGCCAATCACGCTGTTTTCGCCAATAGTGACACCTGGGCAAATGATCACACCGCCGCCAAGCCAAACATTGTCGCCAACATTAATCGGAGTGCCAAACTCAACACCCTCTTCAACTCGGCCTTTCACATCAAGTGGATGGCCTGCGGTCAGGATTTGAACGTTTGGACCAAGCAGCACATTGTCGCCAATGGTCACTTCAGCCACATCCAAAATCACGCAGTTAAAGTTAGCGTAGAAGTTCTTGCCCAGCTTGATGTTCGAGCCGTAATCACAACGAAATGGGGGCTCTAGGTGCGCGTTCTCACAACCCGGAAAAAGCTCTTGCGTTGCTGCTTCCCATTCAGGTGTGTCAGGAATACTGTTATTGAGTTTTTGAAGCACCTTACGACATTCGATACGAGCGGCATAAAGCTCTTTATCCCAAGCCTGATAAGGTTCGCCTGCTAGCATTTTTTGTTTTTCTGTTTTCACGTTACTTACCTGTTCTCACATCACTTAGCTATTTTCATATTACTTAGTTATTTTCATATTACTTAGCTAGTTTCACATTACTTAACTGTTTTCACATTACTTAACTAATGCTGGTCAATTCATCGACCAAAAACGCAATATCGCACATCTAAATAACAGTGAATAAGGAGTGTTTGAGCTTGGTTGAAGAGATGCGCAGCTCGTCACTTTTTGTAGGTGAAATATGAAATTCGATCAGTGCTAATTTAGCTTCGCTATCGAATCACGTAACACCAAACTACCAGTGGCATTGATGGTGGTCGCTTGCTCTGTTTCACCGACAATTTGCAGGATCGCCTTTTGCGTCATTTGCTCTAATGGCACACTGACAGACGTTAAGCTTGGCGTTAAAAACGCCCCCACTTTGCTGTTATCAAAGCCGACGATCGAAACATCTTGAGGCAACGAATACCCAAGTTCAGTTAACGCCTTAATCGCACCAATCGCCATATCATCGTTTTCAGACAAGATAGCAGTGAACGTGGTTTTGCTTTTTACCAGAGCCTGAGCCGTGTGATAACCGCTCTCCATCGTCCAATCACCTCGAACAACCTTGGACTCATCCAATGTAATACCCTGTTTAGTTAAGACATCTTGATAAGCTTGGTAACGCAACTCATCAGTCGAAGAACCGGCTTTACCACGAATCACTGCAATGTCTGTATGGCCTTGCTCGATGATGTGTTCAACCATCAAACAAGCGCTCTGATAGTGGTCGGTGGTGATAGCATGATTGGGCTTCGACGGCATTTCTCGGTTGAGTACCAGAATAGGTGTGTCAGTGCTGTCGATGATCTTTGCAATCTCGCTTTCGGTTAAGCATTGCGGATAGATGATGATGCCCGCGCACTTCATATCCAGCAGGAAGTTGATCGCCTTTACTTCGTCTTCAGCACTGTGTTTGCCATCGGTGATCACCAATTGGTGATTCGACTTTTCGCTATAAGAAGCCGCGTGATACATCAAGGAAGAAAAGTAAGGGCCATTGAACAACTCATTAGTGATTACAAAGCCGATGAAATTGGTCTTCTTGGTCGCCAATTGCTGGGCCAACAAGTTCGGTCGATAACCTGTTTCTTGAATCGCATCGAATACCTTTTTCACCACATCTGGGCGCACGATGTTTTTGCCATTTAAGACACGAGAAACAGTCGATTTAGATACACCTGCGCGGTTTGCGACGTCAAGCATGGTTACCATTCGCTTCTTTTCCTTTATAAAAAATTAGCCGACATAGGCCGACTAATTCATTGCAAAATGACAGCTCACAGTTCACATAACTGCGCTGGGAAATGCATTCTAAATAGTGGCACCGTTAGATGCAATCACGCCTTTATACCACTCGAACGACTTCTTGCGTTTGCGTTCTAGTGAGCCAGATTGATCGTTGTGCTTATCTACGTAAATGAATCCGTAGCGTTTTTTCATCTCACCGGTGGTGAACGACACTAAGTCGATACAGCCCCAAGGGGTATAACCCATCAAGTCAACACCATCAATCGCAACGGATTTTTTCATCTCTTTGATGTGGTCGCCAAGGTAAGCGATGCGGTAGTCGTCATTAATGCTGCCATCTTCTTCTATGGTGTCGACAGCACCGAAGCCATTCTCGACGATGAACAATGGCACTTCATAGCGCTCATAAAGAGATGCTAAACAGAAACGCAAACCCGTTGGATCAATTGGCCAGCCCCAATCGCTAGACTGGATGAACGGGTTATCGACCGAGTTCTCATGACCGCCGTCCATCGCTTCTTCAGTCGATTGATGAGAAGAAGAATCCAAGGTATTAGACATGTAGTAGCTAAAGCCAAGGTAATCCGCTTTACCTTCTTTCAAGATTTGCTCATCTTCGGGCTGCATCTCAATATTGAAGCCTTTGATTGCCCAGTCACGCTTAGCGTAATTTGGGTAGTGGCCACGCACCATCACGTCCGAGAAGAAATAACGATCACGCATCGCTTGCTGTGCCACCATAATATCTTCTGGCTTTGAAGAATGAGGATAGAAAGGCACCATCGCACACATTGCGCCGATTTGAAGATCTGGATTGATCTCGTGACCTTTCTTAACCACCAAAGCACTGGCAACAAACTGATGGTGAACCGCTTGATACATCGCCTCTTGCGGCTTTTCACATTGTGGAAACTTCACGCCAGAACATAACCAACCAAAGATGTCGGCTGAAGTGTTCATCTGGTTGTTGATCTCGTTAAACGTCATCCAGTATTTCACTTTGTGCTGGTAACGCTCCATCACCGTAGTTGAGTACTTAACGAAAAAGTCGATCACTTTACGGTTCATCCAGCCGCCATATTCGTTAGCTAGGTGGTAAGGCATTTCAAAGTGGCTCAGTGTGACCACAGGTTGAATATCGTATTTCAACAGCTCATCAAACAGATCATCGTAAAACGCTAAACCCGCTTCACACGGTTCAGCTTCGTCACCATTTGGGAAGATACGCGTCCAAGCGATACTGGTACGGAAACACTTAAAACCCATCTCAGCGAATAACTTTATGTCTTCTTTGTAACGATGGTAGAAATCCACTGCGACTTGGTTTGGATAGTTTTCTCCATCAATCACACCATCGGTGATTCGACGTTGTACACCATGAGCGCCCGCTGTTAATACATCAACAACACTTACACCCTTGCCATTCGCATCCCAGCCGCCTTCTAGCTGATGCGCTGCAACCGCACCACCCCACAAAAAATCGTTCGGAAATTCGTTGTTCATACCATTACTCGCTACAAGTTATTCGCAAAAAAGATCAGGATTAGAGAGCTCATTGCAGCTCTGAAACCGATTTCAACAAAAGCCAAGATACAGATTGAAACCGGTTTCATCAATGATTTTTTGATCAAACTTAGGATTGATTTGAGCTCATCCCTGCCAATCGACTCTTTTCATTAAAACCAACTCAAAAGGTAATTCCTTAGTTTCTAGGTTCAACCTAGGCTAAGGACTGTGCTTTGGCGCACACTCATCCCACTCGCGCTCTCTAAAATGGCAAACGTTTCCTTCACTGACATGAGCACGCTATGAAAAACCTTAAAATGAAACCTTTATGCTTTGCTGTCTCCGTATTAACGACAGTGGCTTCAATGCCAACCTTAGCCGAAATAAAAGAGATCACTCTGCTTCATACCAACGATATTGAAAGTGTTTACGAACCAGTCGATGCGTTCTGGAATGATGACATTGAGCTGATTGGCGGTATTCCTTACTTGGCGACGTTGATCAAAAACGTTCAAGCTGAGGAAGGAACCAGTTTCCTATTAGACGCTGGTGATATTTACACGGGCGCACTCTCTAAAAAGTCGAAAGGTAAGCTGCCTTTCGACCTATATAACTCAATGGGTTATGACGTAATCACACTGGGTAATCATGAATTCGAATACGGTTGGGAATCACTGGTAGAAACTATGCCACGTGCTCGTTTCCCTGTGCTCAACGCGAATATCTTCCATGAAGCTTCTGATTCGATGTTTGCTCAACCTTACACAATCCTTGAGCGTGATGGCGTTAAAATCGGCGTAATTGGTGTCATGGGAATTGATGCGTTCTACAACACAATGTGGAAAGGAAACCGTAAAGGGCTAACCGTCAAAGATCCTACGGAAATAGCTCAAAAATGGGCTGATAAGATCCGCGATGATGTCGACATGATCGTAGTACTAACGCACCAAAACAAGACGGCTCCAATGCAAACCGACAAAGAAGCCGATGCAGAAGTTCAACGCGGATTCGATGAAGACTACGAAATGGCCGGAAAGCTCAAAGGCGTTGATGTGATCTTCGGGGGCCACTCTGACAATGGTTTAGTTGAACCAGTCGTTCATCCAAAAACAGGCACGGTTATTGGTTTAACCTTTGGTCAAGGCATGCACCTTGGCTACACCAAATTTACTGTCGATACCGAAAAGCATGATGTGAAATTCTTAGGTGGAAAATTGATTCCCGTTGAATCTGCCAAATTAGAGCGTGACGAAGCGACTTATGCATTGATTCAGAAAATTCGCGATGCTCACCCAACATTAGCAGATCAGCTTTCTACCCTAGATAAAGCCGCATCACGTCGTTACTATCGAGAGTCAAATGTTGGTAACCTTGTGGCTGATTTGATGAAAGATGCGGGCCAAGCTGACATAGCGATGATCAGCTCAGGCAGCCTGCGTGTTGACCTAAATCCAGGTGCCGTCACTCGTGAGAATGTAATGAACCTATTCCCGTTTACTGACACACTAACTGTGGTTGAATTAACGGGTGACAACGTTCAAGAGCTGCTTGAATACAGCTACACATTGCCTTACGGTCTGGCGCAATTCTCAGGGATCAAAGCCACTTACGACAGTACACAACCGGAAGGTGAGCGTTTGATTAGCTTGAGTATCAACGGCAAGCCCGTATCCGAGAATCAGAAGTACAAAGTGGCGACGTATTCATACGCGGCCAGTGGTGGCGATGGTTACACCGTATTTAATAAAGGCGAAACACTATCGAACGGAGATCCGGTCATGCAAGTAATGATTGAAGGTTTCCAAGAACGTAAAAACATCACAGTTCCTGAACTTGGTCGTCAAGTCGATGTAAGTCGTCAGTAACAGAGATATCCAACAACCTACGTCATAAGATACGTATAAGGGATTAGCAGGTACAACACTCATGAGAACTCAGTTCAATTGCTGTAAAACATATAACTGTTTTAACCTAGCTAATCCTGATCTAAGCCTTTATCAGCGCAGCTCTCAATTAGGCTTCGCGTCTTATAAATGCCCCTTGTGTGGGGCATTTACTCCGATACTGGAAAACGAGCCGACCCTCGCTTTAGAGAAGCAAATCGAAACTAATCAACTCCGCTTGCCTGAGATTGAATGCCCTGCTTGCTTAAAACACACAGAAACCAGCGCCTATGGGAGCACAAAGATCGGCACACCGCGTGTTAAATGCAAACAATGCTCAACGGTGTTCAGCCTACTCAATCCGCACAAGACCAGTAGCAAACTGCAGCCTTTGTTAACCCTGCTCACTTCTGGCGTATTACCTAAAGATCTTCAACGGTTATCTCAACTCAATAGCAAATTGTTCTACGTGCGCATAAAACAGCTGGCTCAATTACTTCAACAGTTCAATCAACTGCTGATTCAAAAGTATCTTAGCAAGACCGAAAGCAGCATGTCGCTGCACACCTCAAGCTTCGTATTTTTATCACGCTCAGGAAAAGGAAATATCCTGAAATGCTGGAACCTTTCGACTACCGAAAGTCAGTATGGTTTCCATGTCTTAGACACTGACAACTTTTATCGACATGACACACAGAACAGCCCCGCAGGGCTTTATTACTTAGACTCCGTCGAAACAACGGATGAGTCGTCAACTTCACCTTTAGCAACCGTTCAAGCGACTTACGATAAGATTTTCTCTAGAAGTAAATTTGATGAATTAGGTTACACCTATCAAATGGAGTGTCAGTCCAATGAAGGAAGCGTGCTTCGCCCCGTTTATGCAGCCCACGCCCATTGGATAAGTTTGTCTAAGATATTGCCTCAGCATCACCGATTCGACTTCTTTCTAGAACACGAGAGTTTCATTCGCGGTGGCGCTATCACCAACCTTACCCAAGGTATAATGACTGGTCATTACAATCTTTATTACCTATACACAACACCCTCGGAAAACAATTCCGAGACTGATATTGAACAAAAGAGTATTGGTTGGTGGGGAGAAAACTGGTCGACTCAAACTAAGCAATATCCAAGTGGCTATTGGGATGTCACTCTATGCGCTCTAACTGAAAGCAAAGAACCTGACCTTAAATTCAACGGCACTGAATGGCACCAAGACTACTTGAACCAGCTAACTCAATGGCTTCCAACCCAATATCAAAAGAGCATCTCTTACCAGATGTCGCAGCATTGGCGTGCCATATTCAACTACTTATACAACTTCACCTATAGCCAAGATAGACGCCAATGTTTCGCTGAAGGTGAATTCGAATCAATTCTAAAAATAGTCACAACACTCAACGCCTCAGCTTCCAAATAAAGCTGTACAAACCTCTTATCATAATAAGAACGAATGGCACCCCAACATCAATGCTGCTCAAAATACTGGTCGTGTTGTGATTTGCCAGATTGGTCTTGAGTTCCTGGGTAGAACTGGACGAGTGTCTGATCGGCAAGTGTGAGGTGAATCCAACCCTCTTTCACTTTCAGCCAATTGGTGCCGTTGGTCTCATAGACGGCAGGAAAATTGCCCCAGCCTGACTCTGATACCTGCAGCTCTTGAAAGCGGTTAATCGGCGTTAGCTTATTGCTGGCAAAATCTGCGTCGGTATAGACTGATAAAGGTTCGATAGCATCGTTTGGCTTAAACGTGTAACAGCTGACAGCGGCTGAAATGCGATCAAACCACTGGTAGGGTTGTGCGCCTGTTAAATCGTAGACCGTGCAATCGTTAAATTGAATGGCCCACTCTTGATGGGCTTTGAAGCCAAGGTAACCTATGGGTTGGGATGGTTCAGGCTTCGAGTCCGCCTCCTGCTCATACACCGGTTCTGAGGTAGCACATCCCATCAGCCCAAGACTAAAAAGGAAAGTCACAGCAAGCTTCATCATTGTCATACCTCAGTTCCGTTAGTAGATGAGTAACTCAATTAAGTCTCTACATTAAACGGTAAGTTCCAAACGATTACCATCTGGATCGAGTACACAGCTCTCATAATAGCCATCGCCTGTTCTTCTTGGGCCATCTAAGCGCTCATAGCCGTCTTCGACCAAGCGTTGAGTGAGTGCATCGACCGCTTGTTCCGAGCCTAATGAAATCGCCATATGAATGAAGCCCGTAAATTGATCATAGATGTCATCTTTCGATTCAGGCACCGAGTCCATTTCCATGATCTCTAAACGGCTCCCTGTTTCGAAAGAGAGGAAGTATGAAGAAAACCCTTTGGTTGGGTTGTGATATTTTACGTTGGATGTCGCACCGAAATAGTTTTCATAAAACTGCTTCAACACGTCGAGTTGTTTCGTCCAAATAGCGATGTGTTCAATCTTCATTTTGTTCACCTAAGTTTGATGTCTAACGCTAGATTACTCATCAAATAAGGAACAATAAACAGAACGAAATTCATTGAAACTGTTCCTATTTAATGGACGCAATCTTATGTCCATAACCGCACAGTATTGGTATCTATGTTTGTGTAATAGTTATCTTTCCTACATAGTCGGTGTTTTACACATTCTGAGATATAAGCCGTGAACTTTATAAAACTAATAACTCTCGCTGCGATATGGGGCGGTTCGTTTCTGTTCATGAGAATTGCCGCTAATCCGCTGGGCCCTGCGGTGCTGATTGAAGCGCGAGTTCTGTGCGCTGCCGTCACTCTACTCTTGGTTTCTTTTTATCTGAAAAGGAAGCTTTCTTTTAATGCCCATGCGAAACACTTTTTCATTCTTGGCTTGTTTAATACCGCACTTCCCTTTTTGTTTTTCGCTTATGCCGCGCAGACACTGAACGCCTCGACACTCGCTATCTTGAACTCTACCGCGCCAATATGGGCGGCAATCATTGGTGCGATATGGACAAAAACAACACTCGATGCAAGAGTTCTATTAGGGCTAGGTATTGGGGTGACGGGAGTTGGTGTGTTAGTTGGTTGGGACGCGATGAACATTGGCCGCGAAGCCATACTTCCTATTTTTGCAGCGGTGATGGCGGCCTTTAGCTACGGAATAGCGTCAAACTATACCAAACAAGCACCTAAAGTTGAGGCATTCAATAACGCTCATGGCAGCATGTGGGCTGCGGTATTAATCGTGTTGCCGTTTGTCTTCTTTATCCCAATGAGAGAGGCTCCAGATCTCACCATCACCACATCAGTTCTCTTATTAGGCGCCGTTTGTACTGGCCTTGCTTACCTGCTTTACTTCAATCTCGTTTCAGAATTGGGGGCGCCTTCGGCTCTGTCTGTCACCTTCTTGATTCCTGTTTTTGGCATCTTGTGGGGCAACCTGTTCTTAGACGAAGCGATTGGCCTTAACACCATTTTCGGTTCGGTTCTTGTTATTACCGGCACCATGTTAGTGACCGGTATGACACCTTCTAGGATGATAGAGAGCGCAAAACAGAAACGAGCGGCAAGAGTAGCTCGCTAATCAGATGCCAATGAGCACTTAGAATCTCAGCAATACATGTTTGAATAACGTTGGAGAGCTAGTCAGCTGGCGGTTAACCAATAGAAACCATTAAACGGCCATGTATTGCTGGATCTTGTTTCTCAACCACTGATGAGCAGGGGTCGGTTCCGTTCTCTTATGCCAAATCATGTATTGCTGCACAGGCAACACCTCAAACGGCTGATCAAGAACTTGAAGCTGGAATCGCTCGGCAAATTGATTAGCAAAACTACGAGAAGTACTGCCGACACAATCAGAACCTGACACCAACACACACATCATCATCAATGAGTCACACTCTGAGCTCACTTTTCTTTGTTTGATGGCCTTCTTGGCGAAATAATCAGCCGTATAAAGACGAGAACGACGCATTCTAAAAGTGATGTGCTTTTCATCGTAATACTGCTCTTCGGTCACGACGCCATCAATTCTTGGGTGCCCTTTACGAGCAATCAATACCAACTTATCCTCAAGCACTTGCTGGTTCATATAACCATTGACCTGCGGGTAGTGAATATCGATGGCGAGATCCGCTTGCTGCATGCTCAAACTCTGCAGAAGTTCTTCTTCGTTATTCGGCACCATATTGAATTCGATTGAGATATTTCCCAGCGTTTCATCTTGCTCGACAAGGGGCTGAAGCTTGGTTAAACCTATCTCATTAACCAGAAGTCGGAATACATGATGCTGCTGATTATCGAATTGCTTCAAGGTACTGACAGCGCTGGTGATTCCCTCGAGTGCAGGTTCCACTCGGCTTGCTAGTTGCACCGCAGCATTGGTTGGAATGATCCCTCGCCCTTCACGAATAAACAGGTCAGTATCAAGCTGAGATTGGAGTCGCTTCAAGGCTCCACTAACCCCGGGCTGAGTCATACCAAGCGATTCTGATGCAAGCGTGATCGACTTTAATCGATACACTTCTAAGAACACGCTCAATAGATTTAAATCCAACTTTTCCACGTCGCTCACCGTTACTCTCCCTGTCAATGTGGTCTTAATCAATCATAGGTCAGGATTCGTCTTCGTCGCCCAACCATTGCATGATTCAATACATAGCCAATCGTGATGTATTAAATAAAGCTTACTTTATTTTTTGCTATATGTCTTATTCCTATAATCGCCTCAACGAAACAAAATTCTGAAATGAAGAGGCTCTTATGACAACTTCTCGCACGTTCAAAAATGCATCACTGTTCCTAGCTATCTCGCTGGCATTCCCTGCGATTGCAGCTAACCATGATCACGCACACTTCAGCGAAATTGGCGATCAAGGTGGCAAAAGCGCAACCGAGATGACCACCAAAGCAAACCAAGAGTTCGCAAAAACACTGAACTTTGCCGACACTCGCGCTTTCGACAATAACAATAAAGGTCTTGTTGCTAGCTTTGATCAAGAGACGGGCGACATCATTCGCAATAGCTTTAACTTCATCGACCCAAGTGTGACGAATGCAGACCAAGCACCAGATTCAGTAAACCCTTCACTGTGGCGCCAAGCGGTATTGAACCAAGCGGCGGAAGGTTTATATGAAGTTGTTCCGGGTAAAGTTTACCAAGTTCGAGGCGCGGATTTAGCGTCTATCTCTTTCATTCGCAGTGACAACGGTTGGATCGCCTACGACGTTCTTCTTACCAAAGAATCAGCCGCCAAATCACTCGAATTCTTCAAGAACAATGTGCCTGACGGCGGTGAACTGCCAGTCGTTGCCATGATTTACTCTCACTCGCACGCTGATCACTTTGGTGGCGCAAGAGCAATCAAAGACGCGTATCCAGATGTAAAAGTGTACGGTTCGAAAAACATCACTAAAGAAATCGTCGACGAAAACGTATTGGCGGGTAATGCAATGTCTCGTCGTACCGCCTATCAATATGGCGCTACCCTGAACCGACACGAACACGGTATTGTGGATGCGGCACTGTCTAAAGGTCTATCAACCGGTAGTATTACTTACGTCCTGCCGGACTACGAGCTGAACCATAACGAAGAGATTGAAACTCTGGTTATCGACGGCCTAGAAATGCAATTCATGGATGCTTCAGGTACCGAAGCGGCATCAGAAATGGTGACGTACATTCCCAGCATGAAAGCACTCTGGACTGGCGAACTGACCTACCAAGGTATGCACAACCTGTACACGCTGCGTGGCGCAAAAGTACGTGATGGTTTGAAATGGTCTAAGAAGATCAACGAAATGTTAGTCACTTGGGGCGAAGAAACAGAGGTGTTGTTTGCGTCTCACTCAGCCCCAATCTGGGGTGAACAAGAGATTTCTGATTACCTAAAAATGCAGCGTGATGCTTACGGTTTTACTCATAACCAAACGCTTCGTTTAGCCAATAACGGTGTGGTTCTACAAGACATCGGTGACGAGATTTACAAGGTAATGCCAGATAGCATTCAACAGTCTTGGCACACCAATGGTTACCACGGTACCTACTCTCACAACGCTCGCGCTGTGTACAACATGTACCTTGGTTACTTCGACATGAACCCGGCTAACCTAAACCCATTACCAATCGAGCCAGAATCGGTGAAGTTTGTTGAGTACATGGGCGGCAGCGATGCTGTGATTGAGAAAGCGCAGCAAGACTTCCAAGAAGGTGAATACCGATTCGTTGCAACAGCACTGAATAAGGTGATTCAAGCTGAGCCAGAGAACAAAGTTGCACGCGGCTTATTGGCTGATACTTACGAGCAGTTGGGTTATCAATCAGAAGGTGCAGGTTGGAGAAACATCTACCTAACCGGCGCTCAAGAGCTTCGTATTGGCACACAACCGGGCGCACCAAAGACTGCATCTCCGGATGTGTTAGCGAACATGACCATTGAGAACTTGTTGGATTACTTAGCAGTTAAAGTGGATTCGCTAAAAGCACAAGAAACACCATTTACGTTGAATATTCAGCTACCAGACGTGCAAGAGTTCTACTACGTTGAGATGTCTAACGGTAACCTGAACAACATTCAAGTGAACGAGCTGCAAGATGCGGATACAACACTGATCATCAATAAGTCTGACGTGTCTGATATCGTGCTTAAGAAAACAAGCCTAGGGAAACTGTTAGAAGACGGACAAGCAGGTGTGAAAGGCGACAAGACATCGCTTAACAAACTGCTGTCTTCACTGACAGAAGCTGACACCTCTTTTGAGATTGTGCCACGTCCAAACAAAGGCGAAGAAGTTGATGCCGAGCTATACCAAGATTCAGCGGTACACGCGCATTAAACGCCCGAAACGCCAGATAGATAAAACAACAGCAGTAAGCTAGAAAAAACGTTCGATAAAGAACATAAAACAAGCCCCTACCTTTTGGTCGGGGCTTTCTTATTTGTTCTCAATAAGTGCTTCTTGAACGCTACTGCGTTTGCTCTCTTACTGAAGCTGATAGCTTAATGAAACCGATAGCTTACTAAAACTGATCACTTACTGAGTTTGACCGTTTACTTCGCAATCCCAATAAGAAGGTGAACCATAATATTGAACAAAGTAGTCGATAAATACGCGAACCTTAGGCGCAAGCAACTGGGCACTCGGGTATACCGCCCAGATAGCCGCCTCATCCTTTAAAGGGTAATCTGGCAACACCTCAACCAGCGAGCCTTCCGCGAGCTGCTTATAAGCAATCCAAGTCGCACACATGGCAATGCCCAAGCCATCGACACATACATCCCTTACCGCTTCACCGTGATCGACACGGATCGCACCTTTTTTCTTGATGGTGACATCGCCTTCTGGCGTATCGAACGTCCAACCTTCTAAGCCGGTTTGATTGATACATTGATGTTGCTTGAGGTCTTCTGGTGTTTTCGGATAGCCATGAGCTGCCAGATATTCTGGTGATGCACACAGAATACGCTTATCAGTCGAGAGCTTACGAGCGATCAGGCTTGAGTTTTGTAGCTCCGCATTACGAATCGCCACATCAAATCCGCCATCGACCAGATCGACGATTGAGTCACTGAGTGAAATGTCCACCGACAGATCTGGATACTTAGCCAAAAACCCTTTCAAAGCAGGCATAACATGCATGCGACCAAACGAAGAAGGTGCAGATATTCGCAACACCCCTTTTGGTAATTCATTACCGGTTCCGACAGAGGCCACACCCGCTTCGACACTCAAAAGGATTTGCTTGGCGTGAGGAAGAAATGCCATGCCTTCTTCGGTCAGGGAAACCTTTCTCGTGGTGCGATGCACAAGACGGGCACCTAGGCTCTCTTCGAGCTTTCCGATATGAATACTGGCTACCGGAGGTGACAACCCAAGCTCTTGTCCTGCTTGACTTATATTGTGCGTAGACGCGAGTCGCACAAACAATTTTAGATGTTCAATGTTCATCAATAATGGCTAGCCTGCGCTGAGTACACGCTGCTTATTGGCCGCAGCGGCACGGGGAATAATGTGAGTTTTAATATAGGCATTAAGCTTAAACCATGCAAAAGCGCCCGCTAAAACATTGGCGACTGTCGCCGCAATAACCGCGTTGATCATCTCTCCGGTTATAGAGCCGAGCCATAACGCTGGAATGTAGAAAACAAACAAGCGTAGGAAAGAGACATTCAAAGCTTTACGAGGCACACCCAAGGCATTAAAGACCGACGCAACCAACATGCAAAGCCCAAGCGGCCCATAGCTGAACGGTATAAATAACAAGGTCACTTCAAACCAGCTGCGTATGCTTTGTTCTTCCGAGATAACAGGAATAATCCAGCCACTAAACAGTACCAGCAATGCTGCCATCGCAGTGTGGAAAACCAATAAGAACTTCGCTGTTGTATTCAATAGCTCAGGGATTTTGCATCGCTGCTGCGCCCCTAGGTAACGCCCAATCATAGGTGGAATAGACATGGTCAGAGCAAGAGAAAACACCAACATAAAACTTTCAACACGGGCGAGTAAGCTCCAAAAAGCCATCTCATCGGTTCCGATTCTCGCAATCAAAAGCATTGAGAAGAATGCGCTGACCGCAGGTAAGATCTGATTCGCAGTGGTTGGCATTACCGTCTTGAATAACTCAAAACTGTAGCCTTTGATTTGGTTACGGCACGCGCCATTGAAGCCAAACCAACCTTTGCCGCGAGACTTAATTAACATGTAGATTGCGCCGAAAGCGTAGCCAATGCTCGATGCGATCGCCGCCCCTGCG
The DNA here is from genome assembly GCF_963889365.1 of Vibrio sp. OPT20. Lineage (NCBI taxonomy): Bacteria > Pseudomonadati > Pseudomonadota > Gammaproteobacteria > Vibrionales > Vibrionaceae > Vibrio > Vibrio sp. OPT20. The sequence goes on along the minus strand of NZ_CAWPOA010000058.1, from coordinate 181,441 downwards.
ATGCCCATATCCAATCCAAAGATCAGAATAGGGTCGAGAATTAGGTTAATCACGCTGGCAGCCAAGAACATGCTGCCGGTTGTTTTGGTATCGCCATTGGCTCGATAAACGCAGGTGGCCAGATAAAGCACTGCAACCATCAATGCACTGAACAGCCACAACGGCCAGTACACATTAAAAATCGACAGCATGGATTGGTATTGGACGTCAGAGACATCATTCACAAACGACGCGAAAACAGAATCGCTAAAAACAATCAGGCCTAAGCAGATCAGAGCAATCACCAAGACACCAAACCCGACCGACAACGTGGCAATTGAAGTAGATTTACGTTGCTCCTTTGCCCCTACCGCTTGAGAAATAATGGACGTTGCCGCCACACCGATGCCCACTTGAACCCCGGTAAACGCCGCTTGGAATGGCAAGGTGATACCGTGAACCGCCAACTCATTAACCCCTAGCTGACCAATAAAGATCGAATCGACCAATTGCACCATCATGATCGCAAACACACCCAGCGTCAGTGGCAGCGTTTTCTCAATAATGGTTCTCAAAGTCGCGGATCTCATCTGCATAAGTCGGTTCACTCTTGTCTGTGCCTTGGGGCTAATTACCTAGTTGAGCAGTATACGAAGCTAAATGAAAAGGATAAGAGCGCCAGACAAGGAATGAGTTTTTAGATTTCGTTGACAATCGAATTAGCAAGACACCTTCAACGTTAAAATATCCATATAAGACACTGAATAGATTGAAATTATAAAACCCGCCAACACTCTTAATAATTCGTTAATAGTGTTTCGTTTAATGGTTAATTGTTGGTTCGAACATTCCTCGCTAGCCTGAATTTAGGTCGCATTCACACTGAATAGGCTGAAATGAAATCTCTCAGAAGGAATATGGAAATGGCATATCAAGGTTATACAACGTTTAAAGCTCAAGCCGAGGATGGGATTCTTACCGTCACTTTTGACTTCGGTACTGTGAATGTTCAAGGGCAAGAGATGCTTGCCGACCTCAATGGTTTAGCAATGAGACTAGAGCGCGATCGTGACATCAAAGTCGTGGTATTTCAGTCAGCAAACCCTGAAGTTTGGGTCTGTCACTACGACACCAATCTATTAAAAGACATGTCGACAGAAGCCGTTTCTCGTGAAGAAGCGAAGTTGCTCGACCTACAAGTGGTGCTCGAAAGAATCAGCAAACTGCCACAGGCCACCATTGCCAAGCTTGAAGGCTTCGCTAGAGGTGGAGGCCACGAATTTGCACTGGCGTGTGACATGCGATTCGCGGCTCGTGGTAAATACAAATTCATGCAAATGGAAGTGGGTATGGGCATCCTTCCTTGTGGTGGCGGCGCATCACGTATGGCACGCCAAGTCGGCTTAGGTCGCGCACTCGAGATCGTCCTAAGTGCACGAGACTTTGATGCTGACGAAGCCGAAGCATACGGCACCATCAACAAGGCACTAGAGCCGGATGAAATTGGTGAATATGTTGATACTCTTGCCAAACGAATAGCTCAATTCCCTGCCGAATCGATCAATGCATGTAAGCAAGCGGTGTACGAATCTATCGATAAACCGATCGACGAAGCACTCAAAGCAGAGGCCTACTGGTTGTATCAAGCTACGAGCAAAACCCCAGCGGTTAAGCGCTTCCAAATTGCCGACGAGCAAGGGCTAGAGCACGATATGGAAAACCAACGTAACTGGGAAACTCTGGTTATGAACGTTCAAGACATCAAATAACTCGGTCACTTCTCTTAAATTGGGTCAGCCACAAACTGACCCATAGTCTTACTTAATGGTTAAACGCCAACGGTTACCCACCAAGTGTTAAAATGGTCATTATTTACCCCATAGACTCACATTTGAGTCTTCAGCTTGTGAGCCAAATGCAACTATGTGTCATTAATCTTTGTTATAAAGTTGTTCAAACTATTTTTTGAAGGACGGAACATGCAAAAAATAATTCTGATCACAGGGGCCACGGATGGCATCGGTTTAGAGACCGCAAAAGCACTGACGCAGCAAGGGCACCATGTTCTGATTCATGGCCGCAACCCAGCTAAGGTCAATAAAGTCGTGACCGCTCTGTCTCGCCTGTCTAAGAATGCAATCATCGAAAGCTACATCGCAGACCTATCGACGCTCTCTGAAGTTGAGGCGCTCGCAACCCAAATCAAAAGCGATCACAAACGACTCGATATACTCATTAACAACGCAGGTGTGTATAAGGTGTCGGACATCACCACTCCAGACAATCTTGATGTGCGTTTTGTCGTAAACACCATTGCGCCGTATCTACTGACACAAAAGCTGCTTCCTCTTTTTGATGCGACAGGTCGTATCGTCAACCTATCTTCAGCAGCCCAAGCCCCCGTAGATTTAGATGCATTGATTAGCCCGAATGCGGGAGAACTTGATGGTCCGGTTTACGCGCAAAGTAAGCTGGCGCTAACGATGTGGTCCATCGAATTAGCCAATACTATTTTAGACAAAGGCACTGCAATTATCCCTGTAAACCCCGCCTCTTTCCTTGGCAGTAAATTGGTGAAAGATGCTTATGGCGTTGATGGTAACGACCTTGCGATTGGAGCCGATATTCTTTGTCGTGCTGCGCTCAGTGATGAGTTTGCCAACGCTTCCGGTCGATATTTTGATAATGATTCTGGGTTGTTCAAAGACCCGCACGCCGACGCTTTAGACAACACCAAGAACCACAAGCTGGTGACCGTGCTTGATCAATTACTCGAAGAAAAGCTGTGCGTTGCGCACTGATCATTCATTAGTAAAAAACGACCACTAACACTCCCCCCACACACAATCCAAGCCGCAGTTCTATCCATCTAGACAAAGAACTGCGCGCTCTTTCGATTATTAAAATTTCTTTAATACTGATTCCCCGCTTTGCCCAATTATCACCCAAGATGCAGATTGCTAAACTTGCCCTCGTCGAAACAACACAGGCTACGGCCGAGGAGCACTTATGCGTTTTGAAGGTAAAGTTTATCGTCCTTGGATGGAAGCAGAGAGCGTACTCATCCAGACAACATTGGGGTGCAGTAATAACCAATGTACCTTCTGCACGATGTTTGATGATAAGCGTTTCAAAGTAAGAGACATCAAAGACATCTTTGAAGATATTGATGCAGCGAGAAAAATCTACCCGCATGTTGAATCTATCTTTTTGGTCGATGGTAATGTGATGGCGATTAGAACCGATATGCTGATTTCGATTCTGGATTACATCAAGATCACCTTCCCAGAGATCAAGAACATTTCTCTGTATTCAGGATTCAATGACTTCCGTCGTAAGAGCTTGTCTGAATTAAAAGAGATTAAGTCGGCAGGTTTAAGCATGGCCTATTCAGGCTTGGAGTCAGGTGACCCAATTGTGCTTGAACGCATCCAAAAGCGCATGACGCGTGAGCACGCAATTGAGGGCATGAACCTAGCCCGTGAAGCAGACATCAAAGTGCTAGCTTCATTTATCTTTGGCCTTGGCGGCAAAGAACGTTCTGTAGAGCATGCGATTAATACCACCAGCTTGCTGAACATCATGCAGCCAGATGCGATTGCACCGATGGCTTTAGCCGTTCAACCGGGATCGGTGTTAGAAAAAGAAGTAAACCGTGGCGAGTTTGTTTTACCAACGCCATTGCAGATTCTGGAAGAAGAAAAATACTTGCTCGAAAACCTAGAAGATTTCGATTGCTACTACTGGGGCGACCACGGCAATAACATTTCACCAATGCGTGGCATGTTGCCTCAGGCTCGTAAGCCGTTTCTTGATAAGATCAATCAAGACATAGCTCACAACCCAATCACCAAGCAAAATGTCATTAAGACCTTTGCTTGGTAAGCGCTCGATTTAATTCGTAAACAGTAAACGTAAACAGACCAAACGACAGGCGTTGCAGCTCCATATTATGGAATAATCAAAGTCCAGCAGCGCCTAACGTATATCTTACTTTTTCAGATTCACAGCCCTACCTAAGCCAAAGCCGCTAACAACAAGTCAGTACTCGCTTCAACGTGAGCTGCAATCTCTTGTTCTGTGGGTGCAGGCATTCCCATCAACACACCCTCTCTGACACTCATCACCATACCAAGCCAAAGCTTAATTTTGGTTTGTGGTTCTTCAATATCAAATCGCTCATTGAAAAACTGAGCAAGCACGCGATCTGTATCATCTGGGCCAACGTCCATAAAACGGCTAACTAATTCTGGAGACTTACTGCCTTCTGCTATCAACAGCTTAAAGGTCGCAATATGCTCGCTCGAAAGGTGAAACAAAACGAAGTCTTTCGCGAAGCCCAATAGCGCTTGTCGAGTATCGGCGTGTTGCAAATGCATCACCAACTTATCGTCTGTCTGGCTACCCATTTGTCTTAACGTCGCTTCAAACAACACATCTTTAGAAGAGAAGTATCGATAAAGCGTTTGCTTCGTCATTTTCGCTTCACTAGCGACTCTGTCCATGCTGGTTTGCACGTAGCCTTCCGCGAGGAATATCTCCTTCGCCGCTTTTAAAATCGCGAGTCGTTTCTTCTCTTTGTTCTGCTCAATCTTGCTCATTACTTCATCCACCCCAAAACAGAGATCATACTTTAAAGTATGATTTGTGTTGACTCAACCAATTTTTAAAATCATACTCACCAGTATGATTTATTGGTAACAGATAATTGGATAGAGAAATGACGACAATGAACCTCCCTAAAACTGAAGCAAGAAGCACACGAACCCTCGGCTTTGCCCTCGCGATCGCAGGTGCCGTGTTAATGAGTATTGACCCAATCTTCATTCGTTATGCCGGTGTCAGTGGATTCGATACTGCCTTTCTGTTCGGCTTATTCAGCGCAATCTCGATGCCGATTTTGCTTAAGTTCAACGACAAACGTGGAATCCGAAAAGCAGTCGTACAAAGCGGTTGGCCATTATTGGCGGCGGGTATTCTTATGCTCGGCAGTGCCTCGGGCTTGGTGTTCAGCATTAAGATGACCTCGATTGCCAATACCTTTGTGATCCTCAGTGCTGCCCCTGCTGTGGCCGCTATTTTCAGTTGGTTGATCTTGAAAGAAACCACTAGCCAATCGACCTTAATTGCGATTGTGGCAGTGATGATTGGTATTACGATTGTCGTTTCGGGTTCGTTTTCTTCAGGTAATTGGATGGGCGATGCGTTGGCGGTATTCGCAGTGATCTGTTTATCTATGATGTTTACCTTGCTGCGTAAATATCAAGACGTCAGCCGATTGGCGAGTGTGGGCCTAGGTGGCTTGTTGCTAGCGGTTGTGATGTTTTTCTTTGCAACACCATCAAGCTACAGCGTTGAAACGTGGTTAATCATGGGCATGATGGGCTTGTTTACGGCACCTGTTGGCAGAGTGTTATCTATGGTCGCAACGCGCCACATTACCGCGCCAGAAGTATCAATGACTCTGATGTTGGAAACTGTGTTGGCGCCTGTTTGGGCGTTTATCTTCTTCACTGAGATCCCACCAATGACCAGTATTGTCGGCGGTGTGGTGATCTTGATTACGATCTTCAGCTACACCTTAGTGACCATGAAAAGCGGTGACAAATAAATAGATTAATAAAGAGACTAATAGGAGCTGAATATGGCTGCAGAACTGAAATTTATTGGCCGAATTGCTACGCCGTATCACTCAGTGTCGGAGTGTCCGAATAACATCCAACCGGACAACGGCCCGCTCTGTGAAATCATCTTAGATGACGTTTATCAGCAAGGTTTTCTAGGCCTAAACAGTGGCGACCACGTCTTGATATTGTATTGGTTAGAAGGCGCAAAACGAGACGAGTTGATACAAAGCTGGGATGAAGAGACGCCGACCAAAGGCACCTTTGCACTGCGTTCACCGCACAGACCAAACCCAATCGGTGCAGCCGTGCTACCGATTGAAAAAATCAAGAATGGCACCGTAAGCGTGAGAGGCTTGGACTGCTTGAACAACACACCACTGTTGGATATCAAGCCAGCGATCTATAGAGAGAAAGGATAAGCGAGAAGTTGGCCTTCCTAAACCAAAAGCGAGCTGTGCGTTAGCGAAAGGAAGACATTACGCATACTTGATGAAAGCTTGGCTTAACCTCTGAAAGAGTGAATCTACGTTGGGAAGGCTCGTCAAATGCGCGGACAAGGGAGTATGAACCTGCGCATCGACCACGGTTGGATTCCCGCAAACTTGATTATAAAAATTCACTGGCGCAACGATGTTTTCTAAGTCGACATCTAACAAGATACAAGCTTGCGAAAGTACGATTTGGCCGCCCCCTTGTTTAAGCAATACACGTTGCGCAGTACCCACTATTTTTTGTTTATTGATATTGAGGTTGTAGTCACCATCACAATAAGAGCCAGGGGTGGCGTGTACATCCACATCGATGCCCAATTCTTTGAAAAACAGGGTTAATACATTGCACAGATGTCGATACGCTTTTTGGATATTGTAGGCTTCATCGCGAGGCCAATGGTAAATGTGCGATAAGTTAATGATCCCCGGTAGTTGGGGAACGGGAGCGCCACCTGTTTTACGCGAGGTGAGCTGCCAGCCTTGTGCCGCAAGTTGCTTTCTAGACTCTAACGTCACAGGCCACTTTTTACCTGCGGGCAAAACGAGTGTCGGCGTTTTTGCTTGCCACAGCATTAAGGCTTGTCCAATCTCACCCGCCTGTATCTGCTGTAATAACTCAGCTTCTTTTTCAAACGCACGATCAACATCAACGTGCGGGTAACGTACGAGTTTATTCGTTAACTTCAATGCACTTTCCTCTACAGGTTGTGGTGACTTAGTATTTAGCGTTCTGGGATGGTTGATGATAGATAAGACTATATGGGATGGAAACAGCGCCAAAAGTTAGTTATTGGCGCCATAGTATTTGTTATACATACATTGCGCCATAGTTTGCTAGAAAGCCGATTGGAAGGAGCAATATCCATTGAGGAAGCTTTACAAAAACCTTCGCTCCAAAAAAATACAGCCCAACAGCCACAAACACCGATGCATACAGAATATACAAAAAACCTAGCAACTGGATTAGGAAATAAAGTGAATCAATACCATACCAACCGACGTATAAAAGCATTAATGAGCTAACAAACAAAGTGACCGAGACAAGATGCCAACAAGCTAGAAGTGTCGCTTTCGGTATATCATCGAGCTTCGATTTAAGAAAAGGTCTAACCGGGTCTATTTGACCGGCAAATACATGTACTAACGTAGTAAACAGGGCTAATAACCCCGAGCTAAATATCCATATATTCATAAAACACTCCGTACATATGACGCCAAGTTAAGGTGTGAACAACGCTACTACCTTACCTAAAACATTGTGTCATAAACACTAAACTTACTTGAAGTGAGAGCGCCAAGCGTTGTGAATCACTCTAAATTTATTGTTATGTTTGCTTAGAAGCGCCTGAATGGCTTAGCAAACACCTGATATTTATCGGCGTAAACTATTTTACCAGGGGTTTCTGTTCTTAGTTGATCAACTACGACCCCCTTACTTTCAACTAAGAAAACAAACTCACGTACTTTAGATATGTGTTCAGAGGAAGACTCAAGAAACCAACTGATATACACATCAGATTTCTTAGACTTCTGTTTGTTTAAGTAGTCTAGAGGAGATTCAAGGTTTTCATCGAACCACCCCATCACCTCGGCGATATGTTCAAGTTCATAGTCGTAGAATACTTCTTGTTTCTTCATACAACTGATTGCCTGAAATATGCCTGTTCTCTGATTTGAATCCTCATCGAACTGATCAACGACAAATCGTACGTACATTTTTATACCTCAAATATAACGCCCAATTAAGTAGCTGACAACGCTACCGATATACTCAAACTTAACACCGTAATCACTGAAGCTAAAACGAGTTGAAAATGCCAAGCGTTGACAGTCTGCTTAAATTGCTTGCTATAAAGCGGACTCTGCGTTTAACGACTTTTCTAGCCACATGGAGCTAATGTACTGACCATTTTTCTTTGCGTACTCATTAAAAACACCAACCTCTCTAAACCCGAAACGTTTATGTAGAGCGATTGAGGCGTCATTTGGTAACGCAATACCTGACAATACTCGATGGATACCGTACGTGTGAATAGATGAAAACAGTTGAGAATACAGCTTTGAACCTAAACCTTTACCCTTGGCTGCTTGCGCCAAATAGACAGTTACTTCCGCTGTTTCTTCAAATGCGGTCATCGCTCTGTACTGCTGGGAACACGCAAAACCAAGTAGAACTTCATTTTCAGTAGCCACATAGAGTTGATACTTACTATCTCGTGAGAACTGTGAAAACCATTGTTGTCGATTTTCTAACGAAAATGGGGATTCTTCAAAACGTGCATTTGTATGTTCAATATAGAAATTAAAAATATCAGTGATACCCGCTACATCCGAAAATTTTCCGGTTCTAATGTTCACGTAAAATCCTTTCTATGCGTGCTTTATAACGCTCTGCTAAGTAGCAGCTAACACCACGACACTCAAGCAAAGCCACCGTAAACACTAAACTAGACCAAACCAAAAATGCCACACGTTAGCTGTCTGCTTGAGCATCTTGTTATAGGGCTTTTGACTATGATATATCAACCTCAATCACGTAAATAGGTACATTCTTATTAGGGTGGTTATATTTTCCCACTACATAATCATCCCGGACTAAGGTTCTGTTTCGTAACTTGACTGTCGCCCCACTAGCAAATAGGACTTCTTTTTCATTACCCATCCTTGTCCCTTTCCGCTTATATGCAAATACATTTGTCTTCGGATTTGAGACTCGAAGAACTAACAAATCTATTTGACCTTGATCATAAGCTTTGCCTCCCCACTCAGCATTTCTCAGAGCTACTTGTGGACAAAAGCTAGTCGAGAATGGTTTTCTCAATGTAACTTCATTCTCGCTACTACTAAACCAAAGACCACCATGAAACAAAAATTGCCCATCACTTAAAGTTCTACCAATACTATTTATGTCTGCGTCGACATCTGATTGGTTATATTGAGGATAGTTTTGTTGAAACTTTGTAATTGAGAGAGGAGTCTTAGAGGGCATATGCGATCTCCACGACTTATAATTTGTATCTTGATCTAAAAACCGATCAATGTGGTTTTCGAGCCCATTGTCCGCTCCTCTTTGTGCCATATACTCAGCAGCAGAAAAATGTTCACGTATTACCGCTATAAGCTTATCGTTAACGAATGACAGAAAACTGCCTTCACGTTTGTAATGCTCGATACTCTCTTGCTGAGTTGCATGTCTCGTTGTCCATGACTCGTAAGCTGACGAGAAAGTATTAACTACAAGTAAACTCATCAATCCTCCAATATTATTGTGAATTAGCTATTAGCCCTATAACGCCTTAATAAGTGGCTGTAACCACTGACTTTACCGAGCCTATCAGACTCCAAGCCGCGAGTGCCGAGCGTTGATAAGTCCACTTAATTAACTTGTTAGGTTAAGCTATTTTCTGCAGTGCCACTCTAGCCCAAGTAACACTTTCTTTATGTGGTAACACACTAGCTTGATTTTCGGACTGAAACACTACTTTAAAACCTAGCTCGTCAGCATAGTTAATTAACTCAGAACAACTCGTTGGGAAAACGCACTTCCCTGCGCCTGCGGGGCCATTTCTTAACGAGATTGCGCAAATTCCACCTTTTAACATTAATGATGAGAACCTTCTTATGCACTCTCGGCGTTCCTCACGATTTAAATGATGCCAAACACCAGCGACTAGAATAAAGCTGAACAAGCCATCGTCTTCATTGATACTTGTTAAATTTGGCAAACTATCATGAACCCAACTAACATCTAGGTGCTTATAATTCGAAATAGCTTTATCAAGAAACTGACGCATCGGCTCAACCCCGACCACGTCATAACCCAACTTGGAGAGTGCTGCTGCATTTTGTCCAACACCACATCCAGCGTCCAAAACTCTTGACGGAGTTGGGGGTAGATAAAACAGGAAGTCTTTGTTTACTTCGTCAAAGCGTAACGTAAAGCTCAGTTCTGCAAACAACTCTATGACTTCTTCATACCCTTTAGTTCCAGCTACCAAATTACTGCCTCCATTTCTGAAATGTCTGAGCTTACCCTAACGCCGGGCATAAGGTGCACCAACACAGAACTTACCAGGCGCACTGAACTCCATACCAAAACCGCCGAGTGTAACGTGTCACCTTGATGCCTTTGTTAGGTGACTTTTTCAGTGCTCATTTTGAGGAAGACCATCGGTGATTTCATAGTAATCCCCCTTCTCAGCAACAAAGATATGTTGCCCAAGACTTGTCCCTGTTGGCGTATCAAATGCCCCCAGAGATATGCCTGTCCAATGGTGTTTGTCTGTATCAAGGGGATCAAAGAACAAAGATGAACCACACTTCGAACAAAATCCTCGTCTAACTTTTTCAGATGAGTGGTGCCAAGATAGGTTTTCAGAACCATAAATTGATAATGAATCACGCGGCACCTCAGCACTAGCCAAAAAGTGTCCTGTCCATTTTCGACACTGATTACAATGGCAAGCATCCGTTGTTTCAAGAGCACCTGAAACTTCAAATTTTACAGCACCACAAAGACAAGATCCTTTATACATTTGAGACTCCATTTAGAGAGTGTTTTCGGGTTGCTCTATCACCTAACATTTTAATATCGTGCAATCACGAATCCATCCGCTTAACATATCAAAAAGGTCGCTCATAACCAACTGAATGCTATGCATTTAATATAAAAGTGGGTTTAAACATTAAGTGTGAAAACGTGCAAGCACACATTGCCGCCTATATAACGCTCGTTTTCATTCTTAACCACTCACCAATCTATATATTAATCAATAACTTAAAATCAAACTCTCGTTAAATTCGTGCTCAATCAGAGTTAAAAACCACTCTTTTTTAAGTCATTAATTATTCAACAAGCAATAAACTGTCTGTATGTACAGATTTTGTGAGGGGGATATATGGCGAGTCAATTCATGCAGGCAATTTGCGAACATATGACGATGCGGGGCTATAGTCGCAGGACAATCAAAGCCTACTGTTATTGGATTAAGTACTACATTCATTTTCATAAAATGAAACACCCTGAACAGATGCATGCCGCTGAAGTTGTCTCCTTTCTTTCTCATTTAGCTAATCATCAAAAAGTCGCCATCAATACTCAGAAGGTAGCGCTCAATGCTCTAGCCTATTTATACAATCAATTTATTAAGCAACCTCTAGGAGACTTAGGGTTTAGCTATGCGACTCGGTCTCGAAAAATTCCTAGCGTACTCAATCATTCGGAAGCTATCTCGGTGATCAATGAAATAGATCCTAAATATCAACTGTTTTTTCGCTTGTTGTATGGTTCAGGTTTGAGAGTATCGGAATGCCTGAGGCTTCGAGTACAAGATATAGACCTAAAACAAGGGTCTCTCACTGTTCACGATGGGAAAGGAAATAAAGACCGAGTGACAATTTTAAGTTTTTCACTCACTGAAGCTATACAAGACAAAATTGCACAAGTTGCAGTTCTGCTTGCTAAAGATAACTTGAATGGGTTTGGGCCATCTTTGCCTCAACGATTAGGCAAAAAATACCCGAGTGCCTATCGACAACTTGCTTGGATGTACCTATTCCCATCAAAATCCGTCACTCAACACCCAGAGTCGGGGATAGTATGCCGACACCACCTACATGATTCGGCACTCCGAAAAACGCTGAAGAAGGCGACTAACTCTAACAAATTGCGCCACAAGCGAATTAGTTGTCATACTTTCAGGCACAGTTTTGCTACGCAACTTCTAAAGTCAGGCTCCGATATCAGAACGGTTCAAGAGTTACTGGGGCACAGTGATGTTAAGACAACTCAGATATACACTCACGTTATTGGGCAACACTTTAGCGGCACGACTAGCCCGCTAGACCACCTATAACGAAACTCCCTCATCGATAGTTGAACCTGGCTTGATGGCTTCTGTCTAACAAGGTTGTCTGATATGGTGACGGCAGAACTTCAGCAATTGTTTAGATAGTATTGAATATGAAAACACTAACCATACTTGATGGCGGCATGGGCCGAGAACTCAAAGAAATTGGCGCGCCATTTTCTCAACCGCTTTGGAGTGCTCAAGCGCTGATTGAAGCACCCGAATTTGTTAGCCAAGCGCATCAAAACTTTGTCGATGCAGGTGCTGAAATCTTGATCACCAATAGCTACGCCTGTGTGCCTTTTCATTTGGGTGAAGAGCTCTTTGAACAACAAGGTTTTGAACTGGCCGCACTGTCTGGCGAACTAGCTAAAGCAGTTGCTGACAATGCTACCCACACAGTGAAAGTCGCGGGCGCGATTCCACCGCCATTTGGCAGCTACCGACCAGACTTGTTTAAGGTCGAAGAAGCAGCGCCGATCATCCAAACGCTTTACGATGCACAAGATCCAAACATCGACCTTTGGATAGCAGAAACCATCTGTAGCCTGCAAGAATTCGAATCCATTCATGCGGTACTCAAGCAATCAAGCAAACCGTGTTATTACGCCTTTAGCTTGGAAGACAACAAGGGCGATTTTGCCAACATTCGTTCTGGCGAGAGCGTAACAGACGCCATCAAACTTGCCTGCCAATCAAACGCAACAGGCATTATGTTTAACTGCTCAGTGCCTGAAGTGATGGATCAAGCCATTATCGATGCTAAGAAAGTGATCGATGAGCTAGGCCGTGATTTAGAAATTGGTGTCTACGCCAACAATTTTGCGCCTATCAGCAACGAACATGAAGCGAATGATATGTTTCAGGAGATGCGTGAGCTGGATGGTCAAGGTTACTTAACTTACGCTAAACGTTGGCACGCATTAGGCGCGAATATCGTCGGTGGCTGTTGTGGCATCGGACCAAAACACATTCAAGCCCTAGCCGATTGGAAACGCTCCATACAGAGCTAATCCTGAGCTTCAACTAGAATAAAATAAATAGAGAACAGGTTGAGAAATCTGTTCTCTATTTGTATGTGACGTCTCTGAGTACACTGAGACAAAACAACGATTTGGAGCAACTGATGAGCGACACGCAACGCAAAATTAAATGGGGTATCGCAGGGCTAGGCAATATCGCCAATCGATTCGCGACTGCAGTCACAGAGCACTGTCTGCATGGTGAACTGTATGCCGTTGCCGCAAGAGATCACTCACGCGCAGCCACATTCGCCAACAAGTTTGGGTGCGACAAGGCTTATGGTTCTTATGAAGAAATGGCGAATGACCCAAATGTTGAAGCGGTTTACATCGCTACGGTTCACCCATACCACCAGCCACTCGCCGAACTGTTTCTAAAGAATAAAAAGCATGTATTGGTTGAGAAGCCGGCTTTCACCAACCTTGCTGACTGGCTTGAGATGAAAGCCCTCGCCAAGCAAAATGGCGTGATGCTGTTAGAAGCGATGAAAACCGTGGTGTTTCCCGCGTATCGTGAGCTCCAATCATTCTTGGTCTATAACAACATTCAGATAGATTCAATCGAAGCCAGCTTTGGTAACCATCACGACTATGAGTCCGATTTGTTTATCTTCAATCCGGATTTGTCAGGCGGAGCAACACTCGATGTTGGGGTCTATGGGCTTTGGTTCTTCTACGATCTGTGTCGAACACTGGGTGTGACCCCTTCAAAACCTCAGGTAGAGATGTCGTGTCTTTATGAGGGGGCGAATGTTGATACCGACGCGTGCTTTACCTTCTCTGGTGATATGAACGGTAAGATATCGGCATCAACCGTGCAAAATCTTCCCCGGTCAGCACATTTGAGTGGGCCAGATACCAAGATCACCATTCACGAAAAATGGTGGAATCCGGCCTTTATTGAGATTGAACATCAAGGGCAGAAGTCGACCATCAACAAACGAGTGACGGGCAATGGGTTCGAATTTGAAATCGACCATTTTTCAGGTTTAGTGCTTCAAGGCAAAACTGAATCGAATATCCTAAGCTCAGAGATAACCTCTCGAGTTCTCGACACGATGGAAAACGCACTCATTGACTCTGGCTATCCACATTTAACTCAACCTCGTCGTTAGGAAAAGCAAATTGGGCAACCTTAAGCGTAAGCTTGAACTGTATGAAAAGATATTTCAGGCTTTTGGGCCTGGAGTATCACATTGTCAGGTCAACCAACTGGCCACACTGCTGCACGTGAGTGAACGTCATGTTCAGACCTTACTCAAAGCGATGACAGCGCAAGGCTGGATTGAGTGGCAAGCCAGTTCAGGCCGAAGTAAGAAAGCACTGCTGACGTGTCTGGTTGAGCCCATTGAGGCGTGTTACCAATACGCACAAACCCAAGCTGACGCAGGCAACATAGAACAGGTATTTAGCACCTTAAACTTCAACGGCCGTAATGCTGGCGCTGAGTTGCAAGCCTTTCTAAGCAGCACCAATCCGTCGGCGCAAAATATCGCGTATATCCCGTTTCACCGAGAGCTCGAGGCTCTTCACCCTCAACGAGTACTTAGACGAACCGAACGTTTCTTAGTGATGCATATTTGCCAACGCCTAACCTCCGTTAAGCACGGTAAACTCAGCGGAGATTTGGCTTATCATTGGCAGCCTAATCTAGGTGCTACACAGTGGCACTTTCAGATTCGCAATGATGTTCGCTTTCATAACGGTCGAACGCTTGAACCTCAAGACATAGCACGCAACCTTAACTCTCTCTGCCAAAGCAAAATATGGCGTCGCTGTTATCAGCATATTGATGAGGTCTCTATCGCGGCAGGTAATGTGGTTGTCGTGAAACTGAATCAACCTGATTGGCACTTACCACGCCTACTTGCCAGAGCTGAAGCCTCCGTATTTGATCCCTCATCACCAACTGATAGGCTGATTGGATCTGGCGCGTTCTCATTAAACATCTTCTCAAGCAATATGTTGAGATTGAGCCGTAATAACGCCTATTCACACAGCACGCCCATTCTCAATCGGGTCGAATTGTGGGTTTATCCTGAATGGGCACAAAGCAAAGCCTGCGCTCAAAATCAGGTGTGCGTGAAACTGCCCGAAAAGACGACCACCGTGCGTGGCGATGACCATTCTTTCCAACCGGATTTCGGCTCAACCTTCTTTAAGATTCAAAACCCGATGTTGTCTTCAACCGTTCGTGAGTTCACCGTTGAAGACACCTCTGAATGCCAAGCCCTTTTCGATCAGTTGTCAATGTCTGGCGACCACAAAACCAGCGTGGAATATGGGACCTACCTAGCTAACTACCTAACTACCAAAGACGTCGCGTTGTGCAGCATTATTGATGAGAACGACACCTTCACTTCGTGGTTAAGCTTTTTCACTCGCTTCCCGTTTGAGGAATTAACTTTGCCTGCTGAGATGCTAGAGAAAATCGAACACGGCTTAGCCTCAGTAACAAACCAGCCCAACGTTGAGTTAGCGATGAATGAACTGTTGGCGCTTCGGCATTGGTTGCATGACTCTGGGGTTGTGGTTGAGCTCAAGCAAGAAGCGTTCAACTTAGAGGTTTCTGAAAAGATACACGGCGCGCAAGTGAATGGTTTCGGTTGGTGTGAGCTCGATAAGTTGTGGATTAGCCATTTGTAAATCTAGTCGTGTTCAAAATAAGTCATTAAGCACAGCGACTTATCTTTAACACTCCCCTGCCAATAGCAAAGAAATGGGGTGCTAATGTACTCTCGAAGTGAGACTCAACAAATATAAGTACAGACTAAATAGATCCAATAAGAAGGTAAACCATGACTCGACACCTAACAGGCTCATTACTGTTTCTTTGCGCATTCTCTTTTAACAGCATGGCGGGCACCCAATGCGACGCACTAACTGGTTGTGAAAAGAAATTCTGTGAGATCGAATATCAAATAAAGAAAGCGGAGCAGTACGATAATCAGTACAAAGTGGAGCGATTAACCACGGCGTTAAAAGCCGCGAAAGAAAACTGCACCAATGAAGGCTTGAAGGATGATCTCCGTGAGAAGATTGAATCCAATGAACAAGATTTGGCTGAATACCAAGCCGACTTAAAAGAAGCAAAAAGAGATGAAAGAGCGGATAAAATCCGAAAGTATGAGGGTAAGGTCGAAAAAGAACTGCGTAAAATCGATAAATTAAAGCAAGAACTGGCTAAGATCCCTTAATCGATAATTGAAACAAAATGGTCTTACTGCTTAGTAAGACCATTTAGAAAATACAGCTTTATGACGACTTCAGAATCAACCTAGCCAACGCCAGCCGTTATTATCCTACTAGCGCCAATTCAGACTCTTTATAAATCCGGTTAGCCACTTTGTATGCAGCCGGAGACATCAGTATATCTTTGCATCTGCGCTTAAATTGCTCGACTTCAATCGTTTGTTGTTCCAGTAAATAGTACAACTCACTCAAGTAGTTAGCTTCAAACACAGCTTGACCAAGTGGTGTGCATTCGTATCGGCTCGACTCTTGGTAGCCAATTGCGGTCAACACAGATTCTGGCAGCTCCCAGTACTTAGCAATAGTGTAAGTCAGGCGAATAGAGTAGCTGTTCATCAGGCGCTTCAATGCCAACGAGTTAGGCGGAACAGAAGGATCTACATGCTTGAAGGCTTCTACCATCACCTGGAAAATGATCATCTTGCCTAAATTTCGAATCAACCCAACAAAGTACGCCGCTGCTTGATCTTCTTGAGATGAAGAGTCTTTCATCAACTCCTTAGAAAACGACGCCGTCTGAACACTGTGATTCCAAATTTTCTCACCGAAGTGACGCCAGTAAATATTGTTCCCCGGCGTGAAGTTCTTCATGTAGCTATTCACTACTCCTTCAACAAGCCCTTGAGAACCCATATTTAGGAATGCTGTTTTTAGGTCAGTAACCTGTTTTTCACCACGCTTATAGAAAGCACTGTTAGCCAGTTTAATCACATCGGCTGCCATACTCGGCTCGCGCTCAATCACTCTTAACAAAGCATCGACATCAAACTCATCACTCTGTAATTCTGCCATTAACGTGGTCACCGAGGCTGGCATCACTGGCAGTTCATTAAGCAAAGCTTTTGGAGAGCGAATCAAACGTTCGATCTGACAAGCGACAAAATCACTAAATGGGTCTGACTCCGTTCGAAGACGAGACTCTCCAAACAAATAATCAAGGAACTCACCATCGTGAAGGCTAAGCGTATTATCGACGATTAATGATGATGGTTGAGCTGAAGAAGGCGGAACAAAGATTGAAGACCGAACAGAATCAGTAGCAACGGTTTGTTGTTGCTCTTTTTGGACAGGCTCTGCAGAGGGTTTGTTTTTTGAATCAACAAAAGGCGAGAATAGTGCCTGCAATACCCTTTTAAACATCAATACGGCTCCTAGATGAATACAACATAGATAGGGATATATAACGGCGGTGATTATCGCACAGTTAATTAATAAACCACACAGTGACAAATGAATCATTAACTTTTCAGCTGTATAGGATCTGTTACTCAACAGCCTGCGAGACTAGGCCTCCTGTATTCGCCAGAAACAAAAAAGCGAGCACATGATACTGGCTCGCTCTTACATAGATTAGATGCGAGACACTGTCTAAAGTTAGCTCTGAGCGACTTCCAACACGATCTTACCAACGTGTTTTTTCTTTAAGAATTCATCTTGCGCTTTATGAATATCGGCCAGCGGGTAAGACTCTGCGACGATGGCGCCAATCTGCTGCTTCTCAATACGGTCGACTAGATTTTGGAATACCTGTGGCTCTAAAACCGTGCAACCAAAAAAGCTGAGATCTTTGAGATACAAAGTTCGGACATCAAGCTCAACCATCGCACCACCAATTGCGCCAGATACAGCATAGCGACCATGTGGTTTCAGCACTTCAAGGAACTCAGGCCACTTGTCACCTGCCACCAAATCGATAACCACATTGACGCTACTTTCGCCTAGCGCTTTAACCAAATCCGCATCACGAGCAATCACTTCATCAGCGCCAAGTTCAAGTAACTGTTGGTTCTTGCTTGGGCTAGTGATGGCAATAACATACGCGCCGCGAGCTTTTGCTAGCTGAATAGCCGCAGAGCCCACACCGCCTGATGCGCCAGAGATAAGCACGCGATCACCTTCAGCCACGTTGGCGCGAGTCAGCATATTCTCTGCCGTCGAGTAAGAGCATGGGAAAGACGCTAGCTCAACATCCGACATGGTGCTGTTCACCGCGTAAGCGTGCTTTGCTGCTACTTTGGTGTATTCAGAAAAACCGCCATCGCACTCAGATCCAAAATACCATGGCTGTGGTAAATCTTGTCCATAAACCTCGGTCAAACAAGGCTCAATCAGAACACGCTCGCCAATACGATCAGCCGAGACTTCGTTACCAACGGCTACGATGAAACCGCACACATCGGCACCTTGGATGCGAGGGAATTTCAACGCTTCGCCAGACCAACTAGCATCGTCTGAGTCATCACTTTTTGCATACCAACCGATTCGCGTGTTGATGTCGGTGTTGTTCACGCCTGCGGCCATCACCTTGATTAACACTTCATTAGGTTCAATTTGAGGAACAGCGATATCTTCACGGTAACCAAGCATTTCTGCCCCGCCGTGCCCTAACATCTCTGCGCCTTTCATTGTTTTTGGCACTTCAAAATTCATACTGTTTCCTTGAGTAATTTTGTCACCATATTCTGTGCCGATGTCACTGCTTCTTCGCCCAATACTGGCCACGCGCTTGATACGCCTTCATGAAGTAAAAAGAGCTCTGAAGCGAGGTCTTCTCTTTGGCTTTGCTTAGCCATTAACGCCTGAACTTCTTTCTTATGCTCGATTACGGCTTGGTTAATTAGTTCGTTGTCAGGAAAAGCAGCCAGTGCGTTCATAGATAAACAACCGTGCGGCGCGTACTCTTCCATCCACTGTTGAAGCTTGTTGAAGATATGAGTAATCGCTTGATAGCCCGAGCGAGGGGAATCTTCCAACAGCAGACTCAAGTAGCGCTGATGACGATGTTCTAACGCCCCGACAATCATCGCTTCTTTTGAAGGAAAATGTTTATACAAGGTTCTCAGGCTCACGTTGCACGCGGTTTTCAGCTGTGCAACGCTCGGCTCCGCAAAACCTTGCTGGCTAAACGCCACTTCAAGGCTTGCTGCAATCTGTTCTCTCAACATAGTGCTCTCTTAATACTGAATACCAATCGTAGTAAGTAACAGTTATAGGTATAACAACAGGTAGAATGATTGCTCTACCCACAGAGTAGAACGATCACTCTACCCGTGTCAATGAGATCTTTTTGTCGTCCTATAAACAAAAAATCCCGGATCCAATTATTAGATGCGGGATTTAAATTATCAAAACCACTAGATTAATGCTTAGTGAAATTAGGATTCAATCAGTGTTAAAGAATCCAAAATCCCTTTACCGCTGTGGATCCCGCCTTCATTTTCGCTGGCGGGTTTACTGCGGATCAAGTAGCCCGCGTAACCGTCCAATTCGGTAACTGGTTTGCCTTGATAGTAAGCGGTGAATAGGCCAGCTTCGCTGACTAAATCTGTCACTAGCGTTTGTTGAGTGTCACGCACAGCAATGGTCGGCACGTCACGCTCATGCGGGTACAAGCGCTGCATCAATGCCCACGCGTCGTACTCTTCTGGTTTAAGCAGGCTCAGTTGTTCGCTGATATCATCACCAAAAACACAATGGCCACCGCCCTCACCTTGGTTTTTTAACACCCACTCTTGCTTATCAGCTTGTGTGTTAAACCATTCAATCGATTCACTGGTGATAGGCTTCATATCAGCCAGAACACTCTTGACCAGTTCGGCTTCTTCTAGCGTTAAACCCCAACGTGCGTATTCTGCTGCAGGCATCACGGTCAATAACATTTGCATGGTTTTACTGGTCGCTAATTGCTGGCTTATCGTCGCGTTCATTGCGACATGGTGTTGCTCCATAAACAAGCGAGTCTGACTTAGCGTGTGGCAACAAACCGACTCATCTAGCTCGGGAGCCCAGTAATCTGAATACTGATAGCCCGCTCTTAGGTACACCACATCAACCGCGCCGACATCTTTCAATATCAAGCGTTGATTATCACCCGATGAAAGCTGACAGCTCAATTGTTCAAAGGTACGACGAACCGTGCGAATGCCCTGTTTTTGCAGATCAACTTCAAGCAAATGTTGGTCATATACGTTGTCTTCGTTCTTCTGCACCACCATCAAGAAAACCGGTTTATCTTGCTCTTTAAAGTCGGTTTTCACTTGCCTTGCAGCATTAGCGATACCATAAGCCAACTGGGTTAAACCTTGGTTTTCAGCCGGCGTTGCAGATGGGTCTTCTAACCAATCGTTATAAACGTTTGGCCATTGGTTTTGCATGAATGAGTGGAATTCTGTTGCGCGCTGACCAAAAGGTGCCATACCTGCAGCAATGCCATTAAACTCGATCACTTTCGCACCGTGTTGGCGATCGTCCATGAAGTCAGTACGCATTAATAACAACGGTTGGCGAGCAGGATAAAGTCGATGAGACACCTCGCCATGGGCTTGTTGATGCAACTCCATCAAGCGACCAAAAAACGGATCAGCCTTAGCTACATCACTCAAAGATGATTGCAGAAAACCGTGGTCTTCCGAAACGTTGCTGATTAACTTGGTAATCAGCGGGGTTACCTTCAACAAGTGTTCATAAACCTTACGCTCCATGGTCATTGGAGCCAAACTGAACGGGCAATGTCTCGCGGTATTGTCAGCTTGTCGAAACGCGACGCCGTGCATGAGTGCCCACTCACACGTATCTTCAATAATTTGTTGCGGAATCAATGACGTGAGCATTGGATTCATTTTAGTCTCTCACTATTAACTGGAATTAAGTGCTCTACTAAGACGATGCCCATTCTAAAAAGACGAAAAAAAAGCGAAAAATCTTTCACTTCTTTGAATACTTCAGTTAATAATTCACATCTGAGTGTCTTGGGTCTTATTGACGATCAGATCGCGCAACCATTTGTGGCTCGGTTCTGAATCGAAGTATTTATGCCACAATAGGAACAAACCTCCCGGTACCAAATCGACCGGAACAGGCTTCATCACCA
Source organism: Vibrio sp. OPT20 (assembly GCF_963889365.1). Classification (NCBI taxonomy): domain Bacteria; kingdom Pseudomonadati; phylum Pseudomonadota; class Gammaproteobacteria; order Vibrionales; family Vibrionaceae; genus Vibrio; species Vibrio sp. OPT20. The sequence goes on along the minus strand of NZ_CAWPOA010000058.1, from coordinate 160,351 downwards.
ACTCTCCGCTATCAATGTAATCGCGTACCGAGTTGTATGGATAACACATTAACAAGTCGCTCTGCTTGCACAGCTTGATGGCACTGGTGATATCTGAAACGTTAGCCGCCTTGTTGATCTCCAGTTGCTTAGAATTGAGCACCTCCATCAATAGCCAGTCACCCGCACCTCCTGTCACCAACTGTATATGTCGATATTTCAAAAAGGTGTCGAGATTCCACTCCTCTTGCAACGCAGGATGGTCATTACGCATCAAACACACCGAGTAATCCAAGCACAGCTCGACGTAGTCAAGTGCATCAGGAATACACTGCACGTGGGTAGAAGCGCGCTCATCTAGCTCAAAAATACCGATACCAAAATCCACTTCACGCTTTAATAATCGCTTGAAGCTGTCGCTGCTCCACGTTGAACTGTTAACGGTAATGTGAGGCGCATCCGCGAGCGCAGTCGGCATAAAGTGCGGATAAATCGCCGTGTAGGCGGTTTCGACAAGGTCTATAGTGAAGGTACGCCCACTGTCTTTAGGGTCGAAAACTTCGGGAACGGTCAGCTTTTCGATTTGCAGTAGGATTTGATGGATCTTAGGCGCTAACGCGAGTGCTTTGGGTGTGGGAAATAGCCCTTTGGATTCACGCTCAAATAGCGGATCATCAAACAAAGCTCTCAGCTTAGTGAGCTGTTTACTTACCGCTGACTGGCTCAAAAAGAGTCGCTCTGCTGTTTTACTCACACTTCGTTCTTCAATAAGAACATGTAGGCAAAGTAGCAAATTCATGTCGCATTTAAGTAAGCTTTTAACATCTACCATGATATTCCCTAAATTCAGGTTAATGATGATTAATTGTCACTTTAAATCATATCATGGTCTTGGTAGATTTAGCGCATGTGAGTTAACACGCTCAAATAATAATAGAATTAAGGAATACTCATGGATTTTCTAGCATTACCAAAGATTGATTTACACTGCCACCTAGACGGAAGTGTTCGCCCAGATACGATTATTGACCTAGCAAAACAGTACAATATCGAACTACCTGAAGATCGCGACGCGGTTGTTCAATCTCTAACGGTGCCAGAAGATTGTAAAAACCTAGATGAGTATCTGGCTTGTTTCAGCCTGCCACTACAAGTAATGCAGACTGAAGAAGCGATTGAGCGTATCTCTTTCGAGCTTTACGAAGACGCTGCACTAGAAAACGTTAAGTACCTAGAAGTTCGTTTCGCACCAATCCTGCACGTAAACAAGGGCTTGTCTCTTGATACGATCATTGCAAGTGCAGTAAAAGGCATGAAGCGCGCAGAAGAGAAATACGACATCAAGGGCAACTACATTATGTCTGTACTTCGTATGTTCCCGAAAGATTCTATCAAAGACGTGATCGACGCAGGCCAACCTTACCTAGGTAAAGGCGTGGTTGCGTTTGATATTGCGGGTGGTGAAAAGCCGGGCTTCTGCGCTGAATTCCCTGAGTACACGCAATACGCACTTGAAAAAGGCTACCGCATTACAGTTCATGCTGGTGAACAATGGCACGGTCAGAACGTTTACGATGCAGTGACACTGCTTGACGCTGAGCGTATCGGCCACGGTGTTCACATCCAAGGTAACGAAGACGCGTACAACATCGTTAAAGAGAAACAAGTTGCGCTTGAGACTTGCCCAACAAGTAACGTGCAAACTAAGTGTATTCACAAATTCAGCGACCACCCAATTGCTGAATTCAAGAAAGACGGCATCGTTGTGACTATCAACACAGACAACCGTACTGTGTCGAACACAACCATGACCAACGAAGTGAAGCGTGTGTGTGAAACGTTCGGTCTAACACAAGAAGACTACGCAGAGATCTACAAATACTCTGTAGACAGCGCTTTTGCTTCAGACGAAGTGAAACAGCACCTAATGGGTTTCGTTGAGCAAATCTAATTTACGAAACATAACTTAAGCTGCCTAACCTTGTATTTAGGCAGATAATGTATTTAGGCAGATAATGCATTTAAGGCTCTCAATTTTTTGAGAGCTTTTTTTTGTTCTATTAAATGGAATAAAAAAGTCGAGAATATAAGCATTGGCACCCAATTGATACCGACCCTTTTCACATCATCTATCACTCTTTTCACTTAAAAATAATGACGAGCAAGGTGTCAAAGACTAGTGTCACATAGAAATCATTTCTGCAGGGTTTGATCATCACATGAATATTAGTTACGAGCAGGTACGGACATTTGTTGCCGTTGTCGAGACAGGTTCGTTTAGTGCAGCTGCTAGGCACTTAAACAAGCACAGAACAACGCTTGGTCAGGTCATTAGTAATCTAGAAATCGAAACGAACATGACTTTGTTCGACCGCAATGGAAAATTCCCAGTGTTAACTGAGCATGGTCATGCACTGTTTCGGCACGCCAAAAGCCTTAATGACAGCTCGATAGCATTCGAAAATCTATGCATGACTATTGAGTCAGGCGTTGAGAGTAACATTACGATTTACCATAGCGGATTGGTTCCATCAGAAATGATTGCATCCGTAATGATGGATATAAGAAAAGAATATCCTTATGTAAATGTGCACTGGCTTCATCGAAGTACTGATCAAACAAGGGATTATCTACAAACGGGAGAGACTGATTTGGGCATTGTTCTGCTAGATAACAATACCCAAGGCGCAAGCTCCACAGACTATGTACATCTAATGAGCATGCCATTCAAGGTGGTCGCAAGCCCATCTTTTTTCCCTAATTCAAAACAAAAGCTAAACGCACGAGATCTAGGTGTACATCGTCAGATACTGCTTGAAGACTACAACGATATATCTAGGAAAATCATCGTTTCTCCCAATATCCAAAAAATAGAAAATATTAGTATTTTCATCGCACTATTGACGTTAGGTGAAGGTTGGGCTGTTGTACCCGCACACATTGTCGAAAACGAATTAGAACTCGAAAAACTCATTGAACTCAACGTTGAAGAACTGAATACAAAGCTTAGATTTCCATTAGCTATTTGGTCCATGAACCAATCGCAAAGTGGGCCTATTCGAAGCAAACTAATAGAATCGCTGTGCATTCATGCCCGACAATATGAGGATCTAACCCTACAGATGTGATTATAACCTGACGGCGAAGTGACTTACTCTGGTTGCAAACCAAACAACCGGACAAGAACGTGAATCTAGTACCAAAACTTTCAAGTGTCATCTTATTACTGATTACCTCGGGCTGCGCTTCATACAACGACGTATGTGGTGAGCCTCAAGAAGATTGGTCTGTCGTCGAATTTGCAGACTGGACAGCTTGTAGAGATAGGTTAAAAACGTTTCATGACGAATTATCGGCATTAACGACCTCTTCAATAGATCGCAATCAAAGTTACTCATTCTAAGTCATCACGAGTGGACACTCACCCAAAGCCTAGAAACAGGCGACAGTATTTTTGAATACAACTTTGAAGAACATTGGAATATGGTTCAATTCAATGTGTACGAGCTCATGGGTAAAGAGTTTCGAGTCGATCTAATGAGTAGACAAATAAGTGAGTTGCCCATTTAGCTAGTCATCACACAATAATTATTACTATTGTTCATCTATGCATTCGTGGACAACGCGAAATTAATGGCTAGCTTGAATAAAAACAGGAAGAGAAAGGCTTAGGCTTTTCTCTTTTTTTATGTCCAATTATCCGTATTCTAGTACCCATGTTGACTAGTGAGGTGCAAGCGATGAAAACGAAAACAGAACTCGAGAAAATGCTGTCCGGCGAGATTTTTGATGGCGCAGACCATGAGATAGACCACATGCGCACTCACGCCAGCAAGGCGCTATCAGACTTGAATCAATGTTCAGACGATACTCAGCTACCAAATCTTCAGGCTAATCTGTTTGGTAAAGTAGGAAGCAGCGTTGTCCGTCCCCCTTTTCATTGTGAGTTTGGCAAAACCATCGAAATTGGTGACAACACCTTTATCAACATGAACGTAGTAATGCTAGATGGTGCGAACATCAAGATCGGTAACAATGTATTGGTGGGGCCAAGTGCCCAATTTTACACGGCCTCTCACTCACTGGATTATCTCAGCCGCCGTAAGTGGGAAACTTTCTGCCTACCTATCACAGTCGAAGACGATGTGTGGATTGGTGGAAACTCGGTCATCAACCAAGGCGTAAAGATTGGTGCTCGCTCTGTTATCGCGGCGAACTCAGTGGTTAACAGTGATGTACCACCAGACTGCTTATACGGTGGCACGCCAGCCAAGTTGATTCGGCATTTGAATACTGAGCAACAAAGCGACTAGTTCAGAAGCAATCTAAGAAAGGCCATGTTTATCACTCAACATGGCCTTTCTTCCATTGATAAGGTGTAATCCCATTTGCTCGCTTAAACGCTCTTATAAATTGTGAGGCATCTGCGTATCCCAAGTGAAGCGCAATATCTGAGATCGAATAATCTTGCTCAGTCATCACGCGCTTGGCGAATTCAAAAGACAGAGCCTCTTTAATGGTTCGAAAGGTCGTCCCCTCTTCACTAAGCGCTCTTTGGATTGTACGCTTACCCATTCGATTTATCTGACCAAACGAGACCAAATCTACATCTACTCGACCGATATAAGGAAGTAATGCTTGTGTCACCTTGATGGTAGAAGTAGTAGCCGTTGATACCGCTTTGATTGAGCAATCTCGACCAATGGGGTTATACGAAATGCACGCCTCAGTTTGACCTAAGTACTGTGGTGTTTCCGTTTGTATTCTCAGCTCACTTAACGCACTAGCCGACACTGAAACTAAGTCGTAGCGAATTGGCTTATCAATATCAGTCTGCTGAGTTTTGAAATAAGTGTGGCTATAAACGATCAAAAACAGCTCGGCTTCAATACCATTGAGCGAGCTATTAGATACTAAAAATGAAAGATTTAATGACTGTGAAGACGATTCGACTGACCATTGTTCAAACGGAAAAAGAGACAGAAAATCTTGAGCTAAAAGGTTAGAAAAATCGAGTTCGAGAGCGGCACGTTGAGCACTGCCTAATAACGAAGAAACAAACACCTCAGATGGTAATATATTCCTCACCCCCTCTAAGAACTGCGTAAACACATTAAACGAGACATATTGAGCAGCTGAAGTATCCATTGAGAATGGCATGCTCACTTGAACTGCGAGCGCTTCTATCGCGGCATGATATGGAACTAATGACTGATCTTCTCGCACGCACTGCTGAAAATGACTCACAACACTCTTCGCAATCAATGGTAACTCAAGCATCAGTTCACAATTCCTTTGTCTTGTTCAAAACAGGTCAAATCCACAATTCAACCCAATATCAGCATCAATTTTTTCATCAATACCAGTCTAAGTTCAGTGGCGCAAAATGCACATTTTACTTTTCTAGCTTAGCTACTATTACCTCAAGTTAACAAGAGGCGCTTTAAGTTTTTAGCATTAAGGCGAAATCACAATTCAGGACGTAACGCTTTGATTACAAAGTATGACAGGGTTATCAATTTAAATAACTCGACGATACCGTCAGGGTCTACTATTAAATCTAGGCATAAATATAAATGGACTTAAGCCCGTAATTGAGAGGTTTTCATGTTTAAAAAGATAACGTTAGTAGCAGCAAGCATTGCAATGAGTGTTGGTGTTGCACAGGCAAGTGTTGAGAGTAAGATCTGGCCTGCATCAGACAAGGCTAAAACATTTGTTCAAGACACCATTGTCATTGGTATGCTCGCGAGCCCTTATGGTGCAGGTTGGCAGGACGAGCAACAACTGTTGGATTACTTCCAAGATGCTCGTGATGCAGGTATTACAGGGCATGAATACACCATTACCGCTGCTGATCACAACTTTGATGACTTCTTGTTTCACCATCATAAACACCGCTCTGCGATGGCAAAACAACCTGATAATTTCATCATCGCGCATTCCAATAATGACATTGAAAAAGCGCACACCGAAGGCAAAACCGCCGTACTTTGGAACAGCCAAACCGCCACTATTTTGGAAGAAGATGTGACAAAAATGGCGATTCTAAAAGATATGGGCTTAAAAAGCATGATCTTGGCGTACAACGACATTTTCAGAACAGGTTCAGGGCAATTAGCAGCATTTAACGGTAGAGATATAGGCTTAACACCTTGGGGAGAGTCTGTTATTGATTCGATGGTCGAGTATCAGGTCATTCTCGATCTCAGCCACACGGGCTCAAAGACAGCAAATGACGCGATGGATTACATGGAAGAGAAGTATCCTGGGACCCCATTTGTCTACACGCACTCTGTGCCTGCTGGACTTTATAAGAGTGAGCCAGATGCAACGCCAAAAGGTTGCTACCGTGCTATTCCTGACGATGAAGCGATACGCGCGGCTAAATCTGGTGGTTACGTTGCCCCAACCTTCACTGAATGGATGATGGATGGCGTTTGGCCTGAAGATATTTCTCCAGTGCAAGCTGCTGATATGATCGATTACTACGTGAAATTGGTAGGCGTTGACCACGTAGGTATCGCAACTGATGATATGTTCTCTACCGCGATGGTTGTGGATTTCGCAACCAAGAACGCGAAAATGTACGACGATGGCGGCTACATGATTGAGGCATTCAACAAAGGCGCTACCGGTAATGGTGAACTGTCGAAGATCCTAGCGGCGATTACTGATGAACTGTGGAAACGCGGTTACAGCAACGATGATCTTGCTAAGATCTACGGCGGCAACAAGATGCGAGTGTACGCTCAAGTATCTGAAGGTGCTGACCCAGACGAGTTCCAAAAAGAGTATACAAAGCGTCTAAAAGTGCTCACCAAATTAAGAAATGAAAACTTAGCTATGTAGCTCGCTACTAACAAAGTTCAAACACTCGAAGCACGTCCTATTGGGCGTGCTTTTTTATTAGCTAATTGTATGTAATATCGCCCTTCCCCCTACCTAACTAAGAAAGAAAGAAAGAAAGAAAGAAAGAAAGAAAGAAAGAGAATGGTGAGGCATCAAATAGTTTTCAGGTCTAACAATAAACAGAATAAATACATAAAAATTTAGAACATAATTATATAATATGATTACGCTTCAATAATTCCACTCTCTATTTAACTAACCTCCTCACTCCTTATAACAAGGTTTTCACTGGTCACCAACTCAATGAAATACCAGTCACTCGCGAATATTTTGTGATATCAAGCTAGACTAAATTCCTAAGTACAGCTTTTTGATACTTCCCACCTAATAAATTAACCTCTCTAAAGAAAACTTTTACTAAAAACCATCGTTAACTTAATTTTATGCATCAAAACAATTATACTCATCGCATACTGACAAAGAGATAAAAACTAATAATATTGAGTAAAACTTGTACAGATAGCAACAAGTAAAAATCTCAAGCTTGGTAGTTATTTAACTCATAGTAAATGTTGGAAATGTTTGGAACCAGAATCACAAGAGTAGGATTCTCTTGAATTTATTATCAGGGATGCTGACAAAAATAAAACAGGCATTGTTAGATGAATAATTCCGCAACGTATTTACTTGCTGCTTTACGAGAAAAAATCAAAGAGAAAGGGATTTGTTATTCCGACCTCTCTGCTGGGATGGCAATTCCTCTATCAACTATTAAAAGGCAACTGCACAATACGTCTTTGGGGCTAGACAAAATACTTTCGTATGCCACTCATTTAGATACTGACTTGGTAGAATTATCTATGCGAGGCAAACAGTTACAGCAAGATAACGAACAATTCATCACCGATATCAACAGTGAAATATTTAACCAGTACCCATATTTGTTTGACTTTTTGTATCTATTACGACGAAAAGAATGGTCACCACAAGATATTGCCAGTAAATACCGACTGAGCCATACGTCAGTCGCCATATATTTTCGCGCATTAGAAATGATGGATTATGTTGAATTAAAAGGTAATGACCAATACCGATTCAAAGATCAAGGTCGTTTTATTTTTGAAGAAGGTTCTAAGCTTGATACTTTATTCGCTAAACGTTTTCGAAATGAAGTTTTCAGCCATGATGTGCGCCCCCCTATCTGTATGGGAAGCATTGCTATTACTGAAGAACAAGAAGAGAAACTGGCGAACGAAGTATACAACAAACTGATTGAGTTTGATGTACAAAACAAGAATGGTGAAGGTAGCGAACGACTCAGAAATGTATTGATGACCTACACACCAGGCAATCAGATATTTCTTTCTGATACGATTCCAAATATTGATGGTGAATTATTAAAATCCATATCGATGGCAAACGAAAAATAATTAATTACTTGTTATTTAAACAAGTTGAATAAATAAAGAACAGACGTAAATAAGCGATCTTTTCTGATACCAATAAGTGAAATAAATAAGGCTAAATCTTCATCACGAAACTCGGCAGGGCATGTCTCGACCTTTTTTCGCCTGATCAGGTTCAAAAATCAATAAATTAAGGATATAACATGCAGTTTAAAACGTCTCTATGTGCGATTGCTGTCGGAGTTGCTCTAACGCTAAGCGGATGCAACAGTAGTGATAATAGCTCGAATATAGATGCTCCACTTAAAGCGGCCGAATTCCACAACACCATCGATCGTGCTGGGGTACCAGTGGCATTACGTGATTTACACGGCGGTCACCTGCGCTACATTCCAATGTTCGATAACGGTTCATGGCACGGCCACACATTAGACACCAAAGGCGGTGAAATCACTCTTGGTGGTACAGCACTGCTGACCGAAGAATACGTGTCATTCATGGCTGCACGTTTTGACCGTTTGGCTCTGACTGTCGATGGTAAGCTTATGCCACTTAAACTGACAGACGCATACTCACAACCTGGCGCGTTGATCCAAAAGTATACTGGCGAGAACGGTATTGAAGCCGAGCTAGAAATGCGTTTTGTGACTAATCGTACTTCTCTTGTAAGAACCACCATCAAAAACCCAAATACGCTTGATATTCAAGGTGAATGGGATGGTGAGTTGATGCAAAACTATCGTGCTGATGATGGCACGGCATACAAGAATGAAGACAGCACAGTTCGTAGTGTTGAAGAAGCTTACCCCACTTACTCCCGTGAAATTACAGCGACAGACAGTGGTGTAGAAGTCTCTTTTGGCGCAGTTCGTGATTCATGGTCATTGTTGACATCTGGCGATTCAAAGTTCGAAGTGACACGTTCTATCAAACCAGAAACTTCTACCATCAATGATGACAAGAAAGGTTTCGTGCAAACGGCCTCTCTAGGCGATGGCGAAGAGATCACGTTATACACGGCTTACACTCACGTTCAAAACACCAAAGAGCAAGCGTCTGAGTTTGGAAAACTGAATAAGGTGATGGCCGATCCAAAAGGTTACATGCACGATTCAGCCATGCGTTGGGAAGAATACCTAGAAAACGGTCTCACCAACGATGCGGCTTCAAAAGAACATGAGTTTGTTGCAGTAAAAGCAATGGAAACATTAAACGCGAACTGGCGTGGTGCTGCGGGTGCAATTGATCACGACACCGTTACACCTTCCGTTACGGCCCCTTACTTCTCGGGCAACATGACATGGCCGTGGGATACGTGGAAGCAAGCTTACGCAATGTCACACTTCAACCCAGATGTAGCGATGGAAAACATTCGTACTGTATTCCAATACCAAGTGCAATCTGATGATCCAGTACGCCCTTGGGATGAAGGTTACCTGCTTGATGTTGTGACATACAACCTACCAGCAGAACGCTGGGAAGGCATGTCAGCGGAATACAAAAAAGTATTCCCTCAAGCGACCGATGGCCTGAACTGGAATGAACGAAATACCAAACCATCACTGGCAGCATGGGCGGTATGGGAAGTGTATACCGCTCTGAAAGACGAACATAATCGTCCAGAAGAAGCGCAAAGATGGCTGGAAGAAATGTATCCGAAGCTAGTGGCGTTCCACGATTGGTGGTTACGTGCTCGTGATACCAACAAGAACGGAATACCAGAATATGGCGCGGCAAAAGACCCAATCCACACGGTTTTCGCAGGTGACGTGAATGACGGTTCTTGGGGATCAGATGCGTCTGTTGACGATATGAAGTTCCAATACAAAGACGAAGTTAATGGCGACCAGTGGATCAAAGAAACTAGCATAGAGAAGTACAATGAATTGCTGACTTCTGGTGATTACACAGCGATGAGTATCCCAGCGAAAGTCGCAGCGGGTTGGGAGTCGGGGCGTGATAACGCAGGCGTGTTCGGTTTTATCGACACCATCGACAACCTACAAAGCATGGCAGAGCAACCAACGCAAAAAGAAGCAGAAGTGATAGACCAAATGGGTCGCTACGCTCATGACACTAATGGTTTCGACAATACGTATGACATGGCTATGGGTACAGACGGTTCAGTGGTGACTTACCTTGATGACTCGGTTGGGAACATGAACAAACTGGCTCAGGCGAAGAAAGATTGGGAAGTGAAGTTCAACGAGAACACGGACGATTCAAACAACTTATCAGGTTATTCATTGATGCAAGAGTCGGTAGACCAAGCCTCTTACTGGTACTCAGACAACCTATACCTATCACAAATTGCCGACGTATTGGGTAAAGCCGACAAAGCCGCTGAGTTTGCAGAAAAAGCATCCGACACCAAAGAGTACATCAACCGTTGTATGTACGATAAGTCAACAGGCTTCTACTACGATATCGAAGTGGTACCAAATGGACTCCCTAACCAATGTGCAGGTCCTGTACTGGTGAAGCGCGGTATGGGGCCTGAAGGTTGGTCACCACTATTCAACAACGCAGCGACGCAAGAACATGCGGATAAAGTCGTAGAGAACATGCTAAATACCAGCAAGTTTAACTCACCTAAGATTCCGCTAGGTACGGCATCAATGGACAACCCCGCTTACGGCCCTGACATTTACTGGCGTGGTCGCGTGTGGCTGGATCAGTTCTACTTTGGTGTACGCGGTATGGACAACTATGGATACGGTGTGGAAGCGCGTCAAATGGTCGACAAGCTATTCAAAAATGCGCAAGGCTTAACAGAAGCTACCCCGATTCAGGAAAACTACAACCCAGAAACGGGTGAGGTTCAGGGCGCGAATAACTTCTCTTGGAGTGCAGCGCACCTTTACATGTTGTACAACGGTTTCGTGGGTAAATAGCAGCCACACATCCCAAATATTAGGCGTTGCAGATGACCCCCCTAGCATCTGCAACCGCTTAAACCTCTTCAAGTCAGGTTCAAAAGCCACAGTAAAAAGAGTGCTATCTATTGGGCTATAAAACGACCGATATAGCCCTAGTCACGTTCGATGATGAACAACTGTTGTGGAGCGATCAAACGCCGCAAGACACCATAAAAAGACTGCATGCACTCGGTGTCAAAACCGTTGTTGTAAAGCTTGGTGCTGAAGGCTGCTTGATCAGTGAAAACCTCGAAGATGTGCCAGTAAAAATCACAACGACACCTGTTGAGACTGTGGTTGATAGCACCTCAGCTGGCGACTCTTTTAACGGTGGTTTCTTATCTTGCTATCTCGCTGGAGGTTCTATTGAAGATAGCCTGCCACCAAGGTAATGCATTAGCCAGATTGGTGATTCAACATCATGGCGCAATCATCCCAAAATCCATCACCGACACTCTTTCAAACTGATATTAAGAAGTACACATGTCTACAATTAACGAACAGCTAAAAGCACTTAAAGTTATCCCTGTTATCGCCATTGATAACGCAGAGGATATTATTCCTCTAGGAAAAGTATTGGCTGAGAATGGGCTTCCAGCTGCTGAGATTACGTTCCGTTCAGACGCCGCTGTTGAAGCTATCCGACTGCTTCGCCAAGCACAGCCACAAATGCTGATCGGCGCGGGCACCATCTTGAACCGTGAGCAAGCACTTGCAGCAAAAGAAGCGGGCGCAACGTTTGTGGTATCACCGGGGTTCAATCCAAACACAGTTAAAGCATGCCAAGAGATCGGTATCGATATAATTCCGGGTGTGAACAATCCAAGCAGAGTTGAAGCGGCATTAGAGATGGGCTTAACAACCTTGAAGTTCTTCCCAGCAGAAGCTTCTGGCGGTATCAGTATGGTGAAGTCGTTAGTCGGACCCTATGGCGACATTAGACTCATGCCTACAGGCGGTATCACGCCATCAAACATCGATAGCTACTTAGCCGTGCCTCAAGTATTAGCCTGCGGTGGTACGTGGATGGTGGACAAAAAGCTCGTTGAAAACGGAGAGTGGGATGAGATTGCCCGCCTAACGCGAGAGATTGTTGAGCAAGTAAATCATTAAGCAGATCAGTCGCTAGCCCAAAGCGTTAGCGGGATTTGAGAATACAACGCATACAAAAAGAGCGAGAAGCTTGCCTCTCGCTCTTTTTTTCATCAACTTACTGTGACAATTGTTGTTCTACCAAAGTCTTCCAGAACCCAACACCATGCTCCAAAATGTTATCGTTGAAATCGTAGTGTGGATTATGAAGCGCAGTGCCTCCACATTCACCAACACCATTCCCAACTAGCACATAACACCCTTTTACTTCGCGTAACATGAACGAGAAATCCTCACTGATGGTGAAGCGTTCACATGCTCCATTTACATTATCTTCACCAACAACTGCTTGTGCTGCTTTCACTGCATGAGCCGTCTCTTCAGGCGTGTTAATCGTTGATAAGAAGCTGTTGTTGAAGTGGTATTGATAATCAACACCTGCCGACATACACTGGCCAGCGACAACACGCTCAATCGCTTTCTCAATTTTATGCAATGCTTGATCGGTAAAGCTGCGAGTGTCACCAGAAATAGTCACTTGCGAAGGAATCACATTCACGGTGCCATTGGTAACAAAATTAGTCACCGAGATAACCGCCGTCTCATCAATGGCGCTCAAATTACGCGAAACGATGGTTTGTAAGGCGGTCACAACCTGAGCTCCAACTACAATCGGGTCGGTTCCCATGTGTGGCATAGCGGCATGACCCCCCGTAGCCTTGATAACAATTTCAAAGCTACTTTCACTCGCCATTAATGAATTGGGGCGAGTCACAAACTTACCTTCAGGAATACCCGGTAGGTTATGCATTGCGTAAATCGCATCCATATTCCAACGAGTAAACAGGCCGTCTTCGATCATCGCTTTGGCGCCTGTACCACGCTCTTCATCGGGTTGGAAAATGAAGTAAACGGTGCCATCAAATTGCTTGCTGTTTGCTAGCTCTTGCGCGGCACCCAACAACATAGCTGTATGCCCGTCATGACCACAAGCATGCATCGTGCCATCATGTTTAGAAGCATGACAAAACGTATTCTCTTCATGAATACGCAGGGCATCCATGTCAGCACGCAACCCAATCGAGCGATCGCTTGTACCATTTTTTAAAATTCCCAGAACACCGGTTCCACCAATACCACGGTGAACTTCAATGCCGAACTCTTCGAGTTTATTCGCAACAAATTCAGAGGTTTTGAACTCTTCAGTACCAAACTCAGGGTACTGATGTAGATGGCGACGCCATTCTGTGACGGTTTGTTCAAGTGTCATAGATTTCTCCAAAGCGGAAGGTGAGATCTCGCTCACCTTCATTGTTCTAGTTAATTTTATGCTTTTTGTTCTTCTAATTCTTTTTCTTCAACTGTCGCTTCTTGCTTCGTTTCAAACTTAGTGAACACGTAAAGTGCTACCACAATCAATGAAACAACGATAGTTTTCCCCATGGCCATCTGTTCACCAAGTGTCACAACTGCCACTAAGTACCCAACCAAAGGCATGAGGTTTAATGCCATCGTTGCCTTTTCTACACCGATACGCTTGAAAGAATACAATTGAATCAAGTAGCTACCACCAGAAATGCCTGTACCTAAGAAAATAAGCAGTGCAATCAACAGCGGGCTAGAGAAAATAATGTAAATCTGAGACAAGTCCAAGCCCATGGTCAACACAACGATAATGCCCATCACAGCAACCGAAATGTATTGGTACAGCATGGAAACCACTGAGCCGTATTTGTCCGCTAAGCTAGCACGTAAATGTGCCGTCCACGCTAAAGCCAGCATCGAGCATGTCACGTAAACATAACCCAGCAGCGGAGTACCGCCTTCAATGGTGTTTGTTGGCCCGACACTCATTGCGTAAATACAAACTGCAGATGCGATGAAAGCGCCCCACTGAACCTTGTTCATACGGAAGTTCATAAACATCATACCGAAGAAGACTGTCGCGAACGGCTGCATACCTTGGATAACACCGTTTTCAGTCGCACCAATATGAGAAAGAGAAAGGAAATTAAAAAGTGAGAAAACCCCTTGTCCCACGATGCCACAAAGCGCAATACGTCCAATATCTTTGGTATCGATCTTTAATGAAGACCCTAAGTCTGCACTTAAGTTTTTGCTACGTGATGTAAAAAAGAAAATGATTGATAGGCCAATTACCGCGGTAACGTAGCGGAAAAATACCAATGTCATCGGATCAACAGCCATAGAAAGCGGCTTAGAGACCACCCCTGTTACGCCCCAGATACAGGCAACGGCAATGGCGGCAGTCCATCCTAAAAATGTGTCTCTGTTTGTTGTGTTCATTTTTATCTTCCGTAATCTTGTTTCTTATTGAATAAGAGCGATGCATCACCGCCCAGTTTTTTTATAATTTTTATGTGCTGACTCTGGAGTCCAGAGCCAGCTTTTGTAGGGTGTTAAATTTGTAAGGTGTTAAGTTTTGAGCTAAATAATGATCAGTTCTGGCTCTGCGCGTTTGCTTAACCATTCAGCGCCGTCTTCAGTAATCACTATATTCTCTTCGTGAACCATTGACTTACCCGGTGCGTAAACCATGCCCGGTTCTAATGTCATCACCATACCCGGCTTAAGTACTGTGTTGTCGGTAGCCGTATTAGACGGGCGCTCTGTCAGCTCCATACCTAAACCATGACCAAGACGACCAACGTCGTTGCCCAATGCACCATTGGCTTCTAATACTCCCCACATCGCGTTGTAGATGTCAGTCGTGGTTGCGCCCGGTTTCGCAGCCTCAAAGCCTTTCGTGGTCGCTTCGTAAGTAGCGCGGTATGCCGCTTTGGTTTGCTCACTTGCATGACCAAATGCCCAGTTACGGTCGAAATCAGAGAAATAACCATCACGTACAGCACCGGTATCGATGATCAACACATCTCCTGGCTCAATGATGCGATCAGTTGGGCCCATGATGATGCTGTCATAACCATCTGGCCCTGAGCCTGCGATGATGTAAGGGCATTCGTCCGCACCTTCTAACAACATATCGATACGGAACTGTTTACAGATTTCACGCTCGGTCATGCCGGCTTTTGCGTATTGAGGGATCTTGCTAAACCCAACATTGGTAATGCGGCAGATTTCACGTGTTTTCTCGATTTCAGCTTGTGACTTGATCTGACGAAGTTCATGCATTGCTAAAGACACATCAACAAAGTCTTTCTTAACCATGGTGGTTAATTTCAAGTAATTGTTCACAGGCATACGTAGGTGAGATTCAATGCCCAGCGTTGCGCCTACTCGGCCATGACGACAAGGCAGAGAGTTCAATGCGCTAGCTACTAAGCTAATGCCATCATCTTCAGGACGAGGAGAAGGCCAAGTAATAATGTTATCGACCCATGTTCCCGCCATACCACTTGCTCCTATTTCAGGAACAATCGCAATCGGCTTTCCTTCTGCAGGAACGATGACAAACCATGGACGAGTTGGGCTGTGCCAAAACTGAGTGTGGAAGCCAGTGAAGTAGCGAACGTTTGGTTCGGTTGTGAAAATCATCGCATCCAGATTCATCTCATGCATGACTTTTTGAGCGCGTGATGTTCTGTGTTCAAACTCAGCTTGTTCGAAGCCGCGGTTTAGGTAGTTAGTCATTGGAACCTCTAATTATTGTATTTAGGTAGGCACTTCTGCTGCTCTTCACAACCAGTAACCAACCCTATAGTTCAATTTTGTTTACGTTACGGTGAGCATCTTACTGACATTTAAGTTAAATAATGTGACCAAGATCTTAGGGTTAACTATAGTGACCAGAAAGCATCTAAAACTGGAAATATTGTTGATTACGATCAATTTTAGGTACTTATTTGTAACTTTAGACTTGTGTAGGAAGCGGATACATAGTCTTATAGTTACATAAAGTTAATTGGCAACTTGAAATACATCGATTAACCAAAGATAATGAAAGGCAATTAAAGTTAACAACAGTGGTCTAAAATGAACGCATCATCATATAAATCGTTTAACGTTGAATTCACCGACAATGATAGAGAGCATCTCGCACTGAACTTTCGCTTAGCCGAAACCATTGCCGACTTTATTGGTCCGCACTGTGAGGTTGTGATTCATTCATTTGAGAGCTTTGAAAAGTCGGTAGTGAAGATAGTGAACGGCCACCACACGGGTCGAGAAGTAGGGTCACCTATCACCGATCTAGGGCTGAAAATGCTGAGTGTGTTTGAGAGCACTGGTGAGGTCACGCCAAAGAGTTACTTCACCACCAGCAAAGATGGGTCACTGCTTAAATCTACGACCTGTGTGCTAGCTGGGGAAAATGGCAAACCGATTGGGCTGTTCTGTATCAATATGAACTTGTCTCACCCGTTTCCTGAGATCATAAAAACTTTAATGCCAGACATGGCTCATGCCCCTGTGGGTGTGCATGAGAACTTTGGAGCTTCAACAACAGAAGTGATTGAGCAAGCGCTTGAGCACGCTATTTTTGAAGTCGACAACGATGAGTCAGTCAACTTAAAAGGTCGAAACAAAGCCATTACCAAGCTATTGCTTGAGAACGGTATTTTCGAATTAAAAGAGGCGACAGCATTCGTATCTGAGCGTCTTGGTATTACTCGCCACGCTATTTACAAATACATCCGCGAGTTTAGAGCATAGAAATCCTATAAAGAGAAACGAAATGAAAACAAAAATCCATACAGATCTAGCACCAGCAGCAATCGGCCCTTACTCTCAAGGTATGGCATTCAAAGACCTAATCTTCACTTCAGGTCAATTACCGCTTGATGCAAAAACAATGGCGTTTGTTGAAGGTGGCATCAAAGAGCAAGCTCGTATGTCACTAGAAAATCTAAAAGCAGTTTTGGAACAAAGTGGTGGTTCACTGGATACCGTTATTAAAACCACATGTTTCTTATCTGATATGGAAAACTTCGTTGCATTTAACGAGGTGTACACGGAAGTATTTGGTACAGAGAACGCACCTGCACGCTCTTGTGTTGAAGCGGCTCGTCTACCAAAAGACGCATTAGTTGAAGTAGAAGCGATCGCTTACATCAAGTAATCACGAACCGCTTTAATTGAAGACGTATAGCTTAATCCAATAACGTGAAGCTATAACGAAAAAACAAGGTCATTAAGCATCGTTGATGGCCTTTAATTCCTCTGCCTGTATCTAAGTGTGCCCTATGTTAAAACTATCAAAAAATTCATTCTACACTGGTCAAGTCTGCGAACTGTTTACCGCTTCTCAAGCGCAACAAGCGCGTGAGTTTCACCGCCAGATCGAAGGCTACCAACCCACTCCACTCGTGTCTCTTCCACATCTAGCTAAACAGCTTGGTGTTAAGGCGATCCTCGTTAAAGACGAATCAAAACGCTTCGGTTTGAATGCATTCAAGGTACTCGGCGGTTCTTACGCTCTGGGTCGCCAATTGGCAAAACACCTTGGCATTGATATCTCTGAGATCAACCTTAAAACGGTCGCTTCAAAACTAGAAAAACCACTTGTTTTTACTACAGCAACCGCAGGCAACCATGGTACAGGTGTCGCTTGGGCAGCTCGTGAAATGGGCCAAAAAGCCGTGGTTTACATGCCAAAAGGTTCATCTCAAGCAAGCGTTAACCGTATTCAAGGCCTAGGCGCTGAATGTATCGTGACAGAAGTAAACTACGACGACACGGTACGCATGGCGAACCAAACCGCTCAAGACAACGGTTGGATGCTAGTTCAAGACACGGCATGGGATGGTTATGAAGAGATCCCAACGTGGATTTCTCAAGGCTACATGACAATGGCAGATGAAGCGATTGAGCAAGCTCAAGCATTGGAGTTCGGCGCTCCAACTCACGTTCTTCTGCAAGCCGGTGTAGGCGCAATGGCAGGTGGTGTGTTGGGTTACCTTGCAGATAAACTGGGAGCTGACACCTTTGAAACCATCATTGCTGAACCAGCGGCGGCAGATTGCATTTTCCGCTCTGGCAAGAAAGGCGAAATGGTTAATGTAACGGGCGAGATGAACTCCATCATGGCAGGCCTTGCTTGCGGTGAACCAAACCCAGTAACGTGGCCTGTACTGCGCGATTGCAGCAATCACTTTGTTTCGGTTGACGACAATGTTTCAGCAACGGGTATGCGTATCCTTGGCAACCCACTTAGTGGTGATGAGCAAGTGATCAGTGGCGAATCTGGTGCTATCACACTTGGTTTACTTTACACGTTATGTCGTGAAGGCGCAGACCAAGCAGTACGTGATGAGCTAGGTTTAAACCAAGACGCAACCATCATGCTATTTAGCACTGAAGGTGACACCAACCAACCGCGATACCGCGACATTGTTTGGAACGGCTTACACCACTCTAGCTAACGAAAAAGACTCCACAACTCTAATCACAAAGCCACAGCATATGCTGTGGCTTTTCTTTTGGGGTATCAGATCTAATACTTTACCCATCTTCTCTTAGCGAGCCACTAGCCCCTTAATTAAGTAACCAATAGCTCACCGGGTTATCAGGGCACTGATAAGGACCACATTCGACAAATGTAGCAATAGCATTCAATGCCACCACCACGATTGCTAGTAAACACACAATCCGTCCAAAATTGCTCATTTTGTAGGGTTCATGGGACTCGGCCTTATTGGTTAGTATCAAGATCACGGCAACACCCAATATGGTTGCAGCGAACAACACGAAGGCCCAAGTGTAATAATGCATCCCAAAAATAGGGCTACCGTAACTAGGAGTGCCCGGAATCACGTGTAGGGAAACTTGTCTTAACGATGTGGCGACACCATACAAAGCGCCAATTAACACAACCCCATAGTGACGCTGTTGAGGCCCATAAACCACATTCAGCATGAAGCCGAACGCGACCATCACAAAGCCAATTCGTTGCAGTAAACACAATGGGCAAGGAAGTTCATTGAGGACAAACTGAAGAATAAAGCCGATCAACAAAACGGCTGTCATACCTAGCAGGCCAAGCGTATTCAAGAGAGTTAACTGATTTCGATTCATGCTAGCTCCTTACAATAAGATTGAGAGTGGATCAGTCGCATGATGATTGAACCAATACAAACCAAGGATCACTGAGCTAGCGAAAAAGCCATACGCAGCGGTCTTTGTACCAAAAAAAGCACATATCATCGCTACAAGTAATAACAAAAACAGTAAAGACATCATAAGGGGCATCCCCTCCTT
Source organism: Vibrio sp. OPT20 (assembly GCF_963889365.1). Classification (NCBI taxonomy): domain Bacteria; kingdom Pseudomonadati; phylum Pseudomonadota; class Gammaproteobacteria; order Vibrionales; family Vibrionaceae; genus Vibrio; species Vibrio sp. OPT20. The sequence continues at coordinate 140,928 of NZ_CAWPOA010000058.1, read as the reverse complement.
ATTTATCGAGTTCAGTCATATTGAACATCATAAAACACCCGCACCTACTTCCTTAGTCATTCACCTTAGGTGAACCAATGGATTACGGATTTAAAATCATCAACTTAATAGTTGTTAGTAACCTCCAAACTGTCAAGTTAGAAGCTATATGCTGATATCTATTCGAGCTAACCTCCCGATGTACACCGAACCCCAATACCGTACTTTGCTACACTGACATAGCGTGAGATGCTTAATTTGGCTGATATTTAATCGCTCCCATTGTGACTAGGAAGCTTGATGAAAAAACACCGTACTCGACTACTATTGGCCCTTCCCTTCACATGCCTTGTGTCTTCAAACACCAGCTTGGCAAGCTATACCATTGTGCTACCAAGCCAACATGAGAATGGGTTCAACTTACATGGCTCCCCCTTATCAGCCAGAGAGGTGATCGATTGGGAGGTCAACAATAGTGACTTAGTGTTTGGGGCTTACGCCGATAAAAATGATAACGAAAGCGTCAGCGCGATGGGTTATATGTACAACCAAAAATTGGATCTGAATTCAGGAAAATTAGAAAACGAAATTAGAAATGCCGCAGAGCGAAATAGCATTGATTACGAAGATTTTTTCCTACATTTTTCAGAAGACACGATTCTGGCAGAGCCTGATACGAGTCACGGTTCCAATACCACTTTAAATCGCAAACCTATGATTATCGGCTATACCGCTGATGAAAAGCACGCGGGCTTTGCTCTTTATCAACCACCACCTTGGGATGCCGATGTGTTTGAACATTTCGACAAAGGTGGCGCTCTCTACGTTTATCACTCTGAGAAATTCAATCACTTAGCATTTGAATTTTCACACTTTGCACAGGGCGGAGAGTTTCAGATTGAGTATCCATCATCGATAAACATTGAGGGCAAAGTCACGGTATGGTCTAACGTCGTTATAACGGAAGATAACACGAACAACATGACCCGAAACCAAGCCGTAAACTGGCGAGTCCCATCTAACTGGGTAAGAGCAAGCACTCACGATGGAAGTGGTCAGAGTTATGGTGGGGGTCAGTATTTTGGTTCTACGTTTATTCAAGATGGCGGGCGTTTATACGTTGTTAGGGTACGCTGGCAAGGGAACCAAAATGATATCCGCCCTCGCTTAAATCAAGTTCAATTGAATGACCATTTCCCGAGAATCGTACTCAAAGATCTGCAGACTTCAAAGACAGATTCACAACCACCAAACGAAACCAAGCATTGGCGCAAGATCCGTGGTTTTGACCAATCAGCCGATCTCGACCAAGACAACTATTTATCACCTTCTGAATATGAAAATAGGAACAACAAATTGGCTACGGCTCGATTTCGTTGGGAGTCTCGCGTCATTCCTTTCGGCCGAATGTGGAACCAAAACTCATCATGGTCATTGACCAACCTTGCTAACCCAGATCTACTGATGTTGATGCGAAACTACTATTACAAACATTGGGGGCAACAAGGGCTCAATGGCGCCTACAACGACGATACCAACAAACTCCTTGGCAGCAATCAATTTGAGGTTCATTCAGGAGGAACCATTCAAGAGCTTGGTCTTGTCGTAGGGTCTAATGAAGCGGACAAGCAATACAAGACGCACTTCGCAGCCTTTCTCAAACAGTTATCAGCTAACGACGATACTCTTTCAATTGGCCTTAATATTGGAACGGCCAACCTTTATGGCCGAAACGGGCAGTCACACTTAACTGACTCAGGAAACCTGTACTTTAGGGAGCACTACTTATTCCCCTCTACAGGCTTTAGTGGTTATGCCGGATTGTCTAAGTTTTGGGATAACTCAGCGTTAGCTAACACTGATTCAAACGTTATATTCCAAGCCACTACTCGCTATGGGCGCGTTCAATACCTAGGTAATAGCCAAGATAACTGGCAACAAGATAAGTATTCAACCCTCGCTATTTATTACCTCAGTTACCAGCCACAACATAGTTATTTTAACCAGTGGAATAGCAGTTATGTGTATGGCAGCGGCAATACTACCGAAGAGAATTTTTGGAAGAGTGGTGTGCCGAAAAACATGGCTTACCGACCGACACAACTGCTCAAGGTCGACCTAGGCTTTCCAGCCAACCGGATTCCGAATAAATTAGAACCCATTCCGTTAATGCTTTCGACCACACACTCAACACCCAGTGACTACACCATTGTCGGCGATTCAACCAAGCATCAAGTTGTGCATGCTGATCTTCCAAACGGTAAGGTTCAGCTGTTACCAACCTATACCTATTTTCTTTATCGTTCGGAAACAAACATCGTAGAGGGAGGCCCACAAGAGATGGTGCTCGCAAGAGAGTTTGAGCATGGTCGCGTACTCTTCCGCACCGATTTCTACGGTAAAAATCCAGACTTTTATTCAGCGCCTAAACTCAATATTCCATTAAACAAGCCAATGAGGCCCATAGATATGAATGGCAAGGTTGGTGAGTATGTGAAAGAAGTTAAGCTTGGGGGATATCAAGGGCTATTTCTGCTTTATTAGCCCCTTAGCCCCAAGTTCAGGGTATTAGCCATCTTTACACAACGGAATAAACACTTACCACTTTTCCTATAAATTATCGGTGACCGTTAGCGGCCTTTTTCCATCACACGCGCCTTTCTCAAGGTCGTAGACGGGGCTGGCTCCATGACTGCTCCACCGATGATCTTCCCTCGCTATTTTTCGATATTGCGTCGGCGTGACGCCAATGTACGTTTGGAAGGTTTCATAGAATCGGCTACTCGAATTGAAGCCCACCGTGAGTGAGATATCGAGAATGGTTCTGTCAGTATCACTCAGTAAAGCGCGAGCATGATTGATGCGCATCGCAGTAATGTACTGCTTGATGGTCATCTGCATCGTTCGTTGAAATACGTTCATTGCATAGTTGGCATGTAATCCAATATGTTCTGCGATATCTTTCACGGTTAATGGCTGGTTGTGATGCGTGGCGATGTATTCCAACATTTGGCTTACATAGAATTGAGAGTGTTTCGACACCCCTTTTGAGGTCGATTTGTCCTGTCGATTTACGAGCAGTTGTTGCCAACCATCAAGGCAGATTCGCTTAAGCATCAATCCAATTTCATCGATGGCCAACTGCTGGCGGCTTTCTGACGAATGCTTTATCTCTTGTACCCAACGGGCAATTTCAAATTCACTCACTAACGAACAAGAATTCGATTGCAACACACTACCGTGAGTTATCTGATTGACTAAATCTCGACTGAGAGTCCACGACATAAAATGATGAATCGGTATGTTGATGATCCCCATATTATGGCTTTGGCCGGGATTGGTGAGTCGATGAGGTACCGATGCCCAAAACAAGCCAATCGATCCGCTCTTAACCACGATTGGGCTGCCGTTAATGATGTATTCCACATCATCCCCAAAAGGAATATTCACCTCAATTTGACCATGCCAATGATAGCCGGGCATGGAGTGAGGAGCTCTGAGTTCGATATCGATTTTCTCATAGGAAGAATAGAGAGAAAGCGGGCTTACCGACACGGTCTCGGATGAGTACTTATCTAAAGTGATAATTCTCAGCGTATCAGGGGTTGATTGCGGCATATCTCGTTCCTTAGGAAATCGTATAAATGACTTTTAGCAGTTCCTCGATAATAAAACTCTGAAGGCGATCATGGTGCCGAAATACCCCATTTCATAAGATCAGCACAATGTGATTAGAGTCAGCATCTTAAGTGCAAAACTCGTTTCATTGCACAACCCTTCTCCTTAAAAGCCAGCAAGTTATCCCATTTCCTAAGATTTCCATTCAATGATTTAAAAATATTAGAAAACGGGAGAGCTATTTGATTATCTGAGACGAATCGATGTGGGTTCTAGGTGTAATTTGTCTGTATCAACAAAGAACTCAGAGAGATAAAGGATTCCACTATGCAAAGCCCTAAAATCACATTCATCGGTGCAGGATCAACCATTTTTGTTAAGAACATTCTTGGTGACGTTTTCCATCGTTCTGCACTACAAAACGCTCATGTCGCCTTGATGGATATTGATGAGACCCGTTTAGAAGAGTCTCACCTTGTCGTCAGTAAGTTGATGGAGTCATCAGATGCTACTGGCTCTATTTCATGTCACTTAAATCAAAAAGAGGCACTACAAGATGCAGACTTCGTTGTCATCGCTTTCCAAATCGGCGGTTATGAACCTTGTACAGTCACGGATTTCGAGGTGTGTAAACGCCATGGCCTGGAACAAACCATCGCAGACACACTAGGCCCAGGCGGTATTATGCGCTCGCTACGCACGGTCCCGCACCTTTGGAGCGTGTGTGAAGATATGACCGAAGTTTGTCCGAACGCCACTATGCTCAACTACGTCAACCCTATGGCGATGAACACGTGGGCAATGTACGAGAAATACCCGCACATCAAACAAGTCGGTTTATGCCACTCAGTACAAGGCACAGCAGAAGAATTAGCGCGCGACCTGGACTTAGACTATTCAGACCTTCGCTATACCTGCGCTGGCATCAACCACATGGCTTACTACCTCACTCTTGAGAAGAAAACAGAAAGTGGTGAGTACATCGATATTTATCCGGATCTACTTGAAGCTTTTGAGAGTGGCCAAGCGCCTAAACCGGGTATTTATCACAATGGTCGCTGCACAAATTTGGTTCGCTACGAGATGTTCAAAAAATTGGGCTACTTTGTGACTGAGTCTTCTGAACATTTTTCGGAATACACCCCCTACTTTATCAAGCCGAATCGCCCAGATTTAATTGAACGTTATAAAGTGCCACTTGATGAGTACCCGAAGCGCTGTGTCGAGCAAATTGCCGATTGGAAACGTGACCTTCAAGAATTCAAAACAGCTGACAAGATCACCGTTGATGAGTCTCATGAATACGCCAGCACCATCATGAATTCTATCTGGACAGGCACTCCGAGCGTCATTTACGGCAATGTGAAAAATGAAGCCTTGATCGACAACTTACCGCAAGGCTGCTGTGTTGAGGTCGCTTGTTTAGTTGATGCGAATGGTGTGCAACCGATCAAAGCTGGTCGCCTACCTAACCACTTGGCCGCATTAATGCAGACCAACATCAATGTTCAAACTCTATTAACGGAAGCCATCCTCACTGAAAACCGCGACCGTATTTATCATGCTGCAATGCTGGACCCACATACAGCCGCTGTACTTGGAATAGAAGAGATATACGCGCTGGTTGACGACTTGATTGCGGCTCATGAGGGTTGGTTACCAGAGTGGGTTAACAAGTAATTTCATACTAATAAAAAAATACAATAACGTGAATATTAGCGCCTTCTCACAGAGGAGGCGTAAGGAGTGGCAATGAGTATCTCTATGAATACCAAGCTAAGTTATGGCTTTGGGGCGTTTGGTAAAGACTTCGCAATCACCATCGTCTATATGTACCTAATGTTTTACTACACGGATGTAGTCGGTATTTCTGCCGCTACCGTCGGCACCATCTTCCTCGTCGCCCGTATTTGGGATGCGGTCAACGACCCAATTATGGGCTGGTTGGTCAACAATACGCGCACCCGTTGGGGCAAATTCAAACCTTGGATTTTAATTGGCACGCTCGCCAACTCTATCGTTCTACTCATGGTGTTTAGTGCGCATTACATCGAAGGTCCTTGGCTCATCGCCTACGCCGCTGTCACCTATATTTTGTGGGGCATGACTTACACACTAATGGATATTCCTTTTTGGTCGTTAGTCCCAACACTCACCTTGGATAAACGCGAACGCGAAGAGTTAGTCCCATATCCTCGCTTCTTTGCCAGCCTCGCGTGGATAGTAACCGCTGCCATTGCAATGCCCTTCGTCAACTATGTAGGTGGTGACGACAAAGGGTTTGGGTTTCAAATATTTACGCTACTGTTGATTGCCTGTTTCTTAGTCTCGACGTTTATCACACTGCGTAATGTCAAAGAACGCTATTCAACCGCGAACCTCGACACCACACAGCCTGAAGAAAAAGTATCACTGAAAAAGCTACTGTCACTTATCTACAAAAATGACCAATTGACCAGCGTTCTCTGCATGGCACTGTCTTACAACTTGGCGACCAACATCATCACAGCCTTCGCGGTTTACTATTTCACCTATGTTGTAGGCAACGAAGAGTTATTCCCTTACTACATGGCTTATGCAGGCATCGCGAACCTCATCACACTGGTATTGTTTCCTAAACTCGCAAAAATGTTCTCACGCCGTACTCTATGGGCTTGTGCGTCCACTTTCCCTATTTTAGGTAGTGCTGTTCTTATCTATGTGGGCATGTACGACAAACAAAGCATTCTGTTGATTTCAACGGCGGGTGTATTCCTACAAATCGGTACTGCCCTGTTTTGGGTACTCAACGTAATCATGGTGGCAGACACAGTCGATTACGGTGAGTTTAAGCTAGGTGCTCGTTGTGAAAGCATCGCCTACTCTGTGCAAACTTTGGTCGTAAAAGCAGGCTCTGCATTTGCCGCTTTCTTCATCGGCATCTCGCTCACTGCCGTCGACTATGTGCCTAACGTAGTGCAAAGCCCTGAAACCGTATTTGGCATGCAATGCATCATGGTCGGCCTACCTGCTTTCTTCTTTGCCATTGCGTTAATCATCTACTTCCGCTTCTATAAACTGAACGGTGCGTATCACCAACAGATTCAAGATCACTTAACCGAAAAATACGATCACATTACAAACGATGGCTCAAATAAAGGCGAAAACCACAAACCAACAGAACCGGTACAAGCTGTGTAAACGAGAAGAAACAGCAATTTATCATTGATAAAAAAAGGATACAAAAACAACAAAGCCTAGCGAGGGATCGCTAGGCTTTTTCAATTAGAAACACATAGGAATTCTCATTGAAGACGATAAAGGCGAAGGCGCCCTTACTTCAATGGGTCATTATCAGGCAGTGCTTTGTGAATCCATAGCGCCAAACGTTTTTTAATATTGGCACCATCAAGCTTATCATCAGGTAACGGTGTGATCTGATTTACCTCTACAAGGAACAAATACACCGCTTTAACCTTTATCGGTTGAGATGAATGTGGCAAATCAAAACCTTGTAGTTTTGCCATCTTAAAACCGACCTCAACTGCTTTTTTTACCAGCTTATCTTCATTAATGATCTTCGCGGTTTTCGACATATCATCTCCGTCATTTTTTTCGAACGAATGATGAGTATATCAAACAGAATTGCGAACGAGATTGCCGCGATCTCAAATCAAAAAATCTCTTTGATAAATAACATAAACCCCATCATAGACTAAAAATGATTCTAATTATGTAGACATTGACGAGACAAATAATGATAAGCAAACGGTCCCTTAATAGAACACTCAATAAATGAGACCTTCAGTCAAGAAACCAAAAATCGAACAATTTTTGACTTATCATCATAAAGAATACGGAATATTATGAATTATCATATAGATGGTAACTATTCTATCAACAAGCGATAACTTTATGTTATTTAATCAGTTTTATAACACAAAGGCCTAGATCATATTTACAGTCACCTGTAGTGAAAAATATATTTACAAAACACTCACTAGGGAAATAGAATAAACCCACTAATATTATACTGGTGTTAAAAATGCGTTACCTATGGGCTTCATTCTGTCATAAAAATCCAATCCCCGGTCGGATCGTTCATATCTTTATTATCTTGGTAGCGTTAGCTTCTATCGTCGTACCACTGGTTTCAAAAGACGCAACAACGATCTTAGTATCACTAGGTGTTGCTCTAGTATGTTTTGTGCTGTTTGTCTTCTTTGCGCTTGCCGATAAAATGCGTTCAGGTATGCATTAATCAGCTCTATATTCGCCAGCATTCTCTTTTCTAAACTTCATTATAAAATGCATGCGACCAAATACGGAAAAGCCCAACGTTATTAGCTTTGGGCTTTTTGATACCAGTAATCATTAACTCAGCAACACACTTAATATAAGTGTGCAAATTCTTCGATTCGACTCTTACCGCGCAATAATAAAAAGTTCAAAAAGCGGGATGCTGAAGTCGTGATTATTTTATCTTCTTCCACACCGTGCTTTTCAAGTAATGCTTTTACAAGACCCAAATGAGCAATCTCTTCACAGAAATGCGCATCAGAACCTGTAGAAAAGTAAACGCCAACTCGCTTGCCGATCTCGACAATTTTTGAGCATCGCACATCGCTTCCTTTTCGGCTCTTGCCTGTCAGTGACGTATTGTTCACTTCAATTACAACATTGTGCTCCTTTGCGCGCAGCAGAACCGCTTCCATATCGAACTTGTAGTTTGGGTTCCCTAAGTGCCCTAGTACATCAACTTTGCCACTCCTAATGACGTTGATTAACGCCTGTGTATGTTCTTGTTCTGTCGATGGCTTGAAACTGGCTCATGTAAGCTCGCAATCACCCAGTCTAAGTGTTGGTAAGAAGAGGGAGGAAGATCCAACTCTCCAGCAGTGTTCAGTGTGTTGGCTTCCACACCACGCAAGATACCTACATCGTGCAGAAAGCGGGGCAAAATCCTTTGGTTATTGAAAAACCAGTAGTGGGGGGGGATCCCGGCATTTCAGGAGCATGATCCGTTGTAAAAAGGAGTTTTAGCCCCTTATTTTTCGATGCCAGTGCATTTTCGATAATGGTGCTATAGGCATGGCCACTTGCCAATGTATGAGTATGGCTGTCGAGAACAATCTCCATTATGACCTTCTAAATTGTTTAATTGATTTGAAACGAACCGTCTTGACTCATGAAGAGTGTTAGGTCAGCAGGAATAGAATGGTCTAACACTTTATCGACGTTTTTTGAGTCTGAATTTTGATAGAACTCGACCGCCTCTTCTAATGTGGTACCTCCTCGCACCTTGCGGTTTACTAAGCGCTCTTCGAGGAACTTAGCGTCGGTGTCTATGAAGATGGTGAAATCAGCCAACTCATGCAATCCATTCCAAACTGGCTCGTTCAGTAACAACCAGTTGCCCTCAATCACGACAATGTCCTTGTCTACCGAGATTGCATCACCTACAGGATCATGAAGATTTCTATCGTAATACGGCCACGTAGTTTTTTTTACTTTCAGCTGTTTCAACTTATCGATCAACGAGGTTAGATTGAACGTTTCGTGAGAGCCTTTAATGGTACGGAGTTTAATTTTCTCTTCATCACGAACGATGTAGTTTGAGTCCAATATCTCATTGGGGTAATGAAAACCGTCAAATGGCAATACCTGAAGTGGCTCAACGTTGGTTTGTTGATGGGACAAGTGCTCCCAAAACGCGGCTAACGTCGATTTACCACTGCCAGGAGGGGCACAAAAAAGATAATCGTACGTTCTTTTTTCTACTCAAAAAGTCGCGTAAATTTTCCTACCAGTGGTTTATGAATCTGTTCAATATCTTTATCAGGGAATGCCGCTTCGGTTTCAAAGCCACTCACATTTAAGGAAACTTTCATGTTCAACCTTATCCTAATATCTCTTTCTCAATACTTTCCAACAAGTTCTCGCAACAGAGTTTCAGCACTGTTTTAATCAGCGATTCGTAACGTGTTTGAGTGAATGAATCGAATGGCGAGAGTTTTAATTGGTTAATTGAATCTAGATAAAAGCTGTCTTCCCCCTTGGAAAGGTTGGACTGATTACTGATGAAGTCATACACCATATCGTCATCAAACAGGAGCGCTTGAGACCACTTACTAGTGCAATCATACATTCCAAATATAAAGGTTGACTGGATTGAAGTTATGATAGTAATTTCATATAAAACAACAAGGAAAGGTAACATGAAAAAAACAATTTTGTTCATAACCGTTATATCTGCCAGTATTCCCTCTTATGCTAACGCTCAAGTCACACCAAGTATGTATACATACCTGGTGAATGCAAGTAAGAGTGCTAACAATCCTAATGGGAACAATCATATCAATATTAATGTCTTTGATGGCTATGGAGATAACTATGGTGACGCACCGAAAGTAACAGCAAAAATGCAGGGGGATAATAACTTTGAGATAGAGATCCAGAATATATTCCATGGCGTTGGGCTTTTTAAGAATAGTGTTGATAGCTATGGTCAGGGCACCGTTAATATCACTCCTGATGATTACAGCGACTTCTTCTACCACCAGTACACCCCGGAACTAAAGCTATACACTAGAGCGTTTGTTGCCGGAACAGCAAAACTTGAGAACAAGAACTCTGATGACTTCATCAAGTGTCAACTTGAAGGTGTATACGATGGACAAACAAAACTCTCCGCAAACGACTTCTCAATAAGCGATGACAAAGTGCTTACCAGCAGATTTACATGCCCATACAGCCATAAGACAAATAATGTGGCTTATGATCTCGAGTGGGGATATGGTGGGAATATTTTCACTCCAAACCCTGACAGAACACACCAACTTGACAAAGGATATCGGCTGATTTTCTTAGAAAGTCAGAATGTTATGTCATATCACAATTTACCTCTGAGAACGATTAAACCTGTAGTGTATATAAAATCTCCATTATCCGAGCTGAATGCTCGTTTCTTTACTCAATCAATGGGTCCCAATGCACACTTCACATATTTTGTGAGCCCAGATATCAATAACTCAGTACCAGTAATGCCGGAAAGAACTACCGTTATTAACTCTATTAAAGCTGTTTCCGACTCATTGCAGGCTCTTGGCTATGATTCCACTGCCGTAGAAGTTAATAATATCAATGATGCTAATCTTGTTATTCAAAAGAAAGCCATAGCACGCGGTTGGGCTAATTCACTTTGGGATACAAGTTTAAACAAACACGTTATTAATATAAGCTCCACTTATAACTCAGGTCTATTTCAAGGACAGACTAATAAGATAATTGCTCATGAAGTTGGCCACGCCATAGGTCTGTCACACCAGAAGGACGAGCTGTCAGGTGTTATGGTATTAAACAGAGCTTACCTTCCTGATGCAGCAAAGTTGGCGCCGAAGGAAAGCCATACCGGGTCATATACAAACAACATCTTCTCTTACGCTGATGCACAAGCGCTACAGGCTTTAACTGAATAATTGTAATCACTCGGGTCAGTTTTTCGCTAGCAAAACCTGACCCCGATAACTCAGTTCAGCTTCATAGGCCCGATATACAAAAGCCCAAAGTTGTTGGCTTTGGGCTTCGTTTTGGTTATTGACGTTATTTAATCAATCAGAAAACGAACAAGTTACTCCGGCATCACGACAATACCCATGGTTTCAAGCAGTTGCTCTTGCTGCCACGCAACAATTTTGATTCCTGTTGTATCCACTTTTCTTGGGTCCAACCCTTCTAATTCAGCATGACATAAATTAGCACCTTGCATACTGAATTGCCCCCATACTTCCTCCGAGAACACACCTCGGCTAAGATCAGACTCTTTCAGTGACGCGCCGCCAAGGTAAGTACCTATCCAACGGTTCTCAAACAGATCGCACTTCTCTAAACAAGCTTGCTCCAAGTTGGCGTAAGACAGGTTACAGCCCGTAATATACGCAGAGCAAAAATACATTCTATTGCTTACCTGATTGGCAAAGTTAGCACGAGTAAAGTTCGCCCCTTTCAAGTCACATTCACGTAGCTCAATACCATAGCAATTCGCGTTACTAAAATTCGCCATCGCCAACTGGCAATTCTGGAAGCTTGCATCTCGTAAGTCGGCAATATCAAAGTGGCATCCCTCAATATCGCCTTGCTCGATAAACTTACAGTTAATAAACGTTGCATCACGTAAGTTCGAACGTCTGAAATCACAACGGATAAACGTGCAGGCTGTAAATGTAAGCTCTGATAAGTCTTGCTGAGCAAAACTGTGGTGATGATAAGTGCTGTTATTGGTGTCCATTTAGCCCCCTAAAGAAATTAAGCTAAGACTATCATTGCGATCTCAAGAAAACACTAAATTAAAAACCAATAAAAACAGAAACTTAAAACACCCCAATTTAGCCATTTTAAGGCACCAAACAAGCCCTTTAAGGTTGTTATTTTAGATTTATAGGATGTGTTTATCTTGAAAAAAGTTTTGTCGCTTAGAAGTACCAATAAGAGAAAAAGTTACTTTGACGAAACGAGTCAATTATTGACCGCGTCCTAACGCGCTAGACTGGACGGTTGGTATGTTGCTCGTTACACTATTCCTCATTCTCAGCATAAAGAGTAAGAACAATGAAAGACATGCGACAAGCTATGCTCGATGCAGGGTTTAGCCTTATTAATGAACACGGGTTTGCTGGTGTTGGCCTGATGAAAATCATCAACCAAGCGGAAGGCACGAAGGGTTCTTTTTACCATTACTTCAAATCCAAAGAACACTTTGGTGAGATCCTTCTTACTAACTACTTTGATGAGCATCTCGCTAAGCTGGATGACTTTTTAAGTGATGAGTCGCTTTCTCGTCGTGATCGCGTTAAAGCCTATTTCGAGTTTTGGTGTGCATCGAAACTGACTGAAGACTTCAATATCCAATGTCTTGTCGTAAAACTGGCGGGAGAAGTATCTGGGTCTGCTAACCCGTTACAGTCCACAATGGCAATAGGTGCAGAAAAGATCATCCTGCGTATGGCGAAGCTATTTGAAGAAGGCAATGAGACCGGTGACTTCACGATCGCAGAGCCCGAATCGCTGTCTCGAATGCTTTATGGCCTATGGCTTGGCTCAACGCTCATGGCCGCTATGCAGCGTAACCGTTCGATTCTAAACAATGCCATGGAAGAGACTCTTCTCGCCATGAGCCTAGCCCAAGAATCGGCTGACTAGATATACCCGTTACCAAATACCAAATACCAAAAGGCTCGCACAATTTAGCGAGCCTTCTATCTTACTGTAAATTTTGATTAAATCGATTCACGCTTACTCCGTTACCCCAGACGAGACGGGATATTATTGGCTTTGAGTAAGCCCTTAATAACAGGGTCGATATGCTTGAAGAAGCTCAACCATCCTTCACAGAGATAATTTAACCCAGCCTCACCATCTCGGCTTTTGATGATGCGGTTTTTAGGGCACTCGCCATGGCATGCAAATTTAAACTCACAGGCTTGGCATTGTTTCGGCAGAGACTTCTGTTTGGCGAACCCAAAACTCTGCTGCTTTGGCGAGAAGGCTAAAGTTGAAAGTGCTTGTTCCTGAATATTACCCAGCTGAAATTCAGTAAAGACATAATGGTCACATGAATACACATCGCCATTGGGCTCAACCGCTAACCCTTTTCCGCAGATCTCACTCAAGGTACACATGGTGCTTTCTCTGCCCATCCACACTCCGACAAAATTTTCAAAGTACGGCACTAATACCCGACCAAAATCATGTTCGAACCATTCGTCAAAAATGGTAGTGAGGAATTCTCCCCATTGCACAGAATCGACACTCCAAGCTTCAACCTCGCCTGATACGGGAATGATCGCTTGTTGGTTACTCAACCATTTATTGTTGGTGTGAGCTTCGCGCTTATCGACCACAGGAATAAACTGCAACTGCTTCGAACCCACTTCATCTCGCAGAAAGCGATAGACCTCTAACGGATACTTTCCTGTCACATCATTCACGCAGCTTAGGGTCGCGAACTCGACGTTATGCTGCTTCAAGTAGTGAATACCACGCATTGTTTGAGAAAAAGTGCCTTTGCCTGCACGGTTGGTTCGGTAGTGATTGTGTAAGTGCTCTGGGCCATCAATACTCACGCCAATGATAAAGTTATTGTTCTTAAAGAACTCACACCACGCATCATTCAGTAACGTGCCGTTGGTTTGAAGGTCATTGCTGATCTTGCTGTAGCTAGGACAATATTTTTTCTGCAGCTCGACGACCTTTTGAAAGTACTCAACCCCCAACAAGGTAGGCTCTCCACCGTGCCAAGAAAAGATGATTTCAGGCGTATTCTGCCCTTCTATATATTGCTTGATATAACGCTCTAACAGAACTTCATCCATCGTATATTGAGAGCCTTTTGGGTATTCAAGCAGCTGTTGTTTTTCTAAATAATAACAGTAGGTGCAACTGATATTACACACCGCCCCAATCGGTTTTGCTAACGCCTGAAGTTTGCTGTGTGCTTTGCCATTGAACTGCGGAACTGAACTCAAGTTTGATAGCGATAATGTCGTCATGAAGAGTGCCTCGATGTAAAAGTTATTGTATTAGCTAAAACAATTCGTAATTCCTTTACACGGTGTTCATCGGCCAACCAAGCTTGATGGCATTAGGTTGGCCGAGTGGTTTTTTCCTCTATTTCACGTTTTCAAACGGGTTCCACGCTTCGTCAACCGGGACGATATTTTGCGCTTTTTCGTATTCTTGATATTCAGCGACCATTTCAAGGAACAGATCTGGCATTTGGTTTCTCAAGTCATGTTGCTCAGCTGGATCTTTCTTGGTGTTGTATAAGTGCCACTCACTGTCACCGCCCATTCCCGTAGAAATTCGGATGATCTTATGATCACCTTTAAGCAGAATTCCGCTACCAAACAATTCAAATGGAATCGCATTGTTGGCACTGTGCACGTCTGCCGTTTCCCCTTTGAAGTAAGGCAACAAGCTCACACCACTCATCGGCGCCACTTCTCGACCTTGATATTCCGTTCCTGGATGATCGACCTCTGCAATCTCAAGAATCGTGGCTGCAATGTCCTTCACTTGAGATAAGTCGTCTGTCTGAGTTCCCGGCTGTAACGCATCTTCACCCTCTAGAAGCGCTTTGGCTGGCTTAACGATAAACGGCACACGGATACCGCCCTCTGCTGTGTAAGCTTTGTACCAAGATAGGCCACCGGTTGAAGCGCTTGCCCACTCAGGGCCAAGTGACACACTGGAGTTCGCCTTGCCCAAGTTTTCAGTCGAATTATCAAAATGATGAGCAGTCCACGTTCGGATCAAATCACTGATATTTTCACCGGTAATATCCGCCGCTTCTGGGCCGTTATCCGCTAGGTACATGATGTAAGTATTATCGTATTCCCCGATTTCTTTCAGGTAATCGACTATCTGACCGACTTGTTGGTCCTGCATTTCCATCATGCCCATCGCGACAGCCATTTTCTTTCCGTACCACTTTTGTTCTTTCTCAGAGAGCGAGTCCCAAGGTCGGCTTAATGCGTTACGATCTGAAATATCGGCGTCTTTTGGAATCACACCCATCTCTTTCATGCGTTCGAAACGGTCTTCTCGAACCGAGTCCCAACCATGCTCAACGTAGTAATCGACTTTATCTTGATAGGCAGACTCAGGCGCTTGCAGTGGCAGGTGAATACCGGTGAATGGGACGTAGGCGAAGAAAGGCTTACCGTCGTCTTTTTTGCTGTCGATCATCTTGATGATCTCGTTGGTGTAAACTTGGTCTGAGTACTCGCCTTTGTATTTATCCTCAACCACTTCACCGTTGCGGTAAGTTGGCTCAACTTCAACACCGGGAATATCGCCTTTTTGCAGCGCATCCGCTGTCGCAGCGTTTTTGGCCGGGAACATCATATCTCGATTAAAGTGATTAGAGCCGCCCGCTAATATACCGTAACTCTCTTCAAAACCTCGATCGTCAGGTAAGAAGCCATCATCGTGCCCCAAGTGCCATTTACCAGAGAGGTAAGTGTTATAGCCACTCTCTTTAAGCAGCGTTGCGACCGTAACCCCTTTCTTGGTGAGGTAACCTTCATAACCCGGCTTGCCAATCGCACCCGGATAGACGGCATAGTCGAAGGTGCCTAGCCCAACCTCGTGGCTATTTGCTCCGGTTAACATCATAGAGCGCGTTACCGATGAGGTTGGTGACGCGTGAAAGTTAGTAAACTTAACCCCCTCTTCAGCCAGCGCCATTAGGTTTGGTGTATTGGCTTCTGAGCCATAAGGCTGAGTATCGGCAAAGCCCACATCATCGCCAACAATGACAACAATATTCGGTTTTTCTGATTCTGCGGCCAGAGCAGCACTACTTGCCGCGGCCATTGCAGTGAAGACTAAAGATTTCTTGAATGTCTGCATAAGACGTTCTCCAATTTCTGTGAGTAACTTTTTCTGAGGTTAACCTTTCTGTGATTAACCTGAGTTAGGATTTGAATTAGTGCGCGGCTTGCGACATCCAATGTAATAAGTCGAGCGCGGGGTCATACTCTTGAGCTGCTGCCATGCCAATCCAGGTGACAGCCTCCGCTTGGCTGGCTTGAACGCCACTTCCAGAGATATACATCAATCCAAGCTGTGTTTGAGCTTCAGGGCTACCGTTATTGGCTGCGGTGACGAACCACTCCGCGGCTTTTTCATCATTCTGTTCTACGCCATCTCCGCTCAGATATAAGTAAGCGACAGAGAGCTGGGCTTCCAGTTGCCCTTGGTAAGCTTCATCCAACAGTTTCACGACGTCTTGATGCTGCTGCGATTGATCCATGGTGGCTTCATTCTCAAAGCTCTCGCTTCCAAAGCTTGCCTTGGCAAAAAAAAGAACAACCAAAACACCCGCCAAAATCACGGTAGTTAAACGTTTATTGAGCATTTATTTCCTCCTCGGGAATAAAGGTCACGACGTCCCTGTTGAATGAATTAGGTGAAAAGTAGGAATGGCGCGATGATGCACAAGCTTGATAGCAATACGTTTTCGATTTTCATAATTGGCTCTCGAGTAATGATTGTTGAATGAATCAGGGACTGAATCATCGACTGAATTAAATGGTCATAACATTCAGTCGATTAAGACAGAGACTTAAATCGCTTTCTCTATGATGGTTTCAATCGTCTGTTTCGAGATTGGGTAGAACTGAAAACAGATGTCTTTTTCAATCGCTTCTGCAATGTTGCTCTTCTCTTGCGCATCAAAGTCCCAGCTGCTGAAACGCTTCATCGCACCCACACTGGTTTGGAAGTTGTTTAAGAAATCCAACACTCTCTGGTAAACCATCTCATCGGTTCCCGTAGTGTCGACAGAGAAAGCTTGAGCTAACTTCGCCGCATTCGGCATATAGAATTCAGGCAGCGCTTCAATCACAACCGGCATCAGTACCGTGTTGGCATCACCATGTGGAATGTGGCTAATCGCACCAAAAGCGTGAGCACAGTTATGAATCGGAATGCCGCCCAAAGACGAATAGAAAGCAGAGATCGCCATGGTACTTGCTTGAAGAAGGTTGCCACGTGCCGTTAGGTTTTCTGGCTCTTTAAGTGCCAAGGGTAAGTTTTCAACAATCAGTTTTGCAGCCTGAATGCCGTAAGCGTCGGTGAATGCATTACTCATTGGCGAGACAATCGCTTCAACGGCGTGTGTTAGTGCATCCATCGCGGTAGAACGAGTAAGGTGAGCTGGCAGCTTAGTGGTCACCGTTGCATCAAGGATTGCGATATCGGCTTCCAATCCAGATGCGACTAGGCTTGCCTTAATGTTTTCATGTTCGTTGTAAAAAACAGCAATAGGAGAAGCTTCTGCGCCTGTGCCAGCCGTTGTCGGAACCGCAATGTGGGGCACTCGAATGTCTTCATTGTTTGGCCACACATCCATATGACCGCCACCCGCAATCACGGTGCGAATGTCATCTAGCTTCTTATGAAATGCGTATTTCACACCTTTAGAAGCATCAATTACGCTGCCGCCGCCAACAGACAAGATCGCATCAGCATTGACGCTGTTTGCAAACTCAATGGCTGCGTTGATGTTGTCGCAAATCGCGTCTGGCGCGATATCGGTGTACACGCCAACAAGTTGAACTGCTTGTTCATTACCTGGCTGGATCACCTTTTCGTTTACAAACAACGCCGAGAACTGCTCAACAAAACCAAGAGACTCCAAGCCTTTATCAGAAAAGAGCACGACTCTTTGCGCACCTAAGCGACCAAAAAGAGAAGGGATATTTTCAATGCCATTCTCTTGAGCATGAACAATGGTTTTAAGTTGAAAGTTAAAATTATTGGTTGTCATGGTATTTACCTCATTTCTAGTTGATGACTAAACAACAACCAATACAAACCGGTCGGTCTAGAGTGTTAATGTCAAAGATATGTCAATTAAGATCTTTATGGATCATTGCCCCAAAACGAAAAAAGCCCGCAAATGCGGGCTGTAGTAATAAGTAAGCTAGTTAGAGAGTGCTCATTGAATAAGTGTCATTGATTCACCATGAGCAACTCATTAACTATTAACGAAGATGAGCTGGCACCTTGCTTTTGTCTCTAGTGAGGTAGTAATACAGGTAAACTAAAGAGTAGACAGTCACAAATCCATCGAGCGCAAATACACCGCTCCAACCATAAAACCACTCATAATCGTTGATACACACGTTGTATAAGAATATGCCCACAAACATCGACTTCTCAAATGCACTGTAAATCATGGTCGAAGTACGCAGCGATTTGTACTTCGCCGAGAACATCAACAACACACCAATACAGCCAACCATGACTCCCCAGTGTTGATAGGTACCCATAAGATACTCTTTGTTCGCCATCATCGTATCGTTGTACGAGAACAGCGTTTGCATACTCCAATCAGGCGCAAGGAAAGTAGAGAAAGCGGTTGCGGTTAATAATCCTGTAACCATCAAATACGCTTTCATCGTTCGTTCAAAAAATCGTTCTAACATAAAAATAACCTCTTAAAATAACGTCGTAAAAATAATTTTTTATAAATAACTTCTTGTAGATAAATTGGGTAATGACAGAAATGATTTACTTGCCAAGCATGCTCATCACTGCGGTCTTTAATTCGTTGTCTTCTTTTGAAAACAGATGCTTAACTCGATGATCTAAGCCCGTTTCCAAGACGGTTTTGGCATGGGAGAAAGTAAGGAAACCTTCTTTACCGTGATAATTGCCCTGCCCTGATTCACCAATGCCACCAAACGGTGTGTCATCAACCGCTAAATGGAAAACACAGTCATTGATACACATTCCTCCGGAATGAACTTGGTGTTTAACCTGAGCTTGTAAGCTCAAATCAAAGCTCATTAGATAAAGCGCTAACGGCCTTGGTTTGCTATTGATGACTTGGAACGCCTCTTCGATATTACGATACGTAATCAAGGGTAATAGTGGGCCGAAAATCTCTTCGTTCATCACCTTGGATGACAGGCTTGGTTCAACAATCAGATGTGTCACCAGTCGTTGGCAATCTAAGTCCATCGCTTCGTCATGGCAGGCCACTGTTCGCGTTCCAGCTTGTCGTTCTTCATTCAACAAACCAACGATGCGGTCGCATTGACGAGGATTGATTAGGGACGTCAAACTCTCGGAATACACCCCTTCATCGAACAGCAATTGGTACTGTTTTTTATACTCTTGAATGAAAGATTCAACTTTCCCTTCAGGTAGCAATACATAGTCAGGAGCCACACACACCTGCCCGTTATTGAGGCTCTTACCATAAATGATTCGCTCAACCGCGATATCAATTGGCATGTCTTCTGCAACGATAACCGGTGACTTACCGCCTAGCTCTAGCGTGACTGGAGTTAGCGTGTCAGCCGCTGACCTCATCACTTGGCGACCCACTTGGGTTGACCCCGTAAACAGAAGATGATCAAACGGCAACGCCGAAAATGCGGCTGCGATTTCTACCTCACCTTCAACCAAGCACACCTCATCGAATTGGAAGACTTCCGCCAATAGCGCTCTTAATACTTGGTTCGTCGCTGGGGTAAATTCACTCATCTTGATCATGGCGCGGTTGCCCGCAGCCAACGCTGAAATAAGCGGGCCGACGGATAACATGATCGGAAAGTTCCACGGAGCAATGATCCCGACAACGCCTTTGGGTTGATAAACCACTTCAACACGAGAGGTTGAAAGCAAAGGGCCGGAATGACGAATCGAAGATGTCGACCAATGAGGTAAACACTCAATGCTGTGATCAATATTGCCGATGCAAGGCAATATGTCGGCCATCAAAGTGTCTTGTCGACTGCGGTGACCATAGTCCTCACTCACGGCTGAACACAAACGATCTGTGTAATCGATAAGCGCAGATTTAAGTGCAAGCAACTGCTCAATTCTCACCGATACCGCTGGCATCGGGTTCTGTGCAAAAGCTCCCTGCATGTTGTTCAACGTCATGGTCATTTGTGTTGGCGTCAATTCGTATTTCATACATCACCTCGTGGTTAAGATGAGCACACAATAATACAAATCAGACCGGTCGGTCTACACCTTTATTGTCAGAGAATCGTCAGTGCATTTTTGAATACAAATAAATAGGGTGATTACAACGTAGGGTTAAAACCCAGGGAGATTTAAAATAGAAGGGCGTAACGAGCAGGCAGTATAACGAGAAACCTCACATGGTGAGATCAAAAATGGCCGCTTAATGCGACCATTTAATAACTCTTTAAGTTTTTGTTTTAAATAGATAATTTAAAACTAACGTTAGCTTTTGGCTACGTTTGCAATGCCTTCAAGCTGAAGCACTGGAGCAGCGTCGATGTCTTCTGCGTTCATCATTGCTGATACACGCTGCATCGAAGAAAGCAGTAAGCTTTGCTCCCACGTCTCTAGGTTTTGGAATTTTTTCACGAAGTTATCTTGCAGCGGCGGTGGCGCATTGTTTAGCAACTCTTGACCTTTTTCAGTCAGGTTCGCGTGTACTTTGCGACGGTCCGATGAACTGCGTACTCGTTGTACATAGCCATTTAACTCTAGACGGTCGATGATCGTCGTCGTCGTTGCTTGGCTTACATTGGTCTGATTAGACAATTCTTTGATCGTCACATTACCCATTTCTTGGATTGCTCTCATTAAGATTAATTGAGGGCCAGTCAAACCATACTCTTTACTCAGCTTCTTCGAGTGTAAATCGATAGCGCGAATAATTTGGCGAATAGCGACCAGGATTTCGTCATGTTTGTCCAAGATGCAGACCTTTGTACTAATATACTGTGAATGGTTTTACAGCGTCGAAGCGATGAAATGTCTCGAGTGATTACGTCACGCGCGCTCGAATTACACTGTAAATTGATAAATTACTTCATTGATTTTTCCGCATTGTACTGATGTTCATACTATTCTCAATCTTTTCTATACCACTAAACTTGCGTGGTACGGCACTTTTGCTTAATGAAGGGGGAATGAAAGCTTCAATGAAGACAAAAATAATGAACCAGAGAATACAAACTCAAAGAATAATATATTTTAATAATCATAGAGGTAGAGAGATTTAATCCTCTCCACCCAATAAAAAACCAGCCTCAATAGCTAAGCTGAAAAACGAAATTTTACGCAGCGGTATTCATCTGAAAGTTACCCGTTAGCGCGTTGTAAAACTCGCTGTTATCCAAAATCCCTACCAATTGATTATTTTCAACCAACAGAATTGGGTGGTTACTGATCTGCTTAAGCTTAATCGCATCACGCATACCAATCTCCGGGCTTGTCACTACCACACTAGACGCGTTAATCGCGGTTAGGTCGTCAGACTCGCTCCACTCAACAAGCGCCAAGGTAGATTCACCTTTCACCGATAAAGCACCTTCATTCTGTTCAATCCAGAGATCTTTAGAATCGCAGATCTTCCAGCTTTCATTCTCTTGCGTCAGTGAATCAAGAGGCTGCATTAAAGAACGACCTTTAAGCACATTCAATGGATTGGTGTGAGCAACGAAGTCTTTTACGTATTCGGTTTTTGGCGTCAGTACGATCTCTTCAGGCTTACCGTGTTGAATCAGTTTGCCTGACTCCATGATCGCAATGTTATTACCAATCTTCAGCGCTTCGTCTAAATCATGACTCACGAACAAAATCGTTTTGTTAAGCTTGTTTTGCAATAAAATTAGCTCATCTTGCAACTGCGCACGAATCAGCGGATCAAGCGCTGAAAACGGTTCATCCATAAGAAGAATGTCGGTATCCATCGCAAAGGCACGCGCTAGACCAACACGTTGCTGCATACCGCCAGAAAGCTCATGCGGATACTTGGTTTCCCACTCTGCCAACCCCACCATTTCAAGTTGTTCACGCGCTTTAGCACGACGAACATCTTTGGCTACGCCTTGCATTTCTAGACCAAACGCCACGTTATCTAACACGTTTAACCAAGGCATTAGGGCAAATTTTTGGAACACCATAGAAACGCGGTGAGTACGAAGATGACGCAAGGTCGCTTCGTCGCACTGTTCACCTAAATCAACCTGCTTGTCTCCATCTTTGATCGCCAATGAGCCACGGCTGATCTCATTCAGGCCGTTAACTGCGCGAAGCAAAGATGATTTACCAGAACCAGACAACCCCATCAGCACACAAATCTCGCCTTCTTCAACCGTCAGCGACACATTATCTACGCCAACCACTTGGCCAGTCTCATCAATGATCTCTTGGCGAGTTTTACCTTGGTCGAGTAGCTCAAGCGCTTGTTTCGATTTATTACCAAACACAACATCGAGATTCTTAATGGTAATCGCGTCCATTGTCTTTTTTTCCTGAGAGTTAGACATGATTAAGCTTCCTTCTGGTTTGGTGTTTTGCACAAGCGATCAAGAATGATAGCGACTAATACAATCGCCAACCCGGCTTCAAAACCTTGTGAGATGTTCACTGTGTTCAATGCACGAACAACAGGTTTACCAAGTCCGTCAGCACCGACAAGAGCGGCGATAACCACCATCGAAAGCGACAACATAATACATTGGGTTACACCCGCCATGATGCTTGGTAAAGCCGCCGGTAATTCGACCTTCATCAGCAACTTCATGCGGCTGGCACCAAACGCTTTACCCGCTTCAATCAACTCTTCGGGCACTTTAGTTACCCCTAAGTAGGTTAAACGAATCGGTGCAGCTATCGCGAAAATAATGGTCGAGATTAAGCCAGGAACAATACCCAAGCCGAATAGAACCAGGGTTGGAATCAGATAAACGAAAGTTGGGACTGTCTGCATCAAATCAAGGATTGGACGCAAAACTGTATAGAGCCAAGGACGGTGAGCAGCCATGATGCCAACCGGTACGCCAATTAATACGGAAATCGTTGTCGCCGCAAAGACGAGAACAAAGGTTTCCAGCATTTCTTGCCAATAGCCGAGGTTAAGAATAGTCAGCAGTGCTGCGACCACAAAGATCACCAGCGAAGGTTTACGGTGTAAGTACCATGCAATAGCAGCAGTCATCACGATTGGCAGAGCAGGCGGCATCCACTTAAATACATCGACTAAAAACATAATGACGGTTTCTAGAAAAATCGAAATAGCGTCAAAGAATCCTGCTGCATTGATTGTTAGCCAATCAACACCCGCTTCCATCCATTGTCCGACAGGGATTTTGTTTTCCGTAATAAAATTCACAATATTGCCTTTTATTATGGGTGGGCTACTTCAAACCAATCGATAAATTGGCAAGCCCACCTTTATTATTTATGTAGCTGTTGAGATAGGTAGAACTAAGCTTTAACTTGCTTTAAGTATTCAGTGACGGCTTGAGTCGCTGATTCACCTTTATGCGTTTTTACGTTGTCTAACCAAGCTTCAACTTGTTGAGGATTCTTGTTCAACCATTGTTGAGCTGCTTTTTCTGGCTTCACTTTTTGGTTAAGAATCTCTTCCATCAACTGGTTTTCCATCTCTAGAGTGAATTCTAGGTTTTGTAGAAGTTGACCGACGTTTGCACACTCAGACAGGTAGTTTGAACGAACGTTAGTGTAAACATTCGCGCCACCGTAGTTAGGGCCAAAGAAGTCGTCACCACCTGATAGGTATTCCATCTCAACATTGCTGTTCATTGGGTGCGGTGCCCAACCAAGGTAAACGATCCACTGGCTACGACGAGCAGCGCGCGATACTTGCGATACCATGCCCGCTTCACTTGATTCCACTAGGCTGAAATCTTTCAAGCCAAACGCGTCAGAATCAATCATTGATTGGATTAAGCGGTTGCCATCGTTACCCGGCTCAATACCGTAGATGCGGTCTTTAAACTTGTCGGCATGTTTTGCTAGGTCTGCGAAGCTTTTTACGCCAGAGTCGTACACATATTTTGGTACAGCTAGCGTGTATTTTGCGCCTTCAAGGTTGGCACGAACGGTTTCAACCGTGCCCGCTTCACGGTACTTAGCAATATCGCCTTCCATGGTTGGCATCCAGTTACCTAGGAATACATCAATATCGCCGTTCGCCATTGAAGAGTAAGTCACCGGTACTGAAAGTAGGTCGGTTTTGGTTTTGTAACCAAGGCCTTTTAATAGTTCAGAAGTAACGGCGGTTGTTGCGGTAATGTCAGTCCAGCCTACATCAGCGAAGCGAACGTTTTCACATTGCTGTGGTTCAATAGAAGCGTTAGCACCAAATGCAAATGAACTAATGGCTAGTGCTGTTAACGTTTTCGTGGTCATGTTCTGAATATTTAGAGTCGTCATAATGGTTCCTTTTTATCTTTCCTTTTTCTGCTCGATATCAACACCGATAGAGAGCAGTTCTTCTGACTTTTGACTAATTTTTGTTGTTACTTTTTGCTTTTTCTATTTTTTAACTACTTTCTATTTTTGAACTAATAACAGAGGCTTACGCTTCTCTTACTGGTTTATTTATTCTTTGCTTCTCTTGCCAATCAGGTGCAATCCACACTGAAACGCCCTGTTCTTTGAGCATCGGCTTACCTAAAATCAAATCGGAAGCACGCTCAGCAACCATAATGGTCGGGGCGTTCAAATTACCGTTTGGAATGGTTGGGAAAACCGATGAGTCGACAACACGTAAGCTGTCGATACCGCGAACGCGACACTCTTCATCAAGCACCGCCATTGGGTCGTTATCTGAACCCATTTTGCAGCCACAAGAAGGGTGATATGCACTTTCAACGTTCTGCTTAACCCATTCATCAATCGCTTCATCGGAAGTAATATTTAGACCCGGCTGAATCTCTTTGCCTCTGTACACATCCATCGCAGGTTGAGACAAAATCTCACGCGTCAGACGAATACAATCGCGCCAATCTTGGCGATCTTGTTTAGTCGAGATGTAGTTAAAAATGATCTCTGGCTTGGCATGCGGATCAGCAGAAGTGATCGCAACCGTACCGCGACTCTCTGGCTTGTTAGGCCCAACGTGTACTTGGAAACCGTGACCATCAAAGGCCGCTTGCCCGTCGTAACGCATCGCTGCTGGCAGGAAGTGATATTGAATGTTTGGCCACTTCAATCCTTTGCGAGAACGAATGAACGCGCACGATTCAAAGTGGTTAGTGGCACCAAGGCCTTTACGAGTCAGAATCCATTCCGCGCCAATCATGCCCTTGCTGACCAAGCCAAGCTTGCTGTTGAGCGTGATGGGTTCGTTGCAGTGATATTGGAAGTACACTTCTAAGTGATCTTGAAGGTTTTCACCTACGCCATTCAGCTCGTGTTTCAGCTCAACGCCGGCCTTTTCAAGCACCGCTTTCGGGCCGATACCAGAAAGCTGCAGCAGTTGAACAGAACCGATAGAACCCGCAGAAGAGATCACTTCTTTGTTCGCCACAGCCACCTGGGTATTGCCTGACTTTTCAAACTCGACACCGACGGCTTTCAAGCCCGATTGGCCTTTTGATGACTGGTCTTGTGCGTCTTGTGCTTCAAGTAAGAAACGACGCGCCACGATACCTTTCTTCAAGGTTAGGTTTGAACGCTTCAATGCTCGACGTAGATAAGCGTTAGAGGTTGAGGCTCTAACACCCTTGTCTACCGTCATATGCATAGTGCCGAAGCCTTCTTGCTGGTAGCCGTTGTAGTCGTTGGTTTCTGGATAACCGGCATCTTTACCTGCATCTATAAACGCTTGGTAAAGCGGATTGAGCTCCATATCGTTACCATTACAAGTGCCGACTGGGCCATTGTCTCCACGGTATTCATCACCGCCTTTGTTCCATGATTCAGCACGGCGGAAATAAGGTAAGCATGCTTGATAGTTCCAACCCGCTGCGCCCTCTTCTTCCCATTGGTCAAAATCACACGCGTGGCCACGAACATAGACCATGCCGTTAATTGATGAGCTGCCGCCTAACACTTTGCCACGTGGGCAGTGCAGTTCGCGTCCATCAAGGCCCGGCTCTTTCTCTGTTTCAAATTGCCAAGCGTACTTTTCAGTATTCATTGGGTAAGAAAGCGCAGTCGGC
This sequence comes from Vibrio sp. OPT20, assembly GCF_963889365.1. Taxonomy (NCBI): domain Bacteria; kingdom Pseudomonadati; phylum Pseudomonadota; class Gammaproteobacteria; order Vibrionales; family Vibrionaceae; genus Vibrio; species Vibrio sp. OPT20. Next base: position 114,877 of record NZ_CAWPOA010000058.1, on the reverse strand, counting down.
ATTTGGATAAAAATACTCTTATCCGTACCGCCCGCTTCCAATAATAAAACGCTATGTTCACCGCTTTCCGTTAGCCTATCCGCTAACACACAGCCGGCCGAACCCGCGCCGACGATAATATAATCGTAGCGTTGTTCCATGTTTTGATTTCCCTGAGATGAGTCAGTAGGGCTAGCTCTGTTAAGCTAACCCATAAAATTGAGTGTTACGCGTTAGGCATAAGGGCTGGCGTAGTCGCCAAGTTCAATAAGAATGCTCTTAGTCTGCGTATAGTGGAGTAGAGTCTCTGGCCCGTTTTCGCGGCCAACCCCTGAAAGTTTGTAGCCACCAACAGGCATTTCTGCAGGTGAGTCACCCCATGTATTAACCCAACAAATACCCGCCTGCATTTGATGAATGACACGGTGAGCGCGAGAAAGGTTTTGCGTGAAAACACCAGCAGCAAGGCCGTACTTAGTATCGTTAGCACGACGAATCACATCGTCTTCGTCCGTAAACTTCAACACCGACATAACAGGGCCGAAAATTTCTTGCTGAACGTGAGGCATGTCGTCATGGCAATCTGTGAATACCGTAGGAATAACAAAGTTGCCGTTTACTAAGCCGTTGTCTGTCACTTGATAGCCGCCCGTCAGCAAGGTTGCACCCGACTGCTTAGCTAGCTCAATGGCTTCAAGGACTTTTGAAAGGTGTTCTTTAGAAATCAACGCGCCGATCTGAGTCTCCATGTCCATTGGATCACCAATGATCAGCTTCTCAGTGCGTGTTTTAAGTTGATCGATGAATGCGTTGTAGATGTTTTCGTGTACATAAACACGGGTACCGTTAGTACACACTTCGCCTTGGGTGTAGAAGTTAGCCACCATCGAAGCTGAAACTGCATCATCCAATTTCGCATCATCAAACACGATCATTGGTGACTTTCCGCCAAGTTCCATAGTGACTGATTTCAGCGTCTTAGCGCTGTCTGCCATTACCGCTTTACCGGTACCAGTTTCGCCCGTGAACGACACTTTCGCGATGTCTGGGTGCGCCGTTAGCATCTGACCAACACGGTAATCACCCTGAACCACGTTAAACACGCCATCAGGAAGACCAGCTTCAGTAAAGATCTCTGCAAGCTTTAGAGCTGTGAGCGGCGTTTCTTCTGAAGGTTTGAAAATCATCGCGTTACCCGCGGCCAATGCCGGAGCCGATTTCCACATCGCGATTTGAATTGGGTAGTTCCACGCGCCAATGCCCGCACAAATGCCTAGCGGTTCACGACGAGTGTAGAAAAATTGAGATTCGCTCAGCGGCTGTTGGTCGCCTTGTAGCGTTGGAGCCAAACCAGCAAAGTATTCAATAACATCAGCGCCAGACGCCACATCCACTTCAATCGCTTCTTGCAGCGGCTTGCCCGTATCAACAACCTCAAGGTTTGCAAGGTCATTATTTCGAGCTCTAAGTATTTCCACAGCCTTCAACAGAATGCGGCTGCGTTCCACAGCGGTCATTGCAGACCATACCGCAAATCCGCGTTTAGCTGATTCAATAGCACTGTCGACATCCGCTGAAGATGCTTGGCCTAACGTCGCGATAGGTTCGCCGTTTGCAGGGTTAATGCTATCAAAGGTTTCACCAGAGGTTGCTTTAACCGCTGCGCCATCGATGTATAACGAGTTCATTTCCATTTGAGATTCTGACTTAATTATTGTTATTAGACTCTACTGGTCTATATGTGAGTATTGGGTGCGAATAGTGGTCGTTCTAGCTCTTGCTCCAGGTCTAGCTCAAGGTCTAACGCTACCACTGCGATCTATTTGCTGTGACACGAGTAGAACGTAAGTTGTTTATCTAGATAATCATTGATGATGGCTCGCGCCTTTTGAGCATCGATACCATCTGGGTTTAGTGTGCCTCTCAGCCACAAACCATCAATCAGAGACGCAATCCCGTGAGCAACGAGATCCGCTTGTTCATGATTCAAAATACCCTTCAACTCAAGACGTAAGTGTGAAATCAAACGTTTTTCATTCACACGTTGCAGTCTTTTCAGCTGCTCGTCATGCATTGAATATGACCAAAATGCCAACCACGCCTTCGCGACCTTATTTTCTGCTTGGTAACCTTCGAAGTTACCATCGATGATCGCGTTAATTCTCTGTTGGTGAGCATCAACAGGAAGTTCTTTTAGTGACGTGGTGATGGTATTGGAAAGTTGGCGAAGGATTTCACGCATGGTCTCTTCGAGCAGCCCATGCTTTCCACCAAAATAGTGATTAATAATGCCAGTGGAGACTCCCGCTTCTTTGCTGATCAACGCAATACTCGCGGCATGCAAACCCACTCGATCAATCACCGTCATGGTGGCTTGAACAAGCTGTGGTTTACGTATATCAGGCATCCCAACCTTCGGCATTTCTTAGTCCTTTTATTTTATATTGAACGTTCAGTTAAATATAAAATGACAGAAATTTAGTTAGGGTTCAAATGATTATTTAAAACAAACTCGTAACAACACAGTATTAAAATCAACAAAAATCATTATAAAACAAAGAGTTGAATATCATTTAGAGCACTAACGAAAACAATTAAAGATTTGAGGTGTGATAGTTATTGGTCAAATGTTTTTGCTCAACAAGGACAATATTTGAACAGAAAGAGAGCTTCTTGAAACAAAGAGGAATTCGGAAATTAGAGGTATTTAAGTGTAAAAGATGACGAGGTATAGCGAAGTGAAAAAGAAAACCGAGCGTCCAACAAAGTGCTTGAACGCCCTCCTCTACCAGGATTCAAAATTATGACTAGATTCTAAGCGCAATTAGCCAATAATCGGCATCGACTGCCAAGATCTTTGATGCAGCATTTCGCAGCCAGATTCGGTGATGACGATGTTTTCCTCGTGTACCATCATGCGGTTTTTCGCAAACGCCATACCGGGCTCTAACGTTAACACCATGCCGGGTTTTAATATCACGTCACCATTTGGTACATGTGATGGCCACTCTGTTAGCTGCATGCCTAATCCATGCCCCATACGACCCACATCGTTGCCAAGCGCGCCGTTCTTTTCGAGCACCGACCACATGGCTTGCCACACGTCTCCGGTTGTTCGTCCCGGCTCTGCCATCGCGAGCCCCGCTTCTGTCGATTGATAAACGGCGTCATAAGCCGCTATCGTGTCTGGCTGCGCATGCCCAAACGCATAGTTCCGATCAAAGTCACTGAAGTAGCCATCAAAGTTAGCCCCCGTATCGATGATCAGTACATCTCCTTCAGAGAGCACACGATCGGTTGGCCCCATGATGATGTTGTCATAGCCACCTTGGCCAGATGCCGAAATCAAGTAAGGACACGCATCGGCACCCAAACGCAACATCTCCAAATGCATGGCTTTACACGCCTGTCGTTCTGTCATCCCTATCGCGAGATGATGACGAAGATACTCAAAGCCCGCAGCCGTGACTTGGCAAGCGAAGCGTACTTTATCGATCTCCGCTTGAGACTTAACACTGCGCAGATCTCGAACCATCAGCGACACATCAACCACACGGTGTTGGCTCAGCTTCTGCTGTAACAACGCATAGTTAGTGGCAGGCATACGCAGATGTGTTTCCGGGCCAATCATCGAACCGATTCTGCGAGAATCTTTGGAGACTTCAGATAGCGTAGAAGCTAACAAAGAGATACCGTCATCTTCTGGCCTTGGCGACGGCCAACTGCGCACATCTTCAATCCATGTATCGTCGAAACCAGCCACACCGATCTCTGGTACTACCGCTATGGGCTTACCAACCGCTGGCACCACCAAAAACCAAGGTCGAGTTGGGCTTTCCCAAAACTGCGATTTGAAGCCACTGAAATAGCGAAATTCTGGTTCGGTCGTAAAAAACGCAGCATCGATGTTTTGCGCGCGAAGACGTTGTTGCAACTCGACAGTACGTTGCTCTAGTTCTGCTGCTTCAAACCCTCTCTGCGGAGGTGTTAATGGCAATATACTCATATCTCTATCCTTGATTGAATAAGGGTAACTCGACGGGTTAATTGAATAAGATGTCTCTTGGCAACAGAGCGATGCTTGGGAAGAAAATCAGCAACGCAGACATCAACACCAAGATCAGGAAGAACGGCAGCGTCCCGCGAATCACTTCCATATAAGGCTTTTCAAAGATGGCGATAGCAGTAAAGATGTCGCACCCAAAAGGTGGCGTCGCTGAGCCAATGGCCATTTGCAATGTCACCATCACACCCACCAATATCGGATCGATACCTGCGGCATCAACAATCGGCATGAAAATCGGCGTCAAGATAAGCAGAACCACCAAAGAATCCACAAACATACAGCCGACAAAGAAAGTCAGTGCGATGACAAACAATATGTACTCTGGAGAGGCACTCTCTAAGTCCAAAGGTGCTAACAGTTCTTGAGGGATTTGTTCGAAAGAGATGTACCAAGAAAAAGCCTGACCAACACCCACCAGCACAAATACAACCGCGGTGATCAAGCCGGTATTCAACGCCGCATCACAGATGTCTTTCACGCCAAGCTTACGATAGAAAATACACTCGACAATGATCGCATACAGCACCGCAAACGAAGCGGCTTCTGTTGGCGTCACGACCCCAGAGTAGATACCGCCGATAATCAAAGCAGGGAAACCGAGAGGAAGAATCGCTTTCTTGATCGCTTCAATGCGTTCTGCGGTGTTAGCTTTTTCAACCAAAGTGATGGTGTCGCTGTGCTTCACGCTGTAGGCGTAGCTGTATAACGAGAACAAGCTCGCGAGCACTAAACCTGGGCCAATACCAGCAATGAACAATTCGCCCACACTGGCGTTGGCTAAGGTGCCGTAAAGAATCAAACCAATACTTGGCGGAATAAGAAACGCGATGTCACTGGCATTGATGATCAGCGCCATCACAAAGCTGTCTTTGTACCCTGCTTGCAGCAACTTCGGACGCATGATTTGGCCAACCGACACCACGGTCGCCTGAGTCGATCCAGAAACCGATCCAAATAAGGTACAGCTAATACAGGTCGTAATCGGCAACCCGCCACGCAAGTGTCCGACAAAAGCTTGGATTAAACCAAGTAAGTTATAGGCCGTGTGGCCGCGTGTCATAATATCGGCAGCCAAAATGAACATCGGCACCGCAATCAAGGCGTTCGGCGAAATGCCTGTCACCATCTGCTGAATCAGCACTCCCGGCTCAACCTGAGAGAAATGAATCAAGCCAATTAAGGCCCCAACCGCTAACGGTACAATCATTGGGAAGCTCAAAAAGAGCAGAATCACCATCACAGAGACCAAAGTAAAAGTGATGACATAAATATCGAGTTCGCCGGCAATAATGTCCGAGAAAAACTGTGCAACATCGCTCATTCGAACTCACCTATTTTTGTGTTTCTGTTTTCGATCACGTCAAATGACACGTAGATTTCTTTATGCAGCAAGTTCATCAAAAAACTCATGCTGTATTGCAGCCCTGCGATAGCAAAGCCGATTGGAATAATGGAGTAGACCCAATACACCGGAAACTGCAGCGCTGGGCTAAGTCGGTTGATTGACTTCAACTCTTGGACATACAGGAAGGCGTGATAAGCGAGGTAAAACATCAACATCCCAGTCAACAATGCAATCACGGTGGTTAGCACCTTCTGGGCTTTGAAACTCAGTGAATCGTAGACCGCAGTCATGCGGATATTTCGACCTTGGCGGACGGCATAGGCGAAACCAATAAAAGTCACTGAGACAATAAGGAATTGATTAAGCTCTTCTGAGAAGAACAGGCTTTTATTGAAGGCATATCGCCCAATCGCATTGGCGGTGGAGTTGATCATCATCGCGAGAATAGCGGTTGTGATCAAAAAGCGTTCTAGCTTTTCTGTCGCGACGCTTATTTTATGTAGCAGTTCTTTCATAACAGGCAGTGCTCCATACTTCGTTCAGTGACAGGGGTCCATTGCCACAATTTGGAGAAGGTGGGGATAAGCTAACCGCTGCCCCAATAAACAGCGGATAGCATTCATCCTGACAACGCTTTCTATTGCGTCGCTGAAGCAGCCTTCACTTCATCTAGGATTTCTTCGAGAATGGTTTTCGCACCCTCACGCGCTTCACTTTGCTCACCGGCAGGGTAGGCATTTGCTACCACGTCATAGTAAGTCGTGTGCAGCTTTTGACTGAGGACCTTGAAGCGTTCACGCTCTTCTTCAGTTAACACAACCACTTGCATGTCTGGACGCTCTTTTAAGATCTTGTCCATGTTCTCTTTGTTGATGCGTACCTGATAGTCGTAAGCCGCTTGGTCTGCCGCTGTAATTGCTTTGTCGACCATCGCTTGCTTCTCTTTCGACAGGCCGTTGTACCACTTGCTATTGGTCGATACCGTGCTGACATAAGGTTGCTGACCAGGGAACATTAGGTAGTCTTGAACCTCATGCCACTTCGCGTTGTAGATGAAGTAAATCGGGTTAACCATGCTATCGATGGTCTTAAGTTGCAGTGAACCGTACACTTCACCCCAAGAAAGAGGAGTAGGTGTTGCACCAAACGCTTTGTAGGTTTCAACAGGAATGGTTGAAGTGAAAGTACGGATTTTCTGGTTCGCAAAATCTTCAGGTGTACGGATAGGTTTGTTGCCACCCCACACCATTTCACCTTCAGACATCATCGACAACAGCTTGAGATTTACGCTCTCAAACTTAGGTGCCAGCTTGTTGTAGATAGTTGGGCTTTCCGTTAATACCTTATGCGTGATCGCTTCGTTAGTACCCAGAACATACGGTAAGCTCACCGCTTGTACTTCAGGAACATAAGACCCTAAGTGACCCGCGCCTACCGACACAAATTGAATCGTACCTTTAGCAGCCAGTTCTACGATGTCGTTTTCTGTACCCAGTTGACCGTAGTAATAGATGCGAACACGGATATCGCCATCAGATTCCTTCTTAATCACTTCCGCAAATTTTTGCGCATAGATGTCTTGAACGTCTGTTTTGTCCTCTTCTGAAGCAAACTTCCATGTTTCGGCATGAACGCCAAAAACCATGCTCAAACTTAGCAGTGCTACGCCTAATCGTTTCATCCTGTCTTTCCTTTTATTATCCTAATTACACGCTGATGACCTTGGTCACTTCACGCGCTTCAGTTTTGGCTGTGTCGACAATAAACTCCGTTTAAAGTCAGCCATCTTGCAGTGCCAAATACGTCACTGCTGAATCTGTTTCTATACTTGTTACTTCAAATTGAGTTATTGCTTCTAATTGAGTTGTTACTTCTCATTGATTTACTTCTAATTCATTGTTTCTAAATAAGAATTTCTAAATTGGCCTTGCTAAACGATCGTTCACCAACTGAATCCAGTAACTCGCACCGAGATTTAAGATGCCGTCATTAAAGTCGTATTTCGGGTTATGCAATGCGCAACCACCGACCGATTCCGTGCCATTACCCAACAGCACATAACAGCCCGGTTTAACACGCAACATGCTTGAAAAATCTTCAGAAATTGTTAGTGGGTCGCAGGCCTCATTAACGTTCTCTACACCAAGCACCTTCTGCGCGGCAGCTACCGAGTATTGGGTTTGTTGCTCGCTGTTGATGGTTGGGTAGAAGGTATTGATAAACTCGAATTCGTAAGTCGCGCCAGCTGCCTGACAAATGCCCGCCACAATTCGCTCCATGCTTTGCTTGATTCGATCGAGAGAAGATTCAGTGAAGCAGCGACAATCGCCTTTAATGACCACTTGAGTTGGGATGACGTTAACCGTGCCATCGGTAATAAATTCGGTGGCAGAGACTACAGCCGTGTCGTGAATCGCACTCAAATTACGAGACACGATGGTTTGCAGACCAAGAATGACTTGCGAGCCAACAACGAGAGGATCGACCCCTTGATGCGGCAGAGCAGCATGTCCACCCACACCATTGATGGTGATCTCAAAGCTACTCTCACTGGCCATTAATGAGCCGGGGCGAACCATCAACTCACCTTCCGCTAAGCCGGGAAAGTTATGCACGCCATACACTTCATCAATCGAAAATCGTTCAAACAAGCCATCATCAATCATCGCTTGCGCGCCACATCCGTGCTCTTCATCGGGTTGAAAAATGAAATATACCGTACCATCGAAGGTTAGGTTCTCGGCCAAATAGCTTGCAGCGCCGAGCAACATTGCGGAGTGTCCATCGTGACCACAAGCGTGCATCTTTCCATCGTGTTGTGAGCAGTATGCGAAGTTGTTTTGTTCGTGAATGTGTAGCGCATCCATATCAGCTCTAAGACCGATGCTCGCCTCACTTGATCCAGAACGAAGTATCCCTACCAATCCTGTCTTACCGATGTTACGCACCACTTCGATGCCAAAGCTCTCAAGCTTACTGGCGATGAAATCAGAGGTGAGATTGACGTCAAAGCCACACTCAGGGAAACGGTGTAAGTGTTGACGCCACTCCGTCATGCTTTGAATAAGCTGCGAAGACAGTTGGTCTGGTTTGATCGAGAAAGTAGACGGCATAGTAGTGATCCCAAAGTGTAATTCTTTGTATTAACGTTAAATGTAGAGTTAGCTTGGCTGCTGAAGTTAAACGCAAAGCGAGCAGCTTTAATCAAAGGTCGTTACAACGACTGCGACCTTCGGCAATTATCTGAGGATGGTTGGAGATGGTGCTCTAGCAGCGCACCAAACCCTTTAATGGGTATGGGGTAGTTCATCAACTGAAGCGAGTGCCAAGCCAACACCTGATTGCTACTGACAACGGGCTTATCTAATTCCGCTTCAATGGATTCAACAACGGATGCTGCTCGCAACGCAGTGCAAGAGATAAACAGAAGGTCAGCGTCAGGGTCACAGACTTGTAGTGCGGCTTGTTTGATGTCCATTGGAGAAATGAACGTCATTGCGGTGTCATCTTCAAAACCAAAGCCTGCGATGCTCAACACTTCAATGCCTTGCGACTCAAAAAATGCCGCGACATCTTTATTTACGGCTTCGGTATAAGGCGTTAATACCGAGATGCGCTTCGCTTTAAAGCTGTCGAAAGCCGCTAAGGCAGCGGTTACCGGATTCGTTACCGCAGCGTTTGGGCGAGACTGATGAATGAGCTGCGTAATGCGCTCGCTGCCAATCGCAATGGTGCCGGAGGTGCAAGCGTAAATCACCACATCCAATTCGGTGCCCGGTAGGATGGTATCGGCACAATCGGCGATTCCCGGTTCCATCTTACGCAGGTTCTCTATCGTCAACGGGTTGTAGTTTCTCAGGCGGCTGGTGAACGATTGCACATCGTTTGGATACAACGCGTTTAAATCACGCTCAATATTGAAATCTGTCGCCAACGCAATCACACCGACGCGTCCTGCTGGTGCCAATTTTTCTAATTCAAACTGTAAAGTAGCGGTTGCAGATTTCATACTTTCCAACTCCTTGAGCGAGAGTTAACATCGCCCAAAGGATGTTAACAACATGTTTCATATAATTCTCAAACTCTGTCGATTTGATCTTTACATTTCGTTCACAAGATTAATAATGCACCGATAACTTTAAGGATTATCATTAAATGATTACCTTGTTGTGCAGAAATTCCGCATTTTTTCTGCGTTATAGTGGTTTTTTGTTCTCGTTCATTGAGGTCTAAATGTTAAGGCTAAATACCTTTAACTCGATCACACACTGGTTCAAAAGAAACAATTAATTTACAAACAGATATTGGGAAGTATGGGTATGACACAGCAACCTGCATTGGTGGTCGACAGTTTCGACAAGAAGATCCTCAACATCGTACAAGACTCAAACAGAGCTACCTCTGACAAGATTGCAGAAAAGGTCGGGCTCTCTCCTGCTGCTGTTCAGCGCCGTTTAAAACGCATGAGAGCGCAAGGTGTCATTCAAGCTGATGTCTCTGTTATCAACCCAAAAGCAGTCGGCCATGGAATGACGTTTATCGTTCAGGTAACGCTAGAGCGTGAGCGTGTGGATTTAATGCACAATTTCAAAAAAGAGATGAGTTCGAACCGCTCAGTACAGCAATGCTATTACGTGACCGGTAGTTCAGATTTCATCATGATTGTTACGGCAGCGGATATGGAGGGTTACGACAACTTTACTCGTGAAGCCTTCTTCGACAATGCCAATATCAAGAGCTTTCAAACCAATGTGGTGATGGATAACGTCAAGGTGGGGCTGACGATTCCAATTGATGAGCAGCGCGATTGATGACCAGTGCAATTAGAAAGCAAGGCGTGTCGTGAAATGAAGTCAAAAAAGAGAGGAAAAAAAGACGGTATGAAGAAACCTTACATACCGCCAACCTTGGGGCTTACTTTATTATTCGTTGTTCGCGATTAGCGATTAACTGCTAACTGCTAGCTATGTACTTTTCGCTATTAGATTTTATTGTCGATGATCTGTTGGTAGAGATCGGGGTCGGTTGCCCCTTCAGTACCAATAACCAACACTCGACTGCCTTGAGTCAAATTCAATTTTTCAGCGAAGTTCGGATCTTGCTTGGCGATGATCGCTGCGGCAAAACCTGGGACTGCAGATTCCCCGCCCTCTATCGCTACTTCCGCTTTTTCGCCACTTGCCAACATGCGCATCGCTTGCGGAATAGCTTCTTCGCTCAACGTCATAAAGTCATCAGCACCATTTTGTAGAATCGTCCACGCCAAGCTTGAAACCTCACCACATGCCAAACCAGCCATCAGCGTCTCTAAGTCGCCCGTAACCACGATAGGTTTACCCGCTTGAGCACTCTTCTGTAAGCAGTTAGCCTGCTCAGGTTCTACGATTACAAAACGTGGACGATCGACGCCCCACAAATCCCAGAAGTAACCACAGACAGCGGATGCCAAACCACCCACCCCCCCTTGCACAAAGACATGGGTTGGAATCTCGCCATCCAATTGCTCAACAATTTCTGCCAACATCACGGTGTAACCTAAAGCAACGTCTTTAGGGATTTCCATGTAGCCTTCGTAAGAGGTGTCCGAAACAATCACGCGATTTTGCGCTTTAGCTTCTGAGTCGGCCAAACGAACGGATTCATCGTAGTTACCAGTAATGCGTACCACTTCTGCACCGAACGCTTCCATCGCTTGCTTACGGCCTTCCGAGACGTCACGGTGAATGTAGATAACACAACCACAACCAAACATTTGTGCGCCCCATGCGACGGAGCGACCATGGTTTCCGTCAGTTGCACAGCTGACAACGATTTCAGCAACTTCTGATTTCCATTCCCCGTTGAGCAGCTCACTGATGGTCGGATTCTTCCCATAGCGATTGGCGATTTCAATCTGAAGCTGACGAGCAACGGCATAAGCGCCGCCCAGAGCTTTAAAACTCTTCAGGCCAAAACGCTGCGATTCATCTTTGTACCAAAACTTGTTTACACCGATCTCAGCAGAGATTGCATTCAGCTCGTGTAGAGGAGTAACAGAGTAGCCTGGCCATTGAGAGATATCTTTAATCGCCTGTTGAGAGTTCGCGACACTTAAAATGTCACGCTGCTCACTCGAGTATTCCAATTCAGGGCGTGCTTGAGGGTTAGCATAGTGTGTCAGAGTGCCTGCCAGTAACTGCATAAATGATCGTCCTTATTAGTCATTCACATGCTCCTTACATCGTTAGATTATAGAAACCTATCGACCAGTAAGGCTGCGGATAATAAATTCTATCGACAAAAAAGTGCCGTGATTACACATTCTTATCACACGATCTGCGGGAATTAATTGTTACATGAGTGTTAAATGAAGAATTTATTCACCAACGAACATCGGTACTCGACGACTCAATATGCCAGTACACTAAACAACAGATGCTCAAAGGGTTGGTGACAACAACGTCATCACCAACCCTTTCAAGTCGTTTCTAATTTTAATCCGAGCTTAAGCTACTCAATGCGAGTGATGAAGCCGTATTTATCTGAATCGGTCTTAGTCACCCAGTGTTCACCATCAGATGGCGCAGAGTCTAAAGTGAAGATGTAAAAATCAATCCCTGTATCTCCCATCACCTTCTTAAAATACGTCGCTTGCTTACGGTGGCTCTCCTCAGTATACGGGAAATCTTTTGCTGTCTTATCGCCCGTCCCCCAACTGTGCACGCCGATTTGTTTGTTTAATTCAATGGCCTGCTTGGTGTTAGAGCGCTGTAAGATACGTGGATTACCAGCAGCAAATAGATCCGTACCACCCGAGAACACCGAACCCGTTGGGGTCACGATTGTCGTCATCTTGTTGTTCTTAATCATGCGCCCGGTGTACATATTGATATCGTCGTCGGCACTGCCACCGATGTGGTTAGTGAACTTCAATGTCATCTCACTGCCTCGGTATAACTTTACGATATCAAAAAGCTGAGAATAGGTTGATGCACCCAGAGTCGAATTAATGCGCTCAACAGCGCCAGTCTCTTTAAGCACATCTCGGTAAAAAGCGTTGAAGGCAAACGAGGTGGTTATCGTTACCTTGTTCCCACTTTTAGTGTTGCTCAAAATCGTCGAACCAAGACTAGTCATGTATTGCGACAACTCATTGTGGTATTCAAGCTTAACGGCTTTTGCACTGTTCGCTGTTGTTTGGATTAACGTGGTCTCATTAGAAATAGAGCGTAACGCGGAGCTGCAATCAAACACGTCCAAACCCTTGCTCTCTGTGTAGATACCACAGCTATCAAACCCTGCATCAGGAAAATACAGGTCAACGCTTTGACCTAAACTATCCGCAAGTCTAACCACTTTTTGCTTATCACTAATGTCTTCCGCAAACAGAATAGTTTCATACTGCACACCATCGTAAGTCAGCTCCATTGACTCTTGGACCTCTTGTCGCTCTTGATACAACTCGCCAAGCTTAGCTGATGAAAACACGTAATCGGCCTTAGGTTTGACTTGCGCTTTAGTCGCCGCTTTGCTTGAGTTAGAGCTTGAATTACAGCCCGCTAATAGAACCAAAGGTAATGCCAGTAATGCATTTCGATAGTCGTTCATACAATTATTCCCCAAATGTTTGATGGGGTAATTCTATTGATAAATAGTTAATCTATCTGTCGTGCGAATGTAAGAGTATGTATTGGCTTTTTGAACATTGTTTTTTATTCTCCCATTAATGTAAAATCATCATTGAACTGGCGTGGAAAGTGTTTAATCATTCATGTCAGGTATTTTACGTAAAGCATGCAAATTGGAGATGCCACAATAGCTAACCACTAGATAAGGCTCCCTCACGTAATCTCAATGATTGAAACGCACGACAAGGCTGATAATGGAATGACAAAACCTAAAATGATCATCGTGGAAGACGATTTAAAACTTCAGAAAATGCTGCAGGACTACTTTGTCACGCAGGATTTTGATGTCACCACGCTAGATGACGGTAGTGATGCTGCGAAAACGATCCTTGCCGAACAACCTGACATCGTGTTGTTGGATTTAATGCTCCCTGTAACCGATGGACTGACAATCTGCCGACAGACGCGTACACACTATAAAGGTAAAATCTTGATGCTCACCGCTAGCGATGACGACTTTGATCACGTCGCTGGTTTAGAGACAGGGGCTGATGACTATGTCACCAAGCCAATCAAACCAAGAGTTCTGCTGGCCAGAGTTCGCTCGTTATTACGCCGTCAAGACGCTAATACCACTTCAGTCGATGACTCAGACAACCTTCAGTTCGATCAACTGGTTCTGAAAAACACCTATAAGAAGTGTGAACTTTCAGGTGCCGTTTTATCACTCACTGACAGTGAATTTGACCTACTTTGGTTATTAGCGAGTAACCCTGATACGCCATTATCACGTGACTATTTGACGCAAACACTGCGCGGGATTGAGTACGACGGGATTGATCGAACCATTGATAACAAAGTGGTGCGCCTAAGAAAGATTCTTGGCGACGATCACGCACCAGCAGAGAAAATTCAGACCATTCGCGGTAAAGGCTATTTGTTTGTTTCAACCGCCTGGCACTAACCTCGCTCAATACGAGCGTAATGAAAGAGATCAATTATGCGACGTATCTATTTGGAGTCCTTGTTAGGGCTATTAGTTTGCTTTATGACCGGCCTTGTCGCCTACGAGATCTGTGTCTATCAGCTCAACACCGACTACGAATATGTACTGCAAGATTACGAAGCGACGGCCCACCAGCAACTGATAGAAAACATCGCTAAGAATCAAGGTCTTGAAGCCGCTCATCAAGCGATAAACCAGTTTGTAGAAACCACACGAAATAAACTGGTCACGTTCAGCCCAGACGATGAAATACCAGGCCCAGTTTCAGAATTTTTCAGTACCAACCCAAATACCTTTATCTTTCACGATGATGAACGTGACCTATGGTTTCGATTAGCCAGCAGTGGCGATACCTATCACTACCTACCCAACAGTGAAGCGTTCGTTAGGCAAAAGATAGAGCTAGAGGATGACCTCATTTGGTTGTTCTTTTTAGCAAGCTTTATCTTGTACGGCTTATGCCACCTGTTAATAATCTTCCGCCGAGTTAAAAAGCTTGAATCTGCCACTCTGCGTTTTGCTGAAGGGGATCTCTCCTCGCGAGCCGAGACTTCAAGCGGCATTGCGATTGGGTCACTGAACAAATCCTTCAACCTAATGGCCGACCGAATTCACCGCTTGATTGAGAGTAATCGCTCACTCACTAATGCCGTCGCCCATGAACTGCGCACGCCAATATTCCGTATTCAATGGCAAGCTGAAATGCTCAAAGACACCCAGCTAAACGAAGATCAAGAGAGAACGATTGAGAGTATTGTCGAAGACACAGAAGAAATGGAAAAAATGGTTGATGAGCTATTGTATTACGCCAAACTCGATAGCACTGACCTAGAAAACTTACAAAAACCATTAGAGATTCGAGATTTTCTCGACCACGCAATGGCGCGTTGGAACAAAGACACTCAGCTCAACATCGACCTATCGCTACCAGAGCAACCTAGCTCAATAATAGCGGATGAAACGCTACTTAACCGAGCACTAGATAACCTAGTGCGTAACGCAATGAAATTCGCACGCTCACAAGTGTCGATTGCAGCGACCGTGCATCAAGATCAGCTACAAATCGCGGTACACGATGATGGTGATGGTGTGGCTAAAGAACATCAAGCTCGCCTGTTCGAACCCTTTTACGTTGGCGACAAAGCGCGTAACAAAGCCAAAAGCGGCCATGGTTTAGGGCTTTCTATCGTCGAGAAGATCTGTGCTCAACACAACGCAACCGTGGAGGTAGGTCAGAGCCAAGCCTTAAAGGGTGCGGTATTCACCATTACCATTCAGCTGTGTAATGATTCAACTGACAAACCCATACAGTAACTACAAAACACCTCTGGAATAATGTTCAACATCGGTCGGGAGATGCTGTCTCCCATGAACTTATTGAATCTAGATAATCACGACACTGCTTTTGTGGCTTGCCATCTCGGTTCCAATCATTCTTAAGGTATTTTTATGAAAAAGTTATTAGTTGTTTTAGGCATTGTTTCTCTAGCAGGTTGTTCAGGTATTAACCACAATGAAGAAGTTTACACAGCGCACGCTGAGAGCTTCAACATTGTAGGCTTCCAAGTTCCGGGCAACACTCAAGATCGTGCAATGGAATTGGTTCCTGAAGGCGCAACCGTCGATACCGTTACATCAACAAATTCTGATACGACCTCTGTTTTGGGTGTTATCAACCGTATTATTGGTATTGAATATGTTCAAGTTGGCGGTAAAAAGCAGTAATTCGCTTTAGTCGCAAACCATAGCTAAGTGTATTAGTTACGTACCTTTAATCAGTAACCTGCACAAACTAAGTTAATCTAAGCCAGTGACCCGTCGCTGGCTTTTTTCATCCAGCCGTTTTTGTGCTCTGTGCCAAATAAAGCCCCATTTGGCTAACTCTCTTGTAACTAACAATTCAGAAAATAAGCCCTAAAATCGTCAATTTCTTATCAAAATTGCCTTTAAACTCGCTTAATAGTCTTTCGCTCAAAATGACGCTTCCAAATCGTTGATCCTTCTATCAACCCACAATCCGTTAATTGAGGCACAGATCAATTTACTCGAAAATCTTAATTTCCAAGAGAAATTAACACTTAATAAAAGTGTCACGATTTTATAAATAAAACCTATGGGTGCGTTCAAAAATAAACAGAAACGATAACTATCTGTAAATACGAGAAATATAAGTTTCATGAATAAAAGAGATCATTGCCATGCTACTAATTAATCAGATCGAATGATGTAAATTCGTTGTGATAATTTTGTTACGTTTTCATGGATTTTACATGGAAAGAGAAAATAACAATGAAAATGAAAAAGCGTTTAGTTGCCGTTGCTATAGCGAGTGCTATGTCTTTATCAGTACATGCAAGTGAATCCGTTAACATCGATCAACCGATCAACTTTACTAGCTTTTCTGGGTTGAACTCTCAGTTAGGTGTCAGTAACGCCTCTAGCTTTAAGATGGTAAAGGAAGTTAACCTCAAAAAGCGTGGCATCTACAAAGTTAAGATCCAACAAAACATCTGGGGAACGCCAGTATGGGGACATTACCTAAATGCCACCCAAAGTGTACAAGGTGGCGCACTTAAGTCTGTTCAAGGCAACTACCTTAAAACGACGACCCTAGAGCGATCTTTTGTTAAACCATCGCTCAACAGCGCTCAAGCAGTTGAGCTTGCGAGTAAAGATCTCAAAGTTCAGGGCTTAACCAGCAAATCTTTAGACAACGTCCAACATGAACTGTTTATTTATCAAGGTTCAGGAAAACAAGGACATGACAAAACACGCCTAGTCTACGTTATCTCTTATCTCGTTGAAGGCAGCGAACAGCCGACTCGACCATTCACCATGCTAGACGCGCACACCGGCGAAGTTATCGACCGTTGGGAAGGTATTGCTCACGCACAAATTGGTACAGGCCCCGGTGGTAACGAAAAAACAGGCATGTACGAATACGGCACCGACTACCACTACCTTGATGTGGTAGAAAATGGCACAGAGTGTGTGATGGAGTCTGAAAATGTCGTTACCGTTGACCTAAATGGTGCGACAGACGGCGACACCACTTACAGCTACGAATGTCCTCGTAACGAGTACAAAGAAGTCAACGGCGCATTCTCACCACTCAACGATGCGCACTACTTCGGTAACATCGTATTCGACATGTATAAGAACTGGTTCGACACTGCGCCACTCTCTTTCAAACTCATGATGCGTGTTCACTACGGAAATAACTACGAGAACGCATTCTGGGATGGCAAGGCAATGACCTTTGGCGATGGTGAAAGCTTCTTCTATCCACTTGTTAGCCTAGATGTGTCAGCACACGAAGTGAGCCACGGTTTCACTGAGCAAAACTCAGGTTTGGTTTACGCAAACCAATCCGGTGGTATGAACGAAGCTTTCTCTGATATGGCAGGTGAAGCGGCAGAATACTACATGAAAGGCACCAACGACTGGATGGTCGGCCGTAATATCTTTAAAGGCGACGGCGCTCTGCGTTACATGGACGATCCATCACGAGATGGTTCTTCAATCAACAACGCATCCGAGTACTACGATGGCTTGAATGTCCACTACAGTTCGGGCGTGTTCAACAAGGCCTTCTACCATCTTGCAACCACACAAGGTTGGGATACTAAAAAAGCGTTCGAGCTTTTCGTGTTATCCAACCAAATCTACTGGTCAGAAAACAGTGACTTCTGGCAGGGTGCTTGTGGCGTGAAGAACTCAGCAAACGACCTTGGCTACAATGCCGATGATGTTGTTTCTGCGTTCGCTCTTGTGGGTGTTACCCCATGTGCCGAGCCACCACTGCCGCCAGAACCGGAATATCAACGCCTTGAAAACGGTGTTGAAGCTGCAGTTGCTGGTGAAACCGGCTCAAAAACTTACTTCGATATCGAAGTACCAGAAGGCCAAGACAAGCTAACGATTGATCTTGCTGTGTCTACTGGTGACCCAGATATGTATGTCGGTCTAGATTATGCGCCAAGCTCTCAAGAGAATATCTGTAAGAGTGAAAGCGTAACCGATGAAGTATGTGTGATTGAAAACCCAACAGCCGGTCGCTACACGGTGAACATTCTGGGTTACTCAGATTACGCAGGTGCAAATCTGAAAGCATCATACGAATCAGGCAACGCTAACGTACCGCCAGTCTCTTCTTTCGAACACACCATTGTCGGCAAAGAAGTAGAACTGCGCAGCACAAGTTCGGACAGCGATGGTCAGATCGTCTCTTACCAATGGAACCTAGGCAATGGCAACACACAAACAGGTGAAGTGACTCGCTATACCTACGCTGAAGCTGGCGACTACGTGGTGACTCTAACCGTGACAGACGATGCAGGCGTTGCAACATCAACAAGCAAGTCGATTACGATTGAAGGTGACTCAGCGGAAGGCTTCCCATTAAAACTGAAGTTTGGTAACAAAAACCCGAACGGTAAGGCGCGCGTTAAGCTGGCATGGGATTACGACACCAATGACTACTTCGTGATTAAGCGTAATGGCAAGAATGTTGGTGCTACAGACTTTAACTCATACGTCGACAAGTTCCGTCACAACGGCACAGTAGATGTTGAGTACCAAGTATGTACCTCAAGCGATATCTGTTCAGAAACCAAGCACTACCGTTTCATTAAAACACAATAATCGATAGTAAATTCAGGGCTCCGAAAGGGGCCCTTTTCGCGGTTATCTGTTTAGAAAATGAAACATCTACACAAAAACATCCACGCACTACACAAAATTCACACCAATCAACACAACAATATTCACCATAAAAAGGACGACAAATGGCTATTCAAAAAAGCATGCTAGCTTTGGCTGTACTCGGAGGCTCTTTAGCCTTAACCACCAGCACTTCGGCTTACGCATCCCTAGGTATCACACCACCAGCGAACGAAGAAGTTTGGATCACCACCGATGCTGACGCACAGCATATAATGACTCAGCATGGCGCAACGGTTTATCCAAGCGTGACTGGAAACAAGCATTCCATCGTCGCGAAAATCAACCAGAAACAGCTGGCTAAACTCTCTAGCCACATGCACGAAGAAACCCACCGTTGTGGTGGCTACATGGTGCACGAAGACAAAGCAAGCGCACTCAAAGCCGCAGCAATGCCACTGACAATGAGCAGCTTCGAAAAGCCGGTGATCAGCCATCAAGATACGGTGAATGACCTACTCGCTCAGGTCGAGCCAAACAACATGGTCACGACCATTGAAAATCTAACCAACTTCACCAACCGTTTTTATACTACTTCTACTGGTGTCGCTGCTTCAGATTGGCTTTTAGAACGTTGGGAAACAGAAATTAAGGATGTGCCGTATGCGTCTGCACGCCAGATCACGCATGCCGAGTATCCTCAAAAATCCGTTGAAGTGACACTGCTTGGCGCTAAATATCCTGAAGAGATCGTCGTTGTGGGTGGACACCTTGATTCAACGGTAGGATCTTGGACAAGCGAAGGTACCATCTCACCGGGAGCCGATGATGATGCGTCTGGCATTGCAACGGTAACAGAGTCGCTTCGCCTGATGATCGCCAGCGGTATTCAACCAGATAAGACCATCAAGTTTTATGGTTATGCGGCAGAAGAAGTGGGCCTACGTGGTTCTCAAGATGTCGCTAACGCTTTAAGAGATGAGCAAGCCAACGTTGTATCGGTACTGCAATTAGACATGACCAACTACAACGGTTCGGCGCACGATATTACCTTCATCACAGACTATACCGACAGTAACTTAACCACCTACTTAAGCGAGCTGATCGACACTTACGCTAGTGAGATCAGTTACGGTTTCGATGATTGTGGCTATGCCTGTTCTGACCACGCCTCTTGGCACAATGTTGGCTACCCAGCTGCCATGCCATTCGAGAGCATGTTCAATGATTACAACCCAAGTATTCATACCCAGCACGACACGCTTGAGAACTCCGACCCTACGGCGACACACGCGACCAAGTTCGCCAAACTAGCCATTGCTTACCTTGTCGAAACCAGCCTTGATTCACCCGTTGCAGGCCCTAAAGAGCTGCAAAATGACGTGCCTGTTGAAGGACTTACTGCAGGATATGGTGAAGAGCAATTCTTCACATTTACGACGGAAAGTGCAGGTCAGTTAACGGTCACATTAACAGGCCCTCGTAGTGGCGATGCCGACCTTTACGTGAAACATAATGGTACCGTATCGAAAGCAAGCTACGATTGCCGTCCATACCAGAACAGCAGCAACGAACAGTGTGTATTAGACATGCCTGCGGGGGAGTTCAACATCATGGTTCGCGGGTATCGCAACTTTAACGATGTCACCATCGTCGCTAACTTCGTCCCTGATTGGCTGTAATATTAGTTAATTGACTAACAGTTAAACCGAGTAAACACGGCTAAAACTAAAAATCCGCAAGCCCACGATCATAAATAGATTGGAGCTTGCGGATTTTTTATTGTCTACGTTCTTCACTTGCTATGAAAAGCCCTGTTCGAACAAACAAGCCATTAGTTCAATTAACAGTTAAGACGTTTTTTTCATCACCTTGCCACAAATGTACTCACCAATCGGCATTGCCGAAGTCGCTGCAGGCGATGGTGCATTGCACACGTGCAAGCTTCTTGGGCTTTCAGCAAACAGAAAATCATGAACCAAGGTGCCATCCTTGAGGACCGCTTGGGCGCGAATGCCTGCTGGGTAAGGTTTGAAATCTGACACCGTAATGCTCGGGCAATATTTATTCACTAGCTTTAGATAGCCCGGTTTCCACCACGAGTTCTTAAACTCGACCAAACCGGTTTTCAGATTATTCGCAGTCACCTTCCAAAAGCCCACAAAGCTCAGCATCTGCCAAGTGTCCTTGAAACTAAAGTTAAGCTTGCCATAACCTTCTCGCTTCCAGCCTTGAACTGCATTTGGCCCTACTGTTACGGAGCCATCAATCATGCGTGTTAAATGCACGCCCAAGAAAGGCAGTTCTGGGTCAGGGATCGGATAGATAAGGTGATTCACCACTTGGTTGTGTTTGGCGTCCAACTGATAATATTCACCGCGATATGGGACGATTTGGAAGTCGGTTTCAATGCCAAGCATGCTGGTCATTCTGTCGGCCATCAAACCAGAACAAGTGATCAAGAATCGACTGTTCAGTTGCAGAGTCTGACCATCTACTTTGCACGTTAACTGCACCTCATCTTCTTGCTCGTCCGCCATAATCACTTCAGTACCAAGGCTGAGCTTGCCACCCGCTTCAACAAACTCTTGAGCCATCACTTCGGTGACTTTTTTGTAATCGACGATGCTAGTGGTTTTGACATAAATCGCGCCCAAACCGGTGATGTTCGGCTCTGCAAGTTTCAGCTGCGCTTGATCTAAGAGGTCGACATCAATGTTGTTATCATGACAACGTTGATAGAGCGCGTTCATACGCTCCACTTCCTGCTCATTGGTCGCGACCAACAGCTTGCCACAGTTTTCGACAGGTATATCGTGTTGGCTGCAAAAGGCGATGGTGCGCTCGACGCCACGCTTACAAAAATCCGCCTTTAGACTGCCCGGAGCGTAGTAAACACCCGCGTGAATCACACCACTGTTATGGCCAGTTTGGTGCTGCGCGAAGCCACGCTCCTTTTCGACTAAAAGGATACTTTTATCAGGATGAGCTTGCTGTAATTGCCATGCCGTCGACACGCCAACAATGCCACCACCAACGATAATATAGTCGTATGTTGAGTTCATAATATTCCTACATTCAATCCTTTTAATTATAGGGAAGACGCGACAGTGTCAGGTTCGGTTTGAGGTAACGATTCTTGCTCATCTTCCGATTCCTTTTTCACTTGATTAGCATCGTATTGACGAGCCGTGTGAATAAAGAGACCAACGAAAAGTGCAACGCACACTAGGCGAATCACGACGGAAATGTCAGGCCAAACCAATGCCACACCCAGCACGATTAACACTGCACGAGTCAGCAGATTAATTTTATTTTCTAGATAGCCTTCAATCGCAGCAACAAACGCGTAAGTACCAATAATAGCAAAACCACCCGTGACCAAAACGGAGGTCACATCCCAACTTACCAAGTTAGTGTAGGCAATCAACAATGGCACTAAGTACAAGCCTTTTGCTATCTTCCATGCCATTAAACCGGTTCTCATTGGTGGCGTTTTAGCAATGGTCGCGGCGGCAAATGCGGTTAAGCAAACTGGCGGGGTTACGTTACTGTCTTGCGACAGCCAGAAAATGATCAAGTGTGCAGAAAGCAGTGCAATACTGATCGCTTCTAAGCCCAAGCTTTGCTCAAGCAGAGTTTCGACAAAATCAGCAGGGACTAACGCAATCATCTCTTTGGCTGTTTCGAGTGCCATTGGCGCATTCAGTAAATCTAATTTTTCTGGCGCTGCCAACATGAAGATAGCTTTTGCCTGTTCAGGTAACTGACCCGAAACCAACAAGTCGAGCAACTGGCTTTCAGCAATCAGTTTGTACAAGGCTGGAGCCGACAGAGTGCCCAACACGATATAAGCCGCGGTTACCGGTAAGCCCATACCCAGAATCAAAGATGCCAGTGCGATTAAGGCTATCATCACCAACAAATCACCGTTCGCCCAGCTGTTGATCATCAATGAGAAGGTGTTACCAATACCCGTCGTGCTGATCACGTTGATAACGAGGCCAATGCCCACCAACAACACCGCCGTGGTCGCCATGTTTTTCGCGCCTTGAGAAAGCGCTTCGATGATCGCCTTTGGACCCATTTTGTGATTTTTAGAGAACCATGAAGCCACGACGACAGACAGAATCGAGATACCCGCTGCGTAAGTCGGTGTGAAGCCCTTCACCAACAAAGTCACCAACACCGCTAATGGGATCAAGTTATGCCAGCCCGACAGCAAGACCTTCAATAGAGGTTCACAGCCAGAAGTAACTTTTTGCACGCCACTGCGTTTTGCTTCAATACGCACAAAAAAGGCCACCGACAAAAAGTAGATAAGCGCAGGTAAGAAGGATACTGCAATGATGTCGACATAAGGGATCTGCGTGTAAGACGCCATGATAAACGCACCTGCACCCATCACTGGTGGCATCAACTGCCCGCCCGTCGATGCCGCCGCTTCAACACCGGCCGCGAAACGTGAAGGGAAGCCTGCCTTTTGCATCAAAGGAATACTGATCACGCCCGTCGATACGGTGTTTGCTACGCTCGAACCGGACACTGACCCCATTAAGCCTGAGCCAATTACCGCGATGAAGCCGGGGCCACCAATCACTTTGCCAGCCGCTGCGCGAGACACATCAATGATGTAATCACCGACACCCGAACGCACTAAGAATGCGCCAAATAGGATGAACATAAACACGAAGGTCCAGCTGATTCTTGAGATAGAACCGAACATCCCTTCTGATGAGTAAAAGCTTCGATAAAGCAGTGTTTCGAGGCTCAGACCCGGGAAGTGGAAGATGCCACTAGTCCATTGTCCCCACAGCACCACATAGCTCAAACACACTAAGATAAGCACCGGAATAAACCAGCCCATAGTGCGGCGAATCAGCTCAATAACGATGGCAATCGCCAAGATAGAGAAGAACCAATCACTAGCGATGAACTTGACGCCTCGCTCATAAAGGGCATCTTCTGCAAAGGGAATGTAGATAAGACAAGCCAGAGCCGCCAAGGCAATTCCGATGTCCACCGCCAGTGCTATCTTGCTCTTTTTCAGCGAGATATGGGCGGGATACCAAAGCGCACAAATGATCGCAAAGCCAGCAAAGTGGGTCGCCGAGATCCAAAGCTCTGGCAAGGTAGATAAGGTGTTAAACCAAATGTGTAACAGCGAGAGTATCACTCCCATTGTCGTTATCGCTTTGCCTACCCACGGAAAATCCGTTCGGGTCGGCAGTTCAAATTTTTTCAGTTCCTGCTGCAGCGAATCGCTCATAGAAAACTCCTGCTCTCCGCAGCAAACACGAAGAGAAAATCCATAAAGTGAGGAGGTGCACGAACACATTCTTGAGCGAACGTGCACCAAGCAATTAAGTCACGAAGGGGGTCGTTGATGACAACTGTTAGTTCACAGACCAATAGCTCATAAACCAATAGTTACCTGACAACAGATAAGCTAGTTAACGATCAACTCAGAAGGGACATCGATGCCCACTTCTTGGTAGTAACGTGCAGCGCCCGGGTGAAGTGGAACAGGCAGACCTGCAATCCCTTTCTCGAGTGCCATTGCTTTGGTTGCTTTATGGATACCTTGTAGGAAAGGTAGGTTTTCATAGATAGCTTTGGTCAGCTGGTATACATCTTCTTCAGAAATGTCTTCACGAACCGCTAGGAAGTTGGGTTGTGCGATAGTGGTGATCGGCTTATCAACACCTGGATAAGTGTTTGCAGGGATCTCATATTTAGTCCAGATATTGTAATCGCCGTTCGCTTGTTTGATTTGCGCATCGGTAAATGACAGGATTTGAATGTCTTCACCCAAGGCTGCAAACGCTTGAGTTACCGCGCCAACAGGCACGCCAGCAGGCGTATTCATACCATCGATGGTGCCATTTTGTAGTGCGCTGGCACTGCCGCCGTAACCCATAAAGGCGAGTTTAAATTGTTCTGGGTTAACCGACAGGCCTTGCATGATTTGGCGTCCTGAATTCTCTGTACCTGAGTTCTTCTTACCGATAGAGAATTTCTTGCCATTTAGATTTTCTAAATCACTCATGGTGCCCGTTTCTGTCAGATCAGAACGCACAATAAAGTGTTCAACGTTTTGCCATAGCATAGAGACTGAACGCAGTTGTTTTTGACTGCCTGACTTCTCATATGGACCAAGCCCTTGCCACGCCCACGCGCCATACAAACCTTGCAAAATGGCAAACTGCGCTTCGTTCTCATTGAGAAGTTTCACGTTCTCGCCCGATCCTGCTGAGCTGATAGCCGCCAAAGAAAAGTGCTGCTTTGGCGCAAGCTTAACTTTACTCAATGTCGCTAAAGCCACACCCACTGGATAGTAAGTACCACCCGTTGAGGCCGTCGCTAAAATGTAGCTGCGATCTTCTTGAGCTGAGGCATTACTGATAAGGCCGATAGAGGCCATTGCGATTGCTAAAGTTTTAACTAGCTTGTTGTATTTCATTATTACTCTCCATGTAGAGTTATTCACGTTATATTTTTGTTAACAACAATTGCTAGATAGCAAGCACAATGCCAATTTTTAACCATCTGTTTTTATTGATTTTCATTTAAAAACTCACCTAAAGTAAGCCATTTTTTGCTTATTTGACTACGAATCAATGAGCTATTTTTTGCTCATCCCAAGCAGCGAATAACATCGGATTAAAGGTAGCCAAGTCACACTGTGTTACATTTGCGTGATCAATGTTTATAAAATGATAAATATCTGATGAGCCATTTTTTGCTCATTGATTCAGGCAGCCTCTCTAATCTCATCATCACTTACGAATCGACATAATCGCTTCGGTTCAACGCATAACGCACCATCTTTTGGTTCAATGTTCGACGGGGTAAATCCAAATCTTGCATCACATCATTGATGCGCCCTTGATAACGCACTAGCGCATCATGAATCACTTTCCGTTCAAAGCTCTGCACTTGAACCGCCAACGGGATGCCTGCGGTTGTGGACTCTGTGACAGAATTGGGGCGACACGCCAAGATATCGCCCACTGTCAGGCTTTCATCCAACGCAAAACGAATCGCAACATTGCGCAGTTCACGCACATTGCCCGGCCATGCATACGACAACAAGGCATAACGATCGGCCTCACTGGCAACTCGGGTTTCACTGTTCGCTTCTTGAGTGAAGTGTTCGAAAAGGATCAAAGCATCGTCTTCTCGTTCACTAAGGGGAGGTAAATGCAGTTGGGCAACGTTCAAACGATAGAAAAGGTCTTGGCGAAAATCGGGGTGATTCAGTAGATCGCTTTTCGAGGCAGAGACCACTCGTAGATCAACATGTTGTTGCTGATTCCCCCCCACGCGTTCGACGACATTATCTTGCAAGGTGCGCAGCACTTTTACCTGCATCGACAGCGGCATACTCTCTATTTCATCAAGGAACACTGTGCCTTTGTCGGCAAATTCCAGCTTACCAATGCGTCGTTTGGCCGCACCAGTAAACGCTCCGGCTTCGTGTCCAAACAGCTCGCTTTCAAAGAGATTTTCTGGAATCGCGCCACAGTTCAGCGGTACAAACGGATGGGTTTTACGCAGGCTAAACTCATGCAAACAAGAAGCGACTAGCTCTTTACCGCAGCCAGTTTCGCCATAAATGATCACATTGGTATCAATCGAAGCGACTTTTTGTATTTGCTCTCGCAATTCACACATCACTTTACTGCGACCAATCAGCACCTGTTCAATGCCCTTCAGGTTATCCAGATAGTTCTGACGACTATTTCTGTCTTGGCCACTTTGATGTTTGTCGACCGCTTCCGAAACCGTTTGAGACAGACGCTCAGGGTCGAATGGCTTTTCAATGAAATCATACGCGCCTTGCTGTAACGCTTTCACGGCCATATCGACATCGCCATGCCCCGTAATCAAGATGACAGGCACCTCAGGTACTAACTGCTTACATCGCGCAAGCAACTCAACGCCGTCTATATCAGGTAAACGAACGTCGGTGATGATGGTTTGGAAATCACCCTGCTCTACCGCGTTTAACGCATCTTGCCCAACCTCAAATGCGGTGACATCGAAGCCAGCTAATTGTAACCATTGGCTGGTTGCTTGACGCACAATTGCATCATCTTCAATCAAAGCTATACGCTGCATGGTTTGGTTCCGCCACTTACCTCTGAATAATGTCGCCCACGGTATGTAAAAAATCCGCAGACGAAAAGGAGCTAGCTCCCACTTTGAATAACACTCCTTTAACAGTTTTATAATGTTTGTTAGCTTCAACTTGTCTCACTCTCCATTCGCTTAAAAAGCAAACAGAAAACCTTGTCAAACCACTAGCTCAAAGAGGCAAGCCACTAATTTTAAAGGGATTTGATCAGCAATGATGAATAACAATCGATATTGGTTATTCCTATGTGCCTGTTTATTAATTGGTTTGGTTCAGGTAACCACCAAAAGTGGCATAAGCCAATGGAAGCTCGAACAAGCCCAGCGCTATGCAGAACAGCGCTTCCTCGGATACATTGCCGAAGCCAGACGCACCCTGAAACGCTTCTATTATCTGCCCTACCTAGTGACGAACGATGAAACCAGTGTGCGTTTCATTGATGGTGAAGCCCGCCTCGAAAAGCGCATTAAGAAGCAGCTGATTCAACTGGATAAAGCCGCCAACACCAAGGGTTGGTATCTGCTTTCAGGAAAAGGTGAGTTGCTGGTATCGAGTGTTGAAAGAAGCAAACTGAGTAAAAAGAACGCCAGCACGATTGTGTCTAAGATCCACCAGCAAGGTGGTGCAATTTCAGTGGTGACAAAAAACAAAGGCGTGACACCCGATTACTTTATTGCCGCGCCGGTTTATCGAGCCTCCGATGTGGTGGGTATTGTCGCGGTGCAAATCGATTTGTCATTGTTAACCGATCAATGGTTCGCCGATGGTGAAGCGATCCTGTTCCAGAACCCTCGCGATCAGTTCTTTCTCTCCAGTGACAACAGGCTGAGTGCCGACTGGTTCAATGACACCTTCAATTCTCAGCCCACAGCCACAAAACGTGAGCTGTATGACCAAACCCATATTCGCGTGTGGCGACTGCAAGATAAAGACTACCTTATCCAATCCATCAAGTTAGATGACCTCAATTGGCGTTTAACCTACCTAACGCCATTAACCAGCCTCAACCAGACCACGAACTGGATCAGCTGGAGCGTAGCGGTTGGCTGTCTTTTCATTCTGCTGTTGCTGGTTATTCTTTATCAAAGGCGTCAGAAAAAACTCAGTAATCTGCGAATCCAAAAGCTCATCGAAGAGTCGGAAAAACGACTGTCTGGAATGATCAATAAAACCCATGTTGGGTTAATACTGATCGATGAACACGGTCGCATCCACGACATCAACCTGATGGCGAAGAACTACTTTTCTCTATCTGATTCAATGATCAGCAATATCAAGGCGTGGCAATTATTTGAGGCAGGTAACCCTAATTCGACTACCTTGCAGCTTCTTAAGAACTTAGAACAACACCTGGAACTGGCTGAGATCACCAGCGTCGAAACCATGGCAAGGCGCAGTGATGGCAGTTACTTCCCTGTTTTGTTCTCTATTAGCTCGTTCCCTTGGCATGCAACGCCTTATTACTTATGTACCGTGATCGACATCAGCAAGCGTAAGAAAGCAGAAATTGCGGTTCAAAACGCCAATAAGACGCTTCAACTGCGAGTAGAAGAGCGAACACAAGATCTCAAAGACGCGCAGCAAGAACTGGTGGAATCAAGCAAACTTGCCGCATTAGGACGTATGTCGAGTGCGATCACTCATGAGCTTAATCAACCGCTTACTGGTCTAAAAACCCTGCTTTCAAGTAATCAATTGCTGATGGAAAGAGGCGAGACCAAGATGTTGAAAGCGAACATGGACTTAGTCATGAGCCTCATCGATAGAATGGCCAACATGACCAGTCAATTGAAGTCGTTCGCCTTTAAAAGACTTGAGAAACCCTATCCAGTTTCACTCACCGAAGCATTGCAAGAAACCCTGCGAATTCACCAAGCCGAATTAGACAACGTCGATATTCGCGTGCGTGTCGCCTCTAATATTTCGATGGTGATGGGAGAAGAAGCACGACTTCGCCAAGTGCTTGGCAACCTAATCAGAAACGCTGTAGACGCTACGCAGAATCAAACACCCGCGACCATCATTATCAGCGCACACACCGATCAACAACGTGTGATCATCAAGGTGCAAGATAATGGCTGTGGCGTGTCAGAAGACCAACTCGAAACCATTTTCGAACCCTTCCATACCAACAAAAAGATGGGCGAAGGCTTAGGACTCGGGCTGGCTATCACAGCAAACAATGTGCGGGATATGCAAGGTACCTTGATAGCCAAGAACAACCCAGATCAAGGCATGACATTCACGTTAACGCTACAGAATATTGATAGTGATAGTGATAGTGATTGTAAATAGCCGCTTACATAGAGTTTAGAATTCCCATCCGATTGAAAAACTAAAACTAAAAAACCGCCCACAGAGGGCGGTTTTGATTCACTTATTGGCGTGTGACTTATTCGCTAATCCGTAACGGCTTACTCAGCTAACTGCTTCAACAGTAGCTCTGTCGGACGAACAATCGCGATGATCGATTCATCATAGATTTTCGCTGAATCTGACAGTATCGCTTGGTAGGCATTTGCATCTGATGCTCTAACTTTTTCACCCGCTTGTGCTTTAGCAATCAAGGTTAACGCCAAGTCTGCTACTTCCGCGGTTTTCTCTGCGACAATCACAGTCTCTACCGAAGACACATTACCTGAAAAAACGGTCTCAGCCGCAAGTGCAGCCGCTTTTGCTTGTTGATAATGCTCTGCAAGTTGCTCAAGCGCTTGTTGATTACCCGTCGCGACTTCGTTGACCAAATCTTGCATCTCATACACAGCGTAGCTTTCCACTGGCAACGCATCAACGAAGCGGTTTAGACGCTCGTATTGGCTGTATAAAGTGCCCTTAGGTTCAGTGGAGTTCCACTTTTCCCAGTTGCGAGCGTAGTACTGTGCTGGCTCGGTGTATTTTGCAAGCACGCGTAGGTCGTGGATATCTTGGCCTTTTGCAATACGCTTCAACAACATGTCAGCATCCGCATGATGACGCAGCCCAACCGACACTTCAGACCAAGTATCCATCGCTTTCATACGTTTGTACATGCTGCGTTCGTCCGTCAATTCTGCATCAGACCAGAAGCGCTCTGCAATCGCATAGCTGCGTGGCCATAGGTAGTTTTCAACCGTGAGGCTGTCTTTATTCTCTAGCCACATGGTGATCTCGCCGCCCAAGATAAGCTCTTTTTCTTTATCCGTTAATTCTGCAGGGTAACCACCATTTGGTTCAGGAATCACGCTGCCTTCAACATCACTGCTCGCAATCACTTCACCTGTAGTTGGCCAACGCACATTACCGACCAATTGGTAACTGCCTTCGGCAAAACCCTTTTGATTCAAGTTTAGGTTGAACTCGGTGTACGACATGAAGTTATCGAAGTGACCAACAAAGGTTTTACCCGGCACATAATCAAGGATGAAGATCTCTTCGCGAGACTTGCCGTTGTAATCACTGAATGCGCGGAAAGAGCCGTCTTTCGCTTCAATGATGGTCAGTGTTCCCTTACGTGGGCCGCCTTTTGAACGAGGCTTCTGCCATTGATACGTCACGAACTTTTCGCCACTGTGCAGCTTATCGTCAACCGTGATGCCACTTGGCATTGGGTCATTGCGATAATGGTAGCTAGTCGGCTGAGGTTGATCTAGGTAATAACCCGTAGAAAGAATACCTGGGTAGCCCTCTTTCGCCGCACGACCAATACTGTCGTGCCCTTGCCAGCTTTGAATCACGATTGAAGTCGGCAGATCTTTATGCCAAATCTCATCCCAACCGGTCATCTTCTTACCGCGCTCTTCGAGCATCTTCTCAACTTTTACATTGAGGTAAGACTGCAGACCACGCTCGCCATCGATATTGTTCTCTTCAATGAACTGTTGGTGCTTTTCGCTGTTTTTCCACTGCGCGTAATTTGGCTCATCGCCGCCGATATGAAAGTACTCATCAGGGAACAGCTCGGTCACTTCGTCAAACACGTCACCTAGCATCTCATAGACTTCTGGGTTCAGTGGATCCATGAGAGGTTCAAACACGCCCCAGCCTCTTTCTTGCTCGTAGTTTTGCCCTTCACCGCCAGACATCAAACGTGGGTAAGCGTGAGCAACCGCAGAAGAGTGACCCGGAAGAGACACCTCAGGAATCACACGAATACCGAGGTTACGGGCATATTCCACTAAGTAACGAACTTGGTCTTTGGTGTAGTAATTACCATCAGCGGTTTCAGACCACAAACGCGGCCATGATTCAGTTTGAATACGAATACCTTGGTCGTCCCAGAAGTGCCAATGGAATACGTTCATCTTCGCCGATGCCATCGCGTCTAACTGACGAATCAGCACATCGAATTCAATGAAGTGACGTGAAGTATCGTAAGAGACACCACGCCAGCGGAAACGAGGCTCATCGACAATCGTGACAGCAGGAATGTGGTAGCCAGTCGCTGTCGTTTCAACGAGCTGCAAAAGGGTTTCGATGCCGTGAATCGTGCCGTATGGGCTTGGAGAGCTCAGCGTGATTTGTTCACCCTGAGTGGTAATTTTGTAGGACTCTATAGAGTCGATGTTCTGTACTTCAGACTTTGGCGCCGCGTCGATATCAATGATCAGGTTCGCTTGGTCTGCACTATCCACCTGCCAATTTAGAATCGGCACGCCAGTTTGGCGCTCAAGGCGATCAATAAAGCGTTTCGCCGTGTATTCAACGCGATCAGAATTAAAGCCTTTGATGTAAACCTTGAAGTTACCGTCGACCTTAACTTGCCCAGCTTGCAGCTCGACCGTTTGTGGGTACGGCATTAAATTTAGATCGGTATTTGGAGCCATTGCTAACGCCATTGGGGACACTACTGAACCTGAAATCAATAGGGATAATATAGTTTTTTTCATTATTAGTTTTCCTATATAAATATGGTTCTGTTTTGTTTATCGGAGGCGATTCACAAAACAGAACCATCAGCCACTGCTATTGCTGTTGCTCGTTATCTCTCATTCGAAAGGTTGTTATCGCTAGGTCAAAAACTTATTGCTCGTTAACAAGATCGACCGCTTCACGAACCAATACTGCAATCTCATCCCATTGCTCGTTCTCGATCATCTTTGGCGACACCATCCAAGTACCACCGCAACATACAACGCGATCCACTGCTAGGTAGTCATTCACGTTGTGTTTACCGATACCGCCCGTTGGCATTAAAGACACATCAACGTATGGCGCTAGCAGAGACTTCACCATGTTGATGCCACCAGACGCTTCTGCAGGGAAGAACTTCAAGAAGTTAAGACCAAGCTCTAGCGCTTGCTCTACTTGGCTTGGGTTGTTTACGCCCGGAACGATTGGCATGCCGATTTCTTGGCAACGTTTTACGGTGTTTGGGTTCAGGCCCGGAGCCACGATGAATTCGCTGTCCGACTCTTTCGCTAGGTCAATCTGCGCTGGCGTTAATACTGTGCCAGCACCGATACACATCTCTGGGTACGCATCGCGCATCGCACGAATCGCGTCTGCTGCCGCTTCAGTGCGGAATGTCACTTCAGCAACTGGCAGGCCGTTTTCTACTAACACTTTTGCCAGTGGAATCGCGTGTTCAACCTTGTTGATTTGGATAACAGGGATAACTTTGAATTGCTTAAGTGTGTTGATCATTTCTTGAGACATAATAATTCCGCTTTTTATTTTATTTTTTAATCAGTTGGCTCATAGCGCTCACGGGGATGATTGCGCCAGAGTATTGAATAACGATGGAGGCCAGTTGGTGGCCAAGTTCGGCTGCGTCAGTGGCGCTCTCACCAGTAAGACGCGCAGCTAAATAGCCCGCAGCGAATGAATCGCCCGCAGCACAGGTGTCGACCACGTTAGAAACACGAGTCGCTGAGACATAATTCTCAATAATGTTGCCCTGTTCAACTTGAACAACCTTGCATGGCTCGCAGCCACGTTTGATGACGATCTCTTGGCAACCCAAACGAAGGCAACGTTGTTGAACGCTTTCTGAGTTGCCCCACACAAGCAGGTCGTCGTCTTCGGTAA
The DNA here is from genome assembly GCF_963889365.1 of Vibrio sp. OPT20. Lineage (NCBI taxonomy): Bacteria > Pseudomonadati > Pseudomonadota > Gammaproteobacteria > Vibrionales > Vibrionaceae > Vibrio > Vibrio sp. OPT20. The sequence continues at coordinate 82,066 of NZ_CAWPOA010000058.1, read as the reverse complement.
TCAATGCGATGTCAACCAGTGGCAGTAACTTGCTGTACCAGTGTTGAGCTTGCTCTGTACTCCAAAGCTGCGGGCGATAGTTATTATCGAAAATCACCTTACCGCCTTGATTTGAGAACACACCAATCGCTTTGAATAAACGCTCACGAGAGGCATCATCCAAGATCGCGATGCTGATACCGCTGATGTAAATCGCATCGACTTGCTTCTCTGTCAGAGCGATTTCAAGCTTATTCAGGTTGTCGGCTTGCTTGTTTAAGTTATCGATTTGAAAGTAAGATTTTACTGCCGCATTGTTGCGCCAGTAGTGAAAGTGTCGCTCGCCTGTCTCGTCGGTTTCGACCATGTACAAGCCGGGCAGCTTGTTTGGGATGCGTTCAACGAAATTGGTTTGGATACCTTCTAACTGCCAGCTATCAATCATATTTTGAGACAGTTCATCGCAACCAAGACCTGTCGCGTAGTGCACAGAGAGGTTTTGATGTTGGGTTAAGCGAGAAAGGTAAAGCGCGGTATTGAGCGTGTCACCGCCGAATTTTTTGGTTAATGGAGAGCCGCTGATTTCGACCATGCACTCGCCAAAGAAAGCAATATTGAAGTTAGAAGATGCAGGCATAGCAGATCCTAAAATAGAGAGATAAATGGGGAAGAAGGCCCTACCGAGAAGCAGAGCCTGAGCTAGCTAAGCCACTCCACAACTTGTTGTACTGAATTTGTTGTACTAACTAGCTGTGGAGCGTTTTAGATTAGCTTGTTTGATTAGCAGGACGTTGAGAAGACGCGTCTTCTTCAAGCACACCTGAGTCTGACAATTCCATCTCCATCAGAGCGCGCTCGTCATCAAGAATTGCTTTCGCCATTTCTGGTGTCACTTGGTTAGCTGGAGTACATAGGCTTACCAGCACACCAGCCGTTAGAGCTACTAGACAAGAAGGAATCACAGGGTTACCCCAGAAAGCCGTGTAGTCTGCGTTTAGCATTACAACAAATGAAGCCACAGATGCACCCGCTAGAGTAGCAAGCGCACCCTGCCAGTTGTAACGTTTCCAGAATCGACCCAACATACCGCACACAAACATGCCCGACATTACGGTTGAAATCATTTTCGTGATGTAGCCAATGATGTCGTTTGACGTTAGTGCGAACAACAGGGCAAAACCAATCACCACAATCAATGCCAAGCGAGAATAGTTCACCATTGACTCTTTGTTTGGTACGCGACCAGTGAACATCACGTAAACATCACGAAGTAGGATAGAAACACCAGCTATCGCATCTGAACTTGCGCTCGACATGGTTGCAGAAAGACCCGCGATAAGAACAATCATGCCAACGCCAACCGGAAGAACCGTTGCAGCAACGTAAGGGAACGAGTAGTTCGCGTTATCCAATGATGGGTCAATCGCATGTGCTGCCATACCAATGATTGCAGGGATGATTGAGAAGAAAAGGTACAACACACCCGATGCAACAAACGAGCGACGAACGGTTGATACGTCTTTACCCGAGTAGATACGCTGACGGAATGAAGGCGTCGCCAGTACACCCACACCAATAACCACAGCCAGAGACACAGCAGGCAGAAGGCCCAGTTTATCGATTGCTAAAAAGCTTGTAGCAGCAGGGTCCATCGCAGCGTAAAGGTTATCCATGCCGCCGATGTAATCGACTGACATTACCGCCATCAAGATGAAGCCAGCAAAAAGGATGATCGCTTGAATGGTATCGGTCCACACCACCGCCGTGTAACCACCGATCACCACATAAATAGTGAATGCTGCAGCAATAATGATTTTCGCTAGGTTGAGATCGATGTCCGCAATCCACGCTAAGTACATGCCGCCACCTAGAATGTGGGCGCCTAACCAACCAATTGAAGCAACAAAGATCAGTACACCTACAACGTTTTTCACGATGCGGTTAGCGCCAACATAATAAGCCAGCTCTTCACTCATGGTCATGAAGTTCAATTTACGAACCGGAGCAAACCAAAGTGCAAGTAATAGGATGCCTATCGCACCACCAATGCCGTACAGAGCACCTGCCCAGCCATTTGCGTAGCCGAAGCCAACCGCACCCATACTTGAACCCGTACCGACCATCGTCGCTACTGTTGTACCAAGTACTAAGAACATAGGTAGGCCACGGCCACCTAATAAGAAATCTTCGCCAGATTTTTGATTACGCGAGACAAACCAGCCTAACCAAATTAAAAATAATACGTACACGCCGAAGCCTGTAAGAAAAAGTGTGCTGTTCATTTGACACCTCTCAGTGAAATATTGAGTTCATTCCTGAACTTTATTTATGATTCATTCATTTTATATTTCATATAATTACTTTATTGATTTTATCTTTTTTGATTAAAGTAATTTTTATAAATGTAGGGTGAGAGTATTAAAGGATAATAACAGGGATGACTAACCCCTAATACTCTCTAAGTAGGTAATTGTGATTAGGTTATTACTATCCGCGATCGGCGCGGTAGCAAGTCACATCTACTTCAACCTTCACGTCTACAACTAAGTCGCAAACCATGCAGATACGGGCCGGTGGGTTAGCACCGAAAAACTCTTTGAATACCTTATTAAAAGATTGGAAGTAACGAGAATCCGTTAGCACAACCTTTACGTGCATTACGTCTTCTAGGCCGTAGCCCGCTTCAGTCATGATATCGACACAGTTTTGGATCGCTAGGCGAGACTGGTCAACAATGCCACCCTCAACCACTTCACCATCTGTCATCGGTGTCTGGCCAGAAACGTATAGGAAACCACCTGCTTCAGTTGCACGTGCAAATGGTAAATGTTGTCCGCCTGTACCTGTACCGCCTTCAACACCGTAACGTTTAATAGTCATTTTTTAACTCCACTTATTTATAGATACTATTGGGTTTATAGATAAAACAGTTTCTATTCCAATATATTTAAATTAATTCGCCGTTTTTATAATAACCTGAATTTAATAAATAATTTAAATTCTAGTTTCGGTAAATAAAAACGCCTGAACGATTATTTCTTACTTTTCCTTGCTGGTAAGTTAACTCACCATTTACAAATACACTTTCTATTCCTTCAGCAACTGAAATAGGATTTTCAAATGTTGCTGTGTCTTTAATATTCTTTGGATCAAATAAAACTAAATCAGCAAAGGCACCACAGCGAACTTCGCCTCGGCCCGCTAAGTTGTAACGCTGAGCCGACATTCCGGTCATCTTGTGAATCGCTTCTGGCAACGAGAACAATTTTTCGTCTCGGCAGTAGTGGCCTAGCACTTTCGGGAAGGTGCCCCACAATCTTGGGTGTGGATGCGGGTCATTGGGTAAACCGTCTGAGCCGACCATGGTCAGTTTGTATTTCAATACACGCTTTACGTCGTTCTCATCCATGCAGTGATAAACCGCGCCCGCTGGTTGAAGCGCTTTTGCCACGTCCATCAGGGGTAGATTCATTTCATCAGCAATCTGCTTCAGCGTTTTGCCTGCGTGTTCTGGTTTTGCTTCAGACCAAGTGATGAAGATATCGAAATCATCAGTCACTTGTTTCAAATCTAGTGTCGAAGAACTCGCAGAGTATGGGTAGCAGTCGCAAGACACATCTTGGTGCTCAGAAACCTTGTCTATCAAATCAAGCACTTCAACGGTTCTGCCCCAATTGCCCGCACCTGCACATTTAAGGTGAGAGATAACAACAGGCACTTTCGCGTATTGTCCTGTCTCAAACGCCTCTTCCATCGCGCTTAAGATCTCTTCAAATTCGGTACGCATATGCGTGGTATAGATGCCGCCGTGACTAGAAAGCACTTTCGCTAACTGCATCACTTCGTTGGCATTCGCTTGTTTCGCGCTTGCGTAAGCCAAACCCGAGCTCAAACCTAATGCGCCTTGCGCCATCGCCAAATCAAGGTTGGTTTGCATCGCTGCGATTTCGTCTTCGCTTGCAGTGCGCTGTAGGTCGTCCATCACTTGGTTACGTAATGTCGTATGGCCGACTAACGCTGCGACGTTTACTGCGGGTTTAGCTTGCTCTACCGCTTGTGCATACGCTGCGAAAGTTGGGTATTTAAAATCAGCCTGCGCACCTAAAAGATTCATTGGGTCAGGAGGGTCACCAGCCAAAACGGTTGGTGATGCGCTGATACCACAGTTACCAACAATCACGGTTGTAACACCTTGGCTGATCTTAGGCAGGCAGTCTGGGTAACGAATTACGTTGGTATCGTCATGTGTATGTACATCGATAAATCCAGGAGCCAATGCTAAGCCAGCTCCCTCAACCAACTGGCCACAATCTTCGTGATCGATTTGACCAATTTCGGCTATTTTTCCATCTCGGATTGCTACATCGGCACAAAACGATTGTTCGCCGGTGCCATCAAACACCTCTACATTTTTAATTATCGTATCGAACAACATTTTTCACTCTCTCAATCCACTGTGTTGATGGAGCTATATTAGAAATTCAGCCGATTATTTTCAGTGACAAAACACACATAATATTTTAATTTGCGTGATAGTTTCTACCACAATGCGGATTGTGGATATATTTAAACATTAAATAACAACAACTTAAATCATGTTAGGAATCAGTAATGAAACATAACCCTGCACATAAAGATGTTATAAAGTATCAAAACGATAGTTTTATCTTGACTGAAAAAGGCCAAAAAGGGAGAGCAATATCACAATCTGAGAACGGTATTTATCGACTGGTTGATGAAGATGTTTCACTTCCGGTTGCAGTTATCAAACAATCGGCATTGACCAATAACCTGAATTGGATGCAATCATTCGCTGATCATCATCAGGTTAAATTATCGCCACATGGCAAAACCTCCATGACTCCTGCTTTTTTCCGCCAACAGCTAGAAAATGGCGCTTGGGGTATTACAGTAGCAACGCCTGCACAGGCAGAAGTTGCCGCTATGGCGGGTGCAAAACGAATCATCATGGCCAACCAATTGGTGGGTAGAACCAACATGGCGATCGTTGAACAGCTGATCAGTGAGTTTGATATCGACTTTTACTGTTGTGTGGATTCTTCGGTAAACGTGCAGCAACTTAACCAATATTTCTCTAATACAAAACAGACACTAAAAGTACTGATCGAATTTGGTGTACCGGGCGGTCGCTGTGGTTGTCGTTCACCACAAGAAGTTCTAGAACTGGCTCAAACCATACAAGACACACCTGCCCTTTCGCTGGCGGGTATTGAGGTGTATGAAGGTGTGATTCACGGTGACAATGCAGAACAAGACATTCGTACCTTCTTAAATCAAGCGTTCACCTCGGTCGAAAGCCTCGCGTCAGATGGCCTAATTGCAGGGCAACCTATCATCACGGGCGCTGGTTCTGCTTGGTATGACGTGGTTGCAGAATGTTTGGCGAACCTAACCGATTACTTGGCGATCATCCGCCCGGGCTGTTATGCGATTCACGACACAGGTATCTACCTAAACGCTCAAAGCAAGGTGTTGCAACGCGCCCAAGTAAACCAAGGTTACGCGTGTGAATTGGGTGGCGATTTAGAATCGGCACTTGAGGTGTGGGCTTATGTTATCTCTCGTCCTGAACCGACCAAGTTAGTAGTTGGGCTAGGCAAGCGTGATGTGGCCTTTGATGCGGGTTTACCGATTGCCGAGCGCGGCTATCGCAATGGTGAAGCGATCTCAGTGAAAGGCTTAACCTCTACTGCCGTGATGGATCAACATACCTTTGTTGAAACGGACGGCTCTTCTGAGATTGAAGTGGGCGACATGATTGCGTTCTCGACCTCACACCCGTGTTTAACCTTCGACAAATGGCGCTACATTGCCATCAGCGATGACGAACATCAGGTGACCAAATGGGTAGAAACCTGCTTCTAGTTCGATTTTTCAATAAGCTAGAATCAGCGAAGCAATAAGATATACTAACGGGGCTAAGGCTCAGCTTTAAGAGCTAGGTTCTTAAAAACTAAGTGATACGATTAGCCCCATCAACAAAGGATCAGGATTCTTGAGTTTAGAAGTAGATATCATTTCACAGATAACAGAGCGTTTCCCTGTTCTTCGTGATGCAGAAAAGAAAGTCGCCAAGTTGATCATGGACGACATTGATTTTGCTGCTAATGCCAGCATCACAGAGCTAGCCGAAGGTGCGCAAGTGAGTGAAGCCACCATCACACGTTTTGCTAAGGCGATCGGCTGTAACAACGTGCGTGATATGAAGATTAAGTTGGCTCAGACACTAACCGTTGGCCAGCGCTTTATCCTCGAGCCTGTTGACCAAACGGGTTATCAAGGTATCTACGAATCGATCAAGCAGAGCCTAGACATCAACCGCACTCTGTTCAAAGAGCAAGACGTTGAAACCGCAGTCAGCTGGCTGCATAACGCCAGACAGATCATTGCTATCGGCATGGGTGGTGGCTCGACAATCGCCTCTCAAGAGCTGCAACACCGACTGTTCCGCTTAGGTTACCCAGTGGTCTCTTACAATGATGGTTTGATGTCACGTATGGTTGCCGCGACAGCGGATGCCAATGATGTAATGGTGATGATCTCCGCGACCGGCTTTACGCCAGTGATCACTGAAACGGCAGAGCTGGCCAAGCAGTATGGACTTAAGATCATAGCGATTACCCCACAAGACACACCGCTGGCAAAGATTGCCGATATCTTGTTACCCATCAAGCATATGGAAACCGACTTCATCTACAAGCCGTCGGCGTCTCGCTACGCAATGTTGGCACTAGTAGATGTGCTTTCGATGGGCATGGCGGTCAATCACAAGAACCGTTCGCGCGACAAACTGCGTCGCTTGAAGGTTGCGCTTGATTCCTACCGAGGCGGTGGCGATAGACAGCCTCTCGGTGATTAATCTTTAAGACGACTAAGTCATCAACTAGTCGATTTGAATAAAAAGCCCCGCAGTATTCACTCAATCGAGTCGATACTGCGGGGCTTTTTTAGTTGTGGTTTTTCTGGAAATCACTCACCTGAGTTAATTGAAGTTAAGATAAACTCGACTCTTTCCTCAACAGATAACTTGGGCACTTCCACCAACTGATAACCGAATTGGTTATAGGCTGTCACCATCTTTTCATAAGTGGCGATCGCTTCCTCGAAATCTTGCTTACGTTCTTCATCATTGATGAAAATCGAATCCCATGGAGGGAAAATAAATACCTTAGTGTTGTACTCAAGTTCATTGCATTGATTCAACAGAGATTCAGAAATCGGCAAAGCTTCCAACAAGCTGTAACCGTATGAATCTACGATGCTTCTATCAAAGAAAACGCGCTGTTCACTCGATTCAAACGCTTGATAATTAGCGAGCTCTTCTCGTACCATTTCGTCACGAAAAGCCGCTTTATCTAACCATGGCAAAGCACTCCCTTTTCGCTCGACTTGGTGTTGAATCACTTTACGCCCAACCTCTGGTGCGCAGCGATAGCCGTGACTTTTCAACGCATCGATAACCGAGGTTTTTCCTGAACCCGGACCACCGGTAAATACGATTAGATTGTTCAAATGAACCTCTTCAAAGGGGGGAAATAACGAATCGGGCCTTAACGAAACCCAAGTTAACGAATTAAGCCTAGGATCGGCTTAAACTCTGGTGCGCGGCAATCTTTCACCAATTCGTATAAGCTCATTTCTAATCCCGTAATTTGGACACCAGCATCTGTTAGTCGACGGATTGCCAGATCCTTGTTAAGTGCTGTTCGCGAACTAACACAGTCACCAACTACCTGAACCTTGTACCCAAGATCTAACAACCCCATTGCGGTTTGATATACACAAATATGAGCCTCAATACCACACACCAACCACGTATCCACATCCATTGCTTGCACCGCCTCAACAAACTTGGGCTCATCACACGCGTTGAAAGTGAATTTAGGTATCGGTTTAGCACTGCTCAGCAGGTCATTAAGTTCGTCGACTATAGCACCTAGCTTCTCTGGATTCTGTTCCAAACAAATAATTGGCAGACCCAAAACCTGCGCTCCTTGAGCTAACTTTCCGCAATTAGCAATCAGCGTATCGCTCTCATCAACAAGGCGTGCGAGCTTGCCTTGTACGTCCACAACCACCAAACCTGTGTTTTGTTTCGTTAGCATGTTTATTCCTTGTTTTAAACAGCCTGACTCACTAAGCAACCTGATGTGTATTTTTTCTACTATGTAACGATTCAGCTTACAAAGCCATACAGTAATGAGCAAAAGACTCAGGGATAATTGTCAACAACGGTCGAGAGACCAAAAACCAATAACGATTAAAAATCGACAGTGACCGACAATCACATTTGAAGACATGACAGAGTGAGTAACAAAGATGAACAAGATAACAAAATCAGCATTAGCACTGGGTTTAATCAGCGCAGTTTCTCTTCCAGCTTTAGCAGCAGGTACTGACGGCGGTGCGTACATTGGTGGCGGACTTAGTGTCTACCAAGATTCTGATACAGATGGTCAAGGTAGTTTAGATTCAGATGGCATGGGCTACAACCTATACGGCGGCTACCAATTCAACCGCATCGTAGGTGTTGAACTTGGCTACAACGATTATGCAGACTACAAAAAGGGTGCTGCAAAACTGTCTCCAACGTCTGTTTCCTTGTCAGCAAATCTTGGTTACACATTCGACAACACAATCCGCCCATTCGTATTGGCTGGTTTAAGCTCTGTTGACCTGAACGCAAACAAGATCGCTGGTTATGATGATGATAGCGGTACGGGTTTCCACTTTGGTGTTGGTGTTGAATACACACCAATCGAACATCTAACACTGCGTCTAATCTCACAAGCAGACGCTGTTAGTGTTGAAAACTACTACATTGGAAACAACCGTTCATTGAAAACTGAAGACAAAACACTTGCCTTCAACAGCATTAGCTTCGGTGGTTCATACAACTTCTAATGTGATTGAACCACATAGAATAAGCTGAACATACTAATTCACTTTGCTGTTCCACCTTGTCATGAAGGTCACTCAGTAAAGTGAATTTTTTGTATCTACACACCTTAGCGTCATTTCACTTTAGCCAGTTTATCGCTCAGCGCCTTCTATTTGAGCTTTATGCATTGATATTAGAGCTTTCTTGGTAGCGAGACTAAAATAAAGGGATAAGTGACACAGGAAGACAATACCTATGAATCTACCACGCTTAAACATGTCGATAAACAAACTCCCTTTCGTTTTGGCAGTGTATTACCTGCTTGTCATTAACTTGCCTATCTCACGCGAACTGTTCAATATTCTTAGTGCCTCACAAGCCGAAAGCATTGGGTTTATCATCTCGATCCCATTTTTCTTTCTCGCCGCATTCAACTTTATCTTTCAAGTATTCAACTGGCCGATATTCGCCAAAGCTTTTTTTATCTTGTTACTACTTACTTCCTCTTTAGTCAGCTACAGCATGTTCAACTACGGCATTTTTGTAGATTATGGAATGATAGAAAACGTCTTCGAAACCAACAGCGGAGAGGCTGCTAGCTACCTAAGCAGCTATTCTATTTTATGGTTTGTTCTAATGGGAGGAGTTCCGTCACTGCTGCTTTTATTTACGGATCTTGAAAGAGAATCTTGGAAAGATTTTGCTATTTGGAAGGCGATTGGATTACTCTCTTCGTTGATCGTCATTGCCATCATTGCCGGGTTGTTTTACAAAGATTATGTGTCGATTGGTCGTAATAACTCTCATCTTAAAAAGATGATCATTCCAACCGAATACGTCGCTTCAACCGCAAAATACATCAACAATACTTACATCAAAGAACCGATTCCTTACCAAGAAATCGGCTTAGATGCGCAGCTAAAACCAGAAGCTAAACAAGCTGAAAAACCAACCTTATTGGTGTTTGTTCTTGGTGAAACAGCACGTGTATATAACTACCAATATTATGGCTATGAGAAAGAAACCAATGCTCATACCAAACCCTATAGTCCGATCTTTTTCTCTGATGTTCAGTCATGCGGAACCGCCACTGCGGTTTCTGTGCCGTGTATGTTTTCTAACATGAATCGCAGCAACTACGATCGTGATAAAGCCTACAACCAAGATAACGTGGTCGACATTATGAACCGCGCGGGCATTCACTCTATCTGGCGAGAGCACGATGGTGGAGACAAGGCGGTCGCACATCGAATCAAAGAGATGACTCTCGTCGCCAAAGACAGCGACCCGCTGTGTAATAAAGATGTGTGCTATGACACAGCCATGCTAGAGAACTTCGAACAAGATACTCAAGATCTTAAACAAGATAGCATCATTTTCTATCATATCTCAGGATCTCACGGCCCAACTTACTTTGAGCGATACCCAGACGAACATAAGAAGTTTGTGCCAGACTGCCCACGTTCTGATATCGAAAACTGCACCAAAGAGCAAGTGGTCAACACCTACGACAACACCATCTTGTACACAGATTTCTTTCTATCACAGGCTATTCAGAAGCTAGAGAAACTCACCGATAAGTACAATGTCGCGCTGATGTACATTTCCGATCACGGAGAATCATTGGGAGAAAATGGCGTCTACTTACACGGCATGCCTTATTCATTGGCACCGAAAGAGCAAACCCATGTGCCTATGATCATGTGGATGTCTGATGGTTTCGCCGAGCAGAAAGGGATAAACCAAACCTGCTTAAGAAAGGCAGGCAAAGAACTGAGCTTCTCCCAAGATAACCTGTTCGACTCTTTACTCGGCCTAATGGATGTACAAACCAAAGAATACCGAGAAAACCAAGACATTTTTGCTGCGTGTCGGTAGTGCTTTTACTTATGTAAACCATCGGAAAACTCGAGTTACCTGAACAAGCTCTCCTCAACTTCCCCTAAAAAGAAAAGACCTCGGTCTTTTCTTTTTTTCGTCGCTAACATGGAGCCAGAGTGCTAATTTATAACGACGAAACAATGAGCTACATTGAATAGACACAATAATGGAAGAGTCCGTCGTGCTCCAAAGACCAACTAGTCTTATTAGACTTTATCTCACTCACATCGCTCATTGAACTTACCACGATTAAGCTCAATTCAATACGGCACCTGAATGGCGCCGCAATATCAATGTTTACGTCATATCATTAAGGACAAATGAATGGACGCTTTCATAATTTCAAGCTGGCAATTTTCTGAGGGTGTGGCACATGAACACACCACCAGCCCAACCTCATTCGAGCAATCAACTTGGTATCACTGCCAAAGAGATGCTGACGGTTTGAGAGAATGGCTCCACAGTAATACGGTTCCAAATGCCATCATCGATTCATTACTCACCGATGACACCCGTCCTCGGTTCGAACAGTTTGGCCACGACTGTTTTTTGATGATTCTGCGAGGTATTAATCTAAACGAAGGTGCTAACCCTGACGACATGCTTAGCCTACGCATCTTATGGTACAAAGGCACTTTAATATCGACACGCAAAGTTCCTTCAAAAGCGGTCAGTAATCTGATATCCGATCTCAAACAAAACCAAGGCCCGACATCATTACCTGATGTATTACTGGGCATGATACGTGGAATCAACCACAGTATTTCAACCTTCCTAGTACCCGTCGAACTCTTGATTGACGAGTTAGAATCTACATCCAATATCGACATAAGATCCATTAACGCTCTGCATTCAAGGCTACTTAGACTAAGGCGTTATTTGAAGCCACAGAAATACGTTTTTGAGGATTTAATGAGTGACCTGCCTGCACCATTGAGTAAGCACAACAGTCATATAAAGAACAGCCTTGATACCATCCTGAGAATTAATGAGTCTGTTGAGTTTTACATCGAACAAATTAATGTATTTTTAGCGAGCCTAAGTCAGCAACAAGCTGAAAAAATGAACAGAAATACGTACCTATTTTCTATCATTGCGGGTATTTTCCTCCCTGCTGGGTTTTTCACCGGTTTGCTGGGTGTCAATATTGCAGGAATACCCGGAACAGATAACCCAATAGCATTCCCACTATTTTGCGTTGGGCTGCTCGTGGTCATAGCGGCAGAGGTCATTATTTTGAAAAAATTGAGGTTTATTTAATGGTTGAGTTTTTGCAATCCAATATGTGGCTTAAACAAGTGGGTTTAGGTTTACTTCTTATCACTGTGTATTGGGTGATAAAACGCTTGGGGAAAAACTGGATAGAAACATTAGCGGAAAATAAACGCGTTGAATTGAAGCGAAAGCAGTTCGTGATTAAGTGTTTCAATATCGTTCTGTTTCTACTCTTCATCGCTGTGTTTACGATTGTTCTTAACTTGGGTTTTGGTGATATTTCGCTGTTCTTATCATCCATATTTGCGGTGCTGGGTGTCGCTTTATTCGCGCAATGGTCGATTCTAAGTAACCTCACAGCCAGCGTACTAATATTTTTCGTATTCCCTTATCGCATTGGCGACAGAGTAAGAGTCGCGGAGAAAGACGAAGACATCAGCGGTGTGATCATCGATATCACCATGTTCCACGTTATTCTTCGACACAGTTCGGGCAACATCATCACCTACCCTAATAACCTGATCCTACAAAAAGGCGTGATAAAGGTATTAGTTGATCCTGAGTTAAAGAGTGAAACTGTCGATTCAAAACTCATCAAAGCTGAAGACTCAGGAAAGTAATGCGCCCTATTCAACGTCCCAATAAATAAGTTCAGCAGAGGGCAAAATATCTTGCCCTCTTTCAATTAACATCAGCTCTTCTGTTAACACCCACACACCTTTCAAAACTGTCGTTTTTATTCAATACCAGCCTCAAGCCGTCGCCTACAATTGCTGTTATTGAAACGTGGCTCAGCTAATCAATTACCTCATCGTCAATTGACGTACCTGAGAACAAGATGACGACCACGCACTCTACCGAATCAAGACAGCAGGAATTCAAGCGATGTTAGACATCAAAAAAATCTCAACACTTAGCGACTTAAGCGAACTTAAAACGGCTTACTTTGCTGAGTCAACAGCGCCACTCGATGGCATGTGGCACTTTGGTTTTGTACCAATGTCTGACCATTTTGGTTTTTACGAAAACGGTAATCTTGTCGGTTATTGCGTATTTAATGGCGAAGGCTACTTACTTCAGTTCTACCTAGCACCAACAGCCAGTACTCATATTGAAGACTTGTTCCCCTTAATCGTAGAGAACAACAGCTCTGTGATTGGTAAGGTGAAAGGCGCATTCGTGAGCACCGCTGAACCACAATATTTATCACTGTGTGTCGACAACACAGAGTCATTTAAAGTGAATGCGATGATGTACCGCCAAAACTATCAAGCCAGATCTGATTGTGATTCAGACCGCGTTGAAGAGATAGAGATGAGCCTCGCGACAGAAGAACAACTGGAGCAGTTCGTTGAGTTTGCTTCATCAGCGATTGGCGCACCAAAAGAGTGGCTCACCCGTTACTACGGTAATTTGATTGCCCGTCAAGAGCTATGGGGCTACTGGGAAAGTGACGACATTCTCGCTACTGGAGAGTGCCGTAAGTTCGATGAGCATCAAACACAGTTTGCCGACCTAGGTATGATTGTCGCACAAGAAGAACGCGGTAAAGGCTTAGCGACGCGTGTTATTCACTTTCTAAAGCAACACGCTAATAGCCAAGGGTTAGAAGCTATGTGCTCTACGGAAAGCAGTAATATTGGCGCACAAAAGGCCATCACACGCGCTGGGTTATCATCAAAGCATCGTATCTTGCAGTTTGATTTTAGCGAATTAAAGGAAACTGATTAGCCTTGATTCGGATTAACAAACATCAAGACTAAGTTCTAACAATTGATACTGATAAAAACTGTCACCTCCAACGATATCCACATATAGTTGGAGGTGACAATCATCTGAAATAGAAGGTTTAATGATCAATTGGTTACAGTCTCCAAAGTCCCCTGTAGTTGCTCAGTTCATTGATTGCTACTGGCTGATTGAAAAGACGCCCGACGCTCAAACTCATCAATTTCCGATACTCAATCCCGATCCATCGGCACACCTGATCTTATCGCCAAGCGAGCAGGTATATCACTACACGATTGAGCAACAGGTCGATCAAGGCGTTGGCAGCCATCTGCTGTTACCACACCATAAAGCCATCGAATTGGATCACTCGAAGCCCTTTGTTCACTTGGGCATTAAATTCCATGTCGGTGCCTTGTATTCACTGGTTATCCCAGATTGCCCTCACCCTAGCTTGGACAGGGTGAGTCCAGTCAATCTCGCAGGTTTGCTAAACAAGCCAAACGCTGATGCAACGTCACTGATCAAGCTCGCTCAAACCGATGTTGAGGCCTGCTGTCAGCAGTTAGATGATTTGCTGCTTCCTTGGTTATCGACAGCTAAAACGGATAGGCACAGCGAACTGACACGTAAGGTGTTGGCTGTGCTTGGTTCGACACCGATTGCAGAGCTTGGCGACAAGCTGTTTTGCTCGCAAAGAACATTGGAAAGAAGCTTCAACAAGGTAACTGGGCTGACATTAAAACAGTGCCAATCGATGAACAAACTCGAAGCGATGTTGGAATACTTGTATAAGCGAAATTTGGATGACATCGACTGGATGGACGTCGCCTTTCAATTTGGGTTTAGCGACCAACCGCACCTGATTCGTTACCTAAAGAAAACCATCGGTCTAACACCCAATACTTACGCTAAACAAGGCGGTTTAACTATTGATGTTTATGGTGGAGTGAGATCGGACTAACCCACCTTTTGTCCATCAAGCACTCTTTGTCTATAACGCGCATTCTTTCTATAACGAACGCTCTATCTATAACAAACGTCCTGTTTATAACGTACACCTCTGTCTTTTGTGTCCCATTAGTAGCAAGTTTTATTGAGTTTAGATTTACGACTAAATATACTGGGGATATCATCAGACGGAGGACAAAAATGAATAATAAAAACAAACATATAGTTTTAATTCATGGTCTATATATGCCTGCGTTGATCATGCAATATCTGGATAGAAACTTCAAAAAACGCGGCTTTACTACGCACAAGTTTGCCTACAACTCGCTGCGTTTCCCTTCGGCTGCTAAACGTCTCAATCGTTTCATTAATGCCCGTTTCGATGAGTACGATGAGGTCTACTTCTTTGGTCACTCACTCGGTGGCTTGCTGATTCGCCACTACTTTAAGTTCTACCAACCCGACTTTGCAGACACCTGTATTATTACAGCAGGCACACCGCACAATGGGGCAACCATAGCCAAAACACTGTCGAATCATGGGCTTGGATTTATATTTGGTTCGAGCAAAATGATCTTAAGCGATGGCTTGGGTGACTACGATATTGATGTGCCGATTGGCGTGATTACAGGCACTTACGACGCCGGAGTTGGACGTATTGTACTAGGAAAAAATCCGGGGGATGGCACGGTAACACTCGAAGACGCAAACCTGAGAGGGGCAACGGATACTTACGCTCTCAAACTCAACCACACGGCGCTTGTCTACTCCAAGGAAGTCGTGGCACTGTCGGCTCAGTTCATCGAACACAGAGCTTTTAAGGACGCTTCATAGCTTTTGCGTTAGCTATTTTCTTACTGCTGGTAGACCGATACAAAGATAATAAAAATACCACTCTGCGATGAGAGTGGTATTCAAAAATTCAATGCTGGAAGTGAGTGCTTGTTATACTTTCTATACTTGTTACAGACGATTCACTCGCGTTGGTAAAAATACCTCACCCAACATGCATCGCACCGAACCACCACCAATGTCTTCAATCGTTTTCACGTTAAACGGTAGTAACTTTCCGTGTGTCGAAAGCTGAGCTAACTGAGCTGGAGAAAATGCATCGTAAGCCGATTGAGACATCGCGATTACCTTATCGCCATTCACGGTTTCCAATTGCAGAATGTTGCCGCAGAATCGGTTCATCTGATCGATCGAGATCGAGATAACTTGCTTGTCTTTGGCAAGAGATTTCACCACAAAGCGGCGTTCAAACTCAGGAATCACTTCATCACAGATCACGCAGAAGTTATCACCAATCGCCATCATCACATTGGTGTGGTAAATCGGCTGACCAGACGGTAACGCCGTTTGGAACGAAACCACGCGAGAATAACCAATACGCTTCGCATAATCTTCTAATACTTCACGGTCGCAACGTTGAGAAAGCGCCGCATAAATCGTCTTATTGATGTGATCGATAACCATCACACCGGTGCTCTCTAGATAAGAACCTTGAGCAACGTACGACTCCATAGACTCACTGTGGTTAACAATGCGACCAGACGCTTCCAGTACTTCAATAAGAGCAGTAGGCTTAACTTCATGCTGACGGTTTTCACAGGCCATAGGGAAAGTGAATAAACTTCCATCACTACAAGTACTGAACCAGTTGTTTGGGAACACTGCGTCAGGGGTTTCGACACCCAATTCTGGGTAATCAAACTCTACAACTTGCACACCTTCTTTACGCAACGAAGCCACCATAGCCTTAAATTCGGCCATCGTTTCTAGCTTCACCTCAGCTTCGGTCAGATTGACTCTGTGCTGAAACTCGTTATCACGTGCTGTCTCTTCGTTAAATCGAAACTCTTTGGGCGGAACCATAACAACGCAATTGGCGTTTTGAACATTAGTAATATGAAGTGATTTTTTGTGTAGGTTTAACATTTCAACCGTCCCTATCTTTTATTTACCTCAGAATTGTAAACAACTTGTTACGACAAGATTCACTGAAAATAATAATGATTTGAATATTTATCCCAAACAATCACTGCAGATCTTAGATTAATCGGTAATTTTTACTGCGAGATAACAGCACATCAGAAAGAACCAACTGTATGCATATTCGTTAAGTCGCTTTATGGATAAATATTCCGATTTCATTTTCTCGCTCACCACGAGTTTTGGTTACAATTCAATCCATTTAACGTTAGGATTATCATCGTTGCATAACCATCAATTACGTTTGAAATAAGCTTAACTTTTCCTGTCTAATTCAATCTAAAATAAGCGTCATGAAAGACACTCTTTGGATCTTTCCTTCGTCGCTTAAACAAAGTAATGAACTTTAAAACTAAGCATTTAACGTTAAAACCAAGTGATTAAAGCCAAGTAACTAAAGCTAAGCGCTTAAACCAAGTACTTAGATAAGAGCTAGAACAACACCCATCGAATGACTCAATGCTTATAAGAACCCATGGGCGCTTATATAATTTCAAACTAAGACGGTAAAATTTCAAATCAAGACTATAAAAACAAAGCTGCACCAACGATGCAGTCGCTTATAGATGCACTAGTTTATAAAGGGAAATCTATGTACAAGAAATTTGAAGGCTTTACTGAAGCCTTTCCAAAGGGAGAGCCGATACAACCTCCTACTGGAATACTGGCATTCTGCCGCCATTACACTCGAGGTTTCGAAAAGCCGTTGATCTTGCTCGGGTTGATGAGCATGACCATCGCGATCATCGAAGTCGCGCTGTTCGGCTACATGGGACAACTGGTTGACTGGCTATCAACAAGCAATCCCGAAACCTTCCTTGCTGATAATAAATCAACACTGATGGGGCTAGGCGTTCTACTGTTGGTCGTGATGCCAATCTTGATCAGCGTCTACTCGCTATTGCTTCACCAAACTTTGCTGGGCAACTACCCAATGTCGATTCGTTGGTTAGCGCACCGCTACCTTTTGAAGCAAAGCTTGTCGTTCTATCAAGATGACTTTGCCGGACGTGTCGCTACCAAGGTGATGCAAACCTCGCTCGCAGTACGTGAAACCGTGACAAAAATGGTCGATGTATTCGTCTATGTGACGGTCTACTTTACGGCAATGTTATTCATACTCGCAGAATCAGATTGGCGCTTGATGGCTCCGATGCTGGTTTGGTTGTTCATTTACGTCAGCATTCAGCTGCACTTCGTACCGAAACTCAAAGATGTGTCTTCTGAGCAAGCCGATGCTCGCTCGTTGATGACGGGTCGTATTGTGGATAGCTACACCAACATCGCAACGGTCAAACTGTTCTCACACAGCAAAAGAGAAACAGAATACGCCGAAGAAGGCATGGAAGGCTTCTTAGATACCGTCCATCGCCAAATGCGCTTAGTGACCGGCTTCAACATCTGCGTTGAGTTCGCTAACTACTTGTTGGTGTTCAGTATTGCCGGCATCTCTATCTACTTATGGCTAGACAACGCGATCACCGTGGGTGCAATTGCAATAGCGGTCAGCTTGGCTTTGCGTATTAACGGTATGTCGAAATGGATCATGTGGGAAATTGGTGGCTTGTTTGAAAACCTAGGCACTGTGATTGATGGCATCAAAACGCTGTCTAAACCCATCGCTATTGAAGACAAAAAAGACGCTAAGCCTTTGGATGTACCACAAGGTGGCATCAACTTCGATAACGTGAGCTTTAACTACGGCGAGAATAAGGGTGTAATTAACAACCTAAACCTCAACATCAAACCGGGTGAAAAAGTCGGCTTGGTTGGCCGTTCAGGTGCAGGTAAATCAACCTTAGTTAACTTGCTACTGCGTTTCCACGATGTAGAAAGCGGCCGCATCCTGATTGATGACCAAGTGATCTCAGATGTCACGCAAGACTCACTGCGCAGCAACATCGGCATGGTGACTCAAGACACCTCACTGCTTCATCGTTCAATCAAAGAGAACATCCTTTACGGTCGACCTGACGCGACAGATGAAGAAGTGTATGCCGCAACCCAACAAGCGCACGCGCACGAGTTCATTGAAACGCTCACCGACCCGTTTGGTAACATTGGTTACGATGCTCAAGTTGGTGAGAGAGGCGTTAAGCTTTCGGGTGGTCAGCGTCAACGTGTTGCTATCTCACGCGTACTTCTGAAGAATGCACCGCTGTTGGTTCTGGATGAAGCAACATCAGCACTTGATTCAGAAGTAGAAGCCGCAATTCAAGAGAGCTTGATTGAGCTCATGGAAGGCAAGACTGTAATTGCAATTGCACACCGTTTATCGACGATTGCAGCAATGGATCGCTTAATCGTACTCGACCAAGGCAATATCGTTGAAGAAGGCACTCACCAAGAGCTGATTACACAAAATGGCATCTATGCTCAATTGTGGAATCACCAGACCGGAGGCTTCATTGCCGATAATCTTGACCAAGCGTCGAGTGCTTAATTTATGTGCTACTTTAAAAGTGCGGCGTAATTCACACCAATTTGTTAATTAATGGTAAATTACACGTGGCAGAATGTTATGTCGTAATTATATAATGACATTAACACCAAAGACGCCTCGCTTGCGCGTTCTGGAATAAGGCTAGACTTCGGGGGGAGGCTAGCCTTTTTTATGCCTGTTATTCTTCGCCCCTTTCTCATCTATTTTCGTCTGCCCCATAAACTTCATCGATCCTTTTGTTTTTTTCTTGGCGTTTTTTTCTTAAAATGCGCGCAGTATTCTTTCTAGAGATCAACCATGAACAAAAGTGTCTTAACTAACGTAATCGCGTTAGCAATGCTTACTGGCGGCTATGCGACAGCAAACCAATACTTGCTTTATGCAGGCCTATTCGCCTTTTCTGGTGCCATCACCAACTGGCTTGCGATTCACATGTTGTTCGAAAAAGTACCCGGCCTATACGGTTCTGGCGTTATTCCGGCTCGTTTTGAAGAGTTCAAGGCAGCCATCAAGCAATTGATGATGGAACAATTCTTTACCGAAGGTAATATCGACCGCTTCCTAAGCAGCGAGATGAGCGGTAAGTCGCTCAACCTAGAACCCGTGATTAAGAAGATCGACTTTAACCCTGCATTCGATTCACTGGTGCATGTTATCGAGAACTCACAATTTGGTGGCATGTTAGCGATGGTTGGCGGAACTGAAGCACTACAGCCAATGAAAGCGCCATTCGTGGAAAAGATGCAAGAGTCTGTGATTGAAATCAGCAAGAGTGATTCTGTAAAAAATGCCATCAAGGATGAACTTGAATCGCCTGCAATGATGGATGAAATCAAAGAGAATATTGAAGCGATCATCGATCAGCGCTTGAATGAACTAACACCTAAACTGGTTAAAGAGATGGTTCAAGCCATGATCAAGAAGCACCTTGGTTGGCTAGTGGTTTGGGGCGGTGTGTTTGGCGGTGTGATTGGCTTAATCTCTGCGGCAATTACGCTGTAAGCGGTTTATCTGTTCTCACTCTAACTGCTCTAACTTAATCTGATTGACCTTTTCTCGGGCACTCAATAAAAAATGGAAGCTCACGAGCTTCCATTTTTTATATCTAAATCACCTTGGTAAGGCGAAAGCAGGCCACTATTTTAGGGTGGCCAACAACTCAGGGTTAACACCAAAGCCTTTCTTGTGCTCTTCAATCACCACTTCGCTGCGAGTCTGAATCACGCCCGGCAGTGTACCCAGCTTGGTTGACATAAACGCTTGGTATGCTTTCATGTCTTTCACTCGAACCTTGATCATGGTGTCAAAATCACCCGACAGCGAATAACACTCTTCCACCTCAGGCATCATTTCAACCGCTTGGGCGAATTTATCGAAAATCGAAAAGCTGGTCTGGTCGAGACGAATATGGATAAAGACCTGGACATCGAGTCCCAGCTTTTCTGAACAGAGCTCGGCATGATAGCCTGTTATGTAGCCTTCTTTCTCCAATCGCTTCAATCTATCAGAACAAGGGGACGTCGTTAGGTTGACCTGCTTTGCCAACTCAACAACAGGCAAACGCCCTTTCATATGCAGAATTCTTAGTATCTCTTTATCGATACGATCGAGTTGATGCTGAGACATAACATTCCTTAAACATTCTAAATTCCGTTCAGTATATTCCATACCACGAACAATCGAAGAAAACCTCGCTCACACATTTAAAAAACTAAATATGCCTTTAGTATTCACATCAAATATAAATCAATATGGAACGATAAGACCCCTTATAAATCAATCTTTGACTATTAACAAATTATTATAGAAATGACCCAGATAACAAATAAGTTGAGCCAGAAACGAAAGAAAGCATATAGGCCAAAGTGAATAATGGGATTATCAAAGAGAAAGGATAACTCTATTATGAAGACACAAGAACTCGCCTACAAACCATACGGTATTGGCTCATGGACACACGTAACGGTATCAAAAGATGTTGCTGAAGCACTCGCAAGTGAATACTCGAACTATGGATGGGAAGTGAAGATTGATGGCAACGCCATTGACACAAAACTTGCACTCAAAGCCGCATAGAAAGGAAAAAACCTCCATAAAGGAGGTTTTTTTTATCTAGGTTGGTAAGCACTTACTATAAGTTAAGCCATTCCAACTTGGGGAACTGTACTTCCTGTTTCACAACGACAATTACACGTTCGACAGAAGTGCTGAGTTTCCATATCGTAATACAGGTTTCCACTAAATAGCTTTGACGTCCATTGCATCATACGGCCAGAGGTTGTCTCGGGCTCAGATTCACAACGTTTCATTATAGACTTATGTAGTGTTGTTTTTTTACATCCTTTGCAATAGAGATCAGGCATACCTTTGTCCTATAGGTCTTTAGTGGTTACTGACAATTGACACATCATGTCGAATTTGGTTGCACTATTCACCGAGCTAATCACAAAAGTGAGCGCCAAGTTCAAAAAATAGCCATTTTTCTCTTTCGTTTTTTGACATCAAACGCCATCAAGATCCTTCTTCTTCCATTTATCCTCCCTCGTTCATGCGGTTTCGATTTACATTGTAAAACCCTATAGCGACAGTACTTCCCCCGTCTTAGTCATCAAATTGATCGATAAAAAAACGGCACTTCCTCTGCGAAAGTACCGCTTAAGCAAACCATGTTTGGTTAAATTTAGCTCACAATTTAAAAGCCAAATTTACCATTGTCATTTTTCCACTCTGAACGAGCAGGAATGGTTTCAATGGTATCCCAGTGCTCTACGATTTTTCCGTTATCAACACGGAATAGATCATAAAAAGCAACGTGATTATTCATGAACTGGCCTTCACTGATCGACAACACAAAGTTACCTTGGCCTAAAATCTTATGGTTGGCGGTATAAACCATTGGCATACCCGCTTCTGCTAGCGCACCCAAAGCTTCACCCAAACCACTTAGACCATCGGCTACTCCTGGGTTGTGCTGTAAGTAAGCACTGTCTTCATTATCGATATAGTTATTAATCTTCGCCATATCACCGCCGATCAGGATGTCTTTAACGAAACCACTGACCAACTGCTTATTTTTTTCCGTTTGATCGAGATCTACGACTTTAGTCGCGCCATCTAATTGAGTTCGTCCACTTGCGTTTGGCTTGGCAATTTCTTGCAGGTTGTCCCAATGCTCAACTATCTGCCCATCTTCAAAGCGGAACACATCAAAGCCGGCTTTCGGGCCAAAGAAGTTATATTCGGTATGAGCGACAACATAGTCGCCATCTTGAAATGAGCGCGTCACTTGCGCTTTCGCAGATCCTTCAGGCAGCATTTGTAGCACTTCACCAAAGCCCGCTAAGCCATCGCCAACTGCTAGGTTATGTTGAATGTACTTTTCAGGGCTAATGTAGCTCACCGCTTTTGCGTCGCCCGTTTCAATGCTCGAAATAACCGCTACCGCTTTTTCTTGAATTGACAGCTCTTGTGCAGTCGCAGTGGTTGCGAAAGTAGAAGCGCTAAATACGCTTGCCGCTAGTAATGTAGATTTAGTTATTGTTTTCATTTTTAAAGTCCTCTCGTTGGCTTGGAAACTATATTAATCAACGAGAGAGGCTCACGGCAGAGTGGATTTAGGCAGAAAAATGGTAGATATCGAACCTTAGATGATTCGTGTCGACCCATTCACTATTCAGAGAGGGAAGGCTTGGAATACTTCTTTTGAAACTCGCTAGGCGTCATTTGAGTATGATTTTTAAAGTACTTAACGAAATTACTGGCGTCTTCAAAACCAAAATCTGACGCCATTTTTTGAGACGTAATATTGGTTACCACCAGCTGACGCTTCATTTCTAAAACGGTAAAAGAATCGATGATTTGCTTGGCAGTTAACCCCGTTGCGACTTTGCACACTTGGTTCAACGTCTTGTAGGTGGTGTTAATTTGATTGGCGTACCAGTTTGCATCTCGCACGCGCAGGTAGTTGTTTTGAAGAAGCTCAAAATAGCGGGCAAACTTAATGTTCTGCTGCAAGCTCAAGGCATCCTGCTTCACTTCTGGTCGCAAGCGATGAAGAATCAGCGCCAATGCCGAGAACAGATACATCGCGATCAAGGGATCAGATTCGGGTTGATTCAGTTCCATCGTAATTTGCTGTAACAGGCTCTGCGTTCGATCTTGGTGGGATTCGCCAAGTGACAACAGTACCGAATGTGCCTTGTTCAAATGAGTAGGCGTGTAGTTCGGCAACTTCATGTTAGCGTGAACGCTGTCTAAGAACGCTTGAGTAAACAAAACCGCAGTGCCTTGTGGCTTATTACTAAAATCAAAGGCGTGCACCTGCTCTCTTTGAATGAACAACACGCTCCCTTGGCTAAAAGGGTAGTCCTCAAAGTCGACCATGTGTGTGCCCGAGCCTTGCTCGATAAACAGAATCAGGAAAAAGCTGACACGATGTGGCAGTTGAGGGTCGTGATTAATATTGCTTTCTAAATAGAGCCGAGACAAGGGCACCAACTCCAGCTCAGCTTGCGCCGTTTTTTCATGGTTAAAGCCAATATTCGGGATTACTTGAGGCACTACTACCTTCCTATTCATTTACTCAACAGCTCTTAGCAAGAGTAATGTATCCCAGAGGGAACTGAAATGTTCCGAGCCTAGAAGTATGACTTAGCCAGTGTCACCAACAAGCTAAACATGCTTAATACTCTCAACTTGTCAGACGCAACAAAAGGTCAAAGCATTTAGGTATAGTCAAAAAAATAGAGCCACCGAAGTGACTCTATTGCTTTTATTTTTCAATTTCTTTTTACAATCGCTTTTTAGCTAATGTTCTTATGCTAATTCACATCTGTTTTACAATGTAAATTAGTCTAGCTCAACTAGGTTCTTCTCGAACTCAGCGTGTTGCTTCTTAACTTCGTCTTCAGGCTCGCCAGTAATTAGGCTCACGATAACGATAGAAAGCGTCGATAGGATGATTCCCGGTACGATTTCGTACACATCGAACCAACCGCCCGTGAACTGCTTCCAAAGAACAATCGTAACACCACCAACCACGATACCCGCTAGAGCGCCGTTACGGTTCATACGAGGCCAGTAAAGGCTCAATACGATAGCTGGACCAAACGCAGCACCGAAACCAGCCCATGCGTAAGATACAAGGCCAAGTACTGAACTGTCTGGCGTCATCGCTAGCACAAGAGCAATCAGAGAAATTAGGATAACCGCGAAACGGCCAACACGAACAATCTCTTCTGACGTTGCGTCTTTCTTCAGAATTTGCTTGTACAAGTCTTCTGCCATTGCAGATGAAGAAACAAGAAGCTGTGAATCAGCAGTACTCATGATTGCCGCTAGGATTGCAGCAAGTAGGATACCGGCGATTACTGGGTGGAACATTGCGTTAACAAGAAGCATGAAAATCTTCTCGCCATCGTCTAGCTTAGGCGCGCCAGAGTTAGTCACGTAGATTAGACCAACAAGACCCACTAGCATTGCACCAACCATAGACAATGCAGTCCAGATAACCGCAATGCGGCGTGCTGTCACAAGATCTTTGTTTGAACGAGTTGCTTTAAAACGAGCCAAGATGTGTGGTTGACCGAAGTAACCCAAGCCCCATGCCGCTAGCGAGATGATCGCAATAGCAGACAGTGGCTCACCTTTCGCATCATTCCATAGCGTTAGAAGCTCTGGGTTGATGTTGTGCAGGTCGCTAGATAGCTGACCAAGGCCACCGTTCATTGCCGCGATTGGTACAATCAATAGCGCAGCCGACATTAGCAGGCCTTGAACTAAGTCAGTCCAAGATACCGCTAGGAAGCCACCAAACAGGGTGTATGAAACCACACATACCGTGCCGATGATTACCGCAGTTGTGTAATCTAGGCCGAATACCGTTTCAAACAATTTACCACCTGCTACCAAGCCTGAACTTGTGTAGAAAAGGAAGAATAAAAGGATAAAGAAAGCAGAAATTGTTTGGATCAGCTTAGAATTATCGTTGAAGCGACGAGATAGGAACTCAGGCAGCGTCAGTGATTCAGTCGTAATGCTGTAAGTACGTAGACGTTTTGCACTGATTAACCAGTTTGCCCAAGTACCAACAAGTAGGCCACCAGCAAGCCAAAATGCTTCAAAGCCAGCAGCGTAAGCGTAACCAGGCAGGCCAAGTAGCAACCAACCACTCATGTCTGATGCACCAGCAGAAAGTGCAGCAGGCCATGGGCCTAACGAACGACCACCTAGGAAGTAGTCAGTTGAGTTAGATGTACGTTTGTAAGCAATAACACCGATCGCTAGCATCATAATTAGATACGCAATGAACGTCGTCGTTATTGCAAAACTGTTTTCTATCATTTGATAGTCCTCATTTTGTAGAAAGCCTTCCATGCCTAATTCAATGCAAGGTACTCACCGTAAAGGCAAGCAAGTGCATTGAGTTAGGTATTGAGGCTCCAAAGCACTCAGGGTTAAATCCAAAAATGGGAAAACCCAAAAATGGAGAAAACCAAAAGTCTTTAGAGCCAATTTTACTGAAGGTTAGTGAGCTTCGCTTCCAAGTTCGAGCAAGGTCGCGTTACCGCCCACGGCTGTTATATTTATAGTTCGCGTACGCTCGGTAATGAAGCGCAGCGATAGGTGTGGGTCATTAGCAACATTCATTGCGGTCAGATCCGTTTCAGCCACTAAACCGACGATTGCACCGTCACGCTTAGCAAGCTGTAAATTGATAGCTTGTGCCGTTTGTGAATTACCTACGTAACCCGCGCTTCGCACATCGCAAGACAATAGCTGTTGAGCAGCGTCGTACGAGGCAACCTGCACCAGGTTGGTTGGTAGATTCGCTTGTTTCGCGGCATCTGCAATTAAGGTATTGAACTGCACGTCATCACTGCACAATTGAACGCTGTTACCTGCCAATAGTGCAGCAGTAATCATCGCTGTTGCAGTTTGCAGTGCGGGCACCTTCTCTTCGCAATCATCAACAATCACCAAAGCCACACCGCGGCCTGCGGCATACAACTCATTGGTTTCGCCCGTAGGACCTGCCATTAGGTGATGTTCAGAAAGCAGCGCAGACGCTTGCTCTAGATGATAAGTTGCCACTGCAGCCAAAGGCACAGATTGACTTTCGATCTCTGATTTCAGCGCAAGTACCTGAGCACTCTTGTAATCAAAGTCGGTAAGATTCCATTGTTCCCACGCTAGCAAAGCATCAGAAAAACCTGTCACTTGATGAACCATGATACTGCTCCTTATGCCTTGTCTTGTGATTGAGAGAAATGAACATCTGTAAAACGGTATAGGTAGTGAGGACCACCCGCTTTAGGGCCAGTACCTGACAAGCCTTGACCACCAAATGGCTGAACCCCAACAACGGCGCCCACTTGGTCACGGTTGATGTAGCAGTTACCCACACGAACGTGTTTTTCGATCCAACGATAAGTTGTCTCGTTACGACTGTGGATACCCATGGTTAGGCCAAAGCCCGTTTGGTTAATTTGGTCTACAACTTGCGTCAACTCACTCGCTTTGAAGCGAACGATGTGTAGCACAGGGCCAAACTGTTCTTCTTTCAAGCAGCTGATGTCATCAATTTCAAAAGCACTTGGTGGAACAAAATCACCATGTTCACAATCCGTACCTAGAGAAAGTTGAGCCACCTTCTTCTGGGTATTGGTCATGTTTTCTAAGTGCGCCAACAACTTCTGTTTCGCATTTTGGTCGATAACAGGGCCAACATCCGTTTTATGAAGATGTGGGATACCCACACTCAATTCGTCCATTGCACCGTGAATCAATGCAACCACGCGGTCTGCGATGTCTTCTTGAATGTAAAGCACACGCAGCGCAGAACAACGTTGACCTGCTGAAGCGAATGCAGAACGAATAACATCACGAACAACCTGTTCAGGCAGTGCGGTACTGTCGACGATCATCGCGTTTTGGCCACCTGTTTCCGCAATAAACGGAACTGGCTTAGCGTTACGAGTAGCTAATGACACATTGATACGCTGTGCCGTTGGCGTAGAACCCGTAAAGGCAACGCCCGCAATCGCATCATGGCTTGTTAGTGCACTGCCGATCTCAGCACCGCGACCCGGTAGTAATTGAATGGTGCCAGCAGGGAAACCCGCTTCATTCATCAGTTCAACCGCGCGAGCTGCAATCAAGCTTGTTTGCTCGGCAGGCTTAGCCACAACCGTGTTACCCGCAACCAAAGCTGCTGTAATTTGGCCAAGGAAGATGGCTAGAGGGAAGTTCCAAGGGCTAATACAAACGAACACACCACGACCTTGTCGTGAAGCGATTCGTGTTTGGTCATCAAAACCTTTTAGTTCGAAACCTTGTAGGTTATCCGCTTGTTTTGCGTAGTAACGACAGAAGTCGACCGCTTCACGCACTTCATCAACGCTGTCGTGAATCGTCTTACCTGCTTCTTGATGACAAATTGCCACCAGCTCAGCAAGGTTGTCTTCCATCAGGTCAGCCAGCTTATCAAGCGCTGCCGCTTTGGTTTCAACTGAAGTTGCGTTCCAATCAGCAAATGCTGCATCTGCGCCAGTGATCGCTACGGAAACATGATCAAGGTTAGCGAAAGCCACCTGACCTACATTAATACGACGATCATAAGGTGCAGTCACTTGCTCAACATTCTGATCAGCCTTGATCATGCTTTCGGTAAGAGATTCACCGTTGATCACAGGGCCCGCTGTCCATTGGTTGTTTAAGAAGCCTTTTACTTGCTCTTCAAACTGATGCGCTTCACTTTCAATATCGATGTTCACACCGTAAGAGTTTTTACGCTCAGGGAATACCGCTGGAGGCAGAGGAATCTTAGTGTTGTGCAGCGTATCGAATGCAAGAAGCATATCGACAGGGTGTTGGGTCAGCTCTGCCACAGGGCAACGAGCATCAACTAAACGGTGTACAAACGAGCTGTTTGCGCCGTTCTCTAGCAAGCGACGTACTAGGTATGGCAGTAAATCTTTATGGCTGCCAACCGGTGCGTAGATACGTACCGACTGTTGGTAAGCTTCCATCGCATGGTTGTACAGAGAATCACCCATGCCGTGTAAGCGTTGGAATTCAAAGTCTTTATGCTCGGTCATTACGGCAATAGCTGAAACCGTATGAGCATTGTGGCTCGCAAACTGCGGGAAGATATTGCCGCGAACACTTGGGCTCAATAGGTAACGCGCACAAGCAAGATAAGCTACGTCTGTCGCTTCTTTACGAGTGTAAACTGGGTAATCAGTGAAACCAGCCTGCTGTGACCATTTGATTTCGCTGTCCCAGTAAGCACCTTTAACTAAGCGAAGCGGGATTAAATCACCCTGCTCTTTCGCTAGGCGGTTTAGCCATACTAGAACCGGAAGTGCACGCTTTGAGTATGCTTGAATAACCAAACCAAATTTACCCCAACCTTTTACAAGGTCAGTGCGGTACAGTTTTTCGAATAATTTAAGAGAAAGCTCTAAGCGATCCGCTTCTTCCGCATCAATCGTAATTGCAACATCGAGCTCTACTGCTCGGCGCAATAACTGCTCTAGCGTGTCGCAAAGTTCAGTCAGTACGCGGTCTTCGTTCGCCACTTCATAACGTGGGTGAAGCGCAGAAAGCTTGATAGATACCGATGGCGCAGGGCTCGATTTTGAAGAGACATACGTGTCTCGACCTACGGCTTCAATCGCCATTAGGTAATCTTTGAAGTATTTGTTTGCGTCTGCCGTGGTCAGTGCTGCTTCACCTAACATGTCGTATGAGTAGGTAAAACCTTTGTCACGCATAGACTTACCGTTCTTTTGCGCTTCAGCAATGCTACGGCCAAGAACGAATTGGTGACCCATCACCTTCATCGCTTGGTGCATCGCTTTACGAATCACCGGCTCAGAAAGCTTGTTCACTAAGCGGTTAACGGCTTGACCCGCACTCTGCTCGTTAGATGAAAGTCCAACAACCTTGCCTGTTAGCATTAGGCCCCAAGTGGATGCGTTAACAAACACTGAGTCAGAATTCTTTAGGTGAGATTTCCAATCCGCAACGCTGAGTTTGTCGCGAATCAGTGCATCAGCGGTTGCCGAATCAGGAATACGCATCAAGGCTTCCGCCAGACACATTAGCAAGATGCCTTCTTGAGTATCTAGACTGTATTCAAGCAACAGTGCATCGATCATCTGGATAGAAGTCTTATCCGCACGGATAGCTTCGATCAATGATGTCGTTTTGTCTGTGATTTGCTGCTTTTCAGACTCAGAAGGGGTAGCTAGCGGCAGAAGTTGCTCTAGCCATTGGGTTTCATCCACCATATATAATGGTGAGATAAGCGTCCAAAGATCATCAAGCGACTGCTCGTTGAATTCTGGCTTTAACACATCAGTAGCTGTAAACATGCGTTTTCCTTAATCTCACACCCGAAAAGAGTTCGGGATCTCTACAATGGCTGCAGTGTATTTAGAGTATATAAGGATTACTTGTCAAAAACTCCGAGTTTTTTGCTAAAAACTCGCTTTATTAACAAAACAAACACAAGGTCACATATGAAACTTTAATATAAAATGCCGTTTTGTTTTTTTATTTAACAGAAATTTGCTTTTTGTATTGAGATGGTGACATGCCTTGAAGGCGAGAAAAGGTGTGAGTAAAGGAGGATTGACCGGAAAAACCAGCAAGTTCTGCGACCTGACCAAGGCTTAGATTACCTTGTTCAATAAGGCGTCGAGAGCGGTCGATACGCTTTCCTAAAACATATTGGTGAGGGGTAATGCCCATTTGATCTTTAAATAGCATGTGAAATTGGCTTTCGCCCAAGAACACACTGCCTGCAAGCTGCGCGACTGAGATCTTATTAGCCAAGTGTTGTTCGATGTAGCGATCCAACGACTCAAGATCGAAACGCGAATCTTTAATCGAGGTTTCAAATGCCGAGATGTGTCTTTGCATCAACGCAATCACCGTGTCATTACAAGCTCGACTCAACAACAGGTCATCAGGACTGGCCTGCATCTCTTGCACCAACATATGGATAAGCTTTTGAATTTGCGCATCTAATTGGAAGTAGACGTTCGATGATTCTAACTGGTTAATCTTCTCTAGCATCAGAGGGTCATCATCGGTTGGCATAGGCATGTTGAGTACGAGAATATCCGACTGACCAACCACTCCACCGAAAGCATGATCAGAGCGAGCCGTGACTACACAGCCTTGCCCTGGACCGACAAGATTACCTTTACCGCTCACTTCAAATTCCGCCTGACCTTTTAAACCAATGACTACCTGCGAATAATGGTGATCGTGACAATCCATATGCGAAGGCAAAGTAATGATCTCCGCAGGGCGAGGGCCAGTAAGGCTTAGCGGGGACAAGTCAAAGTTCGGAAAGGGTAACGGTTTAGGCATAACATCAAAATACTCAGGTCGACATAGTAAGAATAATACTCTGAAATCTGCATAAGATGAATTTGTAAATGATCATGAGAGTCATTTCCTCGCCTTAAACAAAAGATCATTATCGAGATCGTCTTGATCATGCCTCCGGAAAGATGATCAAGAGTGCACAAACTACGGGCATTGTAAAACCAATCGTTCCGGTGAGTTTAGGGGCTTCACAAGCAATCACACCGACAAGCAAACCGTGCCACCAATAAATACTTTGTCGCCGCAACATAATGAATAAATTTTCTTATATAGCTCAAATAATTGGCGATAAACCTGCAAAAAGTGTATCCGAAGTACCGAAACTTGGCTTTTGAGTAGATTGGATAGCAATAAAACGGTATAAAGACGGGTACTGTGTTAATTGCTAATAACTAGTGACTCACAACTAGGAAGTAGACACTTTATTAACGAGCCAATTTTCAATCTACAAGTTGCAGGGACCTATGACTAACTTTCGAATTTCAGCGCTTTTACTCGCGCTATCCCCACTTTGGGTATCTGCATCGGTATCCGCTGAAGAACTGAATCAAGTCGATCCCGTTTCAGCTATCGATGCAAAGCTAACAGAGAAAAACTCAGATATTGAGCGTATTTCAGCAACCAAAGTATCGGCGACTGAAAACCTAAAACAACTTCAAAATAAGAACAGCAAGTTGTTACGCGAAGGTGAAGAACTTAAGGCAAAACGTAACAGAGCCAAGTCTGTACTCGACAAACAGTACAGTCGCTTGCTTGAAGATCCAGAAACGGATTTGGTCTCTTTCCAGAAAAGTTACCAAGACGCTTGGGCTGCGGTTAAAGAGAATCAATCGTCTCAGCTAGATAACGAACAAGCGATGAACGAGAGCGAAATTCACCTTTCTCAAATCAAGCAAAAGCAAGCTCGCCTGAATAATGAGCTAGCTAACTTGAGAGAGTCGAAAGTTGAAGCTCGCGTTAAACGTATTGCATCAGAACTTCGCGAAAGTACCGTTCTTGAAACCAGCTACACCACCACATGTTCATCAACGATGACATTGGGTGAATGTACTGCTCAAGGTAAACACCTGACCAATCAAAAAGCGGTGAAAACGTTCAAGAGCCAATTACTTGAGCAGCTCACGGAAAGTTCATTAGCAAAACAGAACTTGCAAGGTGTTCAACTGAACATCCATGTTCAAGACAGCCAAGCGATCAAGAGTGGCTTTTCTGGTAACAACTCTTATTTCATGCAGATGCAGGCTCAGCTTCAAGCAAAACCTGAAGCGGTTGCAGCATGTAACTTATTGAACGTTTCAACGCGCTACTGTTTAACGGGCAGTGACGCAGCAGTCGTTAAGAAGAGTGACAAACAATGGGCTAACGTGACGGTACGTTCTGATCAGTACAATGACTCAGTGACCATCAACGGCATTAAGTATGGCAGCACCCCTCTTGAGGTTGCGCTACCAAGTGGTCGTCACCAAGTAACCATTTCAAAACAAGGTTACGAGTCTTACAACCGCACAGTTACCATCAACGGTAGCGACACTATTTGGGTTAAGCTTCTTCCTAGCAAGGAAAGCTAAGTCCAGTATGAATAGCTCAGCGCTCTAATTAAGATAGCCGTGCCTATTTCACAAAGCTGAATGAATACTCGCCATTTTGTTGGTAGTTATAATCTGTACGGTCGTTATAACCTTGTTTGATCGTTATAAACAGTAGCTGCAGACGAAATGGCGTTTTCGTTTAGAATATTCGATTAACCTAAATTACGATTGAAGTAGCCCATCATGCGCCAAGGTCTTCCTACTCTACTATTTGCACTTGCTCCCTGCCTAATGACTCCTGCTGTTTTCGCTGAGGCGACACCACCAGCGATCGCGTCTTCTGTCAGCGACATTGAAAGCTCACTTTTCGAAAAGCATGCCGAGTTAACGGCTGTTGAGAAGAAACTAGCTGACAAACAAAATGAAGTCGACAATCAAGCGCAGCAAACGGCACGTCTAGCCAAGTTATCGGCTCAAGCAGAGCTAACACTCGCCGAAGCGAAAGCCAGCCTAGAGCAAGATTACACGCGCATGATTGATGAGCCCGATTTCGATATCTCGCCGGCTCAAAACCGCTTCCAAGACGCTTGGAAAACCGTAAAAGAGAACAAGCTTGCGATGTCTGATTCTGAACAGAAACAGCAAGGCTTAATGATGGAGCTTGAGGCTATCCAAGCCGAGAAAACGGCGGCAGAAGCTTCAATCGCTAATCTGAACCAAAATAAGCTAAGAGCAAGAGCTGAGCGACTCAGAAACGAGATCACTCAGACGAAAGAGCAAACCGTTAGCTTTACGAACCGTTGCAGCAGCGATATGACACTGGCGCAATGTTCAGACCAAACGGTGACCTTGGCACTTCAAAAAGCGGTAAAACAATTCCAGCACAGCCTGGTGGACAACGCGACCGAATCGAAAACAGTGAAAGAACACCTTGCGTCTGCTTCATTGAATATTCACGTTCTGCAACACAAAGTGAAATCCTCAGGCTTCTCTGAAGATAACCGTTACCGAGCGGTGATTGCGGCGAACCTAGAAACTCGTCCAGATAAGAACACACCTTGTCGTCTGCTTGGTATTCAGTCATCAAACTGTTTCACTCAAAGCGAGCAACAAGCCAACGACCAGCAAAAAGAAGTCGCTTGGGTTAACTTGGTGGTTCGTTCAAATCAATACAACGACAAGGTTTCTATCAACGGCGTGAACTATGGCAGCACACCCGTTGAAGTGATGTTACCAACAGGCCAGCACATGGTCACGATCGAGAAAGAGGGTTACCTTTCTTTCCACCAAGAGCTGAAGATAGCCCGCGATCACAACCTACGAGCCGTATTACAGGCCAAGCAGAACTCATTGAATGTCGGTACCAAGTTTGCAGACCCGATGGGAAACAACATTCAGAGCCCTGAAATGATTGTTGTCGGCTCAGGTCGCTACCTACTCGGTGAAAACAACGCACAACAAGTGACGATCAAACAGCCGTTTGCATTAGCCGCAACTCCAACCCGTGTTCAAGACTTTAGAACATTTGTTGACAGCACTGGCTACCAGACAGACGCTGAGCTGATGAACACCTGCGATACGTTCGTGAATGCAGAGATCACAACCGTTTCGGACAATGACTGGCAAAGCCCTGGCTTTAAACAAGCAGATAACTCACCCGTTGTATGTGTCAGCCAAAATGATGCAAAAGCGTATACTCGTTGGTTATCTCAAAATACCGGCTTCACTTACCGTTTACCTACACCACAAGAGTGGGAAGCTGCAGCAAGAGCAGGTCAAGACACCAACTTCTGGTGGGGTAACGAGTTCCGCTCAGGTAAGGCCAACACTGGCTGGGCGGGTACGCCTTGGTCAAACGTTAGCACATCTCCAGTTAAATCATTCCTGCCAACACCAACAGGCTTCTACGACATGGTGGGTAACGTATGGGAATGGACAACCATTCAGAAAGGTTTAGCGAAAGGTGGCGCGTGGAGCTTCTCTCCAGAAGAGGCAAAAGTGTTTAACGAACTGTACGTACCGCCTTCAACGGCAGCGAACTATCTAGGATTCCGAGTAGTACGAGAGCTGTAGGCTCTCAATCACAGGCTCAGCATCTCAAATATTTACTCTAAGTTCTCAATTATCACATTGAGCAGCATTTATAGGGGAATTCCCCCCTTATGCATAAGCATTCCTAGGAGTAGATTCGTCGATAGAGTAGTAAGTCACTCTGGGTATCAAATTGATGCCTCAGTTTAATTTACCTGACCCTCGTAAATTAAGCTGAAAATCTTCTACATGTCGACAAGGCATATCTTGTCTTTAGCCAGCCCCTCTTCAGGCTGGCTTTTTTTTGCCTGTTTATCACCCTTTCTGCCCACCTATTCCCCGTGATTGAAGCAGTTAGTCAACAATCTGTTTAACTGTCATTCACCCCCTATTTTTCGAGCAGAGTACAAACTCTAATTGCCATTGCAGCGCTATAAGAAACTGATATTATTGCTATACCTCTGCTTACGAGATAAAACCTTGCCAGATCCATTCAACTCCATACATCGTTCTTTATTTGAACAACTTCCAGGTTGCTGGGGCTGCAAAGATACTGATTCGGTCTTCGTGTACGCAAACCTTGACTACAACAAACTGATTGGCTTAAAACCCGATGAGACTTGTACTGGTTTGACCGACTTCGACATGCCCAGTCAAACCATTGAGTGCGCGCAAGATTTCAGGGCTCAAGACAAACATGTGATGGACACACGCAGCACCCTTAAAATCCTCGATATTCACCCCTATCCAGACGGACGCTGGCACGCCCATATCTTTACCAAAACCCCTTGGCTTGATGATAACGACAATGTCCAAGGCACTATCTTCTATGGGCAAGAGCTCACTGATACTGCGATCTTAGAAGTCGGCCACTGGGTTTGTCAGGCAACAGGAGCGAAAGGTAATCAAGCATCACTTGCGGGATCAGAGCCGCGCGTGTCTAAGCTGCAAAAGCGGCTGACTTCGCGAGAATCAGAGGTGTTGTTCTTACTGCTTTTCGGCAAGAAGCCTCAATACATTGCGTCTACGTTAGACATTTCAATCAAAACGGTCGAAGGTCATGTCGCCAGATTGAAACAGAAGTTCGATGCACGCAGCAAAAGTCAATTGATTGAGTATGCATTGGACTCGGGCTTAGGCTCCGTGATCCCAGAAACTCTGCTCAATAAACAGATCTCCGTTGTGCTGCACAGTGATAAATGAGTTGAATGACCAACTCGTCGATGAACCTAGGAATGTACAGATAAAAAAATACCGCTGCTTGATGTTTCTAATCACCAAGTCAGCGGTATTTTTGTATGTTCTATTCGGTGTAGACTACTTAAGATCCGTAAGCCTAAGGCGCTAGACGATCAATATCCCAGCTATTGTCTTGGCGTGAGAACAAGAATCGGTCATGCAAGCGGTGTTCACCACCCTGCCAAAACTCAATGCTATCCACGCGAACTCGGAAGCCACCCCAGAAAGAAGGCACCGGAATCTCTCCTTTAGCAAACTTCTGTTTAAGCTCTAGATACTTACCTTCTAAAATGCCACGAGCTGAGATACGGCTACTCTGCTTACTTGCAATCGCGGCCAATTGGCTCTCTTTTGGACGTGACGAGAAGTACTTCATGTTTTCCATTGCTGTCAGCTTTTCAGCGGTGCCAGTAATGTGAACTTGTCGTTCTAGAGGATGCCAAGGGAAGTGCAAACTGATTTTACTGTTGTGCTCAAGCTGATGCGCTTTACGGCTACCTAAGTTGGTGTAAAAAACGAAACCGTCTTTATCAACATTCTTTAGCAAAACAATTCGTTGGAATGGCTGACCATTTTCATCAACCGTGGCAACTGTCATGGCAGTAGGGTCAGTCATCTTAGCTTCGATGGCTTGCTCTAACCATAGATTGAATTGCTCAATAGGGTCTGCGGCTAAGTCTTTACGTCTCAGTCCACCCTTAGCATATTCACGACGAATATCTGTCAGTTCCATTTCGTTGCTCCTTTCAATTTTTTGTGATTTTGCGCTGTAATCCTTTGAAACACAAGTCTAAGCCATGGTTTTGTCTCACAGAAGGTGTTCGGTGTTAACAAGATCTCGGTACTCAATCAATCATATTGATAATCTTTATACAAACCGATTACACGCTGAGATCCAAGTGACCAAGATACTGCCTAACCTAATGACTCCTTTTGTTTTATTCTCATTATTATTGGGAACTGCAGGACTGACTGCAACCCACTTTATGGCAGTACAATTCCAAGAAAAAATCGTCACTCAGCAACTCAATGAAGCGGCCAATAAAGCCAATCTACAAATCGATTCTGAACTGGATAAGTTCAAACAGATCCCGGATTTACTCAGCCATGACCCGCGTCTGCTCTCTTATTTTGACTCATCACCACAAACAGACAAAATTTCCGCCACTCAACTCAATCAATTACTGTTTGAATGGTCAAACCAAAGCCAAGCTGACACCATCTATATTCATGACCCGAGCGGCACTGTAGTCGCTTCCAGTAATTACCAAAAGCCTCGTACTTTTGTGGGTGAGAACTTCTCGTTTCGTCCCTACTTTGCTGCAGCCATTCAAGGCAACAATACACAATATGTCGCGCTAGGCGCTCGCTCGAATGTACGCGGTTATTTTTTATCTTCACCACTGTATGTTGAGAATGACATTGTTGGTGTTATCACCGTAAAGGTGAGTTTAGAGAACCTCGAAAACATCCTAACCAGCGACGACTATGAGATCGTGGTACTCGACTCTAACCAAGTGGTGTTTCTATCAAGCCAAGCTCCATGGCTTTACCATTCATTGTTGCCATTAACTCAGCAACAACAAACGGATATCGCACTTCAACGCCAATACGGTCAAAGCGAAATTTCGATCATCGAAGCCTTCCGTTCTTCAAGCTCTCAGTCAGAAGCTAGCAACGTCAATCAATCTAAGAACCTTCAATCCAATGAAATCCGAAAAGAGCTCACCGCTAACCAGCTATTCAAGCTTGGTGCTTTTAATCTTTACCCTGCAACGGTCAGCAACAACCAGTACCAAGTCGTCGCCCTAAAAGAGACCAGAGCTGAGCTTATTAAAGTCGTGCAGATCGATGTCATCTTCGTGGTGATTTACAGCTTGGTGATGCTCATCGCTTGGTCGTGGCGCCAGACTTATCTCGCGAAAGTGGCGTTGACCCGACTCAACCAAAACCTAGAGCAAACCGTTGATAAACGCACTCACTACTTGAAGCAATCCAATCAACAGCTGCAACAAACCCTTTTTCAATACCAAGAGTCGCAGTCGAAGTTGAAACAGACAGAACAAGAGCTGACACAAACCGCAAAATTAGCAGTACTCGGTGAGCTGTCAGCCAGCATTAACCACGAAATCAACCAACCACTTGCAGCGCTGCGAACATACAGTGAGAACAGCTTAAAGCTGCTTGAAATGGAACGGACTGACTTGGTCAAAAGCAATCTCGATAAGATGATTGCTTTGAATACCTCAATTACCGAGATCATCGCGCGTCTTAAAGTCTTCACTCGCAAGGTAACCAAGCAAGAACATCACGTCGCAAACCTGCATCAATCGATCAACAACGCGACCAGTATTCTTAGTGCGCTAATGATCAAACAAGGCATCACGCTAAGGTTAAGCACAGTGCCAGACGACATTAACATTGCGATTCACCCAACCGAGCTCGAACAAGTGCTGGTTAACCTGATTCACAACGCGACTCAAGCGCTTCAACAACAAGTTCTTGAACAGAAAGTCTTGCAGGAGCAACAAAATCTGGAAAACGTAGACCAACAGGCTAGCCCGCAGATAGGCATCGAATGGCAACTGCATCATGACTCTTGTCAGGTGATCATTTGGGATAACGGAATTGGCATGCAGGACGACAAATTAGAAAAGTTGTTCGACCCGTTTTTTACCACTAAACCGGAAGGCTTAGGGCTAGGGCTCTCAATATCGAAACGGATTATTGAGGCGTATCACGGCACGATCAGCGCGAACCGATTAGAGCCTTCAGGCATGGTATTCTCGCTAAACATCCCGTTATATAACGATAAGGGCTAACGGGCTGTTGTTATTGTTGATTAGAAAACGAACGTTACATACTGCTAATCTGACATACAGAAAATCACATACTGTTAAGGACTCGACTTTTGCACTCTATGCCTAAACTCTATTTTGTCGACGATGAACCCGCAATCCGAGACTCCGTAGAACAAGCCATGCTCATTGAAGGCATCGATATCGTCTGCTTTCCCAATGCTATTGAGGCATTGAAGAAAATAGATACCACGCAAGCCGGAATTGTCATCACCGATATTCACATGCCGGTAATGGATGGCATTCAATTAACGCAAAAGTTGCTGAGCCAAAATCCTCATTTTCAGGTCATCGTACTTACCGGACATGGTGACGTGCAAACCGCGGTATCAGCGATGAAAGCTGGCGCTTACGATTTTCTGGAAAAGCCATTTGTGGTCGATGGCCTACTCACCGCGGTAAAAAAAGCCGCAGATAAACTCGCACTGGTTGAAGAGAACAACTTATTGCGTAAAGAGTTGGCGATGCAGAATCAGGTGGGGCCAAAACTGATTGGTCAATCGCCATCCATGCAGGCATTACGCCGAGAACTGATCACTTTAGATACCCAAACTCACCCTCTTCTACTGTTTGTCGGCGATCTCGGGACAGGTAAAAGGGTCACGGCGCAGTACACGCACGATCTACACAGTCATCAATCCGCAGAGCTTTGCCCTGTCGCTGCGTTCAATTTACCACGCAATGACCAAACTACGTTTGATCAGTTTGTCTTGCAATTATTCAGAAAATATCAGGGCGGAACACTTTATATCCATGAAACAGAAGCATTAACTTCACAACAATGGCGCTGGTTGGCGGCTCTAAAACCCACTCTACTTCGTGAAAACTCATGCAAGACCAATGCAACTTGTATCATTATAGCAACCACAATAGTTCCAACTACAATTGTAGGTGAGTTCCGCCGATTTGATTTGCTAACCTTGGCGCAACGAACTGAAGATATTGGCTCCCTGTTTAAGCATTTTGCTCGTGGTGCGGCAAGTCGATATCAGCTGCCGCCACCCGTCATTACAGAAAAAGAGATTCAACGACTCATTGCGACTCATTGGACGGAAAACATTCGTCAGCTTCGCCAACATGCCGAACTCAGAGTGCTGACTCAAATTAAGCAGCCGTCGCTCGACGGTGATACTGGTGAGCAAAGTGACGCGGATGACCGTGACGTGAGCATTGAGGAGCAGCAGCAGTCGTTGAACCAACGCACTGATAGCTTTGAACAAATTATCTTAATTGAGGCACTACATCGCCATCAAGGACGTTTAAAAGAAGTGCAACAAGAGCTGCAAGTGTCGCGAAAGACACTGTATGACAAGCTGAGAAAGCACCAATTGGATAAAACAGATTTCAAGAACCGATAAGTCTTAAAAAATATATAAATTCAAAGATTTAAAGGAGCAAAATCTTAACATTTATCAAAAGTAAGAATACACTCAATAGGCTTGCACTTTTATTTAGCAAACAAGGACTGTCATGAGCCAGAAGAATTACAGCAAATTGAACGAAACCGAACTTGAGTATGTCGATGATAAAACAGCGGCACTACTACTCAATACGCCCACCAGTGCGCGTATTATGTTATGGGTGATCGTTCTGTTTTTTATTGCTGCTATTGGGTGGTCCGCTTGGGCTGAGATCGATAAAGTCACCGTTGGCCAAGGCAAAGTCATCCCCTCTTCCCAAATCCAAGTGGTGCAAAACCTTGAGGGCGGCCTCGTAAAAGAGATATTGGTAAGGGAAGGTCAACGCGTTCAAAAAGGTCAGCAGCTGCTGTTGATCGATGACACTCGATTCCGTTCTGACTTCCGAGAGCGCGAACAACAAGTGGCAAACTTAACTGCCAGCGTGTTAATGCTTTCAGCTTCATTTAACAGCGTGGTCATCAACGAAGAGTTCTCCGTCGAAAACTGGAAACAAAGTGTGTTACTCGACTACGGCAAACTCGCCTTCCCACCAAAGCTATACGAACTTCAACCTAAACTGGTTAATCGCCAAAAAGCCGAATATCGTCAAGACCTAAACAATTTAAGAAACCAACTTTCCGTTTTTGATCAACAAGTTGAACAGAAGCAACAAGACCTTGTTGAAATAAAATCGCGCGTCAATAACTTAAGACAAAGTTACAAATTCGCCCGCCAAGAGTTAGACATAACAAAGCCGCTTGCCGATGAAGGGGTGGTGCCAAGAATTGAACTCCTCAAGCTTCAAAGACAAGTGAATGACACTCGCCGAGAAATGACCTCGAGCGAACTCAAAATCCCTCTTCTACGTTCCGCCATCAAAGAAGCGATGCTCAGCCGTATCGATGCAGCATTGAGCTTCCGCTCAGAACAACAAGAAAAACTGAACCAAGCACAAGACAAGCTCTCTGCAATGACCGAATCTTCGGTTGGCCTTGAAGACAGAGTAAACCGTACCATCGTGGTCTCTCCCGTAACGGGCACAGTCAAAACACTCGGTATTAATACCGTGGGCGGTGTTATTCAGCCGGGTATGGACATTGTTGAGATTGTACCGACTGAAGACTCGCTATTGGTTGAAGCTAAAATCGCTCCGCAAGATATCGCATTCCTACGCCCAGAACTGACCGCCATTGTTAAATTTAGTGCCTATGACTTCACAAAATATGGCGGTTTGGAAGGCGTGCTAGAACACATCAGCGCTGATACTACTCAAGATGAAGAAGGCAATAGCTTCTACATCGTGCGTGTACGTACCGATAAATACAGCTTTGGACACAACGAAGAGTTGCCGATCATTCCTGGTATGACAGCCTCTGTCGATATCATCACGGGCAAGAGAACGGTACTTGAGTACATGTTGAAGCCACTATTAAGCGCTCAAAACAACGCATTAAAAGAGTAAGGACGTTTGATGCTTGATAGCGCCTTTCAATACACAGTGAACAGACAAGAGCAGAGGCTATGAAATCTCGGATTTCGTTATTGTTGCTGGTCCTCACCTCTTTTACCTCAGTGGCGCTCAACAAGAGCGACCAAAGATGGATAGACGCGGTTACTTCAACCTACGGGGAAAGAGCCGGAAAACGAGTGGCAACATGGCGCTCCAATATGACGTCGTACGAAGGGCTAAGTGAAACGGAAAAGCTTGATTCGGTAAACCGGTTCTTCAACCAAATGTACTTTGTCGATGACAACATACTGTGGGGAAAGAATGACTACTGGGCGACACCACTGGAGTTTTTAGGCAGTAACGCGGGTGATTGCGAAGACTTCACTATCGCAAAATACTTCTCTTTACTTGAACTCGGCGTCCCAGATAAAAAATTACGATTGGTGTACGTAAAAGCGCTTGAGTTAAACCAATTCCATATGGTGTTGGCATACTACTCAACACCCAGTGCAGAACCACTAATTTTGGATAACTTAAACCCTGAAATAAAACGCGGTTCTAAACGCGGAGACCTGCGACCGATATACAGTTTCAATGGTAAAAACCTTTGGTTAATTAAGTCGGCAGCAGGCAGCGGTAAGCTGGCAGGGAAATCTTCAAGATTGAGCTTATGGAACGACCTACGTTCTCGTGAGCGCTCTCTCAATTTAAACAAACCCATTATCAATTACGATGAGTAGGTACAATGACTTTATATAAACAGCTTGTGGTCGGGATGGTTGCGGTATTCATACTGCTGATGACGTCAGTTTTTATGATCGAATTCAATACCACCCGTGGATACTTAGAGGAGCAGCAACGCTCTGAGGTAAGTAATACCATTAATACTGTTGGACTGGCTCTCGCCCCTTACCTAGAAGAAAAGGACAAGGTGGCAGTGGAGTCTGTTATCAACGCCCTATTTGATGGCAGTTCTTATTCCGTCGTGCGATTGATTTTCCTAGACACCGGAGATGACATTCTCCGTTCATACCCTGTAAAGCCAACCGGCGTACCAGAGTGGTTTACCAACCTTAACCTATTTGAGCCTGTTCATGACCGCCGCGTGATTACCAGTGGCTGGATGCAACTGGCAGAAGTCGAGATCGTAAGTCACCCTGGTCCTGCCTACGATCAGCTTTGGCAAGCGTTCATCCGCTTACTGAGCATCTTTGGCACGATCTTCTTGCTCGGTTTAGTGTCTATCTCTTGGATCCTTAAACGCGCATTACGCCCGCTCTCGTTGATCATTACCAAGATGGATCAGATCGCGAAGAATCAGTTTGGTGAACCACTGGCTCGCCCGAAAACAAAAGA
Organism: Vibrio sp. OPT20; assembly: GCF_963889365.1. Taxonomy (NCBI): domain Bacteria; kingdom Pseudomonadati; phylum Pseudomonadota; class Gammaproteobacteria; order Vibrionales; family Vibrionaceae; genus Vibrio; species Vibrio sp. OPT20. The sequence goes on along the minus strand of NZ_CAWPOA010000058.1, from coordinate 39,709 downwards.
TCTCACCTTAGTTGTCGACGGTATCAACCACATGTCGACCCAAGTTGAACTGGCCTTTAAAAACCAAGCGAAAGAAGCTCAAAAGCTGCGTGAAAGAGCGTATATCGACCCTGTATCTCAGCTAGGCAACCGCGCTTACTACATGTCTCAGTTAACTCAATGGTTAGAAGAGTCGAGTTTAGGTGGCTTAGCCGTACTAAAAGCCGAATTTATTAGTGAAGAGTACGACGAAAAAGGCTATCAAGAAGGTGATGCCTTGGTTCATCAACTGGCTGAACAGCTGCAAGCTTCAATCTCATCGCCAGATATCACCATCGCCCGTATTTCTAGTGACGAATTCGGTTTCATCATGCCAAACATTGATGAAAGCGAACTTAAACTTGTTGCTGGCAGCATCGTAAACTGCATTCAAAACCTAGGCTCAGACCCAACAGGTACGGCGAATCCACACATCGCGCTAGGTGTGACATACAGCAACACGCGAAAAACCAGCACCGAAATCATGTCATTGGTCGATAACGCGCTCTCAAGTGCGAAGGCCAACCGTGAACTGACTTACGGCTACGTAACGGCAGACGATCATGGTGCGGTGATGGGCAAGCAACAATGGCGTATGTTGGTTGAAGAAGCGATCATCAACGACCTTGTCACCTTCCGTCTGCAAGCTGCAAACAATAGCTTTGGCAAAACGTATCACCAAGAAGTGTTCTCTGCGATTGAAAAAGACGGAGTTCGTTACGGTGCAAACCAATATCTATACGCACTAGAACAGTTAGAAATGAGCCACATTCTCGACCAATACGTTATCGAGAAGATGATTGAGAAACTGAATGCGAATGAAGTCACGAGCCCCGTTGCTATCAATATTTCGCCAAGCAGTATTTCTCAGCCAAGCTTCATCCGCTGGATTGGTAAAACTCTTGAACACAATGCCTCAATTGCTCACCTGTTGCATTTTGAGATTCCAGAAAATTGTTTCATCAATGTTCCGCACTACACGGCGCTGCTGTGTAACACGATTCGTAACGCTGAGTCCGTATTCGGTGTCGATAACTACGGACGTAATTTCCAATCATTGGATTACATCAACGAGTACCGCCCAAGCTATGTGAAGTTGGATTACTTGTTTACGCACAACCTTGATGATGAAAAACAGAAATTCACCTTAACGTCGATCTCTAGAACCGCTCACAACCTAGGCATAACCACCATTGCGTCTCGAATAGAAACTCAGACTCAGCTAGATATCCTGTCTGATAACTACGTAGAAGTGTTCCAAGGCTTCATTGTTGATAAATAGTTGTAAGGGTTATATCGCATGCAAGATCCACTATTAAACTCACTGATCTACGTTAGTCGGTATTACGGGTTAGCTAACTCGCCCGAAGCGTTGATCAATGGGCTACCACTATCCGATGGAAAGCTAACCCCTTTCCTATTCCCTCGTTCAGCTGAACGAGCAGGATTAGTGGCGAAAGAAAACCGTTCCGAGTTAGAAAGTATTCCTCACCTGATTCTGCCTGCTATTCTACTTCTCAAACAGGGCGAAGCATGTGTTCTAAATAGTATCGATTTAGAAAAACAAGAAGCAGAGATCATCACCGCAGAAAGCGGGATGGTGCCTATCGTCATTACAATCGATGAACTCAAAGAACAATTCATCGGCCGCTACTTCTTGGTAAAAAAACAATTCCGTTATGATGAACGTTCACCAGAGGTTCTAAAAACACGCAAAGGTCACTGGTTTTGGAGCACTATTTGGGAATCTAAAAACATCTATCGTGACGTGTTGATAGCATCCATTCTGATCAATATCTTCGCCATTGCCGCGCCAATGTTTACTCGTTTGGTGTACGACAAAGTAGTCCCTAACCTTGCCTTTGAAACCCTGTGGGTGTTGGCGAGTGGTATTTTCGTCGTCTTCCTTTTCGATCTGCTTCTCAAGTTAATGCGCAGTTACTTCATTGATGTCGCGGGGAAAAAATCCGATATCCTAATTTCCTCTAAATTGTTCAGTAAAGTTCTGGGGATTCGCATGGAAGCAAAGCCTGCCTCTGTAGGCGCTTTCGCGAAAAACCTGCAAGAATTTGAATCAATCCGTGAGTTCTTTACCTCAGCAACCATTGGCTCGTTAATCGACTTACCATTCGCGCTGATGTTCTTGGCGTTAATTTGGCTGATGGCCGGAAACCTTGTGTTTGTTCCTGTCGTCGGTGTGGTCATTTTGATTATCTATGCACTGTTAATCCAAGGGCCACTGCGTCGTACTATTGAAGAAGGCTCTCGACTTGCTTCTCAGAAGTACGCGAACTTAATTGAGAGCTTGGCTGGGTTAGAGACAGTTAAGCTATTCAGCGCGCAAAGTCAGTTCCAATTCCGTTGGGAAGAAGCGGTTGCGCACATGGCAAACTGGAATATCAAAAGTCGCCGCATCACCGACAGCATCCAAAACACCGCAGGCTTTGTTCAACAAAGTACCAATGTAGGTATGATCATTTTTGGTGTGTACCTCATCGCAGAAGGTGAACTCACTATGGGTGGCTTGATTGCCGCGACCATGTTGAGCGGCCGTGCAATTGGTCCTCTTGTTCAACTGTCTTTGCTTTCTACACGTTACAACCAAGCAAAGTCTTCGATGACCTTGATTGAACAAGTAATGTCGATGCCTGATGAACAGGAAGAAGGTAAGCGCTACATCCACCGTCCGATTATTCAGGGTCATATTGCGCTAGATAAAGTGACGTTCCACTACCCAGACTCGCCTGTCGCTTCTATCAGAGACCTAACCCTTAATATCAAACCCGGAGAAAAAGTAGCGATCATTGGCCGGATTGGTTCAGGCAAGACCACGCTAGAACGTTTGATTATGGGCCTATACAAGCCCACAGAAGGTCATGTGCGCATTGATGACACTGACATGGAACAACTGCATCATGTCGACGTACGACGCAATATAGGCTGTGTACCGCAAGACAGTAACCTGTTCTACGGCTCAGTAAGAGACAACATTACCTTAGGTCGCCCGTTGGTCGATGACCGTGATGTGATGGACGCAGCCAACCGTGCAGGCGTGACCGCTTTTACTCAGCAAGATCCAGCAGGCTTAGAACGCCAAGTGGGCGAAGGTGGTGCTTTGCTATCTGGTGGTCAACGTCAGTCGATTGCCATAGCGAGAGCCTTCTTAGGACGTCCACCCGTGCTTTTGATGGATGAACCGACCAGTGCGATGGATAATCGCTCAGAGATGCACATCAAACATCAACTCAACCAGTTATTGCCAAGCGAGACATTGATTCTTATCACCCACAAAACATCGATGTTGGATATTGTAGATAGAGTGATTGTGATGGAGAGAGGCAGCATTATTGCCGACGGCCCGAAAGCACAAGTTCTGTCAGACTTGAAGCAAGGCAAGGTAAGAGCAGCAAGTTAAAGCGCTCATGTGACTTAAAGAATCTAACTAAATCAATATCAGCAAAAGCAAAGGGGGAGCATCAGCTCACCCTTTTTTTTGTTTTTTCTAATGAGTAGAAAATAGCTCGAACCGCTCTATTCAGAGTCGGTCAATTTCAAAGTATTTCAATTACAACGAGATATCTTCTTGTTCCATTTTGAATGAACATTGAATCTCGTATTGGTTGAACGAGAAAACACTGCCGCCATGGGTTCGCTTGGTGGTGACTGTCTCATCACCAAATTGAATCGTCACTCGCGTATACACCTTTTCATGCGCCTCAACTGTGCACTCGGCAAGGTTGGTTTCAAACTCAGCTTCGAGTGTATCCAACTGCGACTTAGTGTTTTCGATCGCAAGATTATTTTTTTCTCTTTGCTGCTCAATTTCTAGTGCTTGCTCTTCGCTGCGTTCCGCTTTTGGTCGCTTCTTAAATTCGAGCTCTTGGCGAATCACATCCATGGTCTGCTCTTGAGCATGCTTATAAGTTTCTTTCAGCTCAGCTATCTTTTGTCGGTAACCATCGTAACGTGCAAATCCGTGTACCTTGGTTGCAGTATCTCCTTCTACGCCTAAAAAGACACACTCCACTTTCCCACCGACTCTAGCTTCGCCGCCACTGAGCGTACCGTGCTTCTTCAAACTGTCCATCACGATAAGGTTGTTACCACAACGAATATCATTACTCATGCTGTGCACACCCAGTCGAAGGTCGGTGGCGGTTTGGAGTTCGGCGTTCTGCGCGTAGCTTGCTGTGATAGAACCTTTGCTAAACACCTTGCAGCTTTTCGGCTCACCCTCTTTAGTCGTATGACCGATAATCCCCTTCGCGACTTTTATGTCACCCTGTGCTTGGACTTCTGCCGATTCAATAAAGCCACCAACCGTGACACTTCCTGTCGCTTTAACGATCATTCCCGGTTCAATGTTCCCAGAGACAAAGACATTGCCTTTGAATTTAACGTGTCCGGTTGATACATCTACGTTGCTAACACACAAGGCGTCATCTACTTCAATAGTTCTATCTTTGATTATGGGTAATCCAGGAAAGGAAGCGAGTAATAAATTGGGGTCGTCAGGGGAGATGTAGGTGCCCTTTCCAGGCTTAATTAAACTGTCTTGTCCAGGAAGCGGTGGGATAATTCGACCTTGGACGGTAAAGCCAGCGATGCCTTTGGTCGCGGGAGTACGCTTCATCAAGTGATCATTTTGACCAACAGTAATGGTTTGCCCCAAGTCTCGCATATCAATCTTGCCTTCGTCTTTACTGCGAGGCTTCAAGACTTGGCGAGTAATGTCTTCAACCAAGGCGGCAAACTTAGCATCTTTGCCCTTTACTGGCTGCGTCCCTTTCGCGACGGGTTGAGTAAACTTTTCACCGGGTTTAAGCTTGTTACTCATCATCAGCACTTTTCTGAGCGCTAACTTATTAATTCCCTTTGTTATGTGGGCTTGGGCTAAACAGTGAATGATGTCGCTCCCGCGCAGTGCGTGACCATGATGTGGTCCTGTCACCACCAGACTCGCGAGCATCTCGTCATCAGACAGTTCGACGGCAACGCTTGCGTTACGAACTTCGGCAATCAAGACTCCTTCGTAAGCTTCCCCTTTACCTTCTTTGGCAAGAGTGACGAAGCGCAACACCTCTTCTTCAAAAAGAAAATAGTTTGATGCGTCCAAAGCTTCCAAGGTTGGTGGCAACGTCGTGTTATCAAAGCTTGCTTCAACCACAAACCCCGACGGCAGACATGCCATCACTTGTTGCTTGTCTTCTGACAATGTAACAATGTTATCCCACATTCGAATTGAGTATCCCTAATGACTCAGTTGTTATTCAGTCTATATAATTCGTTCTGCGCTGAGTATCACATTATTAGAATAATCAGCGTCACATCACTTACTTTCGATTCTGCAAACATGACTCATAAATAAGACTTACACATTTTATGATCTACTTCGCCTTTACAAATACATAGGGAAATTTTTCAGAATATTTCGTGTGATTGAATGTCTATTCGATATTAGAGCAAGATAGTAAAGGCGAATAGCTTTAGATGATTAAAGGCTGTTGTGGAGAGGTGGAACAGAAGTGATGAAGCTGATAATCAGGGTAAAAACGGATTTCAATATGGAGCTTCAGTTTACAGTGTAAATCCAAGATTCTAATTTACACTGTAAATCTAATTTGTAACGGTCAGTCTATTTAAATGATGGCTTGTCTATTTACACTGTAAATTTGCTAGCAAAACATCGACGTCTTTACGAAACTGAATCTCTGCTTGTTTGCGACCAACAAAATTAGACTGTTCAACACAAGTCCCCCACTCTTTCTGCTGAACGACCTTTGCGATGAGTAAGTCAGAAATACCTATGTTTCGATCGTTACCAAGTAGAATCAAGTTCAGTACGCTGAAGCTAATCGCATCGTAACTGTTGCCACCGTTCACGTAATTTCTAACTAACTGAGTTTCAAACTCGCTAACGGTATTGACACTCTTTGGCAGCAGTACGCGCACCATTTCGGTTTCAAGTGAAACTAAAGAACCTGAAACAAGAAAGCAGTAGCTACGCTCGAAGTGACTTAGAGCTTGGTTAATCCAGCTTTGGGAGTTTGAGGTAAGCGTCTTAACCATCAGTACCGAGTGGCAGCCACTTGCCTGATCGCGCTGGTGGCCAATATGGACAGGTACAAAATCGTTATAGCGCCAGAATGAAATCAACTCACTAGTCGCACCGAAGCTTGTTGCCAGATAATCCGCTTGGCTAGTTTGCTCTGATAACTTAGCCAACATCCAACCGCCAATGCCCAAACCTTGATGAGGCGTTGAAACTGCAATGCGCATCACTCGAAGGCAGCGACTGGTCGCCGCTTCTGTACAGCCAAGTTGGTTTGCCAGTAACACAGGTGCAAGGTGTCCTTGAGGCCTGCGTTTTCCAATTTGAATCTGAGCGATCAAATCTTTATCTAAACCACCCTCTTCAGTAACCAACATACAACCTAAGCATTCATCTTGCTGCCAGGCGGCGTACAAACGGATTGCTGAATTGTTGAGGAACTGCATTAAATCGTTGGGTGACGTCTGATAATGAGCATCGACAAGTAGAGAAAAACATCGTTGTAACTTGTGTGGATTAGCCAAGCAATCTGCTTTCGATAGTTCAACTAAATTTAATTGGTTGATTGTCTGATCAGAAAAGTTATCTAACTCATGAATCGCCGAGTCACTTAGCGACGCATCGTTACCAAGCAGGAAGCAATCAAACAACCAAGCTTCTAGTGGGTCGTTGTTGTTCCAACGAATCGGTTGTTCAAGCTTAAAGCCTTTCCAACCAGGGCGGTGTACAGAAAGCCAAGATTCAAACTTAATCCCAAACCCTCGTCCACTGCCCTCGTAACCGTGTACCGTGGTTGAAAAAACCATGCGATGATAAATGCCGACCATGGACTTGAGCATAGGGATTGGAATAGCAGCCGCTTCATCAACCAATAGCAGGTCGCAATCAGGCTTAGATTTAAGTAAGTCGTCCGGAGCCACGAATCTTAAACTTCCCCCTTGATGGCGAATGTGAGTAGCGTTAACCACTTCGATGACTTCGAGTCGCTGTATTGCATGGGAAAATACAGGCTCGATTGCTTTCACAGAAGGCGCAGTCACAATAATATCTAATCCATGACGTTCAACCAGAAGCTGCTCTGCGGCAATGCCCAACGTCGAGCTTTTACCGCGGCCTCTATCTGCGGTGAGAATCAAAGGGCGTTTGCGATGCCCAGACACTACCTTTTTAACTAATTCAACAGCCGTGTTTTGCTGTTCAAATTTGTCCAATCCGTTTTGGGCGCTTTGCATCTGAGGAAGAGCGTGAGTTGCTTGAACTACATCGCCGGCTTCATTGTGTTGTGAAACAGAAATCAGTTTATCGAAATGACGTTTTAACCAACGTTGACCAAAGCCGGAACTTCCACCCTCTTCAGCTTCATTGACGTTTGGCGGCAACACCAACAACAAACCGCCACCCACTAACGACCCCAGTGCTGCACTGAAACCATTCGCGTCAAACTGCTCTCTAAAATCACAAACAAGAATCTGGCATTCACGACCCAGAAGTTGCTGCCCCTTCTTGACCGGTGCATGCGTCACATCGTCGAATGGGACACCGCCAATCTGAAAAATGGATTTAACGTTCTTATCTTGAAGGAAAGTTGAAATAGCCGTGTTTTGCCAATCGACATCACCGTTAAAAACCACGCCGTAACGGTGATCATTGTATTGAGCAACATCAGAAAGTGTATGCAGAAAAGTGTTGGTTGGGTTTGTCATAGTTAGCGTCCAGATTCATCTAGACACAGTTTATCACAGCCAAATAAAAAGCCGCATAATGCGGCTTTAGAGTCGTAATGGAAAGTTGTCGACTTAGTCGAGCTTCGATTGAACGAAGGCTAAAATCTCTTCCATTGTCGCATCATCCACTTTCTTAAGGTTCAACGCCAAGTTTGAACCCTTACGGCTGTATGAAGCGCGGCCTTTAATAAGCTCAACTTTTGGAGAAGCTTTCTTCGCTGGCGCTGGCGCCAATTCAAGAATCCAACCTTCCAAAGTTTCAGTAACGTCTTTAGTTAAACGCGTAACACCTTGTGCTTCGCTACGCTGCCATACAAAACCTTCAGAAGCATCACACTTAGTCAGTAATGTTTGCTGCTGTTCGCCAGTCAGGCCACCAAATTGTTTGTGCAGCTTAACAATGGTTGGTCGACCAAGATCGCTCACATTTGGGTAAGCTTGTAGCAGTTCAAGAGGCAAAGCCGCCGCTTTCAACGCGCCACTCACCAAAGCTTCACTGCACTGGAACATTTTCGCTAGTGCTTTCTGGTCTTCAGCTTCGCCTTTATCTAGCTTCGCTTGCATCTCTTTACCCTTCTCATACAGAGAAAGCGGTTTATGAGCGTTAGCGACATCAGATAGGAACTTAGCGTGTTCGCCGTTGATGTTTTCAGCAACATAGATAAGGAACTCTTTGTCAGCCAAAATACACGACATGCGACGACGGCTACCATCAAGAACTTCAATCTTACCGTCTTTGTTTTTACGACCAACCGCTGGGTATTGCTGGCCACGTTCTTTCAATGTTGTAAGAACATCAGAAAGCGCGTGCTCGTTTAAGAAAGATTGCTCACGAGCATTTTCTTCGAAAACAACCGTTTGAGTTGCTACGTCAGCCGCCGGGATTCGAACTAGTTCAAATGAAACCAATTCTTCGCCTGCAACAGAAAGCTCGATCACTTGAGCCTGTTCTTTAGCCGCTGTTTGAGCTTCTTGTGGCGTAGCTACGCGACGTTTGTTTGCTTTACCAAATAGCTTTGCATTTAAGTCAGATGTTTTAATTGCCATTCTTGTTATCCCTGATTAAGTGAAGGCCAGTTGCTATGTAATACACGCTCTAATTCTAGAGCACTTTTTTGTACTGCGTCTTGAGCGACAGCCAGAGTTTTCTTACCGCCCTCAAAGTCGCTAACCGTTAGATCGAAAACCGTGCTGTAAGTATCTGCACAGGTTTCAAAAGCGCGGCTTCTTGGAATAGTGGCCATCATTACTTGGTCATTCAACAGGTAGTTCATCTCAGTTAATACTGATACCTGCTTCTTGTTGTCGTCTTCAAACATGGTTGGCATTAGACGAACAAATTCGAGCCCTTTCCAGTCGTCCGGGAACATCTCGTACACGGTTGGTAAGTGCTGGAAGAAGTTAACCGTTGAAGCCCAATCCAAACGCTTGGCTGCACATGGAATCAGAAGAGCGTTCGATGCGTACATTGCGTTCCACACTAGAGGGTCTACGTGCGGGCCGGTATCAATCATAATCACATCAAAATCATCAGCAATTTTGTCGATAAGCTTCTCTTTTAAAAGACGAACAATATCAAGTGACTGATCTTGAGATAGGCTTTGCCACGCTTCAGCGTTAAACATCGCGTCTTCTGGGAACGCCGAAATCGTCTTTAGATTCGGATACTGTGTTGGTAAAAGTACGTTCTTACGCAAGAATTCAAGATCAACATCTTGGCCTTCTGGCACGTTGTCCAACATGATATCAACAGCAGAATAGATACTGTCGTGCTCTGCACCACTAATTTGTGGGTTCAAGAACAGACGCAAAGAACCTTGTGGATCCAAGTCAATTAAGCAGATACGGTAGCGCTTATCTAAGTTCAAAGACAGACAAGCCGCTAGGTGAACCGCAGTCATTGATTTACCCGTACCGCCCTTTTGGTTCTGTACGTTAATAACCCATGGCTTATTGTCTACATGCTGCTTACGTTGGTGAAACTTCGGCACTTCAGCTGCGTCCATCAGCATGTGAGCTTCAGTCAATGAAATCGAGTAATGATTGGCGTTGTTCTTTGTAAACTGATGACCATCCGCTTCAAGCTTGTTGATAGCCTCATCCAATTTTCGACGAGTTAAGCCTGAACGCGTCTCCATCATAGCTTTAGACATTGGAGGGAAATGTTCATCACTTCGCTCTTCCAGAATAATCTCAATTCGGTCAGCCTGAACTTGTTGAGTTTGTTCGGCTAGCTGATAGAGCTTATCAATCGTTTGTTCTCTTTTCATTGCCAGTTTCCGTAATGATTAACCTAGAACAAATTGTACAGCGATTAACAACAAACACAACAAAAACATGAACATACATTTATGAGTAAAATCACATAAAATAGACTGTATTTTTACAGCTTGATGAAAAATAGGCTTAGATGAACACAAAAACTTCTATTTTTATCACCGCTAACCGGTTCTATTTCCGGCTTACATTTAAAATGTTACATCGTCACTTATTTACAATGTAAATGTAATTACAACAAATAAACTTCGGAACGATTGAAATACAACCATAGATTACGGTTGGTGTGATTTTCATTCGAATTTGGCAGATTTTCAATAAAAAATAACCAAACAGACTAAATAGACAAAAAATTCAAAGTCGAAGTAAAAATCGAGTGCCATAAAACGAAAGAGGATTGGAACCTATCCGGAAGAATGATCATGGAGCACATCAACAGTTAGATAATTGATAAGGCCAAATTATGAAGCATGATCAAGGCCTAAACTCACCAATATTGATCGGAGTAAGTGCATGTTAGAAATGATCAACTCACGGAAAAATGATCAAGTAAATATCGTTCCGGAAGCATATAAATATAGAGCTAACTTACGGACAAATGCTTTTGCAATGGGGATTCAAGCTCTATAAGGCCTCATTGCTTGGAAATTCAATCGACACGGATTACAAATACAGAAACATGACAATTTCATGATCATGCTTCCTGATTTATGGTGTATCGAGCTAAAAGCCCCCAACCAGTGATTATGTAACCACTACCGATTGAATTTTAAACACTAAAGGGGAAGAACGATGTAAAAGGCGCATTACTTGATCATTGTTCCGATGAATTGGCTGTCAAAAATATCCACATAGGTGACTTAGAAGCCGCTTAATACAACTTGATCAATTACGGACTGTGGATAAGCTGTATAAGCATAATGATCATGCTTTCGAACCGATAATGATCATGCTTACAATGACTTAATGATCATCGTTCTGAGGTTCTGTGATCATGCTTTCTTTAATTTAATGATCATCGTTTCGGGTTCTTTATGATCATGCTTTCCAATCGGATTTTTTTTAACACTTATAATTCAGATGCTTAAAAGTAAATTCACCGCCAGATCATTAGATCACTTAATCATTTAAGATCATATTAATCAAAAAGATCAGTTATTTAAAAGCCAATAAATTCTCTTTATTTATGATCATTCTTTCTTTATCATTCAGGAACTATAGTGAAATTACGGTTAGTGTGATACGGATCAAAAATGAAACCAGAAGAGAAATTGTTAATTAAGGCACGAAGCCACAAAGATGGTCATTTATTTGAGGTATCTGAAACAGCCGTTGAATGGATAGAACAATATCAACACTTCAAAGGGGTCACCAAAAGCATCGTTGAGCTTCTTAACCTAATTTCACTACGTGGGTTTAGCAGCAAAGATGGATACGTCTCCACCACCGAGATTATTGAATCAACTGATGGTCAAGTGACTCGCGCCGCCTTGCAACAAAGGCTGAGAGCCGCTGTAAGTATTGGTCTTTTCAAACAAATCCCAGTTCGTTTTGAAGAAGGCCTCGCGGGTAAAACCATGTTGCATCGCTTTGTGAACCCAAACCAATTGATATCGGTACTGGGTGCTTCCAGTTTAGTGACAGAAAGCGTCAAGCAAAATGAAAAGCAGAAGCGTTCTAAAGCACTAGCTCAAACCAAAGTAAACAAGCGCTTACTGAATGAACACGGACTGAATACACCACCGACGATGAAAGACGAAGCGGATCAATTCATTGTTTCTCCAACCAATTGGGCGGGGATTATTGATCAAGCTTTGGCGCCACCTAGAACACGTAAGAGCTACCAGAAATCTATGGTTTCGATCTCTGGCACTCGAGCGGTGATCGAGACAAGATCTTCTAAAAACATCATGACGGTTGACGATCTAATGACGCTGTTCGCGTTATTCACGCTTACTGTTCAATATCATGATCACCACCAAGATGATTATCATCTCGACGCGAAACACACACCGAACAAAACACCACTCTACATCACTGATATTTTGTCTTTGCGTGGCAAGAAAGACAGCGGTCCTGCACGCGATTCGATCCGTGACAGTATTGATCGTATCGAATTTACGGATTTCCAACTGCACGAGCTCACGGGCCGTTGGCTTAGCGAGAACATGCCAGAAGGCTTCAAGAGTGATCGTTTCCGATTCTTAGCTAGAACCATTACGGCATCGGAAGAAGCGCCTACAGAGGGCTCTGATGGCGAAATTCGCATTAAACCGAACCTGTATATCCTTGTCTGGGAACCTTCGTTCTACGAAGAGCTGCTGACGCGTGATTATTTCTTCCTATTTCCGCCAGAAATCCTGAAACAACATACCTTGGTCTTCCAAATGTATTCGTACTTTAGAAGCCGTATGGCACGTCGCCACTCAGATTGTATGTTACTGAGCGAGCTGAACCAGAAGTTGGCTCGTAATATCGATTGGCGTCGCTTCTCGATGGATTTGATCCGCGAACTCAGAAAATTGGGCGAAGTAGGGGATCAAGAAGATACTTTCCTGGTAAATCTTTGGGGTTATCACTTGACGATCACGGCGTTGATCGAAAAAGGAAAAACCACCGATTATCAGGTTGATATCAAATGTAATGTCGAAGAGGTGTTGCGTTATTCAAGAGCGCGTACCACCAACGCCGGTAAGCGTAATATGGCACCGACGTTACCGAACCCGCTGCGTAACGAGATGGTGTCTAAGCAGAAGCTGGAAGAGCTGTCTGAGATTATCGATGGTGAGTTTGAACCAATTCAGCGCAAAGCTCCGTCGCCAAGAGGCAAATTGGGACGTCGAGTTAAACAGCGTAAACACTCTGTTGAGATCAACGCTGATGAGATCATGATTACTCTCTCTAAATATACCTCCACAGAGGCTCTAGAACGCAGTATAACGGCTTTATCTGCTATGACCGGGCACTCACATGCCTCAATCAAAGAAGAGTGCTCAGAGCTCATTGAGAAGCTTGATTGGTTGAGAGTAGGGGAGGATGTTATCCCATACGAAACACTGAGTCGCTTAATTGAGCTGTACAACGACCGTGACAGCACCAGCAATCGACACCTGTCCATTGAACGTTTGATTTCTGGTTTGGCTGTGCGTCGTAAAGTGTGTAAACAAGTTCACGAAGGTCATTTGGACGAGAATGTGTTTCTGGCGCTCGATGAAATGGCGATTGGCCATTAATCACTAGGGCGTGTTGATCTTTCGAGCTGATTTTTGCAGTAGAAATACCCAGTATCAAGAAGCCCGTATTTATGGTCGATGAATGGATAGTTTGAACACATTAGGTGCTGATTAAAACCGCACCTAACGCTGACAAAGTTCTGACAATGTAACGCATCCAGTTGATTATTATTTATCCCGAATAGACAACCTTTGTCCTTTCTTATGATTAATAGATTGGCTCATATTTTGTTACATCATACTGAATAGATTTTTGCGAGTTCCTAAGGGACTCGCTTTTTTTTGCCTGAAATTCGTATAATCATTAAAATTCAATAATTTACATATTAATTGTAACTGCTAGCCCTGAAGCATGATCAAGGTTAGATCATGCTTTCTACGGATCTTATTTGTGAAGGAATTCTGCTTTGGTGTTTGATCGATCAGGGTTAAACCGTGGAGTAGATCAGTGGAGTTGATGTAGAGCTGCACCTTGATCATCGTTCTGGTGTTGGCTTGCCATAAAACGCACATGCGATTCGATCAATTTTTCTGATTCTTCTTTCCAGCGAGGTTCTTGTTGTTGGTTAGTAAATTCCAAAGCCAGTACACATAAATGCTGGAGCCGCTGCGTACACCACTCTTGCAAGTCAGGCTCTGATTTTGGGTCGCATGACACGGCCTGCAGCTTGCTATAGGCAAACATCAGGTATTGATAGGCCTTTTCTTGATTGTGCGAACCACCAGCCTCGTTTGAGAGCGATGATACGCTTGGTGCTGCAAACTTTGTCGATGTCGTCAGCGTTACGCCTTTATGCCGATAAAACGTAAAGATTCTCAGGCATCCGTCTAGCCAACATGCGATGCCTTTGCTCTGCTCATCCGTGATCAATGGCCCCCAGAGCGCGTCTGGAGGCGTTAAGATCAAAGGTTCTAACCGGTCCACTTGATCATGCTTTCGGTCTTTGTACCAATCTCCGATCCGCTCTAACCAAGTGTCTAGTTCATTCATGCAACGTTATCCCACTGTTTTACAAAGTGATTATCAGCAACTTGCTTGATTTCATGCTGTATTTCACAGCTCTGCTCTCGAATTCGATCTGCGTTTATTGAATAGTTTGGCTCATTTTTGACGAGTTCGCCAAATGGCAGATCGGGATCGGGAACGGCAGAGATCAACAGTTTAGTGTACGGATGTTGTGGATTGGTTAAGATCGACTGTGTTGATCCCCATTCGACGATCTGCCCTTTGTACATTACCGCCGTCTCTTCTGCGATGTAGTGTGCCGTCGCAAGATCGTGAGTTATGTACAAAAAGCCAATCCCCAACTCTTTCTTCATTTTTTGCATCAGGTTTAATACACCAAGTCGTATTGAAACATCCAACATCGAGGTAGGTTCATCGGCAAGGATAACCTCTGCACCTACTGCGAGCGCTCTTGCTAAATTAACCCGCTGTCTTTGGCCACCACTGAGCTCATGAGGGTATTTGGCGAGAGTTTCAATGGGTAACTCCACCAGCGTTAATAACTCTTTGAGACGCTCTGTGAGAGCCTGTTTCGTGGCAACTTGCTTATGGATTTTAAGCGGGCGCGTTAAGTGGTGCTCAATGGTGTGAGTTGGATTAAGTGAGCCAAATGGGTCTTGAAATATCATTTGTACACGGCTGCGGTAATCCAAGATATCTTTGCGGCTTTTTAGGGTAGAGATGTCTCTGCCATTGAACAGTATCTCTC
Source organism: Vibrio sp. OPT20 (assembly GCF_963889365.1). Taxonomy (NCBI): domain Bacteria; kingdom Pseudomonadati; phylum Pseudomonadota; class Gammaproteobacteria; order Vibrionales; family Vibrionaceae; genus Vibrio; species Vibrio sp. OPT20. Next base: position 24,690 of record NZ_CAWPOA010000058.1, on the reverse strand, counting down.
CCTCTGTCGGTGGGTAAACCTTGGTCATCAATCGGGCGCAGGTGCTTTTCCCGCAGCCTGATTCTCCAACCAGCGCCAATGTTTTACCGGCATGCAAATCAAAACTCACCCCATGTAGGGCTCTAAAGATCGCTTCTTTGCCGAGTCCACCGCCAACGGTGAACTCTTTAACGAGGTTTTTCACTTGAAAAATAGGTTGTGACATAGAGCTCTCCTAGCACGTAGTCGCGTGCGCATGTTCGTGAATGTTAGGGAAAGAACTCCATAGCTTTTGGGTGTAGGAGTGCTGAGGGTTGTTACGAATCTCATAGGCTTGGTTGATTTCAACGATCTGGCCGTGGCGCATGATGGCAATGCGGTCACATAGCTGGCTCATTAGTGCCAGGTCATGGGTGATGAACAATATCGAAAACCCAAACTCTTCTCTGAGTTGGTGTATTTGCTGCAGAATTTCGCGTTGTACAACCACATCAAGCGCCGTTGTCGGCTCGTCCATGATGATCAATTTGGGATTGAGGGCGAGCGCGATGGCGATGACTAAGCGTTGACGCATCCCTCCGCTGAACTGATGCGGATATTCGGTGAGGCGGTTACGAGGAATGTTTACAAGGTCGAGGAGCTTCTCTGCGCGGTCTTTAGCTTGTTCGTTGGTCATTCCTTTGTGGTGACGTAAAACATCAGCGAACTGCTCTTCAATGGTCAGTACGGGATTGAGTGAGTTCATTGCACTTTGGAATACCATGGCGATTTCGCTCCAACGCAAGGTGTTCAAGTGGTCGTCAGATAAACCGAGCAGATCTTGCCCGTTGAACAATATCTTCCCTCCAGAGATGAAAGCAGGCGGCTTGTGTAAACGGTTAATGGCAAACGCGATGGTACTTTTTCCGCACCCTGATTCGCCAGCCAAACCAAAAATCTCGCCTTGGCCTATGCTAAAGCTTACGGATTTTACAGCATTAAAATCGCCGTCATCGGTGATGTAATCGACACATAGATTCTTCACTTCGAGAAGTGGTTTATCTGAATTTTCCCTAGACATGATAAATCCTCAGTTATGATATTGATAACTATTATCATTAACATGAAGTGAATTTAGTGAAAGCGATGAGCACAAAAAGAATGAAGTGCCTCGAAATTTATCTTGGGTTATTTCACGAAGTTTCAGTGGGAAACAAGAAATGAGAACGGGGAAAATGAGAGGTGGATCAAACCACATTTCTTATGGGGAATCTTGTAAATGTAATTGCAGAAAATGGCTTTGGCAAAGTTTAAATGAGGCATTTATTAATTAGCTTTGTGAAGCGTCGGAATCATCACATTTCAGTACAGAATGTCTTAACAAGTGAAATAGCATTTGCTACAGATTACCTGTCCATTACATGGTGCTTTTCGGAGGAAAACATGTCCATTAATTCTATCAACCATGATGAAATGACAAATATTGCAAACAAGTGGGATGCTGAAGAAGAAGTATCTTTCAAACCAGAAAAGAAAATGAAGTCCGCTGAAGCTCGTCGTCGTATTGAAGCTCTAAGAGAAATTAGAGAAAGCGGTTTTAGTCTGGAAGAAGCGAGGGAACTAGGTCTTATTCACTAAGGACCCCTATTGCATTTAAGAGGGTGGCGCACCGCCACCCTTTGATTTATATAACTTTTTAACAGGGCTATGAGTTTTTTATAAGTAAACCATGCTCCTTGTCTCCCACCATTTAAATCCATTGTCCCGCCTTTACATTGCTTGTTCCCGACTAAAAACATGCTCATGGCATACTCTTGAACTAAGTTGTTTGACAGTAATATGCAACGCCACTAATTTTAAAGTTAAAGCAAAAATATGAGATGTCGTTGGTAAGGAGAAGGCTATGTCTAATTCTGTGGCGAAAGCCAAAGAAGTGCTGTTTTATGAACCTGAAGATCCAAACGGATACCTGTCAAATTTTGCAGCTTGTCCCATTAAGGTTAACGATCAAGTTTGGGCAACCAGCGAACATTATTATCAAGCGATGAAATTTGCTTCTGAAGCGTTACGCAATACTATTTTGGAAGCCAGTACCCCTGCTGAAGCGTTCTCTTTAAGTCGTGATTATGAAGACCAAGTTCGAGAAGATTGGTATGACATTCGTGTTGAAGTGATGCAGTTCATTGTGACTGAGAAGTTCAGACAGAACCCGCAGTTTGCGCTGTTTCTGACTAACACCGGAGATTCGGTGATCAAAGAGCATTCTCATAAAGACCATTTTTGGGGCGATGGTGGTGATGGAACTGGTGAGAACCGTTTAGGTGAAATTTTGATGGCGGTGCGACAACAGCTTCGTAATCAACAACTACATTTGATTGCTTCGCACTAACCTATCGAGTACAAGTTCAAAGATAGTTTCCCTAAACGTTAAATTTTAAAGGCCGCTCTGCAATTTAGTATTAAGCAGAGCGGCCTTTTCGTTGCAAGTCGAGCTAAGGTGACTAAGAGTAGAAAAGTGCTCTACAACGTCAACTAGGCGCTATTACAGATAAACGAAGGATCTATAAGTACCCTTGCACGATGTCATTGAGCTGACCATCGTCTTTCATTTGGTCGAGACGTTGGTTGATGAAGCTTTGCAGCTTAGGATCCATCTCAGGGTCAAACGCCAAATGGATAGGGTAGTTATTGATCACTGAACCAAACTCTTGCATCTGGTAATCATCAATACTTAACTTCTGCTCGTTTAGGTTGTATTTGATTCTCGATTCCATCTCAACAAAAACGGTATCACCAGGCGTTCGGTTTAATACACGAAAAGCCGCGCTGTAATCTTTAACTCGAATCTCGTTGAGCTTACCTTGTTTGATGTAAGGCTCTAGGTTTGGATATTCGAACCCCACCAGCAAGACCACCGCTTTTCCGTTTAAATCGTCGATAGTATTGAACTCAAATGGTTCCTTGCCACTGCTGAGTAACACGTGTTTTACATTGTAAATCGGATCTTTAGACAGGTTTACAGATTGGATATTTCCCCAACTAGGACTGCCGTAGGTTACCCAGTTTGGATTCTCTCTCGCGTCGAGCTTGTCAATCATGCGGTTGAAAGGGTAGGTGTGGTAATCGATCTCGTATTGGCTGTCATCAAATACGGCCTCAACAATATCCGAAACCATTCCTCTGTGAGATGACCCGTCAGTTTCGATCTGAAAAGGTTGCGCTTGGCTCGCAATAATGTAGTAGTGAACAGGTTCGCTTGCAAAAGCATAACTGCTTGAAAACAAACTGACTATGGATGCAAATATAAGATGTTTTTTCATAACCTTCCCTAGTTATTTGATGAATGACTACTATTATACTAGTTGAGTAATTGTAGTTTGCTAGGATAACAATAATGGTAATTTGTGTATGGTGACAAAAGGAAAACGCTATATTGGACTCTCCCGACAGTTGATCGGGACTATCATAGCAATCAGCACCTTATTCACAGTTATAGTGACAGGTCTAGGGTTGTATGTGGAGTACCAAAGTCGAGTTTCTTTTATCAGTTCTCAGATCGAACAGGTTAAGGCAGGCTATCTTTCGGGTTTAACGTCCAGTTTGTGGGTTGAAGATCGAGAGCAACTGTTTGTGCAAGCCGAAGGTATCTCCCGCCTACCTTCGGTTAGTTACCTTCTTATCGAAAGTCCCGATGAAAAAATTCTAGAATTAGGTCAAAAGACCTCAGGTCAGTCTTATTCCCAGTCTTGGGAAATGGTGCACCAGATGGGGGGGACAGATTTCCCATTAGCGACGCTCACGGTGCAATCTGATTTGAGCATGATCCTCAACGACTTTGAAGAACGAGTTCTACTATTGCTCGCCTTCGAAGCCGTTAAAATCTTCTTATTGTCTCTGGTTTGTTTAACGATCGTCTATCGTCTCGTGGTGAAACGCTTAATGACTATGTCGTCCCAGATCAACCAGCAACAGGTCGAAGACAACAAACCACGCTTCATAACGCCAACCGATTCTACTTACAAAGACGAGATCTCGACACTAGAGAGTAGCTATAACCAGTCGGTTGAACGTATTCGTCAACAATACCAAGAACTGGAAAAAGCCAAAGATGTCGCTGAGGTTGCCAACCGCAACAAAAGTGAATTTCTTGCCAACATGAGCCACGAGATCCGCACCCCGATGAACGGGATTATCGGACTGTCGTCTCTGCTCTCTGAAATGGATATGCCGAAAGAGCAAAAAGAGTATGTCGATATGCTCAATACCTCTTCGCTTACTCTACTCGACTTAATCAATGACATTCTCGACTACTCGAAGATAGAAGCGGGTCGTCTAGAACTGCAACAAGAACCAATGAAGATGATGGGTATTGCTGCCGATGTTGAATCGACGTTTAGAGTTAAAGCCGAGCAGAAAGGGCTCAGATTCCAACTGGCGATTGATCCTAAGATCCCAACCATGGTGATTGGCGATGGCACCCAGCTAAGACAAGTGCTGAATAACCTGGTCGGCAACGCCATCAAATTTACCGAGCATGGTCATGTCACACTCTCACTTCGCTTGGAAGAAGTCATAGAACCAGAACAAAAGCTCAGAGTGAAATTTGAGGTGACTGACAGTGGTATTGGTATTGCTGAAGACAAGCAACAATCGGTGTTCGATAAGTTTCAACAAGCCGACGGCAGCACCACCCGTATTTACGGAGGCACCGGGCTTGGTCTAACGATATGCGATAAGATCGTGACCTTAATGGGCAGCAAGCTTGAGCTAACCAGTGTCGTAGGCAAGGGGAGTACATTCTACTTTACCGCTGACTTTGACCCGAGCCTGGACGTTGACGAAAGCAATATCGATTTTAATAAAGTCTCGGTGCTTCTGGTTGATGATAGTCAGCTGAATATGCGTATTACCTCAACACAGCTTCAATCATTCGGCGTTAAGTCAGAGTGTTGTGAAACCGCCACCCAAGCGTTAGAGCTTGTTTCGGAGTCTGTGGCGAAGTCATCGCCTTATGATCTGGTGCTGATTGATAAAGTGATGCCGTCTATTGATGGATTCCAGTTAGCAAGAAGTTTGATTGAGCGTTTTGACAAAGCGTGTCCTAAGCTGGTGATGATCTCTGCCGACCCACGCAAGCAAGATGAAGCGCGCGCTAAACAAGTGGGTTTTGTTGCCTACATAGCTCGCCCTTATCAAGATAACCAACTTAAATGGACGTTGAGTGAAGTTCTCGCGAGAGCAGCGGATACCTCAAACTTTACCTATCCAAACAGAGGTGAGGTCGCGTTCAAAGACAATGAACCAGTACCATTAACCAAACCAACGAGGTCTGTTGAAGCTACACCAACGGCTTCTGTCACAACCACACAAACAGACAAACAAGCTCCAATCAAAGAAGAGCCAAAACCAGTGGCCGCTTCGTTTAGTGGCAAAGTATTGGTCGTTGAAGACTCTCGAGTAAACCAGCAAGTTGCCAAGATGATGCTCAAGAAGCTTGGGTTTGAGGTTGATATTGCCGATAACGGGGAAATTGGTGTCGAGAAATTCCAGGCCAACGAATACGAGATGATTTTTATGGATTGCCAGATGCCAGTTCTTGATGGCTTCGAAGCCACTAAACAGATCCGAGCGTTAGAAGAGGGCTCTTCACAACATATTCCAATCGTCGCACTCACGGCCAACGTCGTACAACGAGACAAGCATTTGTGCTTCGATGTAGGTATGGATGAGTTTTTACCAAAACCGGTTAATCAAGGAAAGCTGAGAGAGATCGTAGCCAGTTTTTTATCTAAGGAAAGTGATTCGACCAAAGAAGAAGATGAGCAAAAGATTGTTTAGTTAGTGCCTCATTAAACGTAATCGTTGAAAATAAAAACTCCGACTGAATCAGTCGGAGTTTTTGTATGTGCTCGCTTTTTCTTCCTAAGCCAAAGCTTAAGCCTAAGCCTAGGCAAATGGTTACGTGACGCTAACCAATACTATCAATATGAATCACCACAGAATCGGGTCGCCAGTATTCCAACTCGCAATCCATTAGTTCACCGTCCTGTTTGTAGTTCACCCGGCAGATCTTTAGAACGGGCTGCCCTTCTGCCAAATTTAATGCCTTGGCGACATGCGCAGGGGCAGAGGTGGGTATCACATCAAAGCGCGATCGTTTGGTCTCGTAGCCGTATTTTTCTCGGTAGATGCCTGTCAGCGACATGGTGAGGTTTTCTGACAACACCTTCTCAAACAACGGCGCTTTTAAGACGTTTTCAACAAACAGCACCGCTCTGCCATCAATAAAGCGTAATCGCTCAATCACGTGTATCGGGGTTATCTGTTCTATTTCTAATGCTTTGGCGTAATCGCCTGCGGCCATTTCTGTGCGGGTGCTGAGCAACTTGGTTTCTGCAATACGATGTTGTTCGCGAATCATTTGATGAAAGTGAGAGCGAGACAGCGGGTTGTAGCGGATACGTTCGGGTGACACATACCAGCCACGGCGCTCTTCTCGGTATATCAAACCTTCTGTTTCCAGAGACACCAACGCATCTTTGAGCGTGATTCGTGTGGTGGAAAACAGTTCGCTAAGGTTTCTTTCTGATGGCAGTTTTTGCCCTTCAATGAAGATACCTGATTGAAGCTGCTCTCGAATACTCGCCTTAATTCTTCCTAACTGTGTCCCTGATTGCCCGGTGCCCAATGTTCTCATTACTGATCTAGTCCATAAGTTCGTGTGCTTAATAAGGTAAACCATGGAGTTAACAGGAATGTGACAGTAAACAATGGCTTATTGTCATATGAGTGAAATATAACTGCCACGTAAATGCACTCGAACTGTCAAATAACTTACGGCAAACCGTCACATTCCGGCTATAGCATACAAAACGAACTTACTGACCTAGTCCAGAAGGATAGAGACAATGAAAACTTTGCTTAGCCGTTCAACTGTATCGCCAGCTAAATTAATCGGTTCACCTGCAAAATTGATAGGCACAACCGCTAAATTGATTGGTGTAACAGGACTTACGGCAACACTTTCAATGCCAGCGATGGCGAAGGATGCTGATCTTGAGTCACTGATTGAAGCCGCTCAAAAAGAGGGTGCAGTTTACAGTGTGGGTATGCCAGACAGTTGGGCAAACTGGAAAGGCACATGGACTGACCTGAAAGCAAACTACGGTTTGAAGCATCAGGATACCGATATGAGCTCGGCGCAAGAGATCTCGAAATTTGAAGCAGAGAAGAAAAACGCAACCGCTGATATTGGTGATGTGGGTTTCGCATTCGCACGTGTGGCCGTAAAGAAAAACGTCACTCAGCCATACAAACCAACCACTTGGAATGACATTCCAGACTGGGCAAAAGACAAAGATGGTCATTGGGCTCTGGCTTACACTGGCACCATCTCTTTCATTTCCAACAACAACCTTGTTGAAGATGCGCCGAAAACTTGGAGTGACTTACTAGAAGGTGACTACAAAGTCACAGTCGGTGATGTCGGCGTAGCAGCGCAAGCAAACAACGCGATTTTAGCGGCTGCATTTGCTAACGGTGGTGACGAGTCAAACCTAAAACCGGCGATTAAATTCTTTGGTGAGCTAGCGAAGCAAGGCCGTCTGTCTTACACCGACCCAAGCATCGCTAACCTTGAAAAAGGCGAAGTGGAAGTGGCAATCATGTGGGACTTCAACGCACTGAACTACCGCGACAAGATTGACCGTGAGCGCTTTACCGTCAGCATTCCACAAGATGGCTCAGTGATTTCTGGTTACACCACCATCATTAATAAATACGCACAAAACCCGAACGCGGCGAAGTTGGCTCGTGAATACATCTTCAGCGACCAAGGCCAAATCAACCTAGCAGAAGGTTACGCACGTCCAATCCGTAGCAACATTACGCTACCTCAATCAGTTCAAGACAAGCTGATCTCAAACGAGCAATACAGCAATGTTCACCCAGTGACTGACTTCTCAGCATGGGAAAAATCAGCACGTCGCCTGCCACGTCAATGGCAAGAAAGCGTATTGATTCACCAGCAATAACCCCGCTTAACACGCCACCTGTAACGGGTGGCTTATAGAAACAAGCAATAGAGATTAGACCATGAGCAATAAGGTTATCCTTGTTGTTCTAGATGGACTGAACTATCAGGTAGCCCGTGATTGCATGGGCTATCTGAACGGTCTTCTAGAACTAAGTGATATGCAGACAAAACAGGGCGATATGCATGAAAAACAGGGCGATTCGCACAATAACCAAGGCGATTTGCGTAATAAACAGAGCAACTTGCAAATCATGAGCACGCAAAAAAACAAGCTGCGCGCCACGCTTTACCCTGTGCAGTGTGAGCTGCCATCTATGTCCCGTCCACTGTATGAGTGCATTCTGACCGGTGTTCGCCCTGTCGAGAGTGGCATCGTTAACAATCAAATCGTGCGTTTATCGAATCACGAGTCGATATTTAGCTTGGCTAAATCGCAGGGCAAAGTGACGGCTGCAGCGGCATATCATTGGGTGAGCGAGTTATATAACCGAGCGCCATTTGATGCTGTGCGTGACCGCTTTACCAACGATGAGACCATGAACATTCAACATGGCTGTTTCTACCACTGGGATCACTACCCAGATGAAGCCTTGTTCTTGGATGCCGAGCACCTGCGCGTGACTCATCAGCCTGATTTTTTACTGATTCACCCAATGAACATTGACGATATGGGACATAAGCATGGGTTGGATTCTCGCCAGTACCGCAATAGTGCACGTGGCGCGGATATCTACCTATCAAACTATCTTGAGAAATGGGTAGACGATGGTTATCAGGTGATCATCACCAGTGACCACGGTATGAACAATGACTTGTCTCATGGTGGCATTCTGCCTGAAGAGCGTGAAGTGCCTTTCTTTGTGATTGGCGATAAGTTCACACACCAAGAGTGTTCAGTGAAACAGACCGACATCTGCGGCTGCGTGTGTCAGTTACTCAACCTTGAACACGATAAATCTTACACTCAGGAATTGTTGGCCCTATGAGCAGTTCTGTAATCACGCAGAGCGATGGCTCTGCGCTTCAACCCAAAACCAAATCTTTGTTTCAACGCCTCAAGCCCGCTTTGTGGCTTGCGCCTTTCGCCCTGTTTTTCTATCTGTTCCAACTGGCTCCCATGGTTTGGGTGCTGATCAACAGCTTCTTCTATGACGATGAGCTCTCTCTAGAAAACTATTCTGAAGTCTTCGATTCTGCCTTCATGATGCAGGCTTTTGGCAACAGTTTATGGTTGTCGATTTGGTCGAGTATTGTTGGTTTAGCGATCGCGACTCTGTTGGTCTCATCATTGCGCCGCGTTGATTCTAAAATCCGCGATGCGGTGATTGCCTTCACCAACATGAGCAGCAACTTCTCTGGCGTACCTTTGTCGTTCGCCTTCATCATCATCTTGGGCACCAATGGTGCGATCACCTTATTGCTCAAGCAGTACGGGCTATTGGGAGATTTTGACTTGTACGGCAAGTGGGGTTTGTTGGCGATTTACATCTACTTCCAGATCCCATTAGCGGTGTTGTTGCTGTATCCAGCGTTTGATGCTCTGAGTGACGACTGGCAAGCAGCTTCGGCACTGCTTGGCGCGAAAACTTGGCAGTACTGGACCAAAATCGCGCTGCCTGTGCTATCTCCGGCTTTGTTCGGCACCTTCATCATCTTGATTGCCAATGCGATTGGTGCGTATGCGAGCGTGTATGCGTTGACCTCGGGCAACTACAACGTGATTACGATTCGAATTGCGAGCTTGGTATCGGGCGACCTGTTCCTAGAACCAAACCTAGCCGCCGCAATTTCCGTGATTCTGATGGCGATGCTGGCCTTCATCACCGTGATTAACCAATGGCTGATCAGCAAAAGCTACGCAGGGAAGAGAAAGTAATGAACACCGTAAATACTCGCTTTCATAAAACGGTTGTCTATTCGATTGTCGGCATCATGATGATCCCGATCTTAGCGACCTTTATCTACTCGATCTCCTCGCGTTGGGGCGCCACTATCCTGCCGGATGGCTTCACGTTAGATTGGTACATCAACCTGCTGACGGATCCTCGCTTCTTGCAAGCCTTTGGTCGTTCACTGTTTATCTGCGTGGCGGCACTGTCATTGAGTGTGGTGTTGGTTCTGCCTGCGATTTTCGTGGTGTTTTACTATTTCCCGAAACTCGACAAGGTAATGAATATTCTGATCTTATTGCCATTCGCTGTACCGCCAGTAGTGTCATCAGTTGGTTTACTTCAATTGTATGCAGACAGTGAAATCTCACTGATAGGCACGCCGTGGATTTTGATTGGCACCTACTTCACCATCGCACTGCCATTCATGTATCGTGCGATTGCCAACAGCTTTGAAGCAATTAACTTGCATGACTTGATGGACGCGGCACACCTGCTTGGCGCGAGTACCACCAAGGCATTCTTGCTGATTATTTTGCCAAACCTTAAGAAAGGCTTAATGGCGTCACTGTTCTTGTCGTTCTCGTTCCTATTGGGCGAGTTCGTGTTCGCCAACATCTTGGTAGGAACACGCTACGAGACACTGCAAATCTACCTATACAACATGCGTCAAACCAGCGGCCACTTCACGTCAGCCCTTGTGATGACGTACTTCCTGTTTATTTTCTTACTGACTTGGTTGGCAAGTCGTTTCAGCCAGGGAACAAAATAATGAGCTATGTAAATGCGAAAAACCTCACCAAGCGCTTTGGTGACAACACAGTGTTTGAAGACATTGAATTTTCCATCGAGAAGGGCGAATTCATTACTCTGCTTGGCCCGAGTGGCTGTGGTAAATCGACTCTGCTGCGCAGCTTGGCTGGCCTGAATCCTGTCGATGGTGGCGAGATCTGGGTCAACGGTGAAGAGATTACTCACCAAGTGCCACAACAGCGTGGTATCGGCATGGTGTTTCAATCTTATGCGCTGTTCCCAAACATGACGGTTGAAGGCAACATTGCGTTTGGCCTTAAGATGAAAAAGCTTGCCGCCGATGAGATTAAGCGCGAAGTCGCGAAAGTGATTGGGCTGGTGGACTTAACGGGCAAAGAAAAGTTCTACCCGCATCAGTTATCGGGCGGTCAACGCCAGCGTGTGGCCTTGGCAAGAGCCTTGGTGGTCAAGCCGCGTATTTTGTTGTTGGATGAGCCGCTTTCTGCGTTGGATGCGAAGATCCGTAAACACCTTCGCCAACAGATCCGAGATATTCAAAAAGAGATGAACCTGACCACGA
>NZ_CAWPOA010000058.1:0-13419 GCF_963889365.1 Vibrio sp. OPT20 | reverse complement strand
CTTCGTGACCCACGATCAAGAAGAAGCGATGATCATGTCTGACCGTATCTTCTTGATGAATAAAGGCGAGATCGTACAAGCGGGTACACCCGAAGAGATCTACACTCAACCTGCCAATGAATTCGTGGCGGGGTTCATGGGGCACTATAATTTGGTGCAAGCAAACCAAGCTAAGCAACTTTTCAACATTGAAACGGAATGGAAAGTGGCGATTCGACCGGAATCTATCTACGTGAAAGAGCAAGGTCGACAATATGGCGAGCATATCTCCGCGCCGAAAACGGGCACCATTCGTAACCACCAGCTCTTGGGTAACGTGATTCGCTACCAAGTGGACGTTGATGAGTGTGAATTAACGGTCGACCTACTCAACCGCTCCTCTGAACGACTGTTGGCAAACGGCAGCCAACTTGAACTCCTGTTTAACCTTTACGAAATTCAACCTGTGAGAGCCTAAGATGTTCAAACCTTTGTATGTATTTGATATGGATGAAACGCTGATCAATGCCGATGCAGCGATGCTCTGGAATGAGTTCTTGGTTGAAAAGGGCATTGCCACTGCGCCCAACTTTATTGAAGAAGATAAGCGCTTAATGGGCCTGTATTCGGAAGGCAAACTGAACATGGAAGATTACTTAACATTTTCCATGCAGCCGTTAGCCGATATGCCAACAGAGCAAGTCACCGCATTGGTGGAAGAGTGTGTTGAACAGCATATTTTGCCTAAACAGTTCAAGCAGTCGAAACCTTTGATTGAGCAGCTTGAGAATGATGATATTGATATGCTGATCATCTCTGCCAGCGTGACTTTCTTAGTGGAAGCGGTGGGTCGTAAGATTGGTATCGAGAATGCACTCGGTATTGATTTGATTGAAAACCAAGGTCGTTTCACGTCTCAGATCTCTGGTGTGCCAAGCTACCGTGAAGGCAAAGTGACGCGTTTAAAAGAATGGTTAGACAATCAAGAAACCAACTATTCAGATATACACTTTTATACGGATTCAATCAACGACTTACCTTTGTGTGAACACGCTGATTTTGCCTATCTGGTGAATCCGTGCCCGCGTTTGAAAGCACTGGCTGATCAACCGAATTGGTCGATTCTCAACTGGGATTAACGCGAACCTTATATTCGAATTAGGTTCTTTCTAGAACTCATCAAGCCGCTGACTACAGCGGCTTTTTTGCATCATCAGTCTAATATTCGATTTATCACCTTAGCTGACAAAAGTACGTATGTAACAATTCAATAACATCTATTGCTCTGCTGTAAATCAAACCACCATCTTTCAATCCCTTGATAGCACTCACTTTCCTGTTGTGAGGGTTTGTGTGTAACAATTATTTTACAAATTGACGGGGTTTCATTGAAATTGCCCATTTTCCTCCATCCATTTCATTATTTCCGCTTGTGGGCCAAATTTAATTAAGGACAAAAATCACGTAATACAAAACCAATAGGTACAAGGAGAAAGTTCATGGTGGATACATACAACCCGCTTGGCACGGATGGATTCGAGTTTGTTGAATACACGGCCGTTGACCACAAGGGAATTGAGCAACTTAAAGCACTGTTTGTGTCACTTGGTTTTGCTGAGGTCGCCAAGCATCGCTCAAAAGAGGCTTGGCTGTATCGACAAGGTGACATCAACTTCATCGTTAATGAACAGCCACACAGTCAAGCGGAAGCGTTCGCTAAAGTGCATGGGCCATCGGTCTGTGGCATGGCTTTTCGTGTCAACGAAGCGACAGCTGCAATGGAACAAGCGTTTAAGGGCGGTGGTGAAGAGTACAAAACAGAAATAGGGCCGATGGAGCTGAGTATTCCTGCCATTTACGGCATCGGTGAAAGCCTGCTCTATTTTGTGGATCGTTATGGCAAGCAGAGCATCTATGACGTCGATTTTCGATTCTATGACGATGCAGAGCAGCGCATGGCAGAAGCGAATGTTGGCTTGTATGAAATCGACCACCTCACGCACAACGTTAAGCAAGGCAATATGGATGTGTGGTCTGGGTTCTATGAGCGTCTTGGTAACTTCCGTGAGATTCGCTACTTCGACATTGAAGGCAAGCTGACAGGCCTTGTGAGCCGCGCCATGACCTCACCGTGCGGCAAGATTCGTATCCCTATCAATGAGTCTTCCGACGACAAATCACAAATCGAAGAGTTTATTCGCGAATACAACGGCGAGGGTATCCAACACATCGCACTCGCAACGGATGATATCTACAAAACCGTGAAGACTCTGCGTGATCGCGGTATGGACTTCATGCCAACCCCAGATACCTACTACGAGAAAGTTGACGATCGTGTGAAAGGCCACGGGGAAGACACCGATCTGCTGCGCGACCTGCGTGTTCTGATTGATGGCGCGCCGACCAAAGACGGCATCTTGCTGCAAATTTTCACGCAGACGGTAATCGGGCCTGTGTTCTTTGAAATCATTCAGCGTAAAGGCAATGAAGGCTTTGGCGAAGGCAACTTCAAGGCGCTGTTTGAATCGATTGAAGAGGACCAGATTCGTCGAGGAGTATTAGACGATGCATAAATGGATCTCGTTTCCTCATCGGGAGGGTGTGTGCTCTAAACAAGCGCACGCCGATTTTCCCGAAGAGGCAATTTATGAGCGAGAGGCGGGCCGAAGTGGTTTCTTCGGCCCTGCTGCTCACTTTCATCACCAACACGCCCCAACAGGTTGGTCGGAGTGGGAGGGCGATCTGCGCCCTCGCGCTTTTGATTTTACGCTGGTGGAAAAAGCCAGCCAGATAACCCCTTGGGCGGTGCCTCATCTTTTACACAATGCGGACTGCAAAATCCGCGTGTGGCGAATGGATGAGAAGATGGATTTCTTGGTGCGTAATTCTGATGGTGATGAGCTGCTGTTCATTCATCAAGGCAGCGCCGATCTCTATTGTGACTATGGTCATCTAGAGGTGAGTGAAGGGGATTACGTGATGATCCCGCGCTCGACCAACTGGCGTTTAGAGCCAAGCGAGCCGATGTTTATCTTGATGATTGAGAACACAGACGCGGCTTACTTCTTGCCAGAGAAAGGCATGGTCGGTAATCACGCGGTGTTTGATCCGGCGGTGCTCGACATCCCTTCAATCAACGATCAATTCCGCGCTCAGTATTCAGAAAGCCAGACTCAGGTTCAGGTAAAACGTCACGACAAAGTCAGTGTGATCACCTATCCGTTCAATCCATTGGATGCAATTGGCTGGCATGGCGACTTAGCGGTGGTGAAAGTGAATTGGCGAGATATCAGACCGCTGATGTCACATCGCTACCACTTGCCACCTTCTGCGCATACGACGTTTGTTGGCGCAGGCTTTGTGGTGTGCACCTTTGTACCGCGCCCGATTGAGAGCGATCCAGGTGCATTGAAAGTGCCGTTCTACCACAACAATGACGATTATGACGAAGTGCTGTTCTATCACGCAGGTGACTTCTTTAGCCGCGATAATATTGAAGCGGGTATGGTGACTTTCCACCCGGCGGGCTTCACTCATGGGCCTCATCCTAAAGCCTTTAAGGCTGGGCAAGCGCATAAGAAAAAGTTCACCGATGAAGTCGCGGTGATGATCGATACTCGCCATGCGCTGCAGTTCTCTGATGAACTCGATAGCGTTGAGAACAAAGAATATGTCTACAGTTGGCAAGACACGGGTTTTCAAGAGACAGGTTCTCAAACCATGGCTGACGATAAGAAGTAAGGGACAAGGATGAAATTAGCAACCAAGAAAAATGGCACTCGCGACGGTCTATTGATGGTCGTAAGTAAAGATCTTAAACAATGTGTAGCTGCCACCGAAATTTTCCATGCGATGCATCTAGCGCCAACCATGCAGGTGGCGTTGGATAACTGGGACAGCGTTGTTTCTCAGTTACAAGAGTTATACGCCTCGTTAAACAACGGGCATGTGACTGGTAGTGAAGTGTTTGCTTCTCAGTATTGTGAATCGCCTCTGCCAAGAGCTTATCAATGGGCAGACGGCAGCGCGTATGTAAACCACGTTGAGCTGGTGCGTAAGGCGCGTGGTGCTGAAATGCCAGAAAGCTTCTGGGTTGATCCACTGATGTATCAAGGCGGTTCAGATGCGTTTATCGGCCCTCGTGACAACATCGAATTTGCCAGTGACGAGTGGGGCATCGATTTCGAAGGAGAGGTAGCGATTGTCACCGGTGATGTACCAATGGGTGCCAGTGCTAAACAAGCGCACGATTCGATTCGCTTGTTGATGTTGGTCAACGATGTGTCTTTGCGTGGTTTGATTCCGGCAGAGCTAGCGAAAGGCTTTGGTTTCTTCCAGTCTAAGCCTTCTTCGGCGTTCTCCCCGGTCGCAGTCACACCTGACGAGCTTGGCGAACAGTGGAAAGGCAGCAAGGTACATTTACCGCTGATATCGACCTACAACGACCAGCCTTTTGGTTGTCCGAATGCCGGTATAGATATGACTTTCAATTTTGCAGAGTTGGTTGTGCATGCAGCTAAAACTCGACCATTATCGGCGGGCGCGATCATAGGTTCAGGCACGGTTTCTAATAAACAAGGCACTGACCATGGCACCTCGATTTCTGAAGGTGGTGTGGGATATTCATGTATTGCTGAAGTACGCATGATAGAGACGATTCGTGATGGTAAACCGTCGACTCAATTCATGTCGTTTGGTGACTCGATCAAGCTTGAGATGCTTGATGCGGCGGGTGATTCCATTTTTGGCGCGATAGACCAAAAAGTGAGCCAGTATCGAGCGATATAATCCACGTAATAGGATTTCTGTATGAGCGAGAGCATCGTGAACAAGAACATTATACTTTACGGTTACTGGCGCTCGTCCGCAGCCTATCGAGTGCGTATTGGATTGAACCTAAAGCAACTCAACTATGAGTCTAAATCGGTGCATTTGGTGCGTAATGGCGGCGAGCAACATGATCCACAATATCGCGATCTCAATGCCAGCCAATTAGTGCCAGTGCTGGTGGATGGTGAAGTTCAACTCAATCAGTCGCTGGCTATTCTTCAATATCTCGATGAACACTATTTGTGTGAGAGCAGCCCTGACACCTTGTTGATTCCAGAGCAAACACCACTGCGCTATCAAGCACTGGCGATGGCTCAGGACATTGCGATGGAAATTCACCCTCTTAATAACCTGCGCGTGTTGCAGTATTTGGAGCGAGAATTGTCGTGCGAGCAAGAGGCGAAAATGGATTGGCTTCACTATTGGATGAGCCAAGGCTTTTCAGCGTTAGAAGAGAAGCTTTCTAAGCATCGTCAAACACACGGTGATTCAGTTTATAGCCTTACCGGTTCACCATGTATTGTCGATATCTGCTTGGTGCCACAGGTGTATAACGCGCTGCGCTTTGGCGTTGATATGTCGCTGTTTCCGCTGATTAACTCAATTGTCGAAGCGTGTAATCAGTTGCCCGCTTTTATTGATGCGATGCCAGAGAACCAAGCGGATGCGAATGCACCGACGTGAACGTATTGAATTCTTTTCAATGAACTGGAAACGTTATTTGGATTAAATCACGTTATAATTACGATTTGGTATATTTAAAGATATTATGTATTCATTATTTTCAGGTTTAATTTCCAATTTTATGAATATTTATCTCATCTAGTATTAAACGGTCCGAATAAAATAAGCCTCATTATTATTAAATAAGAGGCCTGTTTAATGGATTTATATTAGTGATGGTTATCTCTCGATAACTTTAGTAATAAACAATACCTTCGCCTTTTGTAATCAGAGTACCAGCTTCATTGGTAATTATTTTATCTAAATCAAATAATGAACCAATCGCCGCATTACCCAATCCAGCTTCAACGAACTTACAAACGGCATCAATTTTTGGGCCCATAGAACCAGCAGGGAATGAAAATTCTGCTAAACCAGCAGGTGTTGCTTGCTTCATTTCTGCTTGGTCTTCTTTACCATAGTTACGGAAAATTGAACCATCGGTTAAGATAATAAATAGGTCAGCATGGATTTTTTCAGCCAGTAATTCAGCCGTAAGATCTTTGTCAATGACGCACTCTACGCCACTACTCTTACCTTGCTCAATACTCACGGGAACACCGCCGCCGCCACAAGCGATAACAAGGTTTTCTGTATCTAAAAGAGTTTCAATTTGCTGAATTTCAACAATGCTTTTTGGCATAGGAGAAGGTACAACGCGTCGGTAGTATTCGCCATCAGCTTTAAACTGCATTGTGCTTTGAGTCATTAACTCTTTAGCTCGTTGCTCTGTATATACAGGGCCAACAAATTTAGTCGGGTTAGCAAACGCAGGGTCTTTTTTGCATACTTCAGTTTGCGTGACTAGCGTCGCTACGTCTAATTCAGGATCAATGTTTCTTAGCTCTTGTTGTAACATGTAGCCCACCATGCCACAGGTTTGAGAGCCGAGCACATCCATTGGGTATGGGGTAGTCTCTGGCGAATATTCGCTATAAGCCGCGTTTTGTTCCATCAACAAACCTACTTGTGGGCCATTCCCATGAACGATAACAATCTCATGCTCGCGTGCGATCGCAGCAATACTCGCCGCTGATTTGATTATATTTTCACGTTGGTTCTCAGCCGTTAATGCTTGGCCTCTTGCTAAAAGAGCGTTACCGCCTAAAGCTAATACTATGCGCATGATAATGTCTCCGATCATTTAATAATGATTTTATTTATTTTATGTAGGGATTAACCGCTTGTTTCTAATTAAATTCAAGCTTATTAATAACAATGACTAGGTTTTTAATTACTCTTAAGTAATTAACATGCCGAGATAGTATGGGAAAATAACCGTCCTAAATGTGATAGCTATCAAATTATTATTTCACTAGAAATGGAGCTGTGGAAATGGGAGTTATTGCAATTCGATTAAATATCCATAAGCTGGGATACAATCCAGTGGTGGACTCTTTTTTCGTATAAATGATTCGTCTTTAGTGAATATTATCTCTGGCTATAAAATGATTAATTTTCAAATTTTGTTCTAAATATGACGTTCAGATCGCATTAAGATCTTTAGAAAAGGTACGGGGCCAAACTGATGAGAGGGTTCATGAGCTTAAATAGTGGCTTCGATTCGGTTTTCAATCGGCTGCCTTTACTCCAGATGTTATCTGACAGCCAAGTGAAAAGTGGAGATAGCTTGCTACGTTCTAGGCCTAATCGCTAAAGCGAAACAACGCGCTTTATCTCTTCCAAGACCTCGGCGTTAGCGATAGCCCCGAGGTTTTCTACACTCTTATCATTGATGACCTGTTTCACTGCTAGCTCCACAAGCTTGCCCGACCGTGTTTTTGGCACATCGCTGATCGCAAATATCTGGCTTGGCACATGCCTTGGTGAACAAGATGACTTGAGTTTACTCTTGATGGCGGCCAATAGCGTTTCATTTAGAATCACACCTTGCTGCAGTTGAACAAACAGCCATATCTGTTCGTTGCGGTCGATGTCCTTACCGACTGCGATAGAATCAACTATGCCGTCAATGGTGTTCACTTGTTGATAGATCTCAGCGGTACCAATTCGCACGCCACCAGGGTTGAGTGTGGTGTCGCCTCGCCCGTAGAACAGGTAGCCGCCATGTTCGCTCTGTGCGACTTCATCACCGTGATGCCACACGTTATCGAACTTGTCCCAGTAAGTGTTGTGGTAGCGCTCTCCGGTGTCATTCCAGAAGCCAACAGGGAAGTTGGGTAGGGAGTTTGTACACACCAGTTCGCCACGTTCTTGGTTGACCTTGTTGCCAGACGAATTGAACACTTTGATGTCGACGCCGAGCCCGGCCTGTTGGCATTCACCGCGATACACAGGGGAGATAGGGTTGCCTAAAACAAAGCAGCCACAAATATCCGTGCCGCCAGAAATGGACGCTAAATGCAGATCTTGTTTGATGTGTTTGTAGACGTAATCGAACTGCTCTGGGTAGAGTACAGAACCGGTCGAGCACAGTGTTCTTAATTTAGGAAGGTTGTGACTGTCGATCGGTGAGAGTTCCGCTTTCTCAATCGCTTCTAGGTACTTGGCTGAGGTGCCAAATGTCGATACATCAGCTCGCTGCGCTAAATCCCACAGAACGTTAGGTTGCGGATAAACCGGGCTGCCATCAAAGATGACCAAACAAGCCCCACTGGCGAGTGCAGAGACATGCCAGTTCCACATCATCCAACCACAAGTGGTGTAGTAGAACACGCGATCGTTTGGCTTAACATCGCAATGAAGTTGATGCTCTTTAAGGTGGTTGATGGTAGTGCCACCAACCGAGTGAACAATACACTTTGGCTTGCCTGTGGTGCCGGAAGAGTAGAGTACAAACAGAGGTTCATTGAATCCGACACGAGTAAATAGAAGAGGTTTGGGCTGATAGTGATTAATGATGTTGTGCCAGCTTTGGATCGACACATCATGTTCAACTTTGTTTTTCTTTAAATCGTTCTTCTCTAAATCGCTCTTCTCTAAATCACGAGTCGGTTTCAAATAACCGATCTCACAGACCTGTTTTAATTCGTTTAAGTGCTCGATTATTTCACGGTTCTTGTCCGTCATATCGAACGTTTTGCCATTGAAGGTATAACCGTTACAGGTGAACAGTATCTTAGGTTTCACCTGCCCAAATCGCTCAATCACACTCTCGACGCCAAAATCAGGCGAAGTCGATGTCCAAATCGCCCCCAAGCTAGTGGTTGCCAACATCGCAATTACGGTTTGAGGAAGATAAGGCGTATAAGCAGCAACCACATCACCTTGCTGAACACCACTATCAATAAGCCATTGTTGAACGCTAGAGACTTCCTCAACCAAGGTTTGCCATGTGTAGCTTTGTTGCTTGCCACGTTCATTCTCAAACCAAATCGCAAGCTCGTTTGGCAACGTTTTTGATGAATGCAGCAAGTTTTCGGCGTAATTCACTTGTGCATTCGGAAACCACACCGTATCGCGATTCGATTTAGGCTGCTGCCAGCGGCTCTCGCCTTGAGTTTTTATGAGCTCTCTTTGTGCGTTATCAATACTTTCCTGCGAGCCGACCATTCCACAAAACTGCCACACGTTCTGCCAAAACGACTCGGGATGTTCCACAGACCATTGATGAAGCTCCGCGTAGTTTTTCAATTCCCGCTCGAGTACGCCCTGCTGATCGAGGCTATCCATAAATCGGGTTACGTTGGCGTGTGCGATACGCTGGTCGCTAGGTTGCCAAATTGGCTTATTGCTCTCGTGCATTCCTTTACCTTTAACAAAAAGTTAACGATTTCAGTCTGGTATTTAGGTTTTACAAAGTCAAAAGATCAGCAAAATAAGGGGTTGTCGGAATTGTGTAAATAAAATGTTACACGATTGCCTGTTTCGAAAAATCGTGCAAATTGGCGGATATAAGGAGTCGAGATAGGCTTAAAGGGAGACATTCGAAAGGAGGTGTGTAATGACTCAATATCATTCTAAGCCCGTGAGCCAAGAGGGATGGGTTGAGTGGAGCCTCGAAGAAGACGCCATTTGGCACGACTTAGTGAAAAGGCAACTGGACGTCATTAATGACCGCGCATGCGATGCCTATTTACACGGTTTGACCCTGCTGGATCTGCCATTAGACAGAGTTCCCCAGCTTCCAGAGATAAATAAAGTGCTAATGGAAACAACGGGTTGGCAGGTACAGCCTGTGCCTGCGTTGATCGATTTCGACCGTTTCTTTGATTTACTCGCCAATAAGAAATTCCCAGTGGCGACATTTCTGAGAACACGAGACGAGTTCGATTACTTACAAGAACCTGATTTCTTTCATGAAATTTTCGGTCACTGTGCCATGCTCACCAATACCGATTTTGCGACATTCACTGAGCACTACGGAAAACTAGGCCAAGCAGCTACACCTAAACAGCGTGCGTATCTTGCCCGTTTGTATTGGTTTACGGTCGAGTTCGGTTTAGTAAAAGAAGGCGATAGGCTGAAAATCTATGGCGGTGGCATTCTTTCGTCTCCGGCGGAAACCATGTATGCGTTGGGAGGGGATTTGGCCGTTCGTGAGCGGTTCGATCTGCAAACGGTTTTAAGAACCCCTTATCGCATCGACATCATACAACCGAAATATTACGTGATTGATGAGCTGTCTGAGCTCTTCAAAATCAGTCAGGAAAACCTATTGCAGCAAGCTGATCTCGCGATAGACGAGGGATTACTACCACCACTTTTTGAACCTAAGGAACCAACACATGTTGAATGACCAAAAATGCGAAGCCTGCAGTATCGACGCGATTGCCCTAAGTAAAGACGAGCAACAGTCTTTACTGTTGGAGTTGTCTGATTGGCAGATCATCGAAAGAGACGGCATCCCACAACTTGAGAAGGTGTTTAAGTTTAAGAACTACAAACAAGCATGGGCATTCAGCAATAAAGTATCAGAGTTGGCAGAAGAAGAATTCCACCACCCTTCGATTTTATTGGAGTGGGGCAAAGTCACCGTCACTTGGTGGAGCCACTCAATCAAAGGCCTGCACAAGAATGACTTCATCTGCGCCTCACGCTGCGATGTGTTTGCGGTGAGTGAATAGTCCTTCTGGGCTGGGGAAGGGCTTCTCCAGCCTCAATGATTTGAATACCCCATTATTCGACTCATTTTATGATTTGAATAATGAGCTTAAACAGCTCATAATGTGATTTGAATAAGTGATACTTTCGCATCATGGGGCGTAATATGTGGATTTGGCAGCAAGATAATTGGCCAAACTTTGTTTGGGATAATCAGAGAATAGGCGTGAGGTTAAGAGAAGTACGGCTTAATCAGGGCATCCTATTAGGCAAGATAACCTCTCAATCCGCAGACCAAACGCAAACAATGCTCGATACTTTGCTAGCGAACATTGTCCACTCCAGTGCGATAGAGGGAGAAAAGCTAAATGCCTTCTCTGTTCGTTCTTCTTTAGCTAACAAACTTGGCGTGAGCGAAGAGCGACCTTTTCCTACGACAGAACAAACTGATGGCTTAGCCGAAATTATGTTGGATGCCGTGCAGAACCTCACTGAGCCATTAGCGCTTGATAGGATTTTGCATTGGCACGATAGGCTGTTTCCTCAAGGTTACACCATGTTTAACCCTGTAATCGGAGGTCAGCTAAGAGGTGATACTCCCATGCAAGTGGTATCGGGAAGAATTGACCGTCCGACCGTACATTTTGAAGCACCTAGCCGAGACATTCTTGATGCTGAGTTAGATGCGTTTATCACATGGTTCAATGATTCACTTACCGACGCTACACTCGATCCCTTACTTAGAGCTGCGATAACTCACCTTTGGTTTATCACCTTACACCCGTTAGATGATGGTAATGGTCGTATTACTCGATTGTTGACTGACTTGGCGTTAGCACAGGCCGAGCAGCAGTCGGTACGTTTCTATGCGATGTCGGTGGGGATTCTCGCTAACCGCAAGCATTACTACGAGATATTGGAGCGAACCCAGAAAGGTGGACTCGATATTAGCGAATGGTTGATGTGGTTCTTAGATACGTTAGACGAGACGTTTACAGGCGTTTTCGCTGAGGTTGATCAAACCGTTTATAAGACTAACTATTGGCGAAGTATCGACCAAACTAAGCTTACAACAGAACAAGTAAAAGTACTGAATAGGATGCTCGATGGTGATTTTTCTGAAGGTATCAATGCCAGCCACTATCAGAAAGTAGCAAAGGTGAGCAGTGCCACTGCAACACGTCATTTGAACGCTTTGATTGAGCATGGCTGCTTAGTCAAATCTGGTTCTGGCGGACGAAGCACGCGGTACTTATTACCAAAGTAAGTGATAGACGTTCGTGTCGCAAGTTGCCGATATTAATCTGAATATCGGCGACTGTTAGCGGCTTTTAGAGATAACTCTTTAGTGCGCAGATTTGTATTTTTTCCAATAATCAAAGCTGTTAAGTAATGCTAATTCGATACCTTTTCCATGGTATTTGTACGACACATAAAATCGTTCTATATAAGCGTAGAACTGAGGTGTATGCTGTGAAATTATTGATCTTTTTTGTGCGTGGACACTAACCATGAGGTAACCCACAACTGTCTTTTTCTTTGTTTCAGCGACAAAAAAATAGACATTTTTATTGTTCAGCTTCTCCTTGAGTAATGACTCCGTGAAAAGTAAATCAATGATTCTTAACTTACTTAAGTTGTAGTCACTTAAACTGTATTTGTTCCTATCTTTATTCGAATGACTAATATTACTGTGGCTGCCGGTTAATTGTTCGTGACACAAAGCATTGATAGAGAATAGATCGTTGAGAGTCGCTTTTCTAATTAACACCTTAAATCTCCTTTTTCTACGGTTATTCTTCTGACGCAAAACGTCTAAGATGCTAAGTAACTGATTAGAATAACCACTAGTAATTAAACTTAATTTATTGGCAGATAGACGTTTTTGTATGTTCGTAATATTCATCCGCGCGCTGTTTTAGTGCTTGGATTAAAGCACTTGGCAAGTTCCTTTCTTTTATCCAATGTTCAAATACTTCTATTGATTGAAATGTTCCAGACGAGATTAGATTGGAGTGTTGAGCTAGGTGATTTAACCAGTAAAGTGTTTGCAGAGCTTCCAGTGGATTTTTGGGGAGTTGTAGCTTTCCTTTTCTGACTTGTCCCTTGATATAAGGCTTCGCTGAATCGTCAAAAACTCTGCTGTTGTGTTCGGATTCGGAAAGTGGGTCTGGATTAATCAGCATTGAGCTATATCGTACGTAGAGTAGGTATTCCTGTTCTACTTGATCAAGCTCGTTGAAAGAATCGATTTTATCCTTAGGAATTGTCGTTTCATGTACTCGGTGATGTTCATCATTTAACAACAGCAACAGGTTAATTGGTTGAGCTGAGTAATGTTCAAGTAGGCGAGACACTGACTTCCAATGAAGCAGTAAATTCCGAATCAAACCTATGGTGATTGGCCCTTCTGGGTACAGCTTATACATGTACTTAACTTCGTCTTCATTAGACAAAATATGATCTAATGCAAACGTATTGATAAAAAAAACAGGGTGTACATAAGTAGCAATATTTCTGCCTTCCACACTGAACGGGTTATCTAAAGGGATGACTTGCACATCAACCTTTTCTAAGGCGTTTCGCAAGGCGTTCAATAAAACATCATTGGATTCGGATAGGTAAAGGTAAACCCTTTTTTTTACTGTTTTGGTTATGACGGTAAGCGGGTGTTTCTGCGTTGGGTTAGAGGTAAAATAAGAGGTCGCAAAATAGTTAGAGAATAGGATTATATTTGGAGATGCTCCTATCTTTTTTAACATCCCTTTTAAAATAAGACATCCACTGTAGTGGTCAACAAATTCCGGACACTGACTTAAGCCGATTTTCGGCATTTACTGGCGACAGCCCATCATTTGCTTGATGAGGCCGTTGCCGATTATA
>NZ_CAWPOA010000057.1:0-5863 GCF_963889365.1 Vibrio sp. OPT20 | reverse complement strand
ACAGATAGCAGCAGTTAGAGTTGTTTTACCGTGGTCAACGTGGCCGATAGTACCAACGTTTACGTGCGGTTTCGTACGTTCAAATTTTTCTTTAGACATGGGGTGTCCCTCTAGGTACGGATTAGGTGGCTTAAAATAAGACCACGCAACCAAAAAAAATGGTTTTCTTTATTAAAGGAGAAGAAGCTTTAGACTGGTGCTAATACCCAGAGTCGAACTGGGGGCCTCACCCTTACCAAGGGTGCGCTCTACCGACTGAGCTATATCAGCACACAAAAATGAGTTGGAGCGTGCAGCGGGAATCGAACCCGCATCATCAGCTTGGAAGGCTGAGGTAATAGCCATTATACGATGCACGCAACACGTAACTCTTTTGAGCTATTTAACCTTTAGAATATGGTGGAGGGAGACGGATTCGAACCATCGAAGGCAGTGCCGGCAGATTTACAGTCTGCTCCCTTTGGCCACTCGGGAACCCCTCCAAATTTTGATCTTTCTCTCGCTCTCTATAAATAGAAGGAAGAAAGTGGTGCCGACTACCGGAGTCGAACTGGTGACCTACTGATTACAAGTCAGTTGCTCTACCTACTGAGCTAAGTCGGCACAAGTGGGGCGCATTTTATTGAATGATTTTCCACCTTGCAATAGTAAATTGCAAAAAAGTGCAAAATTCTCTTATCAAATTCCTATATACGGTTATTTAGCTCAAGGTTTCTGCCTTTAATCCGCATCTAGTAAAGGAAGATATTTAATTTATCTATCGCTTGATGTATTTTCCATGCACTTGTTTTGTTATCCACTATAGAGTTTTGTATGAGCCCATTTATGTCATTTGACCGCGCGCAGTGGTCTGAACTAAGGAATTTAGTTCCAATGACACTTTCTGAGAGCGATTTGAAAGAGCTTCAAGGCATCAATGAAAAGCTGACAATGGAAGAAGCAGTAGAGATTTATCTACCGTTATCGCGCCTGTTAAACCTCTATGTGGCCGCTCGACAAAATCGAAACTCAGTGCTTCATCAATTTCTGGATAAGAAAGAAACTGCGCCACCATTCATCATTGGTATTGCTGGCAGTGTAGCAGTAGGGAAAAGTACAACAGCTCGTCTATTGAAAGCTTTGCTATCTCGTTGGGAAAACCACCCTAAAGTTGAGCTAGTTACGACAGATGGCTTCTTATATCCAAATGAAATATTGGAAGAAAAAGGATTAATGAGTAAGAAAGGGTTCCCTGAGTCCTATGATATCAAAGCGCTAGTCAATTTTGTTTCAGACGTAAAGGCATGTAAGCGTAATGTGACTGCACCTGTGTACTCTCATCTCACCTACAACATTACCAAGGAAGTGAAAGAGGTCGACTTACCCGATGTGCTCATTATCGAAGGGCTCAACGTTTTACAAAGCGGTATGAATTACCCACATGAGCCTCATAGAGTCTTCATTTCAGACTTCCTCGACTTCTCATTGTATGTCGATGCTGAAAGCGCTCAAATTCAACAATGGTATGTAAATCGTTTTATGAAGTTTCGTGAAGGTGCCTTCGCTAAACCTGGGTCATATTTCGGGCACTACACTAAATTATCAGATCTAGCCGCTAAGGAAAAAGCCGAAGGTATTTGGCAATCAATCAATGGTTTAAACCTAGAGCAGAATATCCTTCCGACCAGAGAAAGGGCTCACCTGATTCTACGCAAGGGCGCAGATCATATGGTTGAGGAAGTGTTACTAAGAAAATAGTAGAGCCTTAGTCCCCTTTTCTTAGGGATATCTCTCCACCGATATAGCTCTCTATACCACTCTCAGTTTTGAGCAGCACGGCGCCTTGTTCATCGATACCCTGTACAACACCTTCTATTTCTCTAGGTCCAATGATCAGTCTAACGTTGCGACCTAAGAAGTTATCTAAACGATTCCAGCGTTCGACAAAATTCGACATCCCTTTCAACTCATAGTCGGCAAGTGACTTGTCCCAAGCATTGATCAGAGCCTGTGCTAACTGGTTACGGTCGGACACTTTTCCATCACAGACCTCTTTGAGAGACGTCCACGGCTGACCAATACCTGATGTTGTCGGGTCCATGGACAGGTTTAGTCCCAAACCAATAACAATATGAGCAGCGCCACCAGACTGTCCTGACAACTCGACTAAAATACCCGCGAGTTTCTTGTCATTATGATAAAGGTCATTCGGCCATTTCAGTTTAACACCTTCAACACCCATCTCTTCCAAGGCTTCAACAACAGCAACGCCAACGACAAGGCTTAACCCCATAGCGGCAGCCATACCTGCATCGAGCCTCCAATACATTGAAAGGTAGAGATTTGCACCAAATGGCGATACCCACTCTCTTCCACGACGTCCACGACCTGCAGCTTGATATTCAGCAATACAGACCGACCCCGATTCGAGGGTACTAGTACGCTCTAACAGGTGTTGGTTTGTTGAACCTATGATTGGAATGAGTTCAAGAGAAGCATCACGACTCACAGCAGACAATTTTTCTTGGTCAAGCATATCTAAACGACTGGCTAGCTTATAACCTTTGCCTTGTACTCGATAGATATCTAACCCCCACTCTTGGATACCTTTAATGTGCTTACTGATAGCCGCTCGTGATACACCGATCATTTCACCTAAGTCTTCACCAGAATGAAACTCACCATCGGCAAGACATCTCAATAGTGCAAGCTTGGTACTGTGCTCTCTCATGCCAATGACTCCAAAGCTTTATCTAGGTTTGTCTCACAGTCTCGTCCTATAAAACGCACTTCATGTTCCAATCGAATATCGAATTTATTCAAGACTGATTGACGCACTCGCTCTGCAAGCTTAAGGATATCCACAGCAGAAGCCTCATCATAATTGATGATAACTAATGCTTGGTTTGGGTGAACTTGAGCCCCACCTTCTGTCACGCCTTTGAACTGGCATTGATCAATCAGCCAACCTGCAGCTACTTTGATCATGCCATTACTCTCATAGCCGACAATGTTGGGATATAGAGCTAACAAGCGATCAAAATGATCTTTGGTGATCACAGGGTTTTTGAAGAAGCTACCCGCATTGCCTTGGACTCTAGGATCTGGCAACTTACTTGAACGGATAGCGCATACTTCATCAAATATAGTACGAGGAGAGAGAGTCTCAGCTGGTAGGCTTTTTAACGGACCATAGTGATTACATGGATTCCACTCTTTAGGTAGGGTCAAACCAATCGCAACAACAATCGCTTTGCCATAGAGAGCATGTTTAAAAATAGAATCTCGGTAGCCAAAGAGACATTCCTCTTTGCTTAACCGCTTAACTGTATAAGTATCCAGATAAAGAATATCAACATATTCGCATACGTCTTGCAGTTCAACACCATACGCACCAATATTCTGAATCGGAGCAGAACCTGAACAACCTGGTATCATTGCGAGGTTTTCTAGACCACCCAGACCTTTATCAACACTCCACTCAACCAAGCTTGGCCAATCCTCACCACCACTCACATGCAAAAGGTGATGACGGTCCGTCTCGGTCAGCTCAATCCCAGCTAATTTATTCACAATGATCAAACCAGCGAAATGCTTGGTAAAAAGCATATTGCTGCCCTTACCCAGAATTAACTTAGGTGAAGTTGACCATTTAGGATTCCTATAAACCGAAATCAGTTCGTCGATCGTGGTTACTTCAACCAACGCATCACAGGTCTGATCGATAGAAAAAGTATGAACATTTTTTAAACTAGCATTGAGATGGAATTGCATGGCGATATTCAATTAACTTACACTACCATCATTCTACAGCAGATAAACCAATGGCGCAGTGACTGAATGAACAATGTCATCATTACTCAATTAGACCCAGTAAAGGTTCCCCTAGTTAAACGTTTCTATAAGGAACATTATCCAACGGGAAAAGCGAACAAGAGTGAACTGATCTATTCGTTATTACTAGATAACGAGCTTTGTGGTGTCGTGCGTTTTCGCACCATTGAAGATAATCGCTTACTTACTGGTATGGCGATATCAAAACAATATCGTGGTAAGCAATTAGGCTCTCTGCTTATGGACTATTGTGCGAAACATACGCTAACAGAAAGCGATTATTGCTTTGCTTATGCTCATCTCACCAACTTTTACTCTCGACACAAGTTCATGCAAGTAGACCCGACAGATCTTCCTAATGGCCTAAGAGTTTTGTACGAGCGCTATTCGAATAGCGGAAAAGATCTCATTCCTATGCATTATCAGCAAAATTGTTAGAGAATGCCTCGATTATCTAGTATTTCATGCTATCCCTTTGGTAAAATTAAAGGTTCGCAATTTTGCATATTTTTAAGGTAAAACAGTCAATATGATTGCCAGTAGGAATCCATTCATACAGTTGCCAACCATAGCGCAGAATCCTGACAAGTTTGAAGTACTACTATCAGCGCAAGAGTTTAGAGCTCGCTTACTTGATGAGATATCTCGCGCAACAACTCGTATTAGTTTAGTCGCTTTATATCTTGAAGATGATGAGGCTGGCCGTGAGATCCTAACTGCCTTATATGAAGCAAAGCAAAAGAATCCAGAATTAGATGTGAGTGTGTGTGTCGATTGGCACAGAGCTCAACGTGGATTGATTGGCGCGGAGTCTTCTGAAGGCAATGCAGCCATGTATAAAGAGTTTGCGGAAAAATATCAGCACTCTGTACCCGTCTATGGCATTCCAGTTCGCGGCAAAGAAGTCTTTGGCGTATTGCACTTAAAAGGCTTTATCGTCGATGACAGCGTGATATACAGCGGTGCAAGCCTTAACAATATCTACCTGAACTACCATGACCGCTATCGCTTTGATCGTTACCACGTTTTAAACAACGCAACGCTTGCTGATACAATGTTTACATACGTACACGAACAGATGGTCTCAGACATTGCTGTTTATGATTTGGCTGATAAGAACAAACCAGCTACCAAAGAACTGAAACCTGCAATTCGTCAGTTCCGAGCATCGTTAGCAAGATCTCAATATCAATTCGATGGTCAAGATGTTTCTCCCGAACAAGTCGCTGTTACACCATTGGTAGGTATCGGCAAGAGACGTAACCGTCTGAATCAGGGAATCAATCAACTTGTCGCTCAGGCTAAAGACGAGATCTTCATTTGTACGCCTTACTTCAATTTCCCACCGAGTCTAGCAAAAGAAGTAAAGAGAGCGCTTAAACGTGGCGTAAAGGTCAGTATTGTTGTTGGCGATAAGACAGCCAATGACTTCTTTATCTCCCCAGAGGAAGAGTTTAAAACGATTGGTGGTTTACCATACCTTTACGAGTTGAACCTGCGTCGTTTTGCTAAAGCCAACGAAGCTCATATTGCTAGTCGTAACCTTTCGATTCGACTTTGGCAACACGATTCAAATAGCTTCCATCTAAAGGGTATTTGGGTCGATAAGCGCTACATGCTTCTAACAGGTAATAACCTAAATCCTCGAGCATGGAAACTGGATCTAGAAAACGGTATCTTTATCCAAGATAACTACCATCATCTAACAGACAAGTTCCAGGCTGAAGTAGATAATATTCTTCAACACACTCAGCTAATCTGCACTTATAAGCAATTGGACAAGGTTGAGAGCTATCCGATGGAGGTTCAGAAGTTGATTCGTAAGATCACTCGTGTCAAAGCCGATAGAGTCCTTAAACAAATATTGTAGTCGATGTATTAGAAATATTATTTATCAACGCCTAGTAAACGCTAGGCGTTTTTGTATCTGCGAGATAAGTTTGTCTGATGTAATACCAATTCCATTAAATTCATGATCTAATATAGACTCTGAAAGGAGCCTATATGAACTCAGATTTATCAAAGCTTATCGGCGCAACCTCCAACGCGA
>NZ_CAWPOA010000056.1:0-2240 GCF_963889365.1 Vibrio sp. OPT20 | reverse complement strand
CAATGCTTGGAACAGTTTTTGTGAAGATAAACGCAGAGTCCAATCCCTCTGCTTTAGAGATTGGACTCGATTGGTAAGTTAATTAATGGAACTGGTATAAGTCCCCTCGCCTTCCCATTACCAATACCTCGTCTAATACAGAAACCAACGGTTTCAATGCCTTCTAAAGCAACCAGACTTCTCTCTTTAATTCCCTTTAAACTCTCACAACAATAACCGATACATTCACGTATAGGTCGGTCGTAACGAACTCGCTACTTGAGTTATCTAAAGAATGACTCAAATGAGCTCTAGAAAGGCTCTGTTGATAACTTAACTTTAAGTGACAAGACGATTCACTCTTTATCGAAACTATCCACCACAATAGCCCCCATAGACGCTGGCATGGAAATAACGATCACTCTTTTGATCGATACAATTGGGTCGCTTAATAAAGGTAGTTTATCCAAACAAGTTAGCACTAAAGCAACGACCATTGCCGTCATGACGTAAGCAATAACTATTCTGAAAATAAACACCGGCAACCGAGCGACAATATCTTTCTGGAATACACTCTCATACGTATAGAAGCCGAGGAACACAGCTGATAGTAAAAATAACAGCAATAGATTAGCGCTCGGTAAAGTCTCTCCTAACTTCCACGCTTCTTCAGAAAAAGAAATCGGCACGGCCAAAGCAAAAGATCCTACAAAGATCTGGCTAGCATCTTCAAAGTTAAAGCTTAATTTCATAGTTCGACCCATTAGGTTTTAAGGCTTTATCTATTTTTTAAAATAATAACAAAATTATCCGCCTATGATTTGGGGAATTTTCTATTCTTACCAAGCAACAGAAATGACACTTCTTAGCTTAATATTAGTCGTAATAACCTAAACATAGCTTGAACTAACCAGCAAGAAATCAATATGTTCAGAGTAAAAGCGGTGAAAACAACTAATTCATATCGAGTCGACAAGCACATCAGAATCGAAGAGAGACCGGTAAACATCCTAAGATACCAGTGCCTAGAACCAGAAAATCTCAATCAGTTGGGTGATAAACATCACTGCACGGATCGAGGAATACTCTATTTCTTAGCTTATATATCCTTCCGGCATCACTTGGGGAGCTCAGCCTAGCTACTCTCACCTTCAAACTGAATCTAGTCCGCTTTCACCCTTTGAAATGTTTCGAACAAAGTGCTTAATGCCATCGAGAGTGGTTTAAGCTCAATGCATAACAAGAGCTATTAAGTCGACTCATTAAGGACTCTAGCGTTCTTAGCGAAATCCTCCATACACATCAGGCTATCCTCTAGATTCACTGATAGGCCAGAAGTCAGGTTTCCTAGACGAAGGGCTGTTAGCTAATACTTGAAGAAGGCCCCAAGCACTGAGCAAGCAGGATGAGTTGTAATGCTTGTATAGTTTCAGGTATTGAATGGGGCGCTGAGTCAAAACAGTCTCATTAACCTAACTTACAACGTCGTATGGCTCGAGTATTTGATCAGTAAGCTTAAAGAGTTGCATGCGTTTGAAGTCTTTCTTGTGTCAAACCACAATTGGAATCAGAAATGATGTGATTCTAGTCGTAGGATTGGGATTTCTGATAAATGACGGAATAATGGGGACGCGTTGGCTAAGAGTTATGGGGTACGGGAAGCCTTATGTGGAAGTCATTAGATGGAAGGGCAAAGCACTATAATTTGGATGTAAAAAAGCCCCGCTATTTCTAGCGAGGCTTCTAAATAAGTGGCGGAGTGGACGGGACTCGAACCCGCGACCCCCGGCGTGACAGGCCGGTATTCTAACCAACTGAACTACCACTCCGCAGTGTCTATTCAGCATAATGCAATTTAAGCCTGACGATGTCCTACTCTCACATGGGGAAGCCCCACACTACCATCGGCGCTATTATGTTTCACTTCTGAGTTCGGCATGGAATCAGGTGGGTCCACAATGCTATGGTCGTCAAACAAATTCTGTTGTCAAGTTGATGAATCAAATCAACTAAATAATGGTGCTGATACCCAGACTCGAACTGGGGACCTCACCCTTACCAAGGGTGCGCTCTACCGGGCTGAGCTATATCAGCAATTCAAGAACCGTTTAAAACGATTTTGAAAACTTTTTGTCTTCACTTTTTAAAAGTGAAAATAAATTTGGAGCCTGGCGATGTCCTACTCTCACATGGGGAAACCCCACACTACCATCGGCGCTATTGTGTTTCACTTCTGAGTTCGGCATGGAATCAGGTGGGTC
>NZ_CAWPOA010000055.1:0-225 GCF_963889365.1 Vibrio sp. OPT20 | reverse complement strand
GGGTTTAATTCTGGTGAATATGGCGGGATATGGATTATCGTGATGTTCTTAAAATGATTGGCTAAATGTGTTTGATGCCAGCTCGCTTGATCCATAATGACCACGGAATGTTTACCTCTAGGGGTCACCGTTGAGATTAATTCAAGATGCTTCGTCATTGCTTCCATGTTGCTTAACGGTGAAACAATAGCTTCAGCTTCGCCTGTATTGATACAAACGGCTCCA
>NZ_CAWPOA010000054.1:0-481 GCF_963889365.1 Vibrio sp. OPT20 | reverse complement strand
ATGCTTGGAACAGTTTTTGTGAAGATAAACGCAGAGTCCAATCCCTCTGCTTTAGAGATTGGACTCGATTGGTAAGTTAATTAATGGAACTGGTATTAGAAGTAACCATCTCAATTCATCAGGTTTAAATGTAAAACAGCACGAGCCTCCCACTATCTAGAGAGACACCTCAATATGTAGCGATAAGGTCTATAACCAAGATCCAAAAACTAATACGTTAGAAGCGACGAAAGCCTAGTCGTCAGACTAGGCTTTCTAATAAGTAGCGGAATGGACGGGGTTGCGGACTTCAGGCAAACCCTTTGTTGGACTCATTCGGCCGAAGGGCAAGACACTTTTCTTGAGATGTAAAAAAGCCCTGCTATTTCTAGCAGGGCTTTTCTAATAAGTGGCGGAGTGGACGGGACTCGAACCCGCGACCCCCGGCGTGACAGGCCGGTATTCTAACCAACTGAACTACCACTCCGCAGTGGTCAACTCA
>NZ_CAWPOA010000053.1:0-306 GCF_963889365.1 Vibrio sp. OPT20 | reverse complement strand
AAAGCTCTTTAACAATTTAAACCTATCAATCTGTGTGGGCACTCGTTGATGAATATCAAAACGTTATTACTTAGGTAATGACAGTTACTTCGGTAACAAAATGATTTCAATGAACTGAGTGACCAATACGTTTAACTACTTGTAGTTAATCGGCACAGTCAATTCATTACCATTCTGTTGGAATGGTAATAGCTTTAAAATTACATAGTAGTTTTGAAGTCAGTATTCGTTGAGTCACAAAATCTTAAATTGAAGAGTTTGATCATGGCTCAGATTGAACGCTGGCGGCAGGCCTAACACATGCAA
>NZ_CAWPOA010000052.1:412481-445595 GCF_963889365.1 Vibrio sp. OPT20 | reverse complement strand
ATAATCGGCAACGGCCTCATCAAGCAAATGATGGGCTGTCGCCAGTAAATGCCGAAAATCGGCTTAAGTCAGTGTCCGGAATTTGTTGACCACTACATGACGATCTTCGAGCAGCAATGAAGACTTATAAAGAAGAGAACGGGCTAGACCATCTGTTCTTCTCCATCACAGACACTAAGAACAAAGAAGCAAACTTACTGTGGGTAGATGAAAGCGACTATCAAGTCATCAAGTCGGCTTTCAACGCTGAACCAACAAGCGACATGCTGATTTTGGAAGGCGTAACCTCACGTAAGCGCCAGATTGGCCCTGCAGTTCAAAAGGCAATTGAGAGTTTGTAGAGAGTAAGAGCCGTTACTTTATAAACAAGTAGTGAAGGGATTGGGAGAGATACCAATCCCTTTTTGTTTTTTTACTAACCACGATAATGATTGATAAAGAGAATAAGTTGGCGGCTCAAGACGGTTATCGATGATTGTTCGGTTATTTGATACTAAACTGGTGACATAGTTAACAAATTAGTATTGACTGATATACCTACAATAAATGCGGAGTTATTATCCATCGATTACTCTATGTATTTCAGCAGGCTATTTCATGAAATTAAATCAGGTTCTAACCCATACAAATCAAGTTGAACGCTCAAAATTCGTTAACTGTATAGACAAGTTATGTCAAGACATCAAAGATGACCCTGATTTAGCAAAACAACTTGATAAAATTGATGGGCAGCTTAAAGCTGCGTCAGGCAATGAAATAACGCAACTGTTTAGCCTAATCCAAACCTTTTTCAAAAAGCACCTCAAAGAACAAATTGCGGTTGGTGGGCCTCAAGTCGCTTTGCTCATTAATATACTCGTAAGAGATGGTAATTGTATTGCAACCATTCCTTGGATTGAGAGTCTTTACGCAAGAGAATACAAAGAAATTAATGATTTAAGCTTAAGTCTTATCAAAGAAATTGAAGATAATGATTCAATCGATTTTGAGCGCTTGAATCGTTTAGATATCTATCGTGAATGCATGAAGACAGCGTTTGATAATGATCTAAAATCTAACCGCACTGCAAAAATATCTGAAGATGAAAGAAGCATCTTAAATGTATTAGCTGAAAGGTTAGCGCTTTCAAGAGAAGAAATTCATGCTATTGAACATTCAGTGGATCCAATTCCAGAACTAGGGATTGAAAACTCGCTTGAGTACCTACGTGAAAATGGAATCATCCTTATCAATAGACGCCGCGCTGAGGTTATGGTTGCCGATGAGGTGATCGAATCTTTACATGATGTTCTAGGAAAGGAATTACACGATAAGTATGTACTTCGTATTTTAAGGTCTTTCTCTGACGCTGATCTATCCAACATACTTAAGAACCATGGGTATAAAATTCGAGGGGTTGAGCGACAGGATAAAATAACAACTATTGTACATTCAGGTTTATCCATCAGAAGTATTTTGATGACAGATTTGCATAGTGAAGATGCAACCCAGAACCAACGTAAAGAGCGCATCAAGCAACTTATTGAAGATATGGATTTGGATATTTCAAGAATTGGTACAAGGCTTCAAGACCGTATCGATGTGATGATTGAATACTTAAGAGCATCAGAAGACGAAGAGTTTAATTTACTTAGTGTAAGTGGTTATAAAGAGTTGTTAGAGGCTTTGTCTCGGACTGATCTTAGTGTTGAAGATAGAATCCGTGCTGACTTTGAGATTGAGAATAAGGAAACCTTGGACCCTGAACGCTTAAAAGCTCTCAGTATTACACCATTAGATATTCTTTATCTTTACAGTAACGATGAAATAAAAACTATTCGAAATGATATGAACTTGCCGAGACGCGGCAATCCAAGAAGTCAGATCATTGAGAGCTTTGCTAGCGCAAATGATCGCTTAATTGAAAATTATCATCTCTTAGCTTGTCGTGACCTTCAAGGACTACAATCTGCAGGGATTGATATCAAAGAAGCAGATATCGGTGTTAAATTTGAAGAAGCAACTCGTTCAATCTTAGAGCAGCTAGGAATGAACGTAGATGAAGATTTGAGAAAAGATATCAATACAGCAAAAGACAAAGCTGACATCATTATCTCGTTGGAAAATGATGATGTTATTATTGGTGAAGCAAAGTCATTTAAGAACGGGCAATTCTCGAAATATTCTTCGACTTCTCGTCAAGTTAAGGCATACGTTAAGCGTTGTGAAGCCAACGGGCACAGAGTTGCTCAAGTATTGATTGTTGCTCCAAAGTTCTCCGAAGATTTTATCGATGCAGCTGACATGGATACAGATATCAATATTTCTTTGTTAGAAGCCGAGGGCTTGCAGAAAATATTGGCAGCATTTAAACAACGTAGAAACCCTAATTTCTCTCCTAAGCTATTAACAAAGGGAGGGTTACTTAAAGCAGATTTGATTTCTAAATCTATTTAGGTAATTTCTTTGAGGTAGTAATCAAAATCGAGCTAGGGTCTTCTTAGCTCGATAAGTCCTTAAACGTATAAGCGTTATTCGATTCCAACCACTCTTTTACGGCTCGGTTAAAAGTGACCAACTTCTGCGGTGTTACTCTTCTTTGAGCATAGATAAGGCTTAGCTTTTGGGCTTTTATCGACCATTCTGGGAACACGTGAATAAGCTCACCTTGTTTGAGCTGCTCTTCAACTTGATAGAACGGCAAGCTGGCGACACCTATCCCTTGCATCGCTAACTCCAAAATTGAACTGTAGGTATTTGAGCTAACGCTTCCGGTTACTTCAACATGGTAGGTTTGCTCACCATTGATCAACTCCAGCTGATTCCAACGCTCATTTTGACTGTTAAGAATGAAGCTGCATTTATGGATGTCTTTAGTAGTGGCGAGTGGGTTAGTCGATGCGTAATCCGCACTACAAACGAGAACATTGCGGATGTGCCCGAGATCGTTGGCAATCACATCATTAGGCAATTCATCGTAGGCTCTAAAAGCAATGTCAAAGTCTCCGGACTCTATCTTCTTTTTCATCGGCCCAAAGTCGAGAATCAAATCCACTTTTGGGTATTCTTGCTTGAAAGTAGGGATGATATGACGACAAAGCGCACGCCCAAACTCTATCGGTGCGGTAATTTTCAAATCGCCTGCCACTTCCTGCGTCATGTCTAAGACACGCATTTCCGCTTCGGTTGCTAATAGTTGAATTTGCTTCGCTTTCGAATACAACTCTTCACCCACTTCTGTGAGGCTGATAGAACGAGTCGTTCTGTGAAACAGCTTGGAATTCAATGTTTCTTCGAGTCGTTGTACATGCCGAGACACCAAACCTTTTGACACATCCAATACTTCAGCGGCCTTGGTGAAGCTTTGCTCTTCGGCGACAGTCAAGAAGGTCTGCATATAAATCAAATTCATCATTAACACCATTTAGTAAACAGTGAAGTCATTTTGTATTGTTTTTCTCTCTCCTTCAAGAAACTAAGATTCAAAACGTAAACAGAAAGGAGAAGAACAATGAACAAATTACTACTTATTACCGCTGCAATGGCTGCCTCTATGAATGTTTCAGCTGCCTCTGTTGTAGAAAGCAACCCAACATTGGTTGGAGACTCATTCGGCTTTGTTGAAGGCCCAACATGGGATGTGGAACATCAACGTTTCTTGTTTAGCGATATTCCCAATAACACAACCTATTCTTACGATCTTAACGGCAAGTTGAGCGTTTTTGATGACAATTCTGGTTATGCCAATGGTCTCGATATCGATGCCAAAGGTAACCTGTGGGCGGCACGTCATGATAGAAAGCTGTCGTACCGTCAGGGCAACGGAGAGAAAGTGATTGTCGCTGCAACGTACAACGGCAAGCTGCTCAATAGCCCGAACGATTTAACCGTTAACAGTGATGGCAGCGTGTGGTTTACCGATCCTCCGTTTGGTATTCAAGGTTACGGCCCAGCAAAGGCAGAACCAGAGCAACCGGTTAATGGCGTTTATCGTTACCTAGATGGTGATCTAAAGTTGATCACTGGAGAGTTCAAGTTACCAAACGGCATCGCTTTTTCTTCTGATGAATCTTCGTTATACGTTGCCGACACATCTGATGGCTGGGTATACCGATTTGATGTTGATGGACAGTCACTCAGCAATAAGACGCAGTTTGCTCAAGTGAAGGCGGAGTCTGGTTCTGAACCTATGGTTGATGGCGTTGCTGTTGATGCCGATGACAACCTCTTTATTGCAGCGCATGGTGGCGTGGGTGTGTTCGATAAAGACGGTAAGCAAATAGACTTCATTGCTATCGATGCAGGCCATATCAGCAACCTAGAAATTGGCGGGAAACAGCAAGACTTACTGATGGTGACGGCATACAACAAAGTGTTGGTGTTCAAGCTTAAGTAACACCTTACACAAACGAAAATAAAAAGGGACGGGTAGAAATACCGGTCCCTTTTCTAGTTTGAATAAGTCGAAACTGGGTTAGCTCAATGTGCTTTAATGATGCTGCCGACGATTAAGGCTTAGGCTGATTGGCTTCTACATCAAGCGCCGTTTGATTTGACGTACTGAAGTACTTCTTCCATTTTATTGGCATCATAGGAATGACGATCAGGCTGATGCCGACAAGGGTCAACATGTCTGGAATCTCGTCAAACCACATCACACCAAATAGGGTCACAAACACCAACCCCGAATATTCTGCGAGAGCAATTTGGTTTGCTGGTGCTTTTTTATAAGCCACCACCACAAGGGCATGGTATCCAAGAACGAACAGGTTGATTGCCATAATCCACCCAACATGACGCCATTCAATCGCCGCCCATGCAGGCAGAGCAAGAGCCAACGCCAGCGGTAGAGTCATCACACTGGTCCAAAATAGTGTCGAGATAATGTGTTGTTCTGCGTGAAGACGTTTAATCAAAATATTGCCGACACCCATCGCGAGCGCACTGCCTAACCCTGCAATAGCGGCCCAGTGAAATTGCTCTGGACGCAACACGATTAACACACCCTCGAAACCAATCAATGTCGCCACCACTTTTGATGATGTCGGCTTCTCTTTCAGTAAAACAATAGAAAGCGGGAGCATAAGAATGGGCCCAACATAGAACATCGCATTTGCGGTCGCCAACGTTAGGTGTGTGATGGCAATCATTGCGCAGCCGCTTCCCATTAGGATGAATTGAGCCCGCAAAAAATTGATGCGACAACCACCTTGCATGCGTGTCTCTTTGGGTAGCTTTAGCCAAAAAGGGAGCAGCAACATCACGCTCAATAGCTGGCGGATAAACACATATTGGAACGTGGGCACTTCACCGTTCAGCACTTTGAGTGAGACGTCTGAAAAGGAGGCGAGCAGGTTGGCGAATACTAAGAGCAAAATCGCGTGGTTGGTGGCTTTGGTCATACAGAAACAGTGCTACATATTTGTCATACAATTGTGGGCGCACATAATACATGAGAATCGAAAATATGTAAGAACAAAAAACCAAGTAAGAACAATGTCGTTCGATGCTTAGTGATACGGGATGCGAGATCTGCTGTTACGACCTGAGTTCAGTAGGTGAGTGCCCAGTCCAGTTTTTGAATGCTCGACTGAATGCGCTCGAGTCTGAGAAGCCAAGCTCGTGAGCCACATAGGTAATATTGCCGTCGTTTTGATTCAGTAACGTCATGCTCAGTTCAAGTCGGTATTTATCGAACAAACGACGAAAGCTCACACCTTGTAGTTTAAGCTTACGATTCAGGGTTCGAGGGCTGATATGAAGATTGTTCGCCACGCTATCTAGGTTGGTGTCTTTCACCGCGAGCACCTTGAACGTTTCATTCACTTTGTAGATCAAGCTAGTTTTTAACGTTTTTTCCATCTGTTGATCGGCGATTCGTACTAACTCTGCATGAAAGTCAGCTTGGAATTGGCGAGGTTTCGCCTGGACAAGATCGTTAGGAAATAGAAGGTAGCGGGCGGGGAAGCCCTCTTTCATTTCAACATTAAAGACACGCTCATAGATGCTCAAGAACTCATCACCGATGGTGTTCTTGTGGATGTGAATGGCGAGCTTTTGATTCGGCGCATTAAGGTATCTGCGAACGAGCTTGATCATAATACTGAAATAGAGCCCCAAGCTGATGTGTGTCATCAGTGTGGTTTCGTCAATGTACTCGGGTGTGACGCCCCAAAGTTCAACTTCACCATTTTCTGTTTCACGGCTGAATATTTTCAGTAGCGGATGTATATGAATGGAATATCGACTCAGCAGTTGGCAAAAGCTGGCGAGATCTGGCGCGGTGAGCATGGCCATTACCGGCGCGCCCATTTCAAGCTCATCGAAGTAGCGAGCGGACTCATCAAACAGGTCAATCAGCTCATGATCAAAGCGTTGGTAGATGTTGGTGATGGCGGTTTGAAGCTGATAAGCCGAGATCGATTCGGCGGAGCAAAGTTGTTTATAGACCTCTGCTCCCGACCAGATATCGCTGCTGTCTCCAATTCTAGCCTGTATAGCAGAATCTAAAGTTTTAAACCAAAAAATGGGCAATTGAGTACTAAAACTTTCCACCATAACTCCCTGTTATTGCTGGCGATTGAAGAGTGTTCTTCTCGGTAATATGTCCAAATTAAAGGATTTGTTTACGGGTTACAAGTAATGAAAACCTCAGTTCAATCTTAGAATTTGTAATCAACACCGACTGAAACCACATATTGTGATGATTGGTAATACTCAATATTCGAATTCGTTGTCTTCGCGCCGAGTAGTGATACCAGAGACCAGTTTTTCGCATCAAAAATATTGGCATATTCATAAGCAACGAAGGCGCCAAAGTCTTTGTCTTCACGTGTCTTATTAAAGATCGGGTTCTCTTTATCATAGCTGCGTTTTGCTGCATTGAGTGTTAAAGCAAGACCATGATTTCCGTATCTTTTCGCTAGGTTAATTTCCGCGCCAAGGCTCAAGAACGACAGTGCATCACCCTCAGAATCTGAAGAGAAAACATTCATTGAAGGTGTGAGAATGCCTGACCCGTCTTTCAAGAAGTACTGGTAACCAGACTTGAGATAAAAGTACTTTCGTTCTCGAATCATCAATGCGCGTTCTTCGTCAGTTAAACCAAGCCCCTTTAGACCGGTGTTTTCTTTTTTAACGTCTGACTCACCAGAAGCGACATCGAGATTAAAGTTCGAGCCCAATATTCTTGAAAGCTGCATTCGAACCACAGTGCCAGTGAGGTCGGTTTCTTTCCTATTTGAGTCAACAGCATAAGGGTCATCCCATACTTCGCCTGATATCAGAGTCGGCAAGATAGAAAAATCGACCACCATGCCACTTTCGACTTGCTGCCTATATCCAACTTCAAATGCCAACGTACCTGTGATGATGTCGTCTCTTGAGGTACCTAAGAAAAACTGTTTGTGATTCAAAGTGCCAAAGGTGTATTGCACCGAACCCAAAACCGCGACCATTCCCTCGGCTTCCGTGTTACCCGACGACATTAAATCGGCTTGAGATTGATGGTTGCTTTGACCAACATCGAGGTTACTTGAGTTTGCGGTGAAGCCAGTTAGGAAGGTCATGTTGCCACTGAAGCCTTCGCTTGGTGCTAGAGCTGCGAATGAGTGTGGCGCAAGCGTCAGGCTTGCCAAGAATAGGAAAATAATATGTTTCATCAATAGACTCGTACTTGAATAGTTTTTTAATCGAACTGATTTCGAAATCGAATAGCTCTTGAAAATAAATAGCTCTTGAAAGTGAATTGCTTTTTAAAGCGCAATCGGGGCTTTTTTGTTTGCCCAAGGCTTGGCGTGTTCTAGTTGATAGGCCAATTCAAATAGCAGGCGGTCGTTGCCTCTTGCTGCGGAAAAGTGGCTACCAACTGGAAGGTTCTGCTTGTTCCAATACAAGGGAACCGACATCGCCGGATTGCCTGCCACGTTTTCGATTGGCGTGTAGGACATTAATTTCTCTGAACGTGCCCATATCTCTTTGCCGGAATGCGTTTTCTGGTCGAAATATTCGATGTCCAAAGGAACATGGTTTGCACAAGGGGTGAGCCAAATGTCGATGTTTTTAAAGAACTCTCGGTTGTGATTGGTCGCGAAGTTTCGGCATCGTTCTTGAGAGTCGATATACAAGCTAGGAGTGGCTTTTAAGCGAGCTTGCATCGTGCGAGCTAAATAGACGACGTTATCGCTGACTTTGTCTGGCATCGATTCTAGCGGCATACCTAAGTGGTCGAATTGCTCAGCAAAGCTTGCCATCTTGTTGCCAAATACGCCCATATAGTTACGCATGAACACATCGCCATCTTGGATTGGTTGTTCAACTTCGATAACGATATGCCCAAGGCTTTCGAGCAAAGAGACCGTAGAGCGAATGGCTGCGAGCGTATCTTCATCGGGGAGCCTGCCGTGGATATCTTTTAGGGTGACGCCAATC
Source organism: Vibrio sp. OPT20 (assembly GCF_963889365.1). Taxonomy (NCBI): domain Bacteria; kingdom Pseudomonadati; phylum Pseudomonadota; class Gammaproteobacteria; order Vibrionales; family Vibrionaceae; genus Vibrio; species Vibrio sp. OPT20. Next base: position 437,186 of record NZ_CAWPOA010000052.1, on the reverse strand, counting down.
TTTATCTGACGGTTAAGAGAAGCATTAACCATTCCTATTGGGGTTCGAGGAAAAGGCGTCTCAAAGTCATTTTTTGTATGATGCTCTGTGACTGAAACTGCCAAAGCAGCGTCACGAACGGTTCTCGACATAAACGATTGATGAGTAAAACCTTCGCTTGTTGAGCCATCAGTTAGCCCTGAGATCAAAGATTCACGACTTGGTTTAAAACCAAAGATTCCCGTCGCTGAAGCGGGCATACGAGAAGAGCCGCCGCCATCAGTAGAATGCACCAATGGTACATAGCCAGCTGCAATCGCTGCTGCGCCACCGCCAGTCGATGAGTGAACACCTCGGCTTAGATCCCATGGGTTGCGTGTAGCGCCGTAAAGGGAGTTCTGTGTGCAGCCTAGTGTCATCATCTCAGGGATGTTCGTCATGCCAATGGTGTTCAACCCTGCATTTTGAGTCGCTCGAATAAACCAAGAGGTCGCGTTGGGTTTTCTGCCTTGGTTTAGCTTCGAACCCAGGGTGCATTCAAGCCCAACAACATCAACGCAGTCTTTCACCAAGAAAGGCACGCCAGCAAAGGGTGAGTTCGGGTTAAACGAGTTTGCACGCTCTAGCGCTAAGTCAAAGCACTCAGAAACAACCGCATTAACCTGATCGTTGGTCTGGCGAATTTTATAGATGGCTTCTTGCACGAATTCTTTTGGCGAGGCTTTTTTGTCTCTTATCAGGTTCGCCATCTCGGTCGCATCAACGGTTTGGTGATCTGAAGGCAAATTTGTTGGCGAAGTTGGTGTTGCATTCGCTAAGGTAGGCAGAGAGATAGCCGCAGCAGAAACTGCACCTTTCCCCATAACTTTGAAAAAATCTCTGCGTTTTAATTCATTGATAGTCATCGTTTCTATCCCAAGTTAGAAAGTCACTATCCTTGTTTCGAAACCTAGCTCGCTAGGCTTCGCGTCACTCCATGTGCTGATTTATGGGACTAGAATAAAGATTGGCGTGTTGGCTTGCAGTGCAAATACCGCCAATGTTCATACCATTCACGCCAACTGGTTTGCCGGGTTATGTATAGGGAGGGGTTATTGCTCTGCTGCTAGCCAAAAGCTCGACAGGTCTTCAAACAGATCATCATTATCTAAAATACTGAGATGGTTTTCGTTGTAACCACGAATTTGGTCGGCATTCAATTGAGCGGGGCGTGACAACTGGCTTGATAAATTGATGACGCCATCGTTACTGTTGGTATTAAATAGATCGCCAGAGTTATAACCAAAGGCTAAAAAGTAGGGGATGTGAATCTTACTGTTATCAATAAATAAGTCAGCGATAAATTTCCCGTCTGGGTTTAAGTCAACCCATGCAGGCATTACTACGGGTGAGTACTCAACCCCTTGTTTAGCTGACTCGACACCACCAAACGGCGAAGAGATGGTGGTTACGCTGCTTACAAAATCGCATAGCTGCCCATACGGCACTGGCGAATACTGTTAGTCACGACTAAGCCACCCATGCTGTGGGCAACAACATGCAGTTGCTGGTTCTTATATTCACTCACAACTGTATGTAACAGATTGTTCAAGCCTTTCGAATTCAAAGATAGAGATAAACCAGAAGGGTAGTGAACACCCATATTTGATATTTAGATTGGTCGATTTTTTCAATGAGAGGGGCGAAATCTAAAGCCGTTGAATTGATTCCATGTACGAATAGGATTGGGATTTTATTTGGGTCATATTCAGATAGAAAATAGAGCCCAGCATTATCTTCAAGTAAGAAGGTCAGCGGCTGCCACATGCTAAGCTTTGCATTTCTTTTCTCAAAGGGAGAATCTGTTAAATTCACCACGGTGCCTATATCGACGAGGCCTAACTCTATTTTCAATAGTGAGGACAATGGCCGATCAACAAACGCTCTTGGGGCATCACTCTCATTAACGGCGAGTGATACTTCGATTGTTGATGTGCTTTAGAGAATGTCTTTCCGATACTGATTGTTGGTATACGATTCTTGCCATTCTCAATCGCTTTGATTCATGAAAATTATCGGCCATACGAAAAAAATTGAACTTTATTATTTTAGTTAAGTCGTATTGCTACGTTTACCATCACAAGACATCTGCAGTTTAGATATGATCTCAAGTCGAAACACACATCAGTTAACTCGTAGCGCACTATTATTAGTGGGTTGGGTTATCTGTTTCTGTCTCGCCAGTAATATGAGTTTTATCCAAGGCTGCAAAGTAAATTATGACAACAGTGATTCTGCTATTTCTACTGCCGTGCAGGCAAATAAGATTAGCGATGGTGGCGTTTTTATTGATGGGGCATCTCAATCCCAAGACGGCCAATCCGTCCAAAAATGTGAGTTATCAGAACACCTGATAAATTTTGATCACCACCAAGTCAATGATCAAGCTATATTCACGTACTTCATACTCGTTGTCGTCGTATTGTGGCTGCTAAGTACTGTCCCGTATTTCCCTCCCTTCACTGAGCCAATCCTCCACAAAGGTAGGCGCATCCATCTCAAGGTCTGTGTCTTTAAAGAATGAGAATAAGAGCGTTTAACTAACACTCATATTATTCATTTTTTAAGGAAAAATTAGACATGCCTAAAAGCAAAATGTCATTGCGCTTTGTTGTGCTTTGGCTATTCGTTGCGCTGTGTTCAACATTCACTGTGAACGCAAGTGCGAGCGAATCGATGACTCCTGTTACAACGGGTTGGATGCAAGACAAGTTACATCCGTATGTAGAAACGCGTTTTGTCATGACAGGACAAATTAATAAAGAAGATAAAACCGCGGCGGGTTATCTGGAAGTGAACCTTTCTGATGAATGGAAAACTTACTGGAGAAGTCCTGGCGAAGGAGGCATTGCGCCCAAAATTAAATGGGCCGACTCTAAGAACGTTTCGCAACTGCAATGGTTTTGGAAGTTTCCTCAACGCTTCAACTTGCTCGGCATAGATACGCTGGGCTACAAGCACAACATCATCTTTCCGATGAATCTTCATATTGATGATATGAACAAACCTGTTGAGCTCCATGCCGTGCTGACGATGTCTTCATGCACCACCATATGTATTCTCACGGATTTTGACATCAACTTGGTGTTTAACCCAAGTGAGATGACCGTGAATAACGACGCGATGCTTGTCTACGCAAAAGCAATGAGCGAAGTGCCGAAAGACTCACCGCTTGTAGAGGGCACATCTACGATTTGGGATGCTCACAAGTCGCAACTTCAAGTTATTGCTACACATCAAATTGGTTGGACTGCACCCGATATAATCGTGGATGGTGATTCAGATGAAATGCAAGATGCTGAATTTGGTATTCCTCACATTGAAATTGAAGGTAACCAAGCCATTGCGACTTACGACGTAAGCAGCTGGATGGGCACACCCGATCTCAACAACCAGCACATTCGTGTCAGCATCAAAGACAAAGACTTCATCACAGAATACCCAGCCACTGTTACTAACGGCATTGTGGGCAATAGCTCCATGATAAGTATGGTGCTTTTGGCGCTATTAGGAGGGTTGATTCTCAATATCATGCCCTGTGTATTCCCTGTACTTGGAATGAAACTGAGTGGGGTTATTTCTGCTCAAGGCATGGCAAGAAAACAGGTTAGGTTCCAATTCCTTGCATCTGCGAGTGGCATCCTCGCATCCTTCTGGTTAATCGCCACTTTCTTGGCTGTGTTAAAAATATCAGGCAGCGTTATCGGTTGGGGAATTCAGTTCCAAAACGGTTGGTTTATCGGTGGGATGTTTATCGTCACAGCCCTTTTCAGCGCCAACATGTTAGGGCTTTTCGAGATCCGTCTTTCATCGAATACAAATACGTGGATGGCAACCAAAGGAGACAGTAGTTACGTCGGACACTTTACACAAGGCATGTTCGCAACGCTATTGGCTACGCCATGTTCTGCTCCATTTCTTGGGACAGCCGTTGCATTTGCTCTTGCCACGACTATCCCGACGATGTTTGGTATTTTCACAGCACTTGCCGTTGGTATGGCACTTCCATGGATCATCGTTGCTGCATTCCCATCGATAGCTTTGGCGCTGCCTAAACCTGGGGCATGGATGAACCGTGTTAAATACCTGTTCGGCGGAATGATGCTAATCACTAGCGTCTGGCTCTTTAGCTTGCTTCGACCTCATGTCCCTCAATTGTGGCTATACGCAATACTGGCGGTCAGTGTTTGCCTATTGCTTGTCAGGTTGGTTCAAGTGCATGGAATCAAGACTGCGGGTGCTGTTGGCTTGTTGCTGTTGAGTGTTATCTCTGCCTCGTTATTTGTCGAGAAGGCAACATCCAAAATGCTGCCACCAGAACCTGAGTGGGAAGCTTTGTCGACCGTAGTCATTGATGATCATGTTGCTAATGACAAAGTAGTTTTCGTTGATGTTACCGCTGATTGGTGTGTGACTTGTAAAGCAAACAAGATCGGGGTTCTCTTACAAGATCCTGTTTACAGCGTATTGACTGAAGGTGATGTAGTGCCGATGGAGGGGGATTGGACTGTACCGAGTGATAGCGTCACGTCATACCTACAAGATCACAACCGGTTCGGTGTTCCGTTCAATGTGGTTTATGGCCCTAACGCTCCGGAAGGTATTGAGCTTCCTGTCATCTTAACCAGTGATGCGGTGATGGAAGCCATTGAGAAGGCAAGAGGTGATGACGAATGATGAGAAAAAAAGCTAAGGCAAAACCTCAGACCAAAAAGCAGAAATTGAGATCGGCATTACTGTATATCTTGTTCGCATTGGTCGTGGTCTTTGGTGTTGATTATTGGCGTACAAAAGACGTTCCAATGCAGAACGTTCCGCCAATGGTCGGAGTGTCGTTATCCGGTAAACCGATAGATGTAATAGAGATGAGTAAGGAAGAGCCGGTATTAGTTTATTTTTGGACGACATGGTGCGTCGCCTGCAAATTTGTGACGCCAGTGGTTGATTGGTTTTCATCAAGCTATCCCGTCGTTGGTGTATCACTGACTTCGGGTAAAGATGAAAGAGTTCAACGCTATATGAATGCTAAAGGGTATAGCTACGACAACATTAATGACACTCAAGGTAAAATTGCACGCGATTGGGGAATCTCCTTAACGCCAACACTCATTGTTATTAATGATGGAAAAGTAACAAGTGTTACTTCAGGAATTACTACGCCAATAGGTATCGCAGCCCGACTTTGGTTAGCTAAGTATTAATGGGAAAAATATGAAATTCATTACAAAAAGCATCATCACACTATTGGTTACACTGGCTTTCTCTCCCGTCACTTTCGCAATGACAAAACAAGAAAAGATTGCCGAGATAACGCAAATGTTAGAAACGAATGGAGGTATTATCGATTCGGTTCACGACAGTCTGGCTGCTTACATAGATCAACAAAGTAGCTTTGATAAAACGTTAGCTGAGAGTCATGACTTTATTTATAACAACCCACATCACCCTTGGTATGGTTCCGAACATCCAAAACTGACGATCGTAAATATGACTGATTTTAGTTGCCCGTGGTGCAAAAAATTAGATCCTGTTCTTCGAAAAATAGCGGATGAGTTCCCTAATGACATCAAGGTGATAAATATTTATATCCCTCTAAAGGAGAGAGATTCGCCACTGAACTCAGCAACTTTTGGACTCAATGTCTGGAACAATGACAAAGAAAAATACAAAGCAGTTGAAGAGATGTTGATCAGTAAGCCTGGCATTCACAACGTTCGTTCGATAATGAAAGTAGCGAAGAAGAACAAAGCCACCGATTACGTTTCTTCAGACAGTAAAATAACGACTGAAGTTGCTGAAAACTATGACTTGTTCACAAAGCTGGGTGTTCGAGGTACACCAGCGATGCTCATTGATGGAACATTGCTCCCCGGTTATCTGCCGTACGAAAAACTATATCAAATAGTAAAGGCTAAGCTAGAAGAGAAAAGTAAATAGAATAATTTACAATATTTTCATTGTTTTTTATTGATGGATAAAAAGAAGCCCTATTTATTAGGGCTTTTTCTTATTTGTTTATTAACTTATAAAAGTAGTTTACAAATTAGTAAACAATGTATAACGCAGCTAGGCCAAATATTCCTAGAAAACTAAGAACACCACATGTTGAGTACAGCAACAGTCTCATTATTAATTCCTGATTACAAAAAGTTATTAATTGTATTTTTACTTATCCAAATTATTTAATGTGCAACTTAAGGGGGAGGGGTTACCAAAGTTGCATTTGAATAGTGCCTCCAGGTAAATGGTTATTTAACATTTAGTTAGAGCTGTCTATGCTAAAATAATTCCATTTATTCTGTATTTTTTACGAAATAATTATAGATTTTTTATGTTTGATTTTTACAGGTTGATATTCCATTTGTGGTTTTTAGGTGGGTGTCATTTGGGTGGGTAATACGTAAATGTAAATTAATTAATAGAGTGGAAACCAATTCATAGAATGAAAGTTAATTCATAGATTGAGAATTAACTCGAAAAACGGAAGCTAACTCGTAGTATGGAAGTTAATGTCTATATTTCACTGCACGAATTGGATATATAACATTTTCAATTGAAGGCGAGATAAGCTTTAGGCGATCCAAAAAAAGCAAACAACCAAGTTAGCCATCTAGGTTATTTGCTTTAGATTTGTTGTTTTGTTGTTTTGTTGTTTTGTTGTTTTGTTGTTTGGCGCAGGAAGAGCGCTTTTCGAGGTTAAAGCGTGTTTTTGTACACCTTGCCGTCTTTCATGATCAGTTTTTGTGTCTCTGTGTTCGCCACACAAGCAACACTTTCCAGTGGGTTACCATCGATGATCAATAGGTCGGCATACGCGCCTTCAACGATCTGACCTAACTTGCCTTCTTGGTATGGGTGTTGATAAGTCGACATCTCGAACAAGCGTCCACAGTTTGATGTCGCCATGCGAAGTGCGGTGATGGTATCGAATACTTGCTCAATCGCACCAAGTTCATTCAATTGTGTTGCGTGAACATTGGTTTCACCCACACAGTCAGTGCCAAAAGCAATGTTCTGAATGTCGTATTTCTTAATCAGTTCTGCTGACTTGAACATCGCTTTGCCTACGCGTTCTGTCTTGCGGTATGTCTCTTCATTTGGCAGCGGGATCTTACGCTCTGCAATCAATGAAGAGGTACAGTAAGAAGGAATCACCCAAATGCCTTTCTCTTTAATGATTTCTGCAATGTCGTCGTCCATGATGGTCGCGTGTTCGAAAGACATCACGCCCGCTTCAGCGGCTCGGCGCATTGCATCAGAGGTGTGGATGTGCGCAGCGACATAAGTGCCGTAATCGGAAGCGGCATCAACCGCCGCTTTCATCTCTTCAGATGTGAATTGCAACGTATCTAGCGGATCAAACGTTGAAGATGCGCCACCACCCGCCATGATCTTGATTTGAGAAGCGCCCATAAACAGCTGTTCACGTACTGCTTTTAAGACTTCTGAACGACCATCTGCCACTTTCATTGCGCCAAGCTTCATCATAGGTGAATCTTCATGGCCGTTTGCTAAACGCTCTTGTGCTTGGTTTTGACGGTAATCAGAGTGACCACAGGTTTGCGAGATAGCCGCCATTGAAGGAAGAATACGTGGGCCAGTCGCATAGCCGTTGTCGATACTGTTTTTAAGGCCAAGCGTATTACCCGCCACGTCGCGAATGGTAGTAAAACCGCGCATCAACATCTCTTCTGAAATCTTCGCTGAGCGAATCGCCACTTCTTCACGTGTCATCGTATCAATGACATTAAAAGAGGCAGATAGCGTGATATGAACGTGCGCATCAATCAGGCCTGGCATGACTGTGCCGGCTTGAGCATCAATGATTTCATCCGCTAACGTTGCATCAACCTCGCCAATTTGAGTAATCAAGTTGTCTTCAATAAGAAGTGATACGTTCTCGATTAGGTTGTTATCAACACCGTTAAATACGTTCGCGTTAGTGATTAGCTTTTTCATAGTCTGCACCTTTTGGAAATGAGTGTGTGTCGCTGATGGGGTCATCATATGGGGCGCAGCATTTGAAGAATGGCCATTTGATGACAAGCAATGACGAGACTTATCTTTTGGTGCTTTTCTATATTTCTAAGTTTTTCCTATTCGAACGTTAAGGTGTATTTCAAATCGTCGTCACCTTGTGTTGAGAGTCAATTTACCGAACTGTAACTGGCTCTTAAACGGAAGGCCTAAGGAAAATACTGAATGAGTTCATCTACTTATAGGTCGAACGTTAAATTGACAATATCTTATAAAATGTTAAATCGGTGTCAGTATTTAGGGGCTCTGACATTGGTCTGAAATTTAAGTTCGTTCTATGAGGCAACATCCTTACATCAAGAAAAATATATGGTTAAGGATTAACTCATGAAAAAACAAAATATCTCGGCAGTCGCCCTTTTAGCACTGATTATTACAGGTTGTGGTGGAGAGAGTTCATCAGGAGGTGACAGCACAACGTCTAACAACACTAATGTTCCAAGTAATCCAAGTAATCCAAGTAATCCAAGTAATCCAAGTAATTCAAGTAATTCCGGCTCATCATCTACCTCTCAGCAGCCTGACATTAAAGCTCTTAGCAACAATATGATTTTTGCGATCGAAGGTTTTATCGAAGAAACGGATCCAATCAGAAATTTTTCATCTATTGCCGTCAAAAATGAGCTGCCTGCGTTCAAGGATGGAGATACTCAGAAGGTTGATGTGACTATCGCTGTACCAACAATCGTTATCGATAATGGCAGCAACTTTGTTAACGATTGGCACTGTTACGAAACCACAGGATTAAGCGCGCAAAGGAAGAATCATCAGTTACTTGTGGACGGTACTATTTCTGAATATCGATACGATATGCAAAGTAACTCTTGTTCTAGTGAGCATTTGGGATCGTATGTGTTTAACGATGCGGTGTTCGACAGTTCGTTGGAATTTAAAACCGTTGGCAGCGTAGTTTCCAAAGATGGGAGCGGGATAGAGTCTAATTTACCTACTTACGATTTTATCGCTCAAGCTTATGGAGAGCAGTCAAAAGAGCGGTTTGGTGATTCTTGGGAATTATTACAGCGCGACAAAATTAATGCAGCAGCTAAGGAGGTTGGGGCCTCGATCTTTGAGTTGAACACTTCATCTGGAAAGATCGATTTGGATCTAGGTCAGCTTAATAGCGACACTCTCATCGATTTCGCTTCACTAGATACAAATCAATTATTGAATGGTGCGATTTGGGGGATGCCCGGTCAAGGCGTTGCTGATGAAAAATGGTGTCGAATTGTGAATATTCCAGAAGATCTAAGTCAGAACAGTATCAAGTACCAATCTGTTATCTCGACAAATTGTGCGAGGTCGACACAACGTTATTGTGATGCATTTGGTTCATCGTTTTCGAGTGGTAACTACCCACCAGCAGCTCCTATCGCTTGGGACAATAACACGGCGAGTAATGCCCAGTTGAACTCAGATGAGCAGTACCGAAGAGATGCTCAAGGTCACTTTGTTGTGAACAGTTCTGGTCAGAATGCGTTTGTCCTCTCATCCAATTCTGTTGTGATTCCTATTTTCGGTTACACCAGTCCGCGAAGTGATGGTCAAGTTAACAATGCCGGTCTCAATAGTTGGGTTGGTCACGAAGGCCACTGCCAAAACGTGATGAATAGCCGACACACAAAGATGGGGATTGGATACAAAGCCAGTAAGTCAGATGCATCGAAGATGTCTTATTGGACGCAAGATTTCAATTAACACACTCATTGCTTAAATAAGGGTCATCCATTTAGCGTCTCTATTCTTTCTTTAGTTGGTAGTGGCAGGTTACTTGGTAGCAGCAGATCATCGATAGTGCCATTTTACTTTACAGTGATACGTGGGCGACCAGGATTATTAAAGGTGGAGGCGCGAGGACACTATGACGATTCATTAATGTCGTGAATGATTTTGAGTGGTGTCATGAAATGGTAAGTTTTGCTTCGATTCGAACGCTAAGATGTATTTCAAATCAAGGCGACTTATCAAATTAGAGAGAGACAGAATGACTAAATCAGACAAAGTTTACGGATTCAACACACCACAACGTCTATTCGTAGGTTACACGTTAGCCGTGCTGGTGGACTTAGTAGTGCTTAACTTTTTCGATGAGTACTGGGACTTCGTCAACATTGAATCTTTCACTATTTCTTTGATAGCGGCGTTGCTGCTGCAGTTATTGTTGAAGCTCTCTATTGGCTTAGAACACAAGGTAGCGGATTACTTCAAACAGAAATCTGGAACGGCACCTAAGGTGTATCGAGCACTGTCGACATACATTATTCTTGTTGGCTCAAAATTCGTCATGCTAGAAGCGATAAACCTTATGTTCGGTGACAAGGTGAGCTTCACAGGCCCTTGGGGCGGTGTAGTTGCGTTCTTCGCTGTGGTATTTACAATTTTGGTTGCTGAAGTGATTGTATCGAAGATCTACTTTGCTCTGGATGAAAAGCAAGAATCAAATGTGAACGCGCTTAAAGACACCAACGCGTAACAGAACTAAAATACATATGTGAATAAAAGACGAGCCAGCTGAATAAGTTGGCTCGTTTTCGTTTTCGTTTTCATTTTCGTTTGAGTTGCGATAACCAATTCGACGTGCTTGTTGGTTCTATTTTTCGTAAACCACATCTCCTCGCAACACCGTCATCAACACCTGAGTCTTGGCTATTTGTCTTGCCGATATGGTCGTGATGTCTCGGTCGAGAATGGCGAAGTCCGCCGATTTGCCTACCTCAATAGATCCAGTGATGTCGTCGATGCCCAAGCTAGAAGCGGCATTAATCGTGTAAGCGTCGATAGCCGTGTAGATATCAGTTAGGCCCGTTTTACCCATGATTAGGCTATTCGCGATGCCGACTAAAGGATTGATGTCGTGTACGTTCCAGTCACTGCTTAAGGTGATATTGGCATCAGTCTTAAGTATCGCGTCTAAGTTCATCATGGCTTTGGCACGGCGAGCACCAAGGAAAGCTTCGGCCCATTGGTGTTGATGCCTTGCAACGTAATCAGAGCCGACTTGGAAATCTGCGGTTACGTCTAATTGGCGAAAGCGTGGCACATCTTCATCATTGATTAATTCGACATGGGTTAGGGTGTAGGGTTTGGTTGAGCCTTGTTTACGCACGCTTTCGATTGCATCAAGCGATTCACGAACCGCACCATCACCAATGGCATGAATGTGGGCGCTAAACCCTATTTTTTCGAGCGCAGTTAGCCACTCTTTCATTTGTTCCGGCGGAATATAGTTCAAGCCATTAGGAGACTGGGGTAGATAAGTATCTAAGTAGGGTGCGAGCGTTTTGGCGGTGCCATTGATAAAGATGCCATCGCTGTACATTTTCACCTGATCGACGAGCAACAGACGGCTTTTATCGTCGGAATACATCTTCTCAAAGACTTCTAATTGAGAAGGTATTGCCATCGATGGGTATACCCAAGGGCGCAGCGAGACACGCGCCGTTAAGTCTTTATTTTGCTCGGCCTCTAGCCAAACGTCATACCAACCTCGTTTCCAATACATTCGGCCGTCACCTATGGTGGTAATGCCGTGTGTAGCTGCTTCCTCAAGCCCGAACATTAACCCTTGGTAGCTTTGCTCAAAGAGTTCGCTTTGGCTGTTCCAAGCCATCTCCATCACTTGATCGCCAGCATTGTCTAATAAGATGCCATTGAGTTTGCCGCTGTCTTGGTCTTTTAAATAAGCGCCACCTTGTGGATCTGGCGATTGCTGGCTGATTCGGGCGATTTTCAGAGCCTTTGAGTTGACCCACATTGAGTGTGAAGTCTGCTCCATGATCACCACAGGGCGATCTGGAAAAATACTGTCGATGATCTCTAGTGGGGTGTAGTCAGAGTCACTATCGAGCGTCGCTTCCAAAGAAAAACCATAACCCATCAGCCAACCTCGACCATCGGTTTCGGCGTTGATTTTACAGGCTTCTAAGTAAGGGATTTGCTCTTCTAATGTGGCTTCAGAGTCCAGTTCACAATTGCCACCCAACTCTGAGGCGGCTTCAAACACATGGTTATGGTTGTCAATGAACCCCGGAAGGACAAAGGCATTGTCTAGGTCAATGACATCAGTGCTTTGCCCTTGAAAAGTTTGTGCCTGCGATTGGTTACCGATGAAGATGATCTTGCCTTTGTGGGTAACGATCGAGTCCGACTCACGATGCCCGTATATATCTGCATTGGTAAATATCTGGTCTGCACTTTGGCTTTGAACTGCTGTTTGCGCTTGGACTGCTGTTTGTGTTTGAACAATAGTGTTGGCTTTCGCAAGAACGGGCGCTACGGCGGTAAAGCTTGCGAGTAATGCTATCCATGCAGTGCGTGGCAGAGTGAGCTTTTTGTTCATTATTATGTCTTCCATGTTCCACTGTTTAGTAAGTATAGAAAGCGAGTGGCAAGTGTGAAACTCTACATGAATGACAAATAAAAGCCGCGATTAATCAATAAATTGTGTCTTGAACAAATCTTCAATCACGACTCTTGTTTTAGGCTTTCACGCAGATCTTTCTTATATTCGTCATAAGAGTTATAGCCATAGAATTTCCAGGTGTGGTCACCTTTAATATTGTGACTGTAGGTGATCTCGCCGATCCACTGTTGACGTGTGGCAAGAATCATATCGCGAATTTTTAATAATAAAGTGTCCATAGTTGCTCTCCTGATTAAGTTCACTTGCAGTATATTTATCGGAGACGAAGAGAAGAGTACCGTCAGTGCAATGTTCAATACTTTTCAGTCAATGTGCTGATTCGGGTGGTTTGTTACGTATACTTTCAATATTAAAATGTCATTGAGTATCGTAATGAAAGGTTACTTGGAAAAAGTGCCACAACGAGTTGGCATGTCTTGGCGCTATAAGAAAATTGTCGAGAACAGTAAAAGCTATGGTTGGCATCGGCACGAAGAGTATGAGATAGCGATCCATCGTCACTTTACTGGTCATGGTTTTATTGGGCATCACCAAAGCGATGTGTTCCATAATCATATGATTTTGGTTGGGCCGGACTTGCCTCATGCTATTTATTCGGACGACAGTACGGATGACCAACGAGTATGTGAAACGCACGTGGTTTGGTTTCGTAAAGATTGGATAGAGCCGTTGATAGACAGTTGTCGAGAGCTCGAACCGTTGCGTGCATTGCTGGAAGATTCAAAGAAAGGCCTGCAGTTTTCGTCCGCTACCGCAGAGAAGGCAACGGAATTGTTAGATAGGGTGATGGAGAAACCACCACACCAACAGTTACTCACCTTATTCTCATTGTTTTCGGTATTACTTGATGACCAAGAGGTGGTGCAGTTGATTAACCCGATCTTTAAGGCCGGTGAAGGTGATGAGATCAGCGATAAGTTAGATAAGGTCGAAGCGTTCTTAATGAATCACTTTATTCAAGACATCTCGATTAACGATTTAGCCAGTCATCTATACATCAGTGAGAGTAGTGTTAGGCGCTTGTTTCAAAAACATTATAAAGAGAGCTTCAGTCAACGGCTTAAAAAGATCAGGTTGAATGTCGCGTGCGACTTGCTGATTAATACGTCATTGCCTGTCAGTTTGATTTTGGAGAAAGTGGGATACGATAACCAAGCCAACTTCAATCGTCAGTTTAAATCCTATAAACAGGTGACACCGACTCAATATCGAATAGCAATGAAACGCCATTGATTCATTCGCAGACTAAACGATTCACATAAGATTCTGAATAAATTACAGTTAAGTGAACTATAAAAATGGATTTAACGTATTACCAAGGATGTAAGTTTATGTTTTCAAGAGACTTACTCGCATTACTAATAAAAACAAGTCGAGGTTAGGATGAAAAAAATATTATTGCTGCTTAGCGTGATCTTATTGGGTGGTTGTGTCGGCATGCCTGAAACAGTAAAGCCCGTTCAACAGTTCGAGTTGGATAGATACTTAGGGAAATGGTACGAAGTGGCTCGTTTGGATCACTCGTTTGAGCGTGGCTTAGATAACATCAGTGCTGAGTACAGCCTTCGTGATGATGGCGGCGTGAAGGTGATTAACCGTGGCTATTCGGCTGAAGATGGCGAATGGAACGAAGCGGAAGGCAAAGCGTATTTTGTCGAAGGCAGCGAACAAGGCTATTTGAAAGTGTCTTTCTTTGGCCCTTTCTACGGCGCTTATGTGGTGTTTGAATTGGATAAAGAGGGATACCAATATGCGTTTATTTCTGGCCCAGACACCGATTACTTATGGCTGCTTTCAAGAACACCTGAGGTTGCACCAGAGGTCATGGAGAAATTCAAAGCGATGTCAAAAGAGCGCGGTTTCAATACTGACGAGTTGATTTTTGTGGAGCATGACAATAAGCCGAGTTCTTGATAACAGTTCTAATGCTTAGCTCTTGAGAACAGTTACATTTGATTGAAGAAAGGCACCGATGAGCAATTCAACGGTGCCTTTTTTGGTTTGGCTTTGTTCTTTGTGTTTGCTAGCTCGTTAAGTAACTAACGTTGTCGACGAACTTGCAAAACACTGAGTACCGATAGTGAAATGAAGAACACAGGGTCGCTCCAGCCAAAGCCAACAAAGATTCCTGTAAACGCTGCATACAGTGTGATGATGGCGCCAAGCATATTCGTAACCACCAAACCTTGGATGAGATTTTTAGCTGATACGCCGGGTTCAATGTTTCTAAGCAACCAGCTTATCGCTGCGATACCACCCAAAAAGATACTGGTGTGTTGAGAGAGAAAGTAAGCGTACTTATCATTAATTTCCACGCCATACATGGGCCACATTACCGTTGGCATAAAAAACAGTGCGATGGCAAACCCTGCGTAAATAATGCCGTGTAGGCTAAGAAAAGTTTTGTTATTCATTACGTATCTCTCTATTTATGACTTAGCGACTTAGCGACTTAGCGACTTAGCTATTCAATATCTTTGTTGTCATTCAGCGAATGAACAAGTTTGATTAACCGTTGATTGGGCCTTTATTAATGGTAGTTAATGGCTGATTGACGTCAAAAATCACACCACGTACTTCGTCGACACCCATCTGTTTAAGGCGAGCAGCGTGCATCGCCAGATAGGTTTCAGCACTCAGCTGATCTTCAAATAAGTAGACGCCGCCCCCCAGCTTTTCTGCTTCGTTCTCTGTCCAGATTTTCCAGATCATGCCCGGTTCGTTGTTAATAGACTTTGCTAGGTCAACGAGTGCGTTTGACATCTCTTCACCAAATGGGCCGCTAAATTCAAAATCGACTTGTAATAATTTCATGGTTATTTCTCCAAACAGTTACTTGGTATTGCGCTGAGACTCATGGTCATTTCGCAAAACATAGGAGGCTTGATTGCCTGTTGAAATAGATATTACCTGTAAAAAACAGACAGAAAAGTTCATAATATAGTTATTAACTGTCAGGATTTTAGACCGATGAGATTGAAAACCACCCTCGACCAATGGCAAACGCTTTACGAAATTGACCGTGCAGGCAGCATTCAGGCTGCGGCACTACAATTGAACAAGAGTCACACCACGCTGATCTATGCGCTGAGAAAATTGGAGGACCAATTAGGCGTGACTTTAGTGCAGGTTGAAGGTCGTAGGGCGGTCTTGTCGGAGGATGGGAAATCACTGTTGCGCCGTGCGAGCAGTATGTTGGAACAAGCTCGCGAGCTAGAGTTGATCAGTGAACAGCTAGCGAAAGGTGTTGAGTCTGAAATTGTGGTTGCTGTTGATCACTTGTGCTGCCTTGAACGTCTTTATCAACCGATGGCTGCATTTTTGACGGAGAACAACACCACATCGATACAAGTGATAGAAACGTCTCTGTCTAAAACAACGGAAATGGTGACTCAAGAACTGGCTGATGTGGCTATCATCAACTTGCCTATTACTAATTACTCAGCCGAAGCCTTTGGTTTTACGATGATGGAGCCTGTCGTTGCTAGCTCACATCCGTTAGCAAGTGCCGTTTCAGTGTCGTTGAATCAACTGTCGTCTTTGCCACAAATTGTGGTGAGGGATTTAGGTACACGATCTAATCAAGGCACTAAAAGCCAAGGCAACAAACAGGATGTGGGCTGGTTGAAGTCGAGTCAGCGCATTACGGTGGATAATTTCGACCATGCCTTTGGCGCGGTGGAGCAGGGAGTTGGGTATTGTCGACTACCAAAGCACATTGTGGAAAGTCGAGGAAGTGACAAGCTAATGGTGTTGAATGTCGAAAATGGCAGTGGGTATCACGTTCCGCTGCACCTGACTTTACCAAAAGGAGCCAAGACAGGCCCTGCTGCTAAACGTTTCTATGAGTTACTTCTTGAGTCAGCTTCTAATACGATCTAACGGCGACATGAACCTTGAACGATTAACTAGGGGCCTCGAAAGATTAACGAGGCTGATTGCCGTTTAAGAACAGCGCGACACATTCGCGAGTGTAGTGAAGTCTTTCTTCTTCAGATTCTCCGCTATCGTGCCCGAAGAATCCCCAATACGCTGACTTACCATGGAACATAAGCAGCAGTTGTCTGGCTGCAATGACTGGTGAGCTTGATGTCGACAGTGTGAGATCACCAGAGTCTATTTTCGACTGCAAATAATCAGCAAGTAACTTGGTGGTTTTCTGAGGCCCAGTTTCTAAATAGATAGAGGCGATCTCTGGATGCGTATTCGCTTGGCTAATGGCATTTTGAAAGGTTTGTCTAGATTGCTCATCAAGTAATAAATCCTGAAACTTCACACCAAATTTCACTAACTCATCACCCACCGCAGCATCCATATCAAAGGCAGCAGGACTGAGTTCTCGCTCCGCACACTTGGTTTGCATGCAGGTTTCGAAAAGTTCGTCTTTGTTTTTAAAGTGAGAGTAGACCGTTTGCTTGGAAACGTTCGCTGCTTTGGCTATCTGATCCATATTGATCTTGAAGCCATGTTCAGAGAAAAGTTGGCTGGCTGCGGTTAAGATCTGCGATCTCTTCTGTTCACTCTTGATGATTTTAGTCACGTGCTTGCTTCTCGTTACTTAGTATTGTCTCGTTACCTAGTTTGTCTCATTGCTTGGCGCCTGTTGGTGCTCAGTTCTATGTGTCTCGTTTTACGCTAAGCATTATGCTTTTTGTGATGGTTTTATCAATCATTAACGATGAAACTTATTTTTAACACAATCAAACTAGACAGTCTAGTTTGATTTGGTTAGTCTAAAAAAAGAACATAATTGAGTACCGCATAGGAACAGTACGTATGTATAAATTGATGAAGGGAAGCGCAGTGGCAGTGGCGTTGTCGGCTTTTCTTGTTGGATGTGGCGAAAAGGAACAAGCCCAAGAGTCGGTTGATTCAACCGCTGAAACGGCATCGAGCGTCCAAACCATTTTAACGGTGGAAACGATGGCCTTGGCGCTGTCTTCCTCTTATGCAGTACAACGCGAATATGTCGGTGTGGTTAAGGCGGGTCAACAGGCCAATTTAGGTTTTGAGTTGGCCGGAAAAGTAAACGAGATTCTGGTGGATGTCGGTGACACAGTCACAACGGGTCAGCAGTTGATCAGACTGGATACCCAACTTTTGGAAACCGAGTCTAGCCAACTGAAAGCGCAGGCTGAAGAAGTCAAAGCTCAATTGAGTTTGGTGGCTGCGAACCTTAAACGTCAACGTTCATTGAAAGCGAAAGGCTTCAGTGCCGAAGCTGAGATTGATTCGTTAACCAGTGAGCAACGCGTGTTACAGGCGAACTTACTGCGTATTGATGCCTCGGTAAAAGGCAATCAATTGAAGCTGGTGAAATCGACAGTTCGTGCGCCATATTCA
Organism: Vibrio sp. OPT20; assembly: GCF_963889365.1. Classification (NCBI taxonomy): domain Bacteria; kingdom Pseudomonadati; phylum Pseudomonadota; class Gammaproteobacteria; order Vibrionales; family Vibrionaceae; genus Vibrio; species Vibrio sp. OPT20. Next base: position 419,365 of record NZ_CAWPOA010000052.1, on the reverse strand, counting down.
GGGACCATCGCAACCCGTTTTGTCTCGCTTGGAGATGTAGTGAATGTAGGGAACCCAACTCTTACACTGCTTGCCTCTGAAGGGAAAGAAGCCTTTATCGGTATTCCTGCCCATCAAATGAAAAAGGTTACTTCACTTTCCGCCCCAAGTATTCGCGTCGGGCGAGATGAATTCGCTGTGAGCCTGTTGAATCCGGGCGCAATGGTCGACACACAGTCTCGCAGTGTCGGTTTGCGTTACTTGTTTCCTGAACAATCGTCGGTGTTAGAAGGGCAACTTGCCTATTTGAAATTTGATGAGCAGATTGATGACCAAGGCTACTGGGTGCCATTAACGGGTTTGATTGATGGATTGCGCGGTGTGTGGAACATCTTTGTGATTGGTGAAGACAACAAGGTCGAACGTCGAAGCGTTCAGGTGTTGTTTGCCAACAATCAACAAGCGTACGTAAGTGGGGCGATTGAAGACGGTGAACAAGTGATTGCCAGTGGCTTACATCGTTTAGTTCCAGGACAAACCGTGAAGCCAGCTAGCGTTACTGCTGAATAGGAAATAGCATGAAAATCATAGAGACTATTTCCAACACTCGACTGCTTATCTTAATGACCGCACTGCTGATGGTGAGTGGTATTTCTGCGTTCATGACGTTGCCGCGTGCAGAAGATCCAGTAATCATCAATCGTTACGCGAACATTACTACCAGTTTCCCCGGCGCCAGTGCCGAGCGTGTTGAAACCTTGGTAACAGAAGTTATCGAGAACAACCTGCGTGAGCTGAGTGAAGTTAAACTCGTGAGCTCAACCTCAAGGCCGGGCGTGTCTATTGTCACCTTAGAATTGAATGACACCATCACCGAGCCTGAGCCAGTTTGGTCTCAAGCTCGCGACAAGCTATCTGACATCGAATCCATTTTGCCTGCGGGCTCTCATTCTCCCGATCTCGATAGCGACCATACCTATGCTTTCACAACCATCGCATCTCTAACCTGGTCTGGTGCAGGCGAGCCTGACAGGTTAACGCTGGGTCGTTATGCCAAAGAACTCGCTAAGCGACTAAGAACTTTGTCGGGTACTGAATTCGTTGATGAATACGGGATGCCACAAGAAGAGATTCAAATCAGTTTACGTACCGCAGATGCAGCCGCGCTTGGTCGTTCAAGTGCCAATATCGCAGAATCTTTGGAAGGAGCAGATGCGAAAAACTCTGTCGGTGAATTGGTCAGTGCTTATTCTCGCTTTGGCTTAGAGATTAAGTCTGAGCTTGATTCCATTGAACGTATTAAACAGGTGCCAATAGCCACCGACAGCAAAGGTCACATCATCCGTATGGAAGACATTGCTTCGGTGAAACGTGGTGAGAAAACCCCACAAGACCAGATTGCTATTATTGATGGTGAGCCAGGTGTGATTGTCGCGGCAAGAATGCATCCTGATCTGCGAGTTGATAATTGGACGTCGCGAGCTGATGCTCTGATTGGTAAATTTGAGCAAGAGTTACCAAGTAACGTTAAGGTGACAGTGCTGTTTAATCAGCAAGGTTATACCGAGACTCGCTTAGACGATTTAGGCAAAAGCTTGATGATCGGATTTGGTCTGATCTTGATTGTGTTGTTTGTCACTTTAGGCGTGCGTGCCGCGATCTTAGTCGCCATTTCTCTACCGTTAACCTCATTATTGACCTTGTCGATCATGAAAATGACCGGTGTACCGATTAACCAAATGTCGGTGACAGGCCTAATTGTGGCGCTCGGGATCATGGTTGATAACGCGGTGGTGATGGTCGATACCATTCAAGCTTATCGCTTGAAAGGGCAACAGCGCGCTGAAGCGACCATGAATGCGTTGAAGCATTTATGGGTGCCGTTATTAGGCTCAACCTTAACTACCGTGTTGGCGTTTGCCCCAATTATCTTGATGCCGGGTGCATCAGGTGAGTTCGTGGGGGGAATTGCGATTACCGTTTCTTTCTCATTGATCGGCTCTTACATTATCTCGCACACCTTAATCGCAGGTTTAGCGACCAAGCTACTGCCGAAACAACTCAGTGATGTCGACAAGAAAGGGCAGCACCATTGGTACATGACAGGCTTAAGAATTCCTGCTTTGACGCGCTGGTTCTCATCTTCTGTTCGCTTTGGTGTCACGCATCCAATCATCACGATTGCTTTGGTGTTATTGGTACCGTTTACCGGTTACTGGAGTATGTCTCAGCTGACAGAGCAATTCTTCCCGCCATCAGACCGAGACATGTTTGAGATTCAGGTTTACATGCCTCCGCAAGCGAGCATTTACGCCACCAAAAACACCTCTGAAAAAATCGACGATATCATTCATCGTTACCCTGAAGTGGAGCGTATCGATTGGCTCGTGGGTGCAAACTTCCCATCCTTCTATTACAACCTGCAAGCAAGGCAAAATAACGCGCCGTACTTCTCGCAAGCCATGGTGAAAACAGAGAACTTTGACCAAGCCAATGCGCTAATTCCACAACTGCAAAAGGTGCTAGATAACGAGGTGCCGGAAGCACAAATCTTGGTACGTAAGCTTAACCAAGGGCCTCCATTTACCGCGCCCGTTGAACTGCGTGTCTATGGTGAAAACCTCGATACGTTGAAAGCGATTGGTGAGGATGTGCGATTGATTTTGGCGGGTGTTCCTCATGTGACGCACACAAGGGAAACACTGCAACCGGGTACACCTAAGGTGTGGTTGAAGGTTGATGAAGATACCGCAAAGCTGAATGGTATTTCATTGAACCAGTTCGCAGGTATGCTGCAAACTACGCTGACAGGTCGTGAAAGTGGCTCTGTGATTGAAGGCAGTGAGTCGGTACCAATCCGTGTTCGTGTGGCAGATGAGGCGCGTGAAAACTTGGCTCACTTAAGCAATATTCGTTTGCCTATCAGTTCGGATGTTTATTCCACGGGGATTAATGTTTCGACTCTGGCCGAATTGGAATTGACGACCAGTCGTGGCGCGATTACTCGTCGTAACGGGCAACGTGTGAATACCATTGAGGGCTACATTGAAGCGGGTGTCTTGCCTCAAACGGTTCTCAATGAATTCCAAAAACGCCTAGAAAGCTATCAGATGCCATCGGGTTACACGATTGGTTTTGGTGGTGAATCCGCGGAGCGAGACAATTCAGTCAACAGCCTGATCTCGAATGTCGCCGTTGTGGTGGTATTGATGGTGTTGGTGGTGGTGATGTCGTTCAACTCGTTCCGAATGAGTAGCATCATCTTCATGGTAGCAGGATTGGCTGGTGGACTAGGGCTGTTGTCGGTATGGATCTTCGGTTATCCGTTTGGCTTTACGGTGATCATCGCCATGCTCGGCATTGCGGGCTTAGCGATTAACGCTGCCATTGTCATTCTGACCGAATTGAAGCTAGACAAGGAGGCTTCCTCTGGGAATGTTGATGCAGTCGTTGATGCTGTTATGTCGTGTACTCGACATATCAGTTCAACCACAATCACAACCGTTGGGGGCTTTATGCCGTTGATTATTGCTGGAGGTGGTTTCTGGCCTCCGTTTGCGGTCGCCATTGTGGGCGGTACCGTATTAACCACGCTTATTTCATTCTACTTTGTGCCTGTGGTTTATCACTTGATGACTCGAAATCAGCGAAAAACCATCGCAACTCAAGCTGTATAACTGTTTTTCGATTTAACGTCTCTTCAATTTAACTGCTCTTCAATTTAGCTACTCTTTAATTGCCCATAATCGAGCCGTATCTGGCTCGATTATGGTGTTGTTATTCTCGATAAATTCACCCCAATTCCTATCATTTTGTTGGTCTTTTCACCGCTATTACACTCTCAACTAGTCAAATTATCCTTTCAATTCGTCACATTAGTGCATCGATGAATGCTTGATTATCTTGTTGGTGAATGAGTGGGTGTTTTGAATAATCTAACCAGTGAATACCTTGTAAATGGTATGCGAATTCACAATTTTGACGGGCGTCACACTTCTATTTATTCGCTCTTTCTAATGTACCTTGAACTTGCCCTGAGCTTTGGTGGTGAGCGAGTGTTTATCTACTTTTTCTAAATCCCTTGTCAGTACTGGCTCTATCTGTGTAGCACGCAATTGATGTGTGTCTTAATCGCTTACTACTTCTTAGTTTTCGTCTTCATAAATGGAAGGTTAGTTTCCAAGTTTGTTTGGTGAGCTTTCAATTTCAACTCTTCATAATGCGCCAAATGTAACAATGTATTTCAAAGTGTAACAATTAAGTCATGTTTTCTGTGTGGTTTTAACCCAGCAGTAACGAACCTTATTGCATTGCTTTTTGAGATGCGTCGTTTCACATGCTCAACACATAAATATTCTAATGACCATGACAACCAGTACTCGGGCGTTCGTTCTGAGGCTGGATAACCATCGAGAAAGTTAATGGAAGCTTCAAGATATAAACGCATTTTATCGAGGACAAATTTGTCGAAGATTGGTTTGCTGGGAACCGTTCTGATGCTCGAAGGATGTAACTCCGCATTGCTCGACCCAAAAGGTAGCGTTGGCGTTCAGGAAAAAGAGCTGATTATCACGGCTCTGTTGCTGATGTTGATTGTCGTCATCCCAGTGATCTTGATGACCATCTACTTTGCTTACCGATACCGCGAGAGCAATACCACGGAAGAGTATGCACCTGACTGGGCGCACTCAACCAAAATTGAAATAGTGGTATGGACGATTCCAATCATCATCATCGCGATTCTAGCCACCATCACTTGGCGAACAACACACGAATTAGAGCCATCAAAGCCTCTGGTGAGTGACGTTAAGCCTATGGTGATCGAAGTGGTCTCTCTGGACTGGAAGTGGCTGTTCATCTATCCGGAGCAAAACATTGCGACGGTTAACTATGTTGCGTTCCCGAAAGATGTACCGGTGACGTTTAAGCTAACTTCAGACAACATCATGAACGCATTCTTTATCCCGCGTCTTGGTTCGCAGATCTACGCGATGCCGGGAATGGTGACCAAGCTGAATTTGATTGCAAACCACGAAGGTGACTTCAAAGGCTTTGCATCGAACTACAGTGGGAAAGGGTTCTCTCAGATGAAATTCACCGCATCGGCCATGCCTGATCAAGTGGCGTTTTTAAACTGGGTGGAGAAAGTGAAAGCAAGTCCTGATCGTATTGAAGATTGGGAGCAGTTCCGTTCATTGGCCGCGCCAAGTGTGGCTGAACCTGTGACGCTGTTTTCTAGTATCCCACCATTTTTATTCACTGATGTCGTGACCCAGCACCCTGGTTCAATGAACTGTCTGCCGGAAACCCAAGGATAATCGTCATGTTTGGAAGATTAACTCTAGACTCAATTCCCTACCACGAACCCATTATTTTGATCACCTTAACCATGATCGCTTTAGTGGGTAGTTTAGTGGTGTATGCGGTAACAAAAGCCGGTAAGTGGCAATACCTATGGAATGAATGGTTTACGTCTGTAGACCACAAAAAACTAGGCTTCATGTACATTGCGGTCGCGATGGTGATGTTAGTTCGTGGCTTTGCCGATGCGGTCATGATGCGCAGTCAGCAATTGCTTTCTGCAGCTGGTGAGACTGGCTATTTACCGCCACATCACTACGACCAGATCTTTACGGCTCACGGCGTGATCATGATTTTCTTCGTAGCGATGCCTCTGGTTATCGGCTTGATGAACATCATCGTGCCGCTGCAAATTGGCGCTCGTGATGTTGCATTCCCTTATCTGAATAACTTGAGCTTCTGGCTGTTTGTGGTGGGTATTATCCTAACCAACATGTCGCTTGGCTTGGGTGAGTTTGGCCGTACGGGTTGGTTGGCGTATCCGCCGTTGTCTGGCATTGAGGCGAGCCCGGGAGTCGGGGTCGATTATTGGATATGGGCACTGCAAATATCCGGTGTGGGTACCACGTTAACGGGTGTGAACTTCTTCGCGACTATTTTGCGCATGCGTACTCCATCTATGCCAATGATGAAGATGCCAGTGTTCACTTGGGCATCTCTGTGTGCCAACATCCTGATCATCATCTCTTTCCCAATCCTAACGGTCACCATCGCGTTACTGACTTTGGATAGATACATCGGCACGCACTTCTTCACCAATGACCTTGGTGGCAACGTGATGATGTATGTGAACTTGATTTGGGCATGGGGACACCCTGAGGTGTACATCCTAATCTTGCCTATCTTCGGTGTGTTCTCTGAAGTGACTGCAACCTTCTCTCGCAAAAAACTGTTTGGTTATACCTCACTGGTATGGGCGACGGTGGCTATCACTATTTTAGCGTTTGTGGTTTGGCTGCATCACTTCTTCACCATGGGTTCTGGCGCCAATGTGAATGCCTTCTTCGGCATCGCGACCATGATTATCTCTATCCCAACCGGGGTTAAGATCTTCAACTGGCTATTCACCATGTACAAAGGTCGTATCCGCTTTACCACACCAATGATGTGGACGGTCGGTTTCCTAATCACCTTTACTGTAGGTGGTATGACGGGCGTATTGATGGCGGTTCCGGGTGCGGATTTCATCCTGCATAACTCGGTATTCCTGATTGCGCATTTCCACAACGTGATCATCGGCGGCGTTGTCTTCGGTTGTTTTGCAGCGATTGGTTACTGGTTCCCGAAAGCGACCGGCTTCACTCTGAACGAGCTTTGGGGCAAACGCGCATTCTACTGCTGGATCATCGGTTTCTTGATGGCGTTCTTGCCGCTTTACGCTCTTGGTTTTATGGGCATGACGCGTCGTTTGAGCCAAGACATTAACCCTGAGTTTTTCCCTCTACTGGCGGTTGCGGCTGCAGGTACGGGCGTGATTGCGATGGGTGTTGTTTGTCAGTTCGTTCAGATTTACGTGAGTGTTCGTGACCGCGACCAAAACCGAG
>NZ_CAWPOA010000052.1:304655-412423 GCF_963889365.1 Vibrio sp. OPT20 | reverse complement strand
TCTAACCGGTGACCCGTGGGGCGGACGCACATTCGAATGGGCAACGTCTTCACCACCGCCGTTCTACAACTTTGCAAAACTGCCTAAGGGCGATGAGATCGATTCGTTCTGGTATCAAAAGCAAAGTGGTGAGTTTGATCCAACTCAGGAAGAAGAATACGAACGTATTCACATGCCGAAGAACACACCGACAGGCATTTATGTGTCTGCATGGGCGTTGGCATTTGGCTTCGCAATGATCTGGTACATCTGGTGGCTAGCGGCTGCAAGCTTAGTGGGCATCGTGGTGACGTGTATTCAACACAGCTACAACGACGATGTGGATTACTACGTGGAAGTTGAAGAGATCAAAGCGATTGAAGCGGCTCGACGTGCACAGCTTGCAGAAGCGAAGAAACAGTCAGTGAAAGGCGACCATTCTGGTCGTGGTAACAGCGCTGACAGTGATGCTGATAGTGGTAATAACGACAATAAAGATGACTTGGAGACGACGTATGCAAGCTAATACTCCGTCACACACTTATGATCTTGCACATTCGCATGATCATCACCACGAAGCTGCGGGCAACAAGTTGTTTGGCTTCTGGGTTTACTTGATGAGTGACTGTGTCCTGTTTGCCACGCTTTTCGCGACGTATGCCGTGCTTGAGAGTGGATCAATTGCAGGGCCGACAGGTAAAGACATCTTTGAACTGCCGTTCGTGTTTGTCGAAACCATGATGCTGCTGTTCAGTAGTATCACCTTCGGTTTTGGCATGATTGCGATGAAGCGCAAAGACGTGACCGGACTGAAGCGCTGGATCAAAGTGACTTTCGTATTGGGCTTAGCCTTTATCTGTATGGAAGTGTATGAGTTCCATCACTTGATTGCAGAAGGCTATGGTCCTCAAGAAAGCGCATTCCTTTCTGCGTTCTTTACCTTGGTTGGCACACACGGTTTGCACGTAACGTTCGGTCTGATTTGGATGGCGGTGGCGTATCACCAGCTTTCAACCAAAGGCTTGAACGACAACATGTCGATGCGTTTCCAGTGCTTAAGCCTGTTCTGGCATTTCCTTGATATCGTTTGGATTTGTGTATTTACCATCGTGTACTTAATGGGGGTGATGTAATGGAACAGCATCTAGACAGTGGTGCAACGGATTATGTGAAAGGCTTTATTGCGTCACTGATTCTCACCATTATTCCGTTCTACATCGTGTGGGCGCATGTATTACCAAGCACAGAAACGTACGTGATCTTGTTCGGCTGCGCGTTGGTGCAAATTTTTGCGCACTTTAAGTACTTCTTACATATGGAAGCGAAATCTTCCGATGGGCGTTGGAACTTGGTGTCACTGATGTTTACCGCCATTGTTGTATTGATTCTTATCGCTGGCTCGGTATGGATTATCTACAACATGAACGTCAACATGAAGTTGTAGGCTAAGGTATGCTGAAAAGATATCTGTCTATCACCAAACCGGGCATCATTTTCGGCAACCTGATTTCTGTTGCGGCGGGGTTCTTCCTCGCCGCAAAAACAGAACCAGCCAGCGCGATGTTGTTACTGACAACATTAGCGGGTGTGGGACTTGTGATTGCATCAGGTTGTGTTGTGAACAACATCTTTGATCGAGACATCGACCAAAAGATGAAGCGCACACGAAATCGAGAATTGGTTCAGGGCAACATCAATACAGACGTCGCGTTCGTTTATGCCTTGGTTTTACTACTCTCAGGCACAGCGCTTCTGTTCCAGTTCGCTAATCCGATCTCTGCGGTCATGGTGTTGCTTGGCTATGTGTTTTACGTCTTTTTCTACACCATGTGGTACAAGCGTACATCGGTTTATGGCACTTTAGTCGGCAGTATTTCGGGAGCCGTTCCGCCATTGGTGGGTTATTTGGCGGTGACGAATTACATCAGCCTTGAAGCGGTATTGTTGTTTGTGATGTTCTGCTTATGGCAAATGCCACACTCGTACGCGATCGCGATGTTCCGCCTTCAAGATTATCGAGATGCAGGCATTCCTGTGTTACCGGTGAAAGAGGGCGTCGACAAAGCGCATCAACACATGAAAGCCTATGTAGTGGCGTTTGGTGCAGTATCATTGGCGCTGTTCCTACTCGGGGAAGCAGGTTATGAATACCTCGCGGTGTCGGCGGCGGTTTGCTTTATGTGGACCAAAGTGACATTTCGCAAAGTTGATTGCCTCAACTACATCCAGTGGTCAAAGACCGTCTTCAAGGTCTCTCTGCTGGTGGTGATGAGCATCAGTGGTGTACTGGGGCTGGAGTTGATTCCGTTGCCTTTCTTGTAGGTAAATGGCAAGCATGTCAAAAACCGAGCTATCTAAATAGCTCGGTTTTTTATTACCATTATTGGTTCGCTACTGGGCGATTTCTAACAAGCTTTATGAAAAGGCGAGTAGTTCGTTACCATCGTTAATGAGCAATTGAATTTACGATTCCCATTGGCAACATTGAGCAGGACTTTGTTATAGACACCATTAACGTTGTTAATGTCGACATACCCAAAGCTCTCATACGTTGAATCGTAAGAGTAATCTCGGTTGTCACCTAGAACAATTAACTTTCCTTCCGGGACATGCCAGGTAGTACTGTTTTCAAGTATGTTTGAACCTTCTTTTAGGTACCTGACATTATATTTACTATTACCTATTTGTTCTTTTATATAGACAAATCCATCTTCTTTTTTGATCACTCCATATGACATCTTATTGTCATTGATATAAAGGTAGCCATTCTTTAATGTGACTGTATCGCCTGGAATACCAATTACCCGCTTTCTAAAGGTTATATTTTCGCTTCGGTGCTTAGGTGGATGTCGGAATCGAATTACGTCACCATGTTCTGGTGTATATCGTCCTGGTCGAACTCCATTTACTGTTGTCCAGTACTTACCTTCAAAAGTAGGAGCCATACTTAGCCCCGTATTGGTATTAATCGAGCTTGAGAAGAAATAAAATAGCGCGAATATCCAAAATGCAAGCGAAGTTGATACCGAGAGAAGGAACTTAAAGCTCTTCATAGCGGTTTCTCCGACTACAGTATTTTTCTGCAAGCATCGTCATGCTGTAGTTTGCTGCAATGAATGAGCAGTAAAAAAGTCCCAGAACTACAATGATTTCAATGATGTCATTGAATCCGCCAGAGAATAGATTTTTGCAGAGTGAGTAGTAGAGGAATAAGCTTAAACCTAAGAATGTTGCAGCTATGGCCAGCAGAATCCATTCTACCTTTGATAAATTACGGTTCATTACTTTTACACCATAAAAAATAAGATAACAGGCAATGCGAGTAGTCGACTTAATACCTTTAAAGGTCTATACCAATAAAAAGGAAGACGATGTTCTAAACTGTTTGATTTATAATTAAGGTGATAAAGTTCATCAATAAATGATTTTTTTATTTTGTATATCACAGCTAAGCCTAATTTTATTGTTGTGAGAATAGTATTGTGACAATAAAATCTGACATTTTCTGTCTAAAATAGAAAATAACTAAAAATAATACCGTTAATTTTATTTTAGTTGAATGCTACTTTATTAATTACTTTTGTTTATTGTTGAACTTATTACTATATTGAATGGTTATTGATATTGGAGGATCCAATGTTGAACTTCATATATGATGGTTTTTAAATTTAATGTGCATAGACGCTCATAGTGTGTTTAATGTCTTGTATTACATCAGTACGTAGTTGTAGTGGTTTTAAAATTTCAACGCAATCGGCGTTGTTAATGAGCCAGCTTTTGAAAACTACGCTATCTCGAGCTTGAGCTCTTACAATGAAATGGCTGTCAGCGGTCTCTTCTATTTTTTGACATTCACTTAGTTTGTATTCGTCAACAAACCTGTTGTAGCCATCAGCATCTCTTTTCATCTTTAAGAGTACTTCACAGGTTTCTCCACCATTAACCATTTTACCATTGCTTGAAGAGAGGAAATCATGGAGGCAAAAGTCTTTTTGATTACCCATAGAAAAACTCTGAGTAGAATGAACCTCAATATTGTTAATATTATGGACCTTGTAAGCACGATAGTCGCCGAGCATCAAACTACTTTCAGTGCTTTTTCTATAGCGCTCTAGACCGACAAGATAGAAGCTCCTTTGGTAAACAAATGAAGCATAAGGATCGACTTCGCAACGACTTCCTTCGTACTCAAATGAAACCACAAGACGGTTTTCTAGTGCGCTCTCGAGACTGCTTAGCACTGTGTAATCTGCGTTAGGGGCAATGAGGTCATAGCTGCCGATTATCATCTTAAAAGGTGCCGTATTTGACACATTCTTGGACCTAGAAAGCAGTGTTAATGCTTGGCTGAGTTTAGACCCTGCCGCGGGTAGAACTCGTTCAAGTAATTGGCTACCGATGGTGTTGAGTATTGCTATTGATTCATGTAAACCGGGGTTAACATCGAATTCAGCCCCTTCTCTTATTTTGTAGCGGGCTTTTGATGCGATACCTTCTCGTATCAAGAGATCATTATGCCCATTTGGACCGTCGCCTTGAATACCGTGATATTTGTAGATCGACTCCAAGATTCGCTCCGCCCACTTTTGTTGCGCTTCTTTGGAGGTGCCTCCACGATAGTAAAAAGGCTCTTTGCGCACATCATCAAGGTACTCTTTTGGCGTTATCCCATGCTCTTTGATTGAAAGTAAATTCATACAGTGTAAGTAACAGTAAAAGTCACCGAATGCTTTTGCAGACATGTTATCTCTCCACCTTTGATTGAAATTTGTCGTATTTAATCACAAAAATATTTCAAAGAATGGTAGAAAATCACACTTTGTATGTGGAACTAAATGAAACAGCTCATTTTAACATCAGTTTTGTAACGTATTTTGTAACTGATTGTAATTAGGTTGTTTTTCGCTCGAAATTGACGGGTTTTGTTTTAAGAATAAAACATTGCTCCCATAAATAGTTTACTTAGTTATTGTTACTTAGCTTTATTTATGTTTGGTTTTATTTGTTGTCTCAAATTGAACGGGGGAGTAAATACGAATAGGAGATCGAACTACTTTCCAAAAATATCACTAAGCCAATCTTCAAGCTGCTCTCGTTTATCTTGTGGGCCATTGATGATCACTAAGCCGTTTAGTGTCGCGTGATCCCAAGATATAGTGCCAGTTGCTAGCGCATCGAACACATCTAATTCAGTAATTAACAGTAGATCTTCTTCAGTAGGCAAAGTGTCTCTACCTGACACATCGACACCCTTCTCAAGTTTCACTTGGCTGTAATGACCTTTGATTGCTTCGAACAAGTTGAACTCAATTTTGCTTGGGTGGGGTTTCGCAAGCGCGGCCTTGATGGCAAAGACTCGAAAGTGATCCGGCTTATTGAGGTTGTTGAATTCATCGTCTTGTCTGGCTGTAATGACGTTGCCAAATACCTCGAGTGAACCGGGCTCTGTCACTAAACTAAACCCTGTCTCTTGGTGAAGACCGCAGGCAAACGTAAGTGAAGAGGTGAGTGAAAGAATCAGAGCAAATCGTTTTAACATAATGGTTATCGAGACCTATAACAGGGTTAAGAATCTGACGGCAGAAGCCGAACCTGACGATAAAAAAAGGGACCACAAAGGGTCCCTGTATTTGTTTGTCGTCCATGTGAAGCGGTCAGCGTATTGGTTGATAGTGTGTTAGTGATTGTTTACTAACACGCTATCGTCGAAGAGCTATCATCGAAGAGCTATCATCGAAGAGCTATCGCCGAAGAGCGACCGTTCGAACTCGCTATTAGCGAACGATGAGCATGATCTCTTCTGGAGTCATTGGCTTATCGAAGTAGCTCATGAATTGACCGAAGCCTTTGATGTCGCCATTCGAGAACTTGAATGCACCAGACTGTAGGTTGGTACCAATCACTTGTTGAGCGTTTGGACCCGCAATCAAGATTTGGTTCAATACTGCACGAGTGGTGTTGATTTGAACGTCTGCGCCTTTCACTGCCTCTTCGTGTAACTGAGCAATGCCGTTACGAATTTCGATAGTGAATGCTTCGTTAGTATCAGAGAAGTTGTACGTTAGCTTCATGTTTACGTCTAACGAGTTTTCTGCGATTAGCGTCGACGTCATCATATCGAAGATTTGCTTACTTGGTAGCGCAGTTAGTACGTCTACAGAAGCGAAGCTGATCATGTTAGAGAAATCACGAGTACCTTCTAGTTCAGCTGCAGCATTCAATGCCCAGTTGCGCCAGTTGATGTTCACTTGATCTGCAGACCATGCTTTGTAAGCTTGTGCTTTCAGTAAGCGTGCTTCCATGTCATCTTTGTTTACCGTGATTGGGTAAGAAAGAATCTCTGCTGCAAAGGTGTAGTTCTCTGCTTTCATCGCCGCTTTTGCTGTGTCGATGATGTTGTCACGACCGCCCATGATCTCTACGAATGCTTTAGCGCGTTGCTCGTAAGCCATTGGCTCTAGCTGCCATGGATCCGCTTCGAAGAAACCGTTGTAACCTACGTAAATTTGGCGAACGGCGTGTGCAACGGTACCGTAGTGCTCACCTAACCAAGGGTGCTCAGCAAGGTGCTTAGGAAGTTTAACCACTTCAACTAGCTCGTCTGGCGTCATACCTTTGTTCATGTAACGGATTGTTTGGTCATGCGTGTATTGAATCGCATCACGATAAGCCGTTAATACGTCAGATACCGCTTCTTTACCTTCAACAGGACGACCGTGAGAGTTAATCATGATCTCAGTGTCGAACTTACGCATTACGTCGATGCCCTTGAACCACATTGATGGGTCACGGAATTTAGTACCACGGATGGTGTGAAGGTTAGGGAAGTTCTCACCTTGAAGTACTTCAGCCGCGTGCAGGATTTTCTGGTCTGGGAAGTAAACCACTAACTCATCTTTAGTTTCAGATGGCACGTTCTCGATGTGCATTTTCACGCCAGCAATTTCGATTTCGATGTGGCTTTGGCTTGGTACAAGCAGGTTTGGTTCGATGAACGAGATAGCACCTTGCATGAAGCGTGGACCAAGCCCGTCGTTTACTGTGCCGTGCTCGCCTTCTTCTACGTGCTTAGCACCTGTGTAAGAAGTACGGTGACCAAATAGAGTACCTAGGTTTGAAGACCAGTTTGCCACTGCAGCGGTTAGGCCTTCTTCAGCGATGATTTTTACTTCACCTGATGCCACTTCTTCGTCAGTAACCCATGCACGCACACCAGAGATGTGGTCGATGTGGTTGTGAGAATAGATGATTGCTTTAACCGGCTTGTCGGTGATTTGACGGAACTGCTCTTTAACCGATTGAGCCATTTCTACTGACTCGCCTGGATCAACAATGATGATGCCGTCCGTACCTTCGATCATTACTGGTGTATCTAGACCGAAACCGTAACCAAGGTAAACGTTGTCATCCACTTTAATGATTGCTTGGTCCATTTTACGACCATGCTTGGTTAGGATTGGATGAACGTGATCAGATTCTTCAGTGTAAGCCAGTGAGTCGCCCGTTTTCGAAACAACTTGGATGCGCTCGCCTTTGCCCCAGAACATGTTTGACTTGTGTTCGAAAAGAACCTCACTCTTGTAGCGAGCATCAAGGTCAATGTTTTGGTATTGCGCAGCATTTGCTGTCTGAAGTTCTTGGCCTACTTTCGATGTCGCTTCTACAGTTGGAGTTGCAGATGCAAAACCAGAAGCAAATAGAGCGCTCGCGATAGCAACAGGGAGCGCCATTTTTTTGAATGTATTAGTCATGGTAGTGACCTTATATTTGGATACAGGAATTGGATTTCTTGAGCCAAATGATAGAGGTGGGAGAGGTCGCTATCTACGTGCTAATAGGATATCAATATATCGTTTTTTCGATGATTTGTATATCTAATGATTGTATTAGCGATTTATGTTGATCTAAATCAATTAGTAAGTGGGGCTTGTGACAGATACAAAAATGCCCTGAAATTCAGGGCATTTAATTTGGAACTAATGGCTGTTATATAAGTGTTTACCGAGAATCTTAATACTTACCGAGAACCTCAGTACTTACCAAGCACCTAAGTAAGACTTGTAAGATTGTAGGCGAACCGTTGCTGCGCCGATTACATCGATGAAGCCCCAGAACGGATGCGGCTTCTCAGCCGAGATCCAAGCCGCGCCAGTTGAACCAATAGGGATGTTGTAACCTTCTGGTTCGATGATCTCAAGTACGATAGTACGACCTAAAGCATTCCCGTTTCTTACTACGTGTTGACCGACGCTTTGTGGCCCCTGAAGTGGAGAAATACTCGACTCACCGGTACCGGCATTAAAGCTGTGTACTTTTGCTCGGAACACGTGCCCCGGGTAGGCATCAACGAAGAACTCAGCGAAGTCTCCTACTTGAACATAGCCATAAGTTTGGTCTGAAATGCGCATCTCAAGGAACTTTTTGCTGGTGTTGTAGAGGTGCATGTTACCCATGACAGAACCTTCAGCAATATTCACTATCGATACCTGACCGTCAAATTCCGCTCTAATGGTTTTCTTCTCTTGCGCCCAGTTCACTTTTTGTAGATCGGCTTTTAACGAAACAAGTTCAGCGTGCAGCACTCGAAGATCTGAGTCGTACTTTTCTACGTCACGCATATTGAAGATTTCAGGTGACGTTTCAGCACGCTCTAAGTCCCGAGTCATTTGCTTGATTTCTTCTTCTTTCTGAACAATTGAAGATTCGATCTTTGCTTTGTCTGCGGCAGAATCGATGTCGACGAGCGTGTAGATTATGTCGCCTTCTTTAACCATTTGGTTGTGATCAACAAGCACTTTGTCGATCTGCTGGCCGAAGATAGGTGACATAACCGCGTGTGGTGCTTTTACTGTGGTCGAGTTCGTTAAATCAACGGGTGCCCACAAGCGAGAGATAACCGCTAATACCGCAAGGATTGTTACGCCGCCAATGGCAGCCCACGTGTAGTTTTTGAAGTTCTTCTTAAGTGCGCCTGTCGCAAACAGTGACCATACAATTAGGATGTATGGAATCATCATCTCTTTCATTATGCGACCTCTTTTTCTGTAGGGGATGGTTTTGTTGGAGCCTTTTCTTCTGAAGCCTGTTCTTTTGAAGATTGCTCTACTGGAGACTGTTGTGTTTGAGATTGATTTGTTTGAGACGGCTCTGTTACCGATTGTTCAGGTGATACGTGTACTGCGGCTGTCTCTGTATTGGTCGCGTCTTGTTTAGGCTGTACACCACGGCGAATCACATCACTTAGTGATTGACCAATATGCTTCCAGTTCGCCAATGCGATAACCAACGCGATAACCCAGAATGTTTTGCTGATGAAGAGCCCGCAAAGTGACAGTGCAAACACGATCTGTACGTGAGCGCTTTTGTGCTCTTTTGCTTTATGCACTCCCAGTTCATGCAATTGCCACATGCCGTAAACACCGGCTAATACCACAGCAATGGTCACTGAGAACAAGTAACCAGAGAAGTATTCCATCTGGAAGAAGTTCATCATCATTTCATTGGGATGGTTGTTGAATTGAGACATGTCGATGTCTTTAGAATGGATAGTGCCTAACGGTGCAAGAGCCCATGCACCAGCAAACATCACCGCCATAAACAGGCAGAATTTAATCAAGACCATAGCAACGGCCCAGATCTTCTGGAAAACGATTTTTATAAAGTTCATATCTCAACCTACATCAATAAGAAGAGAGAATTTGCAGCCTAGAAGTCACCTTTAATGACATCTTAAAAAGTAGATGTCTATTATGTGGAGAGATTGGTGCTCATAATAAACAAAAGTAATAGATGATATTTAAAGTGATATTGCTCAGTCCAGACAGCCGATTCTCGGTATCAAGAAGCGAATATGCTCCTCTACAAATCAATTCTTATTGTTAGCCTGAAACGCAGGTTGAATGACGATGCACTGTTGAACGAAATATTAGGCTCGTTCTTTTAGCTATTGTCTTCTTTACGTGTAATACCTCGTCTGTCGAGGGGATCTTCCATGGCAATTGACATAGTGTTGTAAAACATTTGTCAGCATTCTGTTTGGGCTAAGAATTGATTTGTTAGCAGGATAATAGGAAGAGTTTTGAGCAGTATCTACCCAGAATTACGATTTGATAATATCGTAATTACGATTAGTAGTTATAACTCTAAATCGGTAGGTCGATTTATTTGAAAAGGCTCATATACAGATAGAAAACATTGTTCATTAACTTGGTTTGGAACAATGAAATGACTAATAAAAGCATCAATAAGCAATTTGGCGGAATTAATCTTTTTACACGCTTCTTACAATAAAAGGAATAATAGAAACGAATGATGGATGGCATATAACTGATAATAGGTTTTTGAACACTGGAAAAATACGTTTCTGTTTACGGTAGAGTGCTGGATTCGAAATATTGTAGCTTTAATTCTTCAAATGTATATCTCAATGTCGCTGAACACAGTGTCATGATAAACGAGACAATATCGTATTGTTTATGTTCTATTGAATATGTAATCTAACCCAATCAAATGCGATGTTGATTGGGGATAAAACATTGCAGTTGAAGAACAGATAGAGAAAGACCTAGCGGATAGCTAGGCCTTGATGTTGTGCACGAGTGAGGCCATGAATCAGGCACTGTACGTGACTCATAGATAATTGACGAAAGGTCGAGACTGCCGCTTTACAGGAAGCGGTAGTTCGCTTGCATACCGAAGAAGTGTGCGCTGTTATCATAAGCGCCTTGAACATTGATAACTTGCCCCTTTGAGTAATTAAGCTCAGGCTCGTCGAGATCGATGTAATCGTAGTAAGCGCGCAGTTCCCAGTTCTTATTGAGCGCATAGGTGGCACCGGCGCCAATACGTTTGGTTTCGCCTACAGGAAGATCCATATATTGATGAGTTGCGTCATCTTGAGGCGAAGTCTCGTAGCTGATGCCTGTTTCTAGTCGCAAGGTTGGGGTGATTTGGTAATGAGTACCTATGGCTAGGTTCCACACATCGTCAAAGTTACGGTCGACAACTTTGACTGAATTATCATTGATGTCTAGCGTGAGGTCAGTCCAAGTTGATAGGTCATACCAAGTCACACTCCACAGCATGTCCCATTGGTCATTGACGGCGTGCACGCCGCTAATTTGGATGTGTTGAGGCATGATAAAGTCGAGCCCAACATCACGCTTGGTGTCGCTAGCCGAATGTTGAAGATCCCCTTCACCGTAATGAGTAAGTTCAGAGCGGTAGATAAAGCCAAAACGGTGTTGTTCGTTCGGTTGGTAAAAGGCACTAAGAGAGTAGCCAACCGTGAAATCATCCGCGTCTGCTTCGAATAAGTGTTCAGAACCAATGTCGCCAGTGCCGATAAAAGGATTCAACTCGCCGTTAGCTGTGAGGTATTCCGCATTGACTGAGGCACCCAACGAGAACTGCTCATTCACTTTGTAAGATATCGAAGGCATCAGTTGAACAGTCATGAATTCAACATTCTTTAATAAACGCTGCCCAGAAAAGTTATCGCCATAATCGATCCCTGAACCACCTTGAGAAGCCAAAGCAAAGCCAGCGTGAAATTTGTCGTTGATAGGGGTGACAAAGTAGAAGCTTCCTACCGGAGCCCAACCACCAGCATCAATGTTACTGTCAAAACGCTCTGTTGGGTCTGTATCTGAATAGTTGATGTCTGTGTAGAGGCCTGCCAGATTGACGGTGAGTTCAGGGTTTTCTAGCTGAGACATAGCGGCAGGGTTAGTCCATGCGGTTAACGCACTTTCAGCTAACGCTGCCGATCCTGCGCCTGCGGTACTTGCGTTGAGAGAACCAAGTTCAGGAAGAAGGTGAGCCGCAGCCAGTACTGGGTTTGAAAGCATCGCGTTACTCGTCATCATCGCAATAGTGATGGCAAGGTAGTGTTTTTTCATGGGGAAACCTATTAAGAAACTAATTACGCGGGATGTTAGTGTCTCAATTTGGGACTTTAAACGAGGGATTCTTATTTCATTCTATCGCTTTTACGATAGCATAGTACTCATGGTCGCCTAACGAGTAATGATATATGAGTAATGACATCCCCAACTTCAACCTACTTGCTGTTTTTTCTGCGGTGATGGAGCAGGGCAGTTTAAGTAAGGCTGCGGATCAACTCAGTACCAACCAATCGACCATCAGTACCGCGTTAGCCCGCCTAAAGAAAGAGATTGGCCAAGAGCTTTTTGTTCGTAAAGGAAGAGGTGTTGCGCCTACGTCTTATGCGCAAAGCTTGTATGAACAAATTAAAGCGCCGATCAATGAACTCAATGGCGTGTTTCAGTCGATGGCTAATTTTGATGAGCAATCCTCTGAGCGTAAGTTTGTTATTTCTGCACCTGAGCACTTACAGTGGGTACTGCTCAATAGTTTCGCGGCGCTTCCTAATCAAAACTTGTCGCTGGAAGTCTTTGATCAACCAGACAGTGATGAGCGCATATACGAAGATCTTTTGACGCAAGAGTTCGATGCGATGATCGATATTGTGGTGCCTGAACACCCAAGTATCGTCAGTGAAACACTTTATGAAGGCGAGTTTGTGATCGTGTGTCGAGCTGATCACCCGCGAATCCAAGGTGAAATCAGCGAAGCGCAGTTCCTAAGTGAAAAGCATGCCGTATTAGACAGAACACGACGCAAAGTTCGCAGTTTGAATCACTACACTTCTTTGGATCTGTCCCAGCGTAAAATCGTATTTCATGGGCGTTCGCTGTTCAGTAATATCTTGCTGTGTAGCCAATCCGATTACATCACTGTCGTGCCTTTATCTATGGCCGTGCAGTTCCAAGAAAAGTTAAGTTTACAGCTGTTCAAGCCACCCTTTGAGTATCAGCCGATGTCTCACTACCTGATTTGGTTGAAGAAGCAGAACAGCGACCCCGCTCATAAATGGTTCAGAGAACAAGTCATCAGTACATCAGATGCAATGTCGAAAGCGCTTAAAGATAGGCGTTTGCGGTTCTAATTGAGGGTCTAACTCTGAGGGAAGTATTGGCTTCCCTTTTTTTGTGTCATAGAGTTCGTGTTAGTCATAAGCTTCATAACAAAAAATTATCACATTGAGAATTTTTGATAATTTCCTTAATCCCTCGCTGAATCGTATTATTTCACTCAGAGATTAGTGGATAACCTCCACTCAAAATAATAACGGCGCCATGCTTGTGGTGCTAATAAGGGTGAAATATGAAATTCCTACACACAATGATCCGAGTTACTGATTTAGACAAGTCTATCGAGTTCTACACCAAGGTATTGGGAATGAAGGAACTTGAACGCCACGAGAACAAAGACTACCGCTACACATTGGTTTTTGTTGGCTACGAGCAAGGCGGCACGACTATCGAGCTAACGTACAACTGGGATACGAATGAGTACGAGATGGGCAGCGCGTTTGGTCATCTGGCATTGGGTGTAGACGATATTTACGCAGCATGCGACAAGATCAAATCGCTAGGTGGCAATGTGACTCGTGAAGCGGGGCCAGTAAAAGGTGGCTCAACGCACATTGCTTTTATTACTGACCCAGACGGCTACCAAATCGAACTGATTCAACTAGGTTAATCGAGGATATAACAATGACAAACGCACTATTTCAACCAATTCAACTTGGTAATATCGAGCTTAAAAACCGTATTGTTATGCCACCGATGACGCGTTCTCGCGCAACGCAACCTAGTAATTCAGCAAACGACATGATGGCGGCTTACTACGCTCAACGCGCTTCTGCAGGTTTGATTATTGCGGAAGGTACACAAATTTCACCTATGGGCCAAGGTTATGCTTGGACTCCAGGTATCTATTTTGACGAGCAGATCGCTGGTTGGAAAAAAGTGACTGATGCCGTACATGAAAAAGAGGGCGTTATCTTCGCTCAACTTTGGCATGTAGGCCGTGTCACACACCCAGACAACATTGGTGGTGAACAGCCAATCTCGTCTTCTGCACTTAAAGCAGAAAACGTAAAAGTATTCATCGATAACGGTACTGATGAACCGGGCTTTGTAGATGTGGTTGAACCTCGTGAGATGACGAAAGAAGACATCAAACAAGTGGTTGAACAGTATCGCCAAGCGGCTTTAAATGCGGTTGAAGCAGGCTTTGATGGTATCGAACTTCACGCCGCGAATGGTTACTTAATCAACCAATTCATCGATTCTGAAGCAAACAACCGCACTGACGAATACGGTGGTTCAATTGAAAACCGTTTACGTTTCCTAGGTGAAGTGGTTGAGGCTATGGTTGAAGCGATTGGTGCTGACCGTGTTGGTGTGCGTCTTGCTCCGTTCACATCGTTGAATGGTACCGTTGATGCTACGCCAGTAGAGACTTACACAGCGGCGGCAGCATTACTTAACCTATACAAAATTGTTTACCTGCACATTGCAGAAGTCGATTGGGACGATGCACCTGAAACACCAAAAACCTTTAAATCAGCAGTACGTAATGCTTATCAAGGTGTCCTGATTTATGCGGGTAAATACGATAGCGAGCGTGGCGAAAAAGCGGTTGCTGAAGGCGTAACTGACATGGTTGGTTTTGGTCGTCCATTCGTTGCTAACCCAGATTTACCAGCTCGTATTCAAAATGGTTACCCACTTGCGGCGCACGATCCAAACACATTGTTCGGCGGTGCTGAAAAAGGTTTAATTGATTACCCAGAATACGCAGGCTAAAAACAGCTGCCTGAAGCAGAGTATTGAGATAGTATCTTGATCCTGTTGAATGTTTATAAAAAGCAACCTTGCAGAGTCGGGTTGCTTTTTTTGTTATTGGACCAAGTAAAATGATGAAAGCGATGCGCGGAGAGCTTTACCTCCTATTTGCTACCCTGTTAGCTGGGATTGGATGGATTGCATCTAAGCTGGTGGTATTAGAAATGCCGGGGCCAGTGTTCATTGGTGTGCGATTCCTCGTCGCGAGTTTGATTCTTCTGCCGTTTTGTATTCATCACATTCGTAAGCTTTCGCTTAAGCAGGTTCTTTCTCTTTGCGGAGTGGGTTTGCTGCTGTCTGCCTCATTGCAGGTATGGGTGTTTGCGGTTTCAGTGACGGAAAGCTTGTCGGAAGGGGCATTCATCATGAGCTTAGCCATGATCATTGCACCGTTTGTGTCTTGGATTTTGTTTCGAGTAAAGCCTAATCGTGCGTTTTGGATGTCTTTCCCTATCGCGATTATCGGCATGCTACTGCTGACTTTGGGCAATGGTTGGAATATAGAGCAGAGTCAGATTTACTTCTTGCTAGCATCGATGTTGTTGTCTGTTCACTTTGTGATGAACAAGCGTGTGATTACCAATATCAAGCCTATCGCATCAATTTGTGTGCAGCTGTTTGTAGTGGGTGTGAGTGGTTTAGCCTTTGCTTCTATGACAGCTCAGCCGGAGTTCGAAATCACCAAAACCTTAGTCTTCTGGTTTATTGTCTCTGCGGTGATTGCAACATCTATTCGTTACTTGCTGCAAACGGTCGGTCAGCACTCCGTGAATATGGAAGTGGCGGCATTGATCATGATTCTTGAGCCTGTGTGGACGCTGCTGTTAAGTGTGAGTGTGCTTGGCGAAAGTGTAGAGATGCAGAAGCTGCTCGGTGGAGCGGTGATCATTGCTTCACTGTTTTGCTATATCAAATGGTCGAGACGAAAATAAAACACTCGGCGCAAGGCCGAGTGTTGGTTGTTTTTTAATACACGTTCAGAGTGTAACAAGCTTTGCTAAGCAGTGAGATTGGTAAGCAGCGAGCGCGGTAAGATCAGATTGCCGCGACTACTTTCTGAAGTAGCTTGAGCATTTGCTGCTGTTCTTCAGCATCTAACTCGTTCATCAACGCTTTGTTTAAACGAACTGGGATAGGAACGAGTTGTTCTTCAAGTGCTTTGCCTTTTTCCGTTAAGTAAATTCGGAAAGAACGGCGACTGTTTGGATCGGCTCTGCGTTCCACCAGTTCAAGTTTTTCTAACTTGTCTAATGTACGTGTCGTTGTTGAATTCTCGACTTTGGATTTCGCAGCAATATCACGCTGAGTCACACCTTCTTCTTCCCAAAGACACATCATGGTTGGCCATAGTGCAATGCTTAAGCCATGTTCTTTCAATTCCGTGTCGAAATCTTTGGTCGCTTTATTGGCGATCACATTGATCATCCAACCAAAGCTTTTTTGTCTATCAAACTCTTCTGGCATCTTTCGCTACCTAATTTTACTGTGATATCACAACTATTGTCATCGTAACTAATACCGATGCAATTAGCACCAACAACGCTTTCCTATTTGATGAAAAAGCCAATTGACTGCCATTTCTGAAATAATCCGTTGACGCTGAATGGCTTTGTTTGCCTGTGATCATGGCAAGAACCAGCGGTTTTGAGCGTAGTTTGTAAATGATAATGGCCACCAAGTGCAGTACCACAAAGACCACTAACATGCGTGCGGCAATGCCATGTACCGTACATAACACATCGAATACTGCATCAGTAATCACGCGTTCCGAGCCTGGAATCGCATCAAAGAAACCAGCAATAACAAGCCCTGTAATACATTGGACAAACAGAGTCGTGATCATTCCTATCACCATCCACGCACCTAACGGATTATGTCCCGGTTTTGGTCGTGCTTTTCCGCGGAAGTAATTCCAAGCCGATTTTGGGGAGCTAATAAATTGAGAAAAGCGACTGGTATCGCTGCCGACGATTCCCCAAACCAAGCGCCATAAAATCAGACTGAACAGTGCGAGGCCTAAGTAAACATGAGGACCTTGTCCGTTAAACCCTGACGCAGCAAGACCAATAAAGAGTGCGGCTTGAAGCCAGTGATAAAGTCGAGTTGGTAGATCCCAGATTTTCATAATGCTTTTCCTGTTTGCGAATTTGCTTGGTGGGAATAATTTACACAACAATAGTTGCATATGCAACTATTGTTGTGTAAATTAAATGCATCTCATCGATTACGGCTGAACTATCAAGCCGTAATTTACTAAGAAACCAATCAGTAATTAACGAACAAATCACTCAGTCAATTAGCCACTCAGTTAATTAAGCACTCAATCAATTAATCACTAGGAATGACACTATGAAAAAATTCACCATCGCTTTAATCATCGCACTGCCTACGATTGCTCTACCCATGATCTCTGCAGCCGCAGTGGATGTTGTAAATAATCGTCAACAGGCTTTTAGCTCTATTGAAGAGGTCAGCAAACAAGTCGATTCAGAATTGAATAACAGTGACGTGGATTGGCTGAAAGTGGGTGAGCTAAGTGACATGTTGGTGGAACATGGAACCGTATTGAATGCGAGTTTTGCTGAAGGTGATACTGGAGGTAAGGCAAAAAAGGAGATTTGGAGCAAGCCTGAGAAATTTAACCAACTGATGTTACAGATGCACCAAGGCTTTGCAGAGCTTTATCAAGCGAGTGTTGAGCAAGATTTGTCGAGCGCAGAACAAGGGTTAGATTCTGCGAACAATACTTGTAAAGGATGTCACCGTACTTACCGCTCTCGTTGGTAACGATTCTAATAACGAGCTTTGAATACAGGTGGTAAAGTCGAATCCTTACCACCATAGTTCTATCGCGCTGCCTTCTTTTCTTTGTACAATCAATTCGAATGCACTAGGGGCAGGAAAGCACGTGAGTGAATTAGTCGCGAACAGTGACTTTAGTAATCACGATGTCTTCACATGGCACATCTTCATGTCCCCAGCGAGTGGTGGTTGGTGCAAGTGCAATCTTGTTTACCACATCCATACCTGCTGATACCTTGCCAAACACAGCGTAGCCCCAACCTGAGTTGCTGGTTGCTGTATGATCAAGGAAATCATTGTCGTCAAGGTTGATAAAGAACTGCGCCGTTGCTGAATGGGGTGCGTCAGTGCGAGCCATTGCGAGAGATCCAATCACGTTCTTTAAGCCGCGGTTAGCTTCATTCACAATAGGTGCACGAGTTGGTTTTTCTGTCATGTCGATAGTGTGTCCACCACCTTGAATCATGAAACCTTCAATAACACGGTGAAATGTTGTGCCTTCGTAGAAGCCATCTTGGCAGTATTTAAGGAAGTTTTTCGACGTTACCGGCGCTTTTTCAAGGTTCAGTTCAATTTCAATGTCGCCAAAGTTTGTGGTCAGAATGATCATAAAGGTCCCAATATTTGAGTGCTAATATTTTGAATGCTACAGCACAATGGATAGCTTAATTGAGTGCAGTATATGAAAAATTGTGGAGGATGCCAGTTAACAATACTTCCCAAGCGGATTTACGGGAATGGTGAGCGGCTAGGGAGACTTCATATATAAGAAAGCCAGCGATGAAATCACTGGCTTTGAGATGAAAAACGGACTTAGAGCGTTAGCAGGTAATTCACTAGTTGGTTGTACTCTTCGTAGCTCTTGATTTGATCCGGTTTTACGATGTATTTGTTGTTAACCAGAACTCCAGGAACACCAGTTAGTGTGCTTTGATCAAACTCTTTATCGAAACGTTTTTGCATCGAGTTCACTGCAAAGCTGTTGTATGCCGCATCAAACTTCTTCGCATCGATACCGTTATCAATGAAAACTTCACGCAGTTCTGCTTCATTTTTTGGTGTTTGTTGCTTCTCATGGATCTGAGCAAACATGGCAGGAACCATGCTTTCTTCAGCGTCTAGAGTAATCATGGTCGCGTAAGCCTTCGCCATTGGTACTGCCATGTTGTTACCCATAAAAGCGACGTGCACTTTTTGGAAGCTTGCTGACTTTGGCAAGTCTGCTTTCAGGTACTTAATGACCCCTTCAAACTTGTAACAATGTGGGCAGTAGAAAGAGAAAAATTCGGTAACGACAGGCTTGTCGGCCTTGGCTACATCAAGGATTTTGTAGTGCGTGCCTTCTTCAAATTGTGCGGCGTTTACTGAAACGCTTAAGAGTAGAGCGGCAAAGAGGCTAAATAGTTTTTTCATGTATTCATTTCCTAAATTCGGATGTCATTTGATACAGCAAAAATGCTGTTATAACTTGGTGGCAGATATTGCCAAACAGGGACAAACGATTAGGAAATAGGGGGGCGGTATGGCGCTTGTGGTGCAACAATCGCTTTGTGCGAAGGCTCTTTTTCTATCAGTGCCAGTGATTCAATCTGCGGTTCGAAAGATTCAGAAACGATCAGTGGTGGCATTTTCAGTAGACAGACCGATCCACAACAGTGGTGCTCAACGGTGGGTTGTGCGCTGGAAAAAGGTGTTGGGGTGCTCTCTACAGAACTGATGTTAGAAGCAGAGAAAGAGAAGCTATTGGCAGAAGTTGATTGAGCTTGGGGGGCTTGCAGAGCATTGCTGCTCGCGATGCTGTCCACACTAATGGTGGCCATTAGCATAGCGAAGAGCATGAAAGCGTGTACCCAAATTTTGTTAATCAACTTTGGCATGAATTCTTAGTCTTGGTAAACGAGTGAAGCGGGCGAATCATACCTCACTCGTTTGCGCATCTCTAATCAAACCCAATAAAACTTAGCCGAGCTCAACTTTTATTACGCTTGATACTGTTTCAGGAACATCTCGACACTGGATTGGATGATCACTTGTTTGTGCGCAGCATCCGGTGACGGCGTATGACCAATGATTTGTGGCCAAAATGCAAAAGACTTTAACAGTGCAATAAACTGGGTAGATGCAAATAGAGGGTCTAGTTCAATTAAGCGGTCATCTGCCAGTGCTGCTTTAATCCAGGTTGTGAGTCCACTTTCTGCTTGGGAATATTTCTCCATAGCTTGATGCGCCAGTTCGGCGTTATGGAAATACTCTGAGAACAGCACGCGAGATAAGTCGATAAAGCCTTCTGATTCTAAAAGTTCTAGTTCTTGATTGGCAATCGAAGTGAGTTGCTCATCAAGAGGAAGTTCTGCTTGATAAGGGAAATGCGTCGCGGCGAGAGTCTTGCTCCAAATGCTGTCCAAAATCTCATCTAAAAGCAGTTCTTTGCTGGCAAAGTGGTTGTATACCGTGCGCTTTGATACTTCCGCGCGGCTCGAGATTTTATCCATGCTGGTGGCCTTGTAACCGTGCTCAGTAAACTCTGCGATAGCAGCGGCAACGATCGATTCACGTTTTCTTTGGCTTAGTGTTTTTTTTACAGTCATCGGGATACTACTCAATAGGTCGCGGTTAACATTGCATACGCAAATTTTACACCAGTAAGTTTACTTTTAGAACATCAATCCGCGTATTGGTAATTAGGTCGATAGCCACTGAATCGCTTTGCAATGCACTGTGGGTATCATAGAATCGAAAGCGTATTCGAATTTTATTGATATCAACGGAAGAGAATAAACAATCAATGAGTAGTATTTTAGAGTGTATTCGTACAGTTGGACGAGGAGAAAGAGGGCGTAAGCCTTTATCGTTCGAACAAGCCTACCGCATCATGGATGAGTATTTAAGCGGAGAGGTCGGTGACGACCAAATGGCTATGCTACTGATGTTGATTCGTGTGCAGAATGAAACCAATGAAGAGATCGCAGGCTTTGTAAAAGCGTTTCAATCTCGAGTACCAGACTTAGGCGCCGATATTGACTGGCCGTGCTACGCAGGTAAGCGTAACGATACCGCCAGTGGTAAGCCTTGGAATTTGTTGGCGGCAAAAATCTTAGCTGATAATGGTTATAAAGTCTTAATGCACGGCTACATGGACAAACCAAGTGGCCGCACGCACGTTGAGACTCACCTAGAGTGTGTTGGTGTTCGCCGAGCTCAAGACCCGCAAGACGCCAAGCAGATCCTTGAAGCGGATGGTATCGCCTATTTGCCTTTGGCGAACTTCGCACCTGAAGCTCAAACTATGATTGGTTGGAAACATCGCTATGGTCTGCGTACTCCAATTAACACCGTGGTTCGTGCATTGAACCCCGGTGGTGGTCGTTTGGGCTTGCGTGGTAGTTTTCACCCGGGCTTTCCTCAATTACACGCTGAAGTTGAGCATGTCATTGGTAATAAATCCCACTCGGTGATTTCATTCAAAGGCATGAATGGCGAATCAGAATACAACCCTAAAGTGAGTCAAACTGTCTGGATGAGTTCTCCTGAGAAGGTGGAATCTTTCTACTGGGAAGGCACGATGAATGTTGAACTGCCTCTGCCTTCTGAATGTGTACTGGGTACACCGGAAGATGAGATGGAGCTGATGGCAAACAGTGTCGTGGACAGTATGACTGCGATTTTATTCGCAGAAACGCACGATAAAACTGAGGCATACCAGAAAGCGGTGCGTCTGTGGCATGAGTATTGTGCGCGTTAGATGATGGTTTTTAACCAATGAGAGAAGGTCAGCGAGCGCTGGCCTTTTTTATGCTTAATTTCTAGCAAGGGCCTTTCGTGAATGCCCAAACAACAGAGCTACTTCACTCGCATCAATCGATGCATCTTGTCTTCGAATTGAATCTCAATCACTTGTGAAATTTTCATCTTCTCAACGCGTTCAAGCAATGCTGTTTGATAGGCTCGTTTCTTCATCCACTCTAACGGTTCTTTAAAGCCATCTTCATTTATCACAAAGGACTGATCGGTGATGGAGTCTTCAAAAATATGAACCACCCAAATGCGCGATTGGAAATCCAATAATTCGCTAAAGTAGCTTTTTAGTTTAGGGATAAAGTGAGATAGAACAGTTTGAGGAGAACGAAGCGAAGTCATAGTGAACCGTTTGGACAATGAAAAGCGGTGCGATGGATGTCTCCAATTCGAGCGCTTATCGGTTAAAGCAGGTAATCATCGTCAATGTGATTACCTACTCAAGAACTTGCCACAAAATACGGTATTCATGTGTCGTTGACAATGCTTGTTGAGCCTGTCGGTCAAGACATGTGTGATGAGTCTGCTATTTAACGAACAAGCCGAAGTCGATCTCTTGTGCTCTTTGGTATTTGACCAACTTTACTTTCAAATTGTGTTTTGCCGCCAGATCAATCGCTAAGCTAGACATGTGTTTTATCTCATCGACGCAGCTAGAGATAAGGGGCTTTTCTTGGTTGTCGACAGTGGCGATGAGGGTGTTTTCTGTACCATCGACACCGGAATAAATGTACGCGTACATACTGTTGTTGTGTTGCATAAACGGCCTAATTGTAACGATATAATTATTTATGGCGTGAAGAGTACAAGGTTTATTCATTCAAGCCAGTGTCATAAAGTAAGGCTTTGTAAGGACTCTATTTTTTATTTTTTTGCTTGCGTAAAAATGCTCACAAGCCTTTTGTGACCTTGTTTTCTCGCCTTGGTAGGTTTTACCTATCAATAAAATTGTTGAAATCCATTTAGTAAAATCAAGATTTTAGACAACAATTAGGTTAACAAGATAGAAAAAGACATGACGAAAAGTATTTAGGGAGAACGCAATGCATTCAATAAAAGTGAAAGATTACATGACGCCGCAGGTTGTGACATTCACTCCTGACATGCCGTTAAGTCTCGCGTTAGATAGAGTAATGAGCAGCCATCACATGGGCGGTCCAGTAATTGATGATAATGAGCAAGTTATTGGTTTCCTTTCTGAGCAAGATTTATTAGAAAAATTGGTGAAGGTAAGCTATTTCTGCCAAGACACACACATTGTGGGTGATTGTATGTACCAAGAGGTGCTATCGGTATCACCAGACTTATCCATCATTGAATTGGCAGATATGATGCAAGTGGGTAAACCAAAAGCTTATCCAGTGCTCGATAATAAAAAGCTAGTGGGTATTATCACCAGAACCGATGTTTTGAGAGCAATCGGCAAGAACTTGGAAGAATGCTTCAAACATCAGGTATAGTAGCGTGTTAAGAACGATTATTTTTCTCAATACCCTCAATTGAAAAAAGGCGCACTAGCGCCTTTTTTCTGTATAGAGCTTTTCTTGGTCGATCCTTTCTTTGTGGCTCCCTAGCTTGTGGAACGCTCGCTTTGGATCACTAGTTTAGGGATCTTGCTTGTGGGTGTCCCAGCTTTTGGAGGTTTCATGTCAAATCAAACGGCAAAGTTTGTAGAAGGTTCAACGATGCGCCACATCTTGGTGATGTCGGGGGCTGGCTCAGTCGGTTTGATGGCGTTATTCGTGGTCGATTTACTCGATATGTTGTTCATCAGTATGTTGGGACAAGTCGAACTGGCCGCCGCAGTGGGTTTTGCAGGCACGCTGACTTTTTTCTCTACCTCCGTTTCGATCGGTACTTCCATTGCTATGGGCGCGTTAGTTTCCAAAGCGATCGGTTCAAAGAATCAGGAACACGCTCGAAATCTCGCCACCAGTATTATGCTGACTGCTTTTGTCATCAGTTTGACGATTACCGCGGTGATGTTTGCTTATATCCCTGAGCTGTTAGCCGCTATAGGGGCAAAAGGGATTGCCGCAGAGCGTGCTCAAGCTTACCTACAGATTTTATTGCCAAGTGGGCCATTTCTAGCGTTGGCGATGGCAGCGGGTGCGGGTTTGAGGGCGGCAGGAGATGCCAAACGTTCGATGTGGGCGACTTTGTCGGGTGGTATCGTTAATGCGATTTTGGACCCTCTGTTTATTTTTGGTTTTGGCTGGAATATAGAAGGGGCGGCTATTGCTTCTGTTTTTGCCCGTTTTTCGGTGCTTCTTTTCTCGCTGTATCCTCTGATTCGTAGTCATCACTTGGTTGCACCTCCTTCATTGGTGCAGTGGCGCATTAATATTCGCCCTATATTGGCCATTGCGCTTCCCGCAATTATCACTAATACCGCAACACCTATCGGTAATGCGATTGTGACAACGGGTATCGCACAATACGGTGAGGATTTTGTCGCGGGCTTTGCCGTTATTGGTCGTCTAACGCCGGTTTGCTTTGCGGTTATTTTTGCCTTGTCTGGCGCTGTAGGACCAATCATTGGGCAAAACTTTGGTGCAGAACGAATGGACAGAGTAAAAGAAACACTCAACAACTCATTGTTGGTTACTACGGCATACACCATCGCCGTCTGTATTCTGTTGTACTTTGTCCAAGACTATGTGATCCAAGGCTTTAGCCTGCAAGGTGATGCAGCAATTATTGTTGCGGCATTTTGTACTTATGTCGCCTTAACCTTTACTTTTAATGGCGCGCTGTTTGTTGCCAATACGTCTTTCAATAACCTGGGTAAACCGCTTTACTCGACAGCACTGAATCTGGGTAAAGCCACTCTTGGTACGTTGCCGTTCGTCTACTTAGGCTCGCAATGGTATGGCGCATTGGGTGTGTTGTATGGGCAAGCCTTGGGTAATGTTTTGTTCGGAATACTCGGTACCTTGGTGCTTCGCTATCATATTGCCGAGCTTATGCAAGGTTCCCAAGTTGACCCTGTAGAAGACGATGTATCGATAGTGAGCTTGAATACACAACCGTTTTGTTCACACGATGCGGTTCTTATTGATGATGTATCTGCGAACAGAGAAGAGTGTAAAGAGTTCAAGTCGCAATAACACCGGCATTCCAATACGAGATTGGTCGGTTTGCAAATTTCTTCTTGGCCTTGGACAATTTCTTCTTGACCTTGGAGTTACCTCCAAGGTTTATACTTTTGATGAACTTAAGGTTTGGTTGCTGTGATTAGCCAGCAACAACCTCAAGGCTTTTGAGTATTAAGGAGATACATTATGTGCGCAAAACATGCAGCGTGCCGCTCAACAAAAGTGGACGTTCAACCTCAAGCGGCAGGAGCAAGCTGTTCCAGCCCTAAAATTTCCAGCATCACGGCAGCGGGTACTTCATCATGCTGTAGTTCTACGACGGCTTCTGCAGCAGCAGATGATTGTTGTGGTTCAGACAGTGGAGAAGAAGACCGGCTGCCCTTAACTGAGTCTCTTAACGCCCAATTCTCCAAAAGTTGGCTGGTTGCCGGAATGGACTGCCCAGCTTGTGCAAGAAAAATAGAAAACGCGATCAGTAATATTGACGGTGTTATTCAAGCGAAGGTTCTCTTTGCTACCGAAAAACTGGTTGTTAAATTCGATAATGAAAGTCTTGCCGACACCATTGAACAGGTCTCTATCAAAACGGGCTTCCCTCTTTCGGAAGTCGGTTCTAAGAAAGAAAAACAACAACCTGAGACTTTTTGGCAAGCGTACATCCAACCTAATTTTCAGATTATCGCGATTGCAGCGGCAATGCTGTTCGCTGCGCTTCTGAAAAGTACATATCCTCAATTAAGTGAAGGCTTATTCACCGCAACCTGCCTACTTGGATTATATCCGGTGGCTAAGAAAGCGGTTCAGCTGGCACGTTCAGGAACACCTTTCGCAATAGAAACTCTAATGAGTGTTGCCGCGCTGGGTGCCTTGTACCTGGGCGAAACCGCGGAAGCGGCGATGGTTTTACTGTTGTTCTTGATTGGTGAGCGCTTAGAAGCGTTTGCTTCATCAAGAGCAAGAAGTGGCGTTCAAGCGCTAATGGCATTGGTACCAGAAAATGCCACCAAGATTATCAACGGCGAACGTGTTGAAGTTGCAGTCAGTGAACTGGTTCCCGGTGATGTGATTGAAGTGGCGGCGGGCTCTCGTTTACCTGCTGATGGCCAACTGATTACCGACGCAGCAAGCTTCGATGAAAGTGCATTAACGGGTGAATCTGTTCCTGTTGAACATATCGAAGGCAACAGCATCATGGCTGGCGCTGTGGTGGTCGATAAAGTGGTGCGTATTACCATCACTTCAAAACAGGGTGAGAACGCGATCGACCGTATTCTTCACCTGATTGAAGAAGCAGAATCTCGTAAAGCGCCGCTCGAGCGATTCCTCGATAAGTTCAGTCGCTGGTATACACCGTTAATGATGTTGGTTGCTCTTTTAGTCATCATCACACCACCATTGTTGTTCGCACAGCCTTGGGAAACGTGGGTCTATCGTGGTTTAGCGCTATTGTTGATTGCTTGTCCGTGTGCGTTGGTTATCTCAACTCCAGCCGCGATTACGTCTGGTTTAGCAGCAGCCGCGAAACGTGGTGCGCTAATTAAAGGCGGCGCAGCATTGGAGCAGCTTGGTAAAATTCAAACTATTGCCTTCGATAAGACGGGCACACTGACTGAAGGTAAACCTCAGGTTACGGACATTCAGCCTCTATCGGGTTGGCAACAAGATGCGATGCTTCGTGTGGTTGGAGCAATTGAAGTGGGTTCTACTCACCCATTGGCGCAGTCGCTAGTTGCTAAAGTGAAAGAACTGAATGTCGAAATTCCAGAGTCACACAACAAGACCGCGCTGATCGGTAGTGGTGTTGAAGGCGATGTCGACGGAATTAAGTATCAGGTTCTATCGCCTTCTAAGGTGACGTTCGATCTTGGTGCCGATGTTGTTTCTCAGGTTGAAGCATTAGAAGGCGAGGGCAAGACGGTTGTGGTTGCTCTTGAGCTTAAAGATCAAGAAGAATCAATAGAGCAAGCTGCGACTGTGATTGGTCTGATTGCTTGGCAAGAT
Organism: Vibrio sp. OPT20; assembly: GCF_963889365.1. NCBI lineage: Bacteria > Pseudomonadati > Pseudomonadota > Gammaproteobacteria > Vibrionales > Vibrionaceae > Vibrio > Vibrio sp. OPT20. The sequence goes on along the minus strand of NZ_CAWPOA010000052.1, from coordinate 386,031 downwards.
ACGTTACGTAGTGACGCTAAGCTTGCGATTGAACGACTCAATGACTTGGGAATTCAATCTATCATGCTTACTGGGGATAACCCGCGAAGCGCGGCAGCGATCAGCAGCAAGATTGGTATGCAGTATAAAGCAAGCCTATTGCCAAGCGACAAGGTGTCTTACGTTGAACAGTTATCTCAGCAGTCACACGTGGCCATGGTGGGCGATGGCATCAACGATGCGCCGGCTATGAAAACAGCAAATGTAGGTATCGCAATGGGCGGTGGTACGGATGTTGCCCTTGAAACTGCGGATTCAGCACTGACTCACAACCGTTTAACTGAGTTACCAGCGATGATTGAACTGTCGCAAGCGACCATGAATAACATTCGCCAAAACGTAGCTCTTGCACTTGGTTTGAAGGGCGTATTCTTAGTGACCAGTTTGTTAGGTATTACCGGTTTGTGGGTGGCAGTTTTAGCGGATAGTGGTGCGACAGCCTTGGTGACACTCAACGCTCTTCGTTTACTTCGATTCAAATCAAAAGCGGATTAGGTTCAGGTTCCTGATGTAGGACGCTCTCAATTTAAAGCACCTAATATCAAAAACGCCTAATATAAAAAGCGCCTTTAGCTGTAATTCGTTAAAGGCGTTTTTTGTCTCATTCGTATGCAACACATGCGTGTAGATTGCTTGTTTTTGTGATGCCAATCGGTTTTTCGTGAAACTTGAAATCTTGTTGCGATCATTGGTGTGACGCTCGTCACTTCATTTTGTAATGAGCTTGGTTAGAGTGTGTTCGTACCCCACGAATTTACTATGAGCTTAAATAAGGGTAAAAAGCCCAATAAGCCAAAAGGAGCGAACTATGTCTCAAGCTGTTTTCCATTTAGGTGTTACTGAAGCAGATCTTAACGGTGCTACTCTTGCGATCATTCCTGGTGATCCTGCTCGTGTGCAAAAAATTGCCGAAGAGATGGAGAATCCTGTATTTCTTGCTAGTCACCGTGAATACACGCTTTACCGCGCAGAGCTAGACGGCAAGCCAGTTGTTGTATGTTCAACAGGTATCGGTGGTCCATCTACTTCTATCGCAGTTGAAGAGCTTGCTCAACTTGGTGTTCGCACTTTCCTACGTGTTGGTACTACTGGTGCTATCCAACCACACGTAAACGTGGGTGACATGATTGTTTCTACAGGTTCTGTTCGTCTAGACGGTGCTAGCCTGCACTTTGCTCCTATGGAGTTCCCAGCAGTGGCTGACTTTGAAGTTGCAACAGCAATGAAAGCGGCAGTTGATGAATCAGGTGCAACAGTTCACATGGGCGTAACGGCATCAAGCGATACGTTCTACCCAGGTCAAGAGCGTTACGACACGTTCTCTGGTCGCGTTGTTAAGCGTTTCCAAGGCTCTATGCAAGAATGGCAAGACATGGGCGTTCTAAACTTCGAAATGGAATCTGCAACGCTTCTAACTATGTGTGCAAGTTCTGGTCTTAAAGCGGGTTGTGTTGCTGGTGTAATCATCAACCGTACTCAAAAAGAGACGCCTGATCACGAAACGCTAAAAGTAACAGAAGCGCGTTCAATCAAAGTGGTTGTAGAAGCTGCTCGTAAAATGCTTTAAGTTGTAAACATACTTTTAGTTATAAAAATGCTTTAAGTCTGTTTCCAAGATTTAAAAATGGCCGCATCAAATGATGCGGCCATTTTTTATGGGGCAAAGAAATTAGAGACATAGATAGTTGAAAGATGAAAATAGAGATAAACAGATAAACAGATAAACAGATAAACAGATAAACGGCTAGAGAACAAAAAAGGCGAGTGACCTAATCGTCATTCGCCTTTTTAGATTTACTTAAGAGCGTTGAGCTCTCAAGAGTCTATTGGCTTTTAGCATTCTAAATCTTCATCACCACCGGCGGCGGTAAACCATGCCGCTAGGTGTGTTTTAAGATCTTTTAATTCGTCAGGACCAATCAATGCAAGGCCAAGATCTTCTGCTCGTGTGATGTCGTTATGACGAAGAGGGCGGAAGCTCACCAGCATGGCACGTGCTTGTAGGCCACCCAAAAGGTCTCTAAGCGATTCCAGCTTGTACAAGGTATCATCGCCATCATCACGCATGCCTTTGGTCTTACACTCGATGATGTGCAGCTTATTGTTCACTACAGAAGCAACATCAAGCTCATTACGCACCTCGCGCTCACCGAGTTGACGATAAACCTGAACATTCAAAGAGCGATCTTGAATGGTCGGCATGTCATCTTGGATCTGCTTAACTGTGCTATGAACTAATGTTTCAAGCCATTCGCCGTTTGAGAAGCGTCGTGCGTCTTCATTGGCAAACGTCAAAATACCATTGTCATAAGTGGCGATCTTAGCTTCAACCAAATCGCTCAACAGCATGTTTAGCTCGCGATAGCCTTGTTGTTTCTCTGACAAGCCCACATCAAGTCTCTGTTCTTTGCGGCAGGTCGTTGCAAGATAGTTCAATGTAGCGAGGCCTGGGCCGAGTTCTAGTGCATTACTTGCCCAGCGTTCACCCAGCTCATAAAGCTTTTGATCAAGTTGCGGAGACAGCTGTACATCGCTGAATTCACCACGAGCGCCGAACACAGTCAGGTAGTCGTCGATAGTGATGCGGTCTTGAACTTGTGCGTCTTCTTTACCATTCGGGTAAAGCCAGCACAGCTTGTCACTGTTTGGTTCAACAACAAAGATTGGCCAGTGGTAAGTACGAAATACTTCGTAGACAGAAAGTAGGCGGTGACGAAGGCCACAACTTGCGTTGAGTTTCACTTCTTCACCACGAGCTTTGAGGTCTTCGGCAAGGTTTTGGATAGACTCTTTAATCGCGGATGTATTTACGAGGGTTGGAATCTCGAAAAATTCACTCGTAATGTCGCGCTTCTGCAAAACGCTGTCTAAGCGTTGGTAAATACTGACTTGATTCTTGTCACCGATGAACACGATGTGAGTGCTGATCGTTCGGTTATCGAGTAGTGGGGTGATCAAGCGAATGGGATCTTGATCGATAATGCCAACATGAACAGCCATATAAATTCCTTAATAGCGGCTCGCTCATAAAGGTGAAAGAAAAAACGGGAAGCAGCAAGCCTTAATAATCATATAATGACAAAGATCATAAAAAACAAGGGCAACCCTTGATAAAAGTTGCCCTTGTTCAAATAGTTATCACTATTGGGTAAGAAGTCCCAATATTCTCACTAAATATCTATCAATTTCTCAGCTACCTATAGCTTGAACTGATGAACCAAATCACCTTGCTGGTTTGCGAGAATTGTTAGGTTTTGGCTTGCCTCAGCAATTGAAGACATCGCTTGGTAACTCTTATCTGCGATATGGTTGATGTCTTCTATATTCCGCGCAATATCACCAGAAGTTTCACTCTGCTCAGCGGCTGCTTGAGAGATGTGTGTACTCATGTGGCTGATCTCTAGAATCAAGGCTTGGATCTCTTCCATCGCACTGTTGGCACTTGAAGCTTGTTGAACCGACATGTCCATATCGCTCATACAACTTTCAATCACGTTGCTTGCTGTTTTCGAGCTTGATTGTAGGTTGCTGATCATGGTCTCGATTTCAGACGTTGATTGAGTGGTCTTCTGTGCTAGCACGCGTACTTCATCGGCAACCACTGCAAAACCACGGCCTTGCTCACCGGCACGCGCCGCTTCGATTGCCGCGTTGAGTGCAAGTAGGTTGGTTTGTTCTGCAATACCACGGATCACGTCGAGGATTGAGCCAATCTGGCTACTCATCTGTTGCAACTCACCTACAGCACCAACAGATTCAGTAAGGCGAACCTCGAGCTGGTTAATGGTACTGATGTTGGTGTTCATTATCTGACGACCAGACTCAGAAGCCGATTCTACTTGTTGAACCATGGTTAGTGAGCTTTGCGCGCTGTTCGCCACTTCTTGTACAGAATGAGACATTTCTGTCATTGCGGTCGCGACAGTTGCCGTTTGCTCACGTTGGCTGTTCAGTTGAGCTTGCGTCTCTGTAGAGGTTTTCTGGTTTACGCTTGCGGTCTGAGTTAAGTCATCTGAAGCGTCATTCAGTTTCACCAGAATATTGCGTAGGTTGTCGGCTAAGGTGTTGATGTGACGACTCACACGGCTGAATTCGTTGTCATAACGAATATCGATACGCTGAGTCATATCGCCTTCAGTTAGGCCTTCTAATGTACCTAGAATACGAGTTAATGGCTCTCTTACGCTATGTGCAATATGGTAACCAATTGCTGCAGCGAATACGGTGACAACAATACCAATTGCAATCGCATTGAACAGGCCTTTGTCGTAGATGCTGCTTGCGTCTTCAAGTGAAGCGTTCAGTTGCTCTTCCGCAGTCACGTTGAATGAGTCTAAAACAGCCATGGCTTGGTCTATTTCTACGGCTAAGTTAGCAATGTTGATGTACAGAGCTTGTTTCGCTTTCAAGTAGTTGTTGTGTTTGTCCAACACACCGCCTTTTTGACCAACGTCTTTGGTGAATTTCTGAACCGATTCATCAAAGACATTTTTAAGTGCTGGCAGTTGTGTGGATAGGCCGCGATAAGCGTAGTTAAGGTGAGTAACGGCCTTTTTGTTTTGGTTAACGGCTTTCTGAACGAAGGCAACATCAGAACTCGCTAGCGCATCAGAGGTAATCACTTCAGCATCTTGAAGTTTAATGAAGTAGCTTTTTGCCATCACTTTTACAGAGATGCTTTTTTGGTCGGCAACGTATTCTTTCATGCCAACAGTTAACTCTGAATGTAAGCGTTGGAAATCGCGAGATGCTTTCTGTACTTGCTCTTGAGCTTCAAACATCGCGACGTAGTTGTTCATCGCTTCGTCTGCTTCGGCGAAGTAGCGTTCTTCCATTGCTCTTAATTGGGCAATGCGTTCAGTGAGCGAAACATTGTTTTGGCTTGCCGCTTCTAAACTTCCGAGAACTTCTGAAAACGAGTTTTGTGACGCAGCAAACTCAGTACGCATTGCAGACATGCGTTCAGCGTTTTGTGTGGTTAAGTAATCTTTGAATGATTTATCAGCAGAAAGCAATTGAACACTTGTTTGATTTGAAAGCGCGACAAGTGGTAGTGAGGTTTCTGAGACACTCTCAAAATTGCTGTGTATCTGATTCATGCTGTTCATCATGATGGTTATCGTGACTGCGAACATGATGATGATCAGTGCGAAACCAGCGTACATACGCTTGATCACAGATCCCTTCATGGCTTTCTCCCTAAATAAAAATGCAGACCTAATGTCAGGTCAAAGTAAAACTAACAAAATTATCAGCATTCTATTGAGCTCCGTTTACGCATTTTATGACGCACACGTCAAAAATAGCCCTCAGTTATAACCAACATGCCATTCTTGAGAGCTAAGGCTCGTTTTCTTTGATTTGAACGGTGTTTTTTATTATGCTTTAAAGCAGATTTATTGTGGTTTGATGCGGCATAGCGCATACTCAAAGCATTAAAAAATAAATGTTTTATCGGAGAGAAACATGGCTGAAGAAACCATTTTTACTAAGATCATCAACAAAGAAATCCCAGCAGATCTACTATACCAAGACGATTTAGTAACCGCATTTCGCGATATCAACCCTCGCGCGCCAAGCCATATCTTAATCATCCCAAACAAGCTGATTCCAACAACCAACGATGTTGAAGTAGAAGATGAAGCCATGATGGGGCGCATGTTTACCGTGGCTCGCAAGTTAGCAAAAGAAGAAGGCATTGCAGAAGATGGCTACCGTCTTATTGTGAACTGCAATTCTCATGGCGGCCAAGAGGTTTACCATATTCACATGCATTTGGTTGGTGGCCGTCCACTTGGTCCGCTATTAATGAGCTAATAAAAAGTTAATGAGCTAATGCAAAGCTACCAAGTTAATGAAAGCTAATGAGCTAGTTTAAACGAACTCATTAGTGGGTTAGCACAAGTAGTTAGTTGGAAAATTTGTAGTTTGTATGCCAACTTTAAGTTCTATCTGTTGTCTGAATGTCGGCATCGCCTTGGCAAAAGCTAAATCAGTAGGGTTTCAACTGGCTTGAGATCCTTTTTACAACACGTTTCGTTTTGATAATGAGACTAGGGTCTGTTGATCTTTCGAGATGATTTTTGCAGCACTTTGTGGGAAATTTATACAAGGCAGAGGCTTTGAAGTGTAGCTAGCCTACATGAGAAGCTGATAACGCAGTAGAAATGAACCACAAAGACTGCCCGAAGGGTTCTATCTCGAACAAAATTTAACCACGAAAGGTCAGCAGACCCTAACAAAGTTGGCATTTTAAACATGCACGGAGACGATAAGTGAAGCAACAGTTTAGATTCGCTTCCATTGCCCTGTTATCGGCGTTGACTGTGGGCTGTGCAAGTATGTCTGCAGGAACCCTGTTCAGTCATTACAGCGCGCAAAACAAAGAGATCTACCAAGCCGTTAAATCTGGAGATTATTCAGAGGCTCAACAAGAGCTACCAGATTACGCTGCGGGTGACATCCTTGATAACTTTGAAAGAGGTAGAATTAACCTTCTGGATCAGCAATACCCAGAGAGTAAGTCTTCGTTTGAAGTGGCGGATCAAGCGGTAACTGAGCAGCAAAGACAAGCCGTGATCTCGATTTCAGACAGTGCAACCAGCGTGGGTGCATTGGCGGTGAATGATAATATTACTGAGTATGTGCCAGCCGATTATGAGCTGGGGTTTCTTCATCTGTATCTCGGTTTAAATTATCTCAAGAAAAACGATTTAGAAGGTGCGGTGATTGAAATGCGTCGCGCCAACCAAGTTCAAGAACAAGCAAAGAAGCAACGTGAAGCTGAGTTAGACAAAGCAGCCAGCGATGCGAAGAAGCAGGGGTTGTCTGCCAATGTGGGGAGCATCCTTGCAAACTATCCTGATGCGGGTAAGAAGCTGCAGTCGGTACAGAATGCGTATTTGATGTTCTTGTCTGGACTACTTTATGAAGCTTCGAATGATTTAAACAGCGCATACGTTGACTATCGTCGTGCTTTGGCTGTTATGCCTGACAACCAAGAAATTATCGACAGAACGATGGCAACTGCCGCCCGTTTAGGGATGCGACAAGATTTAGCGACATTGGAAAAGCGTTACAAGCAATCATCTAAGCTTGGTGCAGGTGAAGGGCGAGTGATTGTTCTTCAAGAGCAAAGCGCTGTACAAGCAATGGACAGTTGGCGATTAGATTTACCTGTTTATGACAGTCGCGATCAGGGGGCAATATACTCTCTTGCGCTGCCTTATTATCCGAGCCAAAACGTAGAGCGTTTTTCTGCTTTGCGAATCAGCGGGCAACCGTTACAAGAACACTTGATCACTGACGTAAACGCGATGGCGCAAAACGATTTATCTGAACGTATGACGAGCATTGTTATTCGCCAAGCGCTACGGGTAGTCGCGAAAGACCGTATCCGTAAAGAAGCGACCAAAGGCAACGATGTCGGCAATATCTTGTTCAATGTGTGGAATACTTTCACTGAACAACCAGACACCCGCAGTTGGCAATCTCTACCGGCTGAGATTAAGAGCAGCACGTTCGTAGCAAACAGCGGTCAATTTACGCTAGAAGCGGGCGCTAAAACGTACGACTTTGATATCCGAGAAGGGCAGACCACTTTGGTGTGGATTTCTCGACAAGGTAACAATGCAACAATGTGGCATAAACAGCTAGGGAGGCTGTAATGAAAAAGTGGTTAGTGAGTTTAGCAGCGGTTATGGCTCTGGCTGGTTGTGCTGATAATACAGCTGGCGTAAGGGTTGATAGTCTGACTCAGAACGTTTTCTTTGGTGACAAGGTATTGGGCAGCCGTTTGTTGGTTGAAGATATCCGTACCGACCAAGTTGACGGTCACACTCGAGGAATTGTTCGTTTAAACAGTAACTATAAAGGCGATCAACATATCCTTTATCGTTTTTACTGGTACGACGATGCAGGGCTTGAGGTCAACCTAAAACAAGGCCCTTGGAAGCAAGCGATTGTTCGTGGTTTTGAAAGTATTTCGCTGTCAGAAGTGTCGGTAAACCCGAAAGCAACTCAGTTCAGAGTCCAGTTCCGAGAGCAGTAAGTCTGATAAAACGGATCTAATGATTCGCCAATACAAGAATTTAAGAGTGTGGGTAACCCCGCTCAGTGATAAGTTGAGGAAACAAAATGAAAAAGAGTGTCGTTGCGCTACTAGGTTTAGCGGTTATTTTAGGCGGTTGTTCAAACAAGGTAAGCTACGGTGATGCACAAGCAGTAGAAACCACGACAATCGATTTCGGTTCAACTGACCTTCAAACGATTGCGGGTGAAATGGTCGATAGCATGATGGCGTCTGGTTCTGTGTCTTACATTACTCGTGAACAGCGTCCGATCGTGTTTGTAGAGCGAATCAAGAACAAAACAAGTGAGCACATCGATACTGAGTCAATCACTGACACTATCAGTACTAAGATGCTGAACTCTGGTAAGTTCCGTTTCGTTGATATGGACCGTGTAGAGTCTGTTCGTGACCAATTGAACTTCCAAAACAATGATGAGCTTGTAAATCAAAGCTCAGCAATTCAATTCGGTAAAATGGTCGGTGCTCAATACATGTTGTACGGTAACCTGTCAAGCATCGTTAAGAAAGACGGTAGCGACGAAGACGTTTACTACAAAATGACGATGCGTCTAATGGATCTTGAGTCTGGCTTGATCGAATGGGCTGACGAGACTGAAATCCGTAAGCAACAATCTAAGAGCCTACTAGGCCTTTAATTTCGCTTACTTGCCAACTAAACGCAGCCAGTTTTGACAGCGTCTAGTCTTGGTAACGCATAGCTTGGCCACACAGAGCTTGGTTACGCGCCAATGCAGTGCATGATGTGCTGTTTATGAAGAGACACTGGCTTTTGGTCAGTGTTTTTTTTGTAGGGAAATGAAGACGTTTATAGGGAGTAAATATGGCAATTTTTTCTTGGTCTGAGGCTAAGCTTCTTGATACCAGTTTGAGTTCGCTTGATGGTTACTTTTCTGAGCCACCTGTTAGAGCTCAAACGCTGACCGGTGGGTTGACCAATCGATGTTGGAAACTGGTTGCAGCCGATGGCACCGCGTATGTTTGGCGGCCAACCACTCCTATCACCAAAGCGTTCTTCATCTCTCGTCATGAAGAGTACCAAGTGCTGTCTACGATTGAACGTCTAGGTATTGGACCAAGTCCAATAGTGGTCAATGAGCAAGGCTTATTGGTTGAATGGATTGCGGGTGAGACGCTTTACGAAGGCTTAGAGCTTGATGATTTGTTGAAGACTCTGATCTCGGTGCATTTGGTTAATACCGCGCGATTACCACTCCAACCGTTCAGTTTCACAGCGCGAGTCGATCATTACTGGCTCCAACTTGATGCGATTCATAAGACTGAAACCTGCACCAAGATTTATCAAGAGTGGCGCGTGGCTCCAAGTATCCCAAATGTTGACCTGTCTTTGTGCCATTTTGATTTAGGTGGTTATAACTTAGTGAGAAATAGTGATGGGATTAAGATTATTGATTGGGAATATGCAGCATTAGCAGACCCTAGACTTGATCTTACGCTGACCATTGCTGTTGCAGGATTACCAGTTGCTGAAGCCGTTAATCAGTACTGTCAGCTGCGAGGCATCCATGATGCCCAACCTTGGCTTGATGGGGTAGAAGCATGGTTACCAAGAAGCCAAATGATGGCGATGCTGTGGTATTTACTTGCGCATCAGCTCTGGGGCGATGAAAGTTATCTGCGTGAAGCAGAGGCGCTGAGTCACACTTTATGTAGCTAGGATCACGTTTAGGAAGTGAAAAATATAATTTCGTTCGTGTTCCCTTTAAAACCTTATTTTTCATGTTAGATTAATTAAAACGTACCAATATTCAACAAGGAGGTACTAATGATTATTTATCTACATGGCTTCGACTCAACTAGCCCGGGCAATCACGGAAAAATACTGCAGTTGCAATTCATTGATGATGACGTTCGTTTCATCAACTACAGTACTTTGCATCCAAAACACGATATGCAACATTTGCTAAAAGAAGTGCATAAAGTGATAGAGCAATCCGATGACCCGCATCCGATTATTTGTGGTGTAGGCTTAGGTGGTTTTTGGTCTGAACGTATTGGTTTTTTATGTGGTATCAAGCAGGTGGTGTTCAACCCGAATCTGCACCCTGAGAACAACATGGTAGGTCGAATTGACCGTCCAGAAGAGTACGAAGACATCGCGACTAAGTGTGTTGCTCAATATCGTATGAAGAACAAAGGTCGCTGTTTAGTGGTGCTTTCTCGTGAAGATGAGATTCACGACAGTACCAAAACAGCTGCCGCGTTAGAAGATTATTATGATGTCATCTGGGACGAAAAAGAGAGTCATAAGTTCAAAAAAATCTCTCAGCACTTGAAGACAATGAAAGCGTTTAAAAACGCTTAATTATTCCAGTTATTTTATAAAAGCAGCACTCAATTGAGTGCTGCTTTTTTTACATCTGAACCCAAGAGCCGAACATTAATCAAATGGTTGTAGTTATTTTTTGAAGAGTTTGAGCATTTAAAGATAAGTTTGCGCAAACGTTAACTAATTCGCCGCGAATCCTCATTGTGGGTAAGGATTTTTGTTGCGGTCATCTTTTTGCTATATATAATGTTCCCAAGCAAAATATTTTGATAAATATCAAGAAAAATTGAGAGCGAGTGATAAAACTTGCCCATTATTTGTGCTCTACCTCTCAGGTAGTCACCTTTTTTATCCAAGTGAGCAAAGCGGCAAGCCAATGTTTGTTGCTTGTAACCCCTCTAACTACTCGGTGAGCTGTCGTTATTCTTTTTCGCGGTAATCCAATTTGTAACAGCCTTCGCATTCAAGGCCGAGTAGATACATAGAATTTATCGGTTGGAGTAATCGAACCGAACCCCATTTATTCATTTTGTAGAGGATTGTCATTGTGACAAAAATTATCGTAGTAGGCGGTGGAGCTGGTGGTTTAGAACTAGCAACTAAGCTAGGCCGCACTTTAGGTCGTAAAAAGCGTGCCCAGATTACTCTGGTAGATCGTAAAGCAAGCCACCTATGGAAACCATTACTTCATGAAGTAGCAACGGGTTCATTGGACGAGGGTGTTGATGCGTTAAGCTACCGCGCACACGCAAAAAACCATTACTTCGATTTCCAAATGGGCAGCCTGAACGACATCGATCGTGAACGTAAAGTGATCGCCCTGAGCGAACTGAAAGATGACCACGGTGAACTGCTTATGCCAAGCCGTGAACTTGAATACGATATTCTTGTGATGGCGCTAGGCTCAACGTCAAACGACTTCAACACACCAGGCGTTCGCGACAACTGTATTTTCCTTGATAGTCCAGAGCAAGCGCACCGTTTCCGTACAGAAATGAACAACCAGTTCTTAAAGCTTCACGCTAAGAACGGCCAAGGCACAGTAGATATTGCTATTGTTGGTGCTGGCGCGACAGGTGTTGAGCTTTCTGCAGAACTGCACAACGCGGTTAAAGAGCTTCGTACTTATGGCTTTGGCGATCTAGATTCAAGCAAGCTGAACGTTAACCTTGTTGAAGCGGGTGAGCGTATTCTTCCAGCCTTACCTCCTCGTATTTCGAGTGCAGCACACTCTGAGCTTACGAAGCTTGGTGTAACTGTGCGTACGACTACAATGGTTACACAAGCTGATGCTGACGGCCTAACGACTAAAGATGGTGAGAAGATCCCAGCACAAATCATGGTTTGGGCTGCAGGCATTAAAGCGCCAGATTTCATGAAAGATATCGGTGGTCTTGAGACGAACCGTATCAACCAGTTGGTTGTGAAAAACACGCTACAAACTACGCTTGATGACAACATCTTTGCTATTGGTGACTTAGCGCAATGTACGCAAGCAGACGGTTCATTCGTTCCACCACGTGCACAGGCGGCTCACCAGATGGCAAGTTGTGCATTCAGCAACATCATTGCTAAGTTGAACGGTCGTGACCTGAAAGATTACATCTACAAAGACAAAGGCTCACTTGTTTCGCTAAGCCGATTTTCTACGGTAGGTAGCTTGATGGGTAACCTAACTAAAGGTTCGATGATGGTTGAGGGTCGTATTGCTCGTATCGTTTACATCTCTTTGTACCGTATGCATCAGATGGCGCTTCACGGACTAATTAAAACATCGCTGATGATGTTAGTTGGTCGTATTAACCGTGTACTTCGTCCAAACCTAAAGCTTCACTAATCAGGTAAGCCTTCTAAGGTCATTACGCTGATAATAAAAAAGAGCTCTTCGGAGTTCTTTTTTGATCGTGTCGACTGCGTGTTGTGACGGATTGTTACTCTATTAAGCTATTAAGCTATTAAGCTATTAAGCTATTAAGCTATTAAGCTGTTAAGAGGTTGGAGGTAGCACGGAATAAACCACGCCATCTTTCGGCTTACCGTTAAAGATAAAGCGATTCTTAGCAATGGTTTCACGTTCAGCGCCACATTTCTCGATCAGCTTTTGGCTGGGTAGGTTCTCTGTATCGCAGACAACCTCCAAACGCGTTAATTTGAGCAGTGCGAAGCAAAATTCAAATAAGGCAATCATCGCTTCCTTGGCTATCCCTTTTCTTTGAAATTCATCACCTACCCAATAACCTAAACTTGCCATGTTAAAGGTGTGGTAAAGCTCGTTAATGGCCACCATACCGACTAACTTATCGCTTTTTCGCTCGAAGATACCAAAGCCAAACGCTTCGGCTTTAACCCAGTTTAAGCGAGTCGCCAGAATGAATTTCTCGGCCTCGATGATAGAAAACTCGCTATGACACCAGTCGAGCCATGGCAATAAACTCGGGGAGGACTTAACCAGCTGCGAAAATTCTTGAGCGCCTGAGGCTTCAATAATTTTGAGGCTGAGATTTTGTGTATTGATCTGAAAGTCAGGGCTCATAGGACGTACCAAGTAACGTGTAGATAAGGATAGTAAGTACCGCGTAATAAAACGCCCTCACAATGGAGGGCGTATTGAATTATTTATATAATTATAGCCGAATCGGCAAGTAACTTACTGCGCCACACGTCGAACTTGAATCACCATACCAAGAAGCGGGTGATCAAGGTAGTGAGTCTCAGTACTGCGCATACGACGTTTTTGGTCCATGCGGTAGCTCTTAAGGAACTCTTCCACTTCAACCGTCGGAGAGATTTCAGTGAGGTTGCCCACTTGAACATTGCTTTCGGCGCCACTTACTGGTGAATCTAGCTCGATTTGTTGCTCTTGAAGAGTCACTTCACGAACGCTCGGCGCTTTTAAATCCAATGTTGTTTCAGCGTAGAGGTAATGCTGAACGTAGATTTGCAGCTTGCCGTCTAATTCGTAAAGTGGCTTATCAATGGTTTCTTCTTTGAAGCCATCAGTATTTGCTGCAGTTACTGCACCTTTCTCTGAACCGTCAGCGTTGAAGTCTTTAGAGAAATCTTTACCTGCTTGAATGTGGAATACAGGTGCAGAGCTCTTACCTTGGTCGCCCTGACGCCAAGCGGTATGCATTAGCACTTCAAAACCAGCGTGTTTACGTAGCTTGTCTTTCTGAGGCGTTAACTTGTATTCCGAGTAAGGCAGCATTTGAACGCCTTTCTTTGCTCGGTATTGGGTATCTTGAAATGAACCAACGCGATCAAGTGAAATCTTAGGCTGTGTGTTAGGCCAAGATTCATTCACTTTTTCTGCATCAACAGCACGCTTAAAAATGATCACTTCTATATCAAATTGTCTCTGCGCCAAACTTGGCAGTGAGACGAACAATAGTAGCAGTGGGATCAGTCTTTTCATTTTTACTCCGTCTTCCAGCCGATCTATCGGCTGGATAATTTATATGTGCAAGTGGATTGGGTCTTATGCTGAAGGCAGCAAGTTCTGTCTGAATTCGCCCAATAAATCACTAACAAATTGAATTCGTTTCCGTCTGTCGACCAATGGTATCGTAAACTTGAACTTTGTTGGTCCTTCCATTGAAAACTTTTGCGGTTGAGATTGCAACAGTTTAACAAGGTAGGCCGGGTTTATGTCAGCATCTGGGTAGAATTCTAAGAATCCACCTTTATCGTGAGCTTCAATTTTCTTCGCTTTGATTGACGCCGCGGCTAATTTTAGCTCGGAAACTGACAACAAGTTTTTGGTAGCATCTGGTAGAAGGCCGAAGCGATCAATCAGCTCGACTTTCAACTCGGCCAATTCGTCGGTGTCACTCACACTCGCAATACGCTTATAGGTAGACAAACGTGTATTGATGTCTGGGATGTAGTCATCAGGCAACAGTGCTGGCAGGCGCATCTCAATTTCAGTTTGTTCACGCAGTAGGTCATCAAGCGATGGCTCTCGTCCCTCTTTTAATGCCTCAACCGCTTGTTCAAGCATCTCCATGTAAAGCGTAAAGCCAACCGACTGGATTTGACCACTCTGTTCATCACCGAGTAGTTCACCTGCACCACGAATCTCTAAGTCATGGGTTGCTAGCGTAAAGCCTGCACCTAAGTCTTCAAGTGAAGCAATGGCGTCTAATCGCTTGACGGCATCTTTGGTCATTGCTTTCGGGGGAGGTGTTAGCAAGTAGGCATAAGCTTGGTGGTGAGATCGACCCACACGCCCACGTAATTGATGCAGTTGCGCTAAACCAAGGTTATCAGCTCTGTCCATTAAGATGGTATTTGCCGTTGGTACGTCGATACCCGTTTCGATGATGGTGGTACACACTAGCAAGTTAAAACGCTGGTGATAAAAGTCATTCATGATGCGTTCTAGCTCTCGCTCTCGCATCTGACCATGGGCAACGGTGACACGCGCTTCTGGAATCAGTTTTTGCAGTGACTCTGCCGTCTTTTCAATCGTGTCGACTTGGTTGTGCAGGAAGTAAACTTGACCACCACGCATGATTTCACGCAGTACCGCTTCTCTGACTATCGCGTCATCATTCTCACGGACAAAAGTCTTTATTGCTAAGCGTCGTGCAGGTGGTGTGGCGATGATCGACAAGTCACGCATACCGCTCATTGCCATATTCAACGTTCTTGGAATCGGTGTTGCGGTTAGCGTGAGGATATCGACATCCGCGCGCATCGCTTTCACTTTCTCTTTTTGGCGTACACCGAAACGGTGTTCTTCATCAACGACTAACAAGCCAAGGTCTTTAAACTTAAGGTCACTGGAAAGAAGCTTGTGAGTACCTACTAAGATGTCGACCTTACCGTCGGCAACATCTTGCATGATCAATTTTTGTTCTTTAGCTGATTTAAATCGCGACAGCACTTCGACACGTATCGGTTGGTTCGCGAAACGGTCTCGGAAGTTTTCAAAGTGTTGCTGAGCAAGTAGCGTCGTTGGAACTAACACGGCTACTTGTTTACTGTTGTCGGTACAAACGAATGCCGCGCGCATCGCGACTTCAGTTTTACCAAAACCAACGTCACCACACACTAAGCGATCCATGGCTTTTGCTTGGCACATATCCGACATAACGGCATTGATGGCCATTGCTTGATCATCCGTTTCTTCAAACGGGAAGCCAGACTTGAAGGTCGCGTATTGGCCACGATCGAGTACAAATTTGTAGCCAGGTTTTAGTTCACGCTTAGCGTAAACATCAAGCAGTTCGGCTGCAACGTCACGAACTTTCTCTGCGGCGCGCTTACGAGCTTTCTGCCATGCTTCGCCACCGAGTTTATGCAGTGGTGCAGAATCTTCAGCGCCGCCAGAGTAGCGCCCGATTAAGTTCAGAGAAGCAACAGGTACGTATAACTTGGCATCATTTTGATACTCAAGCGTTACGTATTCGGTTTTCATGCCACCCGCTTCAAGTGTTTGCAGGCCGATGTAACGACCAATACCGTGGTCAATGTGAACCACAGGTTGACCTGGTTTAAGTTCGGCTAAGTGACGAATTACAGTGTCGCTGTTAACGCTTTTCTTGTCTTTCTTACGGCGTTGTACAACGCGATCACCTAACAGGTCGCTTTCACAGACAAGGGCGATGTTTTGCTCTTCGTGGATAAAGCCATGCTCAGCAGAACCTAGGATCAGGGTGAACTTATCTTTACCTTTAATCGCCGCGTCGAGGTTTTCAACTTCGCTTGGACGAACTTTGATGCCTCGAAGCAATTCACTCAGTGCTTCACGGCGGCCTTCAGATTCAACCGAAAAGACTACTTTGCCGTCGAAGGCTTCAGTGAACTTTCTTAGGTTAGACAAAGGTTCTTTATTCTGATGTTGAACGCTGAGATCAGGCAGAGACACAACCGGAAGGTTGGTACGTCCGGCTTTTTCTTCAATTGAATCTAAGCTCAGATTGACCTGTGGCTTTTGTTTGAAATGTGCGAACAGTTCGTCTTTTTGTAGCCAAAGTTGTTCAGGTTTCAGCAGTGGTCGTAACGGGTCAACACCGCGTTGTTCGTATCGATGAGAAACGTCTGTTAGGAATGAATCTACCGCAGTCTCGACATCACCTAGAACGAGGATTTGCGCTTCATCGGCAACATAATCAAACAAGGTTTCAGTATGGTCGAAGAACAGCGGCTGCCAGTATTCAATACCTGCGGGCCAAGTGCCTTTTGAAACCTGCATATAAACCGATTCTGGTTCACGGCGCGCATCAAACTGTTGGCGCCAGCGAATGCGGAAATCTTCAATAGCACTTTCAGAGGTTGGGAACTCGTGAGCTGGCAGCAAACGGATCTCAGAGATGTCTTCAATAGAGCGCTGATTTTCTGGATCGAAAGTACGGATGGTGTCGATTTCGTCATCGAAGAAGTCGATACGATACGGGTCTTTGCTGCCCATTGGGAACAAGTCGAGAATTGAACCTCGGCTCGCATACTCACCCGGGCCAAACACTTGGTCTACGTAACGATAGCCAGATTTTTCAAGTTGAAGACGCAGCTTCTCTAACGAGTACAGATCGCCCGTTTTCACCATTAAGGTGTGCTGCAACAAGAAGTCACGTGGCGACTGACGTTGTAGTAGCGTGCTGATCGGTACGATCGTGATGCCATCTTTTAACGTTGGCAGTGCATAAAGTCGCGCTATACGGTCAGAAATGATCTCTTGGTGCGGTGAGAAGCTGTCGTATGGCAGAGTCTCCCAATCAGGGAATAGCGCCACTTCATGTGACGTAAACTGTTCAATTTCTGATTGAAGCTTGAGTGCGATTTGAGGATCGGGCACTGCAAGTAAAGTATGGCTGTTATGCTGCTCCGCAAGTCTAGCGATAGCAAGCGCGAGAGATGAACCAACTAGGTTACCGATGTGTTTTTTATCACCGGCACCTTTGAGCTTAGGTAGTGTAAAAATGGATTGTTTTGTCATGTCTATTTACTTGTTATCTCGTTCTAGAGAGCGTTGACGTAAGAGCTTTTGTTGTTGATGAAGCGCAGCTTTGATCAGCAAGTCTTGGTCAGTATCACGAAGATGAGCATATTTGAATTTGATTTCGAAACCTGAATCTTTTGGTTCGCTAGCGAAGACTTCTGCGTAGCAATAAATAGCGGCGGCTGGGTGCTCGATAAAGAGCTTAGCTTTAACTAAGCGACCCGCTTCGATATCTGTTTTGGAAAAACAAGAGAACTGACTCGCGCCAAATGAATACGTGTGGGTACGAAATTGTTCATCATCTTGTTGCGATAACATAAAGCTCAACAAGAGGTTTAATTTAGAGTTCTGTGCATCCAATAAACTGATGACATTCTTCAAGTCGCTGTTTTTCAGTTCGTTGCGAGCACTGTCGGCTAATAGGTCCAATTGGCTAAACTCACTTGCCACAACAAAAGGGGCAGGGATCTCCGATTCGAATTGAATCTGAGAAGGTAAAGCGAAGTTACTGTCCATTGGCTCAATATTAGCGGTAAGGCTGTGGTGAACGGTGAAAAACTCTTGTTCTGTCATGCGTTAGTTCCTTGAAGTGATCTATTGATTATCGCTATGTGGCCGCAGTAATCAAGATCAGTTAATTGAAAGTCTCAAATAGTTGTTTGAAAGTTGGCTATTTGACAAGGTTCTGTTTTTCAAGCCTAACTAATTGAGTTAATTCACTCTATATTTTCAATTAACCCCTACACAGTAACGGCAATACCCGTTACATTAACCCGCATCTCCTTTAGATGGTTCAAAGTATGTTTCATCCTATTTCATTGTTTGTTGGCCTGCGTTATTTGAAAGGCCGTTCAGGTGATCGCTTTAGCCGTTTTGTTTCTTATATGTCGACGGCCGGAATCACCATTGGTGTGCTGTCTTTGGTTACTGTTTTATCGGTAATGAATGGATTCGAAGCGCAGTTAAAAGACCGAATTCTTGGTGTACTTCCTCAAGCCGTTGTGTACGAGCAAGGCGGTACCACGTCACTTTCTGCTCAAGCGCCTAGCTTTGCGGAGCAAATGTCGCTCAATGGTCACGTTGAACCTATTGTCCGCAGTGAAGCGGTAATTCAAAGTCCTGCTCAGTTATCTGCAGGTATGTTGATCGGCATTGAACCTAATTCAGATGACCCTCTTCAGAACCACTTGATTGCGGGTAGATTGTCTTCACTTAAAGCGGGTCAGTATCAGCTATTTCTTGGCCATACCTTGGCAAGAAATTTGAAGGTATCTATGGGCGACAAAGTTCGCCTGATGGTGACCAGTGCCAGTCAATACACACCGCTCGGACGTATTCCTAGCCAGCGAAATTTCACGGTAGCCGGCATCTTCAATACAGGATCTGATATCGATGCTCAATTGATGGTTACCGACATCAAAGACGCAGGGCGATTGATGCGTTATAAGTCTGATACGATTTCAGGCTGGCGACTGTTTTTTGATGACCCATTTGAAGTCGCAAATTTATCGAATACCCCTCTACCGGAAGGTTGGGTGTGGAGTGATTGGCGTGACCAACGTGGCGAGCTTTTCCAAGCCGTTCGTATGGAAAAAAACATGATGGGCTTGATGCTTGGGCTGATCATTGGTGTTGCTGCGTTTAATATCATTTCCGCGCTGATTATGGTGGTGATGGAGAAGCAATCCGAAGTCGCCATCTTAAAAACTCAAGGTATGCGTGATGGTCAAGTCATGGGGATCTTTATGGTTCAAGGCGCGAGTAGCGGTGTCATCGGTGCGTTATCTGGTGGCATTCTTGGAGTGATCTTGGCTTCGAACCTCAATACTATTTTAGAGGCGATGGGTGTCGCTCTGTTCTCATTTGGTGGACAGTTGCCAATTTTAATTAACCCAATTCAAATCGCCGTTGTTGTGGTTCTGGCTATTGCACTTAGCTTGATTGCCACTGTATTCCCATCTTATCGTGCATCGTCTGTGAAACCTGCTGAGGCCCTTCGTTATGAGTAATTTTCTTCAATGTAATGATATCCGTAAAACGTACCGTGAAGGCTCGTTAGATACTGAGGTTCTCAAGGGAGTCAGCTTTGAAATCGAAAAGGGTGAGCTAGTCGCTATCATTGGTACCTCTGGTTCCGGTAAGAGTACGTTATTGCATATTTTAGGGGCATTGGATGATGCGTCTGACGGCAGCGTGAGCTTTCTCGGACAAGACTTAGCATCTTTGAGCTCAAATAAGCAGGCGAAGCTTCGCAACCAGCATCTTGGCTTTGTTTATCAATTCCATCATCTTCTTTCGGACTTTTCAGCGTTAGAAAACGTGGCAATGCCGCTGCTGATTGGTGGTGAAAAGCCAGCTAAAGCAAAAGAAGAGGCGCAACGTCTGTTGGATAAAGTTGGATTGAGTCATCGTGTTGACCACCGACCTTCAGAGCTTTCTGGTGGTGAGAGGCAACGTGTGGCGATTGCTCGAGCTTTAGTGAATAAACCTGCTTTGGTGTTGGCGGATGAGCCTACCGGCAACCTTGACCACAACACCGCACTTTCTATTTACGACTTAATGCGTGAACTAAACCGCGAGTACGACACGGCCTTTTTGGTAGTAACTCATGATGGTGAACTTGCAGGTAAGATGGATCGCCAGCTTCACATGCAAGATGGTTTATTGGTCAACGTAGAAAAAGAGGAGAGCTAAGTGTTTTCTTCTTTATCTCTATTGATAGGTGGCCGATTTAGCCGAGCGAAACAACGAGACAAAATGGTGTCGTTCATCTCTTTGTCTTCGACGATTGGTATTGCCGTTGGTGTGGCAGTGATCATTATCGGTTTGTCTGCAATGAATGGCTTTGAGCGAGAGCTTGAATCGCGTGTACTTTCCGTTATTCCACATGGTGAATTCGAGGGTGTCAATGAACCAGTGACTCGCTGGGAGCACGTGATTGAGCAGTCGGTGAAAAATGATAAAGTTGTAGCTGCAGCACCCTATGTAAAAATTACTGCGCTTGCTGAAAAGGGCAAAGAACTCAAAGCAATTGAAGTTCGCGGTGTTGATCCACAACTTGAACAACAGGTATCAAGCCTATCGAAATTTATCGATAAACAAGCTTGGAGTGAGTTTAAAGCAGGGCAACAACAAATCATCTTAGGTTCTGGTGTGGCTAACGTGTTGGGGGCGAAAGTGGGTGACTATCTGACTTTGATGATTCCAACGGTTAACGGTTCTGTGAAAGTTCAGGCGCCAAAACGAGTTCGAGTGAAAGTGGTTGGCTTGCTGACGCTTAATGGCCAGATAGACCACAGCTTGGCACTAATCCCGATTGGCGATGCTCAAGCTTATGCAAACCTAGGCGAGGCAGTAACCGGAGTTTCTTTAAAAGTGACCGATGTGCTGAACGCGAACTCTATTGTGCGTGAAGTGGGTAACCAGCTTGATGTGTATGTGTATCTACGAAGTTGGCAACAGAAGTTTGGCTTCTTGTATCGAGATATTCAGTTGGTTCGGACCATTATGTATCTGGTGATGGTACTGGTTATTGGTGTCGCTTGTTTCAATATTGTCTCGACCTTAATGATGGCAGTCAAAGACAGAGCATCGGAGATCGCGATCTTAAGAACCATGGGCGCATCAGACGGCCTTGTTAAACGTATCTTTGTTTGGCAGGGCGTATTCTCGGGTGTGTTAGGCAGCTTAGTCGGGAGTGCGATAGGTGTCTTGGTGGCGCTTAATCTCACTACGCTTATCAAAGGGCTCGAAAAGTTGGTCAATCACCAATTCTTGTCCGGTGATATCTATTTTGTCGACTTCTTGCCATCACAACTTGATATGACGGATGTTGTTGTGGTTTCCGGTACCGCGATTGTGTTGAGCTTATTGGCGACATGGTATCCAGCCTCACGAGCGGCTAAGTTAAACCCAGCCTCGGTGCTTAGCTCGAAGTAATACGCCAAGAAACGTCACGTTGCGCGATAGACTAACGGCATAAACAAAAAAAGGATCCCTGATGGGATCCTTTTTTATTGAATTCAATTCGTGTTCTTTACGACTTTCGTTACATGTCAATCTTGCAGAGTTCAGTGGCTCATCTGATTTTAACTTGTGTACGTTTTAAGTGAAGCGCATACAAGGATAGATTGAATAACAAGGAACGGTCGTTCAGTATCTTGCTTGTCGCTTCTTCCAGCTTCTTACTACTGAGTAACGCCATAACCCGCGAATACCAAAGTAGCCAACCATTGCAGAAACCACACCACAAATCAGACAACCCAGCAAGAACGGAGGTCCTATGGTGCTCATTTGCGCCAAGATGAAATCCCAAGACAGTTCGAAATGAAAGGCTTGAGGCGGCACATGCATCACAAACGCGCCTACTTTATAAGCAAAGTAGAACAGCACCGGCATAGTCACAGGATTACTGATCCAAACCAGTGCGACAGACAGTGGTAGGTTAACACCACATGCGACCGCAAGACCTGCAGACATAATCATTTGACTTGGTAAAGGGACAAACGCCATGAATAACCCAACAGCGAACGCACCAGCCGCAGAGCGACGATTAAGGCACCATAAGTTGGGGTTGTACAAAACATTGCCAAAAACTTTCAATGCTTTCTGACGTTTGATTAGCTCATGGTCAGGCATAAATCGTTTGATAAACTTTCTTGGCATAGGAGGAAGCTACTCTCTTGTTTAACACTTGGTTCTTGATTTCATTTGCTGCGACAGTTGTGTCTGCCAGCTTCTGGCCTGTGATGCCACATTGGGTTTGGGCACCATTGATGCTGTTGTTACTGCTAGCATCAACAAAGTATAGCGTTTTCCGGAGTGCAAGAGGTCTAGCAACAGCATTGATACTAGTTATCTGCCTAGGGAATGCGATTGAAATACAAACGAGTCGCTTATTCCAATCAGGGCAGAATACTACCATAAATGCTTCGGTTGTTAGCCTTTTTAGTGAAAATAGCCACGGTTTTGAAAGCGTAATAGTAGCCAGATCAATTGGCGGCGAAAAATTAATCTTTCCCCAATTGATAAAATTGCGTTTGTTTACTCCTTTTAAGTTGACGCTCGGGGATGATGTCTATTTATCAGTCTCAATAAAACCAGTGTGGGGTAAACTCAATGAAGCAGGCTTTGATCTAGAAAAGTATTTGTTTAGTACCGGTGTGGTTGCCAATGCAACTTACAGAGCCGATACCAAATATCGAATTCACACCAATACCAACATGCGGTCTCATTGGTTTGAAAACCGTCTTGAAAGGTTAAGTGAGTTAGCAAATCAAGACCTCATTATGGCTTTGAGTTTTGGTTACCGAGACCTTATCCATCCTCAGCGTTGGGATTTGCTTAAAAGCAGTGGTTTGATTCACTTGATGGCTATCTCGGGGCTACATATTGGGATTGCCTTTGGTATCGGCTATCAGGTAGGAAAGGTATTCAGGTTACTCTCACCTTCATTTCTTTGGTTTCCCACAATATTCGGGCTCGGCTTAGCCTATTTCTATAGTTGGTTTGCTGGATTCACGCTGCCAACCTTGAGAGCTTTAGTGATGTGTATTATCGCGAGCTATTTCTTGTGGCGTGGGCAAAATATCAGTGTGCTTCGGTATGTCGTCTTAAGCCTGTGCATGGTTCTGCTGATTTGGCCGTTTTCAGCATTGTCGAGCAGCTTTTGGCTATCCTTTGGTGCGTTGGGTGCCGTTATTTATATCGCCTTGAATAGTCGGCCATCATCTTCAAACGCCACTCTTATCGAACGAGGGCTGCAGCTCATCAAGATTCAACTGATGCTGACATTTCTTATTGCTCCCTTTTCGATACTGTTTTTCAAAGGGGTGAGTCTAGTCTCTGTTCTCTACAACTTGCTCCTTTTGCCTTGGGTATCAGTAGTGACGATCCCGCTGCTGTTTCTTGCGATGTTACTTAGCTTAATATTGGAGTCAGTGTCTGAGGTGATGAGTTTGACAGCGTTAAGCAATGGTTTTTCTGAACAGCTATGGATGTTGGTCGACTTGTCGCTTGATCCTCTCGTATATAGCCTTCCTTTCTCTGAACGATTTTGGATTCAAGTTGATAATCACAGTATGGCGTTGTCTGTATTCCTCATCTTATTTTTCGGGTTCGTCAGTCGATATCTCAAACGAACACTATCAATATTGGTCATTGCAGTGTTTGTACTGTGGTGGGAGTTCGGTAAGCAGCAAAACAAATTAACAATCGATATCTTGGATGTTGGGCATGGGTTGTCTTTAGTTTTGGAAAAGAACAATCGGGTCGTTGTTTACGATCTCGGCAACGCGTGGCAGGGAGGTTCGATTGTTGAATCCTTGCTGATTCCCACCTTGAATCAGAAAGGAGTTCATGAGGTGGAAGGTGTGATAGTGAGTCATTTCGATTCTGACCATGCTGGTGGCTATCCGGCGTTACTTGAAAACTACAATCCTAAGTGGATAAGAGCCAGTCAGAACATCAATCAACAAACACAATCGACTGTTCAAGTTCAGTCGAATATCCAAACATGTACTTTTGGCGAGGCGTGGAATTGGCAGGGTCTAGAGTTTGAGGTTTTATGGCCACCTCAAAGAGTAAAGAGGGCGTACAACCCACATTCGTGTGTGGTCAGGATTTTTGAGCCCAATTCTGAATTCTCGATGTTGCTAACTGGTGATATTGAACGAGTAAGTGAGTGGCTACTTGCTCGTGAAGGTCAGCGGCTCAAGAGCGACGTGATGCTTGTCCCGCATCATGGCAGTAATTCGTCGTCGATTAAGCTGTTTATTGAGACAGTTTCACCTCAGCTAGCAATTGCTTCTTTGGCCAAAGGTAATCAGTGGGGAATGCCCAGCAAATCTGTGATTGAACGTTATCATGAAACGGGTAGTGCTTGGCTTGATACCGGAGAAAGCGGACAAATAACCATCACAATCAGTCAGGAAGGTTGGAAATATCATACGATTAGAGAACAACAAGGCAGGCAGTGGTATAGGCAGATGCTTCGTAAGGGAGTAGAATAGATAGATTATTGTGAGAAAATTAAGCGATTCTATGTCAACACAAACAGATGAAACTACCTGGGTCACATTTAAAAGACTTTGGACTTATATTCGACTGTATAAGGCCGGCCTTGGTGTTGCGGTTATTGCGCTTATTATAAATGCCGTCTCTGATACCTATATGATTTCTCTACTGAAGCCTCTGCTTGATGAAGGTTTTGGTAACGCTGAGTCAGACTTCCTACGTACACTTCCAATTATCATATTTGTTATGATGTTTGTTCGTGGCGTCAGTGGTTTTGTTTCAACCTATTGCCTCAGTTGGGTTTCTGGCAATGTGGTCATGGAAATTCGCCGTAAGATCTTTAGCCACTTTATGCACATGCCTGTTTCTTTCTTTGATAAAGAGCAGACGGGCGCACTGCTATCTCGAATTACTTACGATTCAGAACAAGTGTCTGCTGCGACCAGTAAAGCTTTGGTGAGTATTGTGCGTGAAGGTGCCAGTATCATTGGCTTGCTGACGCTAATGTTCTGGAATAGCTGGCAGTTGTCTTTAGTTCTATTTGCTGTCGCTCCTTTTGTTGCTTGGGCAATTAGTATTGTATCAAAGCGATTCAGAAAAATTTCTAAGAACATGCAAACCAGCATGGGACATGTTGCTTCTTCAGCAGAACAAATGCTGAAAGGTCATAAAGTGGTTCTAACTTACGGTGGTCAAGAGCTAGAAAGAGGCCGTTTTGATACCGTTAGCAACCAGATGCGCCAACAAAGCATGAAGCTGGTAACGGCTCAAGCTGCCGCTAACCCAATTATTCAGATGATTGCCTCAATTGCGATTGTGGTTGTTCTTTATCTCGCGAGTGTTGATTCAATTAAAGCTGAGCTAACAGCAGGTACGTTTACAGTTGTTTTCTCCGCGATGTTTGGCTTACTGCGCCCCCTTAAAGCTTTAACCAATGTAACGTCTGAATTCCAACGCGGTATGGCAGCGAGTACGACCCTATTTGGTTTGATGGATCTCGATACGGAACAAAATAAAGGTACGTTGAAGCCTGAAACCGTAGCGGGTGAAGTCGAAGTAAAAGATGTGACATTTACTTACCAAGGTGCTGAGAAACCAGCGCTTGATAAGGTCAGTTTTAATATACCGAAGGGCAAGACCGTTGCACTTGTCGGCCGATCAGGTTCGGGCAAGAGTACCATTGCGAACCTGTTTACTCGTTTTTATGATGTAGACTCAGGCTCTATCGAACTTGATGGCCACGACATTCGTGATTACGAATTGAGAAACCTACGTGAGCACTTTGCGCTTGTTTCTCAAAATGTACACTTGTTTAACGATACGGTAGCCAACAACATTGCTTACGCAGCAGAAGCTAAATATTCTCGCGAACAAATCGAACACGCGGCTAAGCTTGCTCATGCTACTGAATTTATCGAAGGCATGGAAAACGGCATTGATACGATTGTTGGTGAGAATGGGGCAAGCCTATCTGGCGGCCAAAGACAACGTATCGCTATTGCAAGAGCGTTGTTAAGAGAGGCTCCAGTATTGATTCTTGATGAAGCTACATCGGCTTTGGATACTGAATCAGAAAGAGCGATCCAATCTGCGTTAGAAGAGCTGCAAAAGGACAAGACAGTATTGGTTATCGCACACCGACTCTCTACTATCGAACAAGCCGATGAGATCTTAGTGGTTGATGATGGTCGTATTGTAGAAAGAGGTGCACACGCGGAGCTAATCGCGCATGATGGCGCTTATGCACAACTCCACCGAATTCAGTTCAGCGGATAAGATTAGGTCTTGTTGTGATCGAAAAGATTTGGTTTAACAATCATCCGTTAAAATACCTTCTTTGGCCGCTACTGTGGCCATTGAGTCTGCTGTTCAAAATGATCAGCGGTCAAAGACGTGACGCCTATCTATCCGGTAAAAAAGAGACCTACCGTCCGCCCTTACCAGTAATTGTTGTTGGTAATATTACCGCTGGTGGCAATGGTAAAACACCGGTTGTGATTTGGTTAGTTGAGGTGCTTCAAGCTAACGGCTTTAAGCCTGGGGTGGTTTCTCGAGGTTATGGGGCAAAAGCGCCAAGCTACCCGTTAGTATTGGATGAAAACACGCCTGCTGAACACTCTGGCGATGAACCTCGTTTAATTCGAAAGCGAACCGGTGCGCCTGTTGCTGTCGATCCTGTGCGTGCAAACGCGGTAAAGGCTTTGTTGAGCGAAGGGGTTGATGTCATCATCACGGATGATGGCCTTCAGCACTATGCACTTGAACGTGATATTGAATTTGCGGTTATCGACGGTGCTAGACGCTTTGGTAGCGAATGCCTAATTCCTTTAGGCCCGCTAAGAGAGCCTATATCTCGTTTAGATGACGTAGACTTTTTGGTTAACAATGGCGGTAAAGTGCAAGGACGAGAGTTCTCTATGTCTTTGCTACCAAGCCAAGCCGTTAACCTAAAGACTGGTGAGAAAATATCGGTAGCAGAACTACAGAAGTTGGTGGCTTTTGCTGGTATTGGTCACCCACCACGCTTTTTTAAAACATTGGAAGATCTTGATGGTGATGTTGTTTTCACACAGGGCTTCGCCGACCATCAAGATTTTGATAAAGATGAACTTCATGCCTTAGCTAAGAAAGGTATGAATCTGATTATGACAGAAAAAGACGCTGTAAAATGCGAAGAATATGCTCAAGATAACTGGTGGTATCTTCCAGTTTCTGCGCAGTTTGATGAAGATTCGCGACAGCAAATTTTAAAAAGAATAAAAGAGGTTATGGAATACTATGGATCACCGTCTACTTGAGATCGTTGCTTGCCCTGTATGTAAAGGTAAACTAACTTTTGACAAGGATAAGCAAGAGCTTGTTTGTAAAATTGATCGCCTTGCTTACCCAATTAAAGAGGGTATTCCTGTTCTTTTAGAACCTGAAGCTCGCACCGTTTCAATGGATGAGGGTAAGTAATGTCTTATACGGTTGTTATACCTGCGAGATACCAATCGAGCCGTTTACCTGGGAAGCCGCTTGCTGACATTGGTGGAAAGCCGATGATTCAATGGGTATACGAACAGTCAATGAAAGCGGGTGCCGATAACGTTATTATCGCTACCGACGACGCTCGAGTTGAAAAAGCGGCTAAAGCATTTGGCGCGACCGTTTGTATGACATCACCGAATCATGAGTCAGGTACTGAACGCCTAGCTGAAGTGATTGAAGTTATGAAGATTCCTGATGATCATATTATCGTGAATGTTCAAGGTGATGAGCCACTTATCCCACCAGCGATCATTAATCAGGTTGCGAACAATCTTGCGAACAGTACAGCTCCGATGGCAACACTCGGTGTGGAAATCACTCATGCTGATGAAGTGTTTAACCCTAATGCCGTTAAAGTTGTAACCGATAAAGACGGTTACGCCTTGTATTTCAGTCGAGCAACCATTCCTTGGGATCGAGATGCTTACGCGAACAGCGGTACTGCAGCGGAATCTCCTTTGCTTCGTCATATTGGTATCTATGCTTACCGAGCGGGCTTTATCAATACCTACATTAATTGGGAACCTAGTACTCTTGAGCGTATTGAGTGCCTAGAGCAATTACGAGTGCTTTGGTATGGTGAACAAATCCATGTAGACGTTGCGGTTGAAGCGCCAGCTGCTGGTGTTGATACGCCTGAAGATCTAGAAGCGGTTCGAGCTATTATTGGCTAATGTTTCTTTGAGCTACTTCTTCTTTGCTTTACAAAATGCAAATTCATGAGCCTTGCTTGTTGCGAGGCTTTTTTCTATCTATCGAAAAGTGCGCTATCGAAAAGCTCGTGCGTGTCTTATTGACCTAAGCAAACGGATATTGGGCTGGTTGCATTGGTTTATGCATCATCAACTCGGAATTATCTGAGATTTACCTCGCTCGACTTCCAATTTTTCTCTATAATATGCCGCCTATAAAGTAGTGGCGAATCGCTAGTACAGAATAAAACTTACGACAAAATGTGGAGTAAAAGATGCCTTCTCAAAGCCCAGTGATTACGGTTGATGGACCAAGTGGTGCAGGTAAAGGTACCCTGTGTATGTTGCTAGCAGATAAGCTAGGCTTTCATCTTCTAGATTCAGGCGCGATTTATCGCGTATTGGCTTTAGCGGCAATTCACCATGGTGTGAATACTGAATCAGAAGATGCTTTAGTACCGCTTGCGACACACTTAGACGTGCAGTTTATTGCTGAAGGCGACTTAGTTAAGGTTATCCTAGAAGGTGAAGATGTGTCTGGTGAACTTCGCAAAGAAGAAACCGGCATGGCAGCTTCAAAAGTGGCCGCTTTACCTCGCGTTCGTGAAGCTCTGCTTCGTCGTCAACGTGCATTCAGCACGGCACCTGGTTTGGTTGCTGATGGCCGTGACATGGGAACGGTTGTGTTCCCTGAAGCTGAAGCGAAAATATTTTTAGATGCAAGTGCTGAAGAGCGTGCGAGTCGCCGCCTTAAACAGTTGCAACAGAAGGGGTTAGATGTTAAATTTGACGACCTTTTGAGCGAGATCCAAGAGCGAGACGACCGAGATCGTAATCGCCCAGTGGCGCCACTTCGCCCTGCAGAGGATGCTCTAGTGCTTGATTCCACCTCAATGAATATTGAGCAGGTAGTAGAAAAAGCACTACACTATATGGAATCGAAACTGGCTGGGTAATTTCGCCGAGCTAGTACGAACGTTGGTCGCAAGGATGATGACCGGCGAATTTATCAACCCCATGCGGTAGGATACCCATGGACGTTTAATTATTGAAGATTAAATAATGACTGAATCTTTTGCTCAACTCTTTGAAGAGTTTCTATCTGAAACTGAATTCCAACAAGGCAGCATCGTTAAAGGTACTGTAGTAGCTATCGAGAACGGTTTCGTTCTTGTAGATGCTGGTCTTAAGTCTGAATCTGCTATCCCTGCTGAACAATTCAAGAACGCTGCTGGCGAACTTGAAGTTGAAGTTGGTGCTGAAGTAGACGTAGCTCTAGACGCTGTTGAAGATGGTTTCGGTGAAACTCAACTTTCTCGTGAGAAAGCTAAGCGTCACGAAGCTTGGATCGTACTTGAGAAAGCTTGCGAAGAAGCTGAAACTGTTGTTGGTATCATCAACGGTAAAGTTAAAGGCGGTTTCACTGTTGAACTTAACGGTATCCGTGCTTTCCTTCCAGGTTCTCTAGTAGACGTACGTCCTATCCGTGACACTGCTCACCTAGAAAACAAAGAGCTAGAGTTCAAAGTAATCAAGCTAGACCAGAAGCGTAACAACGTTGTTGTTTCTCGTCGTGCTGTTATCGAATCTGAAAACAGTGTTGAGCGTGACGAACTTCTTGAAACTCTACAAGAAGGTACTGAAGTTAAAGGTATCGTTAAGAACCTTACTGACTACGGTGCATTCGTTGACCTTGGCGGTGTTGACGGTCTTCTACATATCACAGATATGGCTTGGAAGCGCGTTAAGCACCCATCAGAGATCGTTAACGTTGGTGACGAAATCCTAGTTAAAGTTCTTAAGTTCGATCGTGAGCGTACTCGTGTTTCACTAGGTCTTAAGCAACTAGGCGAAGATCCATGGGTAGCAATCGCTAAGCGTTACCCTGAAGGTCACAAGCTTTCTGGTCGTGTTACAAACCTAACTGACTACGGCTGCTTCGTTGAAATCGAAGAAGGCGTTGAAGGTCTAGTACACGTTTCTGAAATGGATTGGACTAACAAGAACATCCACCCTTCTAAAGTTGTTAATGTTGGCGACGAAGTTGAGGTTATGGTTCTTGATATCGACGAAGAACGTCGTCGTATCTCTCTAGGTCTGAAACAGTGTAAAGCTAACCCATGGCAGTCATTTGCAGAAATGCAAGCTAAGGGCGACAAAGTTACTGGTAAGATCAAATCTATCACTGACTTTGGTATCTTCATCGGTCTTGAAGGCGGTATCGACGGTCTTGTACACCTATCTGACATTTCTTGGAACGCTGCCGGCGAAGAAGCTGTACGTGAATACAAGAAAGGCGACGAAATCTCTGCTGTTGTTCTAGCAGTAGATGCAGAGCGTGAGCGTATTTCTCTTGGCGTTAAGCAAATGGAAAACGACCCGTTCAACGCATACGTTGCTGACAACAAGAAAGGTGTTCTTGTAAACGGTACTGTAACTGCAGTTGACGCGAAAGGCGCTACTATCGAGCTAATCGAAGGCGTTGAGGGTTACCTACGCGCTTCTGAAGTTTCTCGTGACCGTATCGAAGATGCATCTCTAATCCTAAGCGTTGGCGACAGCGTTGAAGCGAAGTTCACTGGTGTAGACCGTAAGAACCGCGTAATCAACCTATCTATCAAAGCTAAAGATGAAGCTGATGAGCAAGAAGCAATGGCTTCACTGAACAAGTCTGATGAAGGCGCGTTCGGTAACGCAATGGCAGACGCATTCAAAGCTGCTAAAGGCGAATAATAGCTTCTCGTTAAGAGAATTATAGCTATATAGCCAAGAAAGGAGCCGTAAGGCTCCTTTTTTTTTGCTTATTTTTCCGATAGGTCTATAATTTCTAAAAAGAAAACCAACGAGGGTAACTATGACTAAGTCTGAATTGATTGAAAGACTGTGCGCTGAGCAAACGCACCTTTCTGCAAAAGAAATTGAAGACGCTGTAAAAGACATTTTAGAGCACATGGCTTCAACACTAGAAAGTGGTGATCGAATCGAAATTCGCGGATTTGGCAGTTTTTCTCTGCATTACCGTGAACCTCGTGTTGGACGTAATCCTAAAACTGGTGACAAGGTTGAGTTGGAAGGCAAATACGTTCCTCACTTTAAACCAGGTAAAGAGCTACGCGAACGAGTAAACTCAGGACTGTAGACTACTTATCGGAATTAAGAAAAGCGGCATACTATAATGTATGCCGCTTTTTTATGACCATAATATGGTGGTCTGATTAGTAATTTTCCTGCATAATCGTACAGCTAACTAACCAATGAGTGATGAACTATGAAAATTATAAAAATAGTCGCCGTTATCGCACTTTTCCTAATTGCACTGGCTTTAGGCTCTCAAAACCAAACAAGTGTGAATTTCAACTATCTGCTAGCGCAAGGTGACTTCCACCTATCAAGCTTATTAGGTGTTGTCTTCGTTTCAGGTTTTGGTCTTGCTTGGTTAGTCTTCGGCAATATGCACATGCGATCTCAACTGAGAATTCATCGTTTGAAGAAACAACTCAATAAGCAATCAAAGCAGGTAGCTGCTGATACCAAAGCTTAAAGGTCTTATTTGATGTTAGAGTTACTGTTCTTGCTCTTACCTATTGCCGCCGCTTACGGTTGGTATATGGGTAATCGTAATGCTCAGCAAGAAAAACAGAAACAATCACACCAGATTTCCCGTCAATACGTGACGGGTTTGAACCTATTACTGTCAGATCAGTCTGACAAAGCGGTTGATCACTTCATTGAACTCCTTCAAGTCGACAATGAAACCATCGATACTCACTTAGCTTTGGGCAACTTGTTCCGCTCAAGAGGCGAAGTCGACCGTGCTATTCGTATTCACCAAAATCTTATCTCTCGTTCGGGGCTTACTCTCGATCAGAAAAACCTCGCACTACAACAATTAGCTAAAGATTATATGGTCTCTGGCTTTCTTGATCGCGCCGAAAAAATCTTTGAACAGCTTGTAGAAGAACCCGATCACAAAGAGGGTGCTCTACAGCAGTTGGTTGCTATTTATCAGCAAACTCGAGAGTGGAACAAGGCTATTCATTACGGAAATATCCTAGTTAAGCTCGGTAAGAAGAAAATGAAGATGCGTGCGACAGTTGCACATTTCTGGTGTGAACTTGCGATGCAAGAGCAAGCCGATGGTAATCGTTCTAAAGCGCTTCAGCATTTCAAAAAGGCACTTTCTGAAGACCCTAAATGTGTCCGTGCTAGCATTGCTCTAGGCAAGTTCCACTTAGCGAACGAAGACTACCAAAAGACAATCGATTGTTTGGAATCGGTACTCGAGCAAGATATCGACTTTATTAGTGAGGTGTTGCCAACCCTTGCTGAGTGTTACCACAAGCTTGGGCAAGAGGCTCAATTGGTCGAGTTCCTTAAAGCTTGTATTCAGAATAAAGCTGGTGTGTCCGCTGAACTGATGCTCGCTCAATTGGTTGCTCATCATGAAGATGTTGGTTCTGCTCAAGAGCTACTAACAAAGCAGCTTGTCAAAAATCCAACCATGAAGGGTTTTTATCGATTAATCGATTATCACCTAGCGGAAGCAGAAGAAGGTCGTGCGAAAGACAGCTTAACCACACTTCAATCTATGGTTGGTGAACAACTTAAGGTTAAGCCTCATTATCGTTGTCGTCAGTGTGGTTTCTCAACACACTCAATGTATTGGCACTGCCCTTCATGTAAGGGGTGGGGAACGATCAAGCCTATTCGTGGGCTTGATGGTGAATAGATTCGTGGTCATTTTAAGACCAAATTATTAATTGCAGCTTTCGGGCTGCATTTTTATGACTGTTATTTATGGCCTGATTGGTATAAATATTTTGTAGAAAGTTAACTGCGTTAGGAGATGAAATGAACGACCAAAAAATCATTGTAGCATTGGATTATGATAACCAAGCGGATGCGTTAGCCTTTGTTGATCGTATTGACCCAGCATCTTGCCGTCTAAAAGTGGGCAAAGAGATGTTTACCTTGTTTGGTCCTGAATTTGTTCGTGAATTGCATAAACGTGGTTTCTCAGTATTTTTGGATCTCAAATTCCACGACATCCCGAACACATGTTCAAAAGCTGTGCGAGCTGCCGCGGAACTAGGCGTTTGGATGGTGAACGTACATGCTAGTGGCGGTGAGCGCATGATGACGGCGTCTCGCGAAATTTTGGAACCGTATGGTAAAGATCGTCCGTTGCTAATTGGCGTGACAGTGCTGACTAGTATGGAGCAATCTGACTTGGCGGGTATTGGTTTGGATCTTGAGCCACAGCAGCAGGTGATGCGCTTGGCATCTCTGACTAAAAACTCAGGCTTAGACGGCGTTGTATGTTCGGCACAAGAGGCTTCTTTACTGAAAGGTGCACTTGGCCAAGAATTCAAGCTAGTAACTCCTGGTATTCGTCCTGTAGGTGCTGATGTTGGTGATCAGAAGAGAATCATGACGCCTTCTAAAGCGATTGAGTCAGGTTCTGACTACCTTGTTATCGGTCGCCCTATCACTCAAGCGATAGACCCTGCCGCTGTACTTGCAGAGATCAACGGTACGCTAGCTTAAGTTTGCATCAGAAAGCTATTCGAATAAGAAGGCCAGCAAATTGCTGGCCTTCTTATTTGTGTACGAGGCATTGAATTGGTCTGGACTTGAGTTATCTTGCCTAGTCTAAAGCGGAGCGCCACTATGGAATTTAAAATCGCTGTCTTCTGAAGTGATAAGATCCGCTTCTACTTGCGCGAAATGAGCAATACGCTCTGAGATATCTTTCCCTGCGATCTGCTCTGCTAACTCAAGGTAATCTTGGTAATGTCGAGCCTCTGAGCGAAGCAGAGACACGTAAAACTTCTCCATATCTTCTTCCAAGAATGGAGCTAATTTAGCGAAACGCTCACAAGAGCGAGCTTCGATAAACGCACCGATGATGAGCTTATCAACCAGAGCATCGGGTTCGTAAGTTTTGACTTGCTTGATTAAACCCTTAGCGTAGCGACCCGCTTCAATCGGTTGGTAAGTGACGCCTTTCTTTACCATCAATTCCATGACTTGGTAGAAATGATGCAGCTCTTCTTTGATCAGCAATACCATTTTATCGATCAGGTCAGCGCCGTAATTGCAGCCTTCTTTCGCTGTAATTTGCTTTGATACGTTGCTTTTACCACGCAGAGACTCTAAGTCTCCGATACGACGGTAAGCAAATTGCTCGTAGGGCAAAATCCATTCATTCAGTTGCTTTGCGCTTTCTTTATCAACTGCGTACTTGCGGATAAGGAACAAAGCACTCTGTGCCGCCTTAAGCTCACAAAGCATGTGATCGCGTAGAATGATGTGAAGGTTTTCAGGCTTTTTGGCTTCATCGATCCATGAACCTGGCGTTTCAGCTTTAAGAAAAGAGTGGATTGGAGCTAATAATTCTTGATACATGGTCAGGGCAAGTTTGTTGATAATGCGGGATTTTATCACAGCTCAAGAGATCTCCCTATACAGAGAAAGGAAATTCAACAGCTACAAAAAAGGCCGCTAATTTAATGTAAATAAGCGGCCTTTAAGTATTGCGTTAGACAGTTACCATTTCTTCTTCTGACCGAAGAGGGCGTCCATGTCTTCGTCACGCTCTTTAGATTCGATCTGTTGTAAATCTTGCGCGTTTTTATCTTGGCGCTTCTGATCAAGATCGTTAAGCATCTGCTGAAGCTTTTCTTTCGCTTGAGTAGAGTATGAATCGTTCTTAGTTGCTAATGCGTCGATACCTTTACGCAGTAACTGAATTGCTGTGCCTGGCTGTCCGCGAGAAATCGAGTCGTTTGCACGCTTGATAACATTTTCGATATTGATGCGAATTTGAATCGTCTCTAAACGAGCGTTTTCAACCACATAAGCTTGAGTCTCGAAGCGGCCTTTATTGTGCTCGTTACGGACCGTATCACGTAGGCGCTTAACTAGCTTCAGCATCATGATCGCTTGTTTGTCACTGCTTGGAACGCGGAAGGTAGTACTTTCACCACCTTGGTAGTTCTCTTTAAGCTGAGTGATTTGTTGTTTTACGCTTTCAATGCGTTGGGCAAGCTGCTTGTTTTTGGGATCGAGCTGATACATGTTTTCTAATGCATCAAGAATTCGATTGTTTAAGCATATAAGAAGATCTTGGCTAAACGGCATGTGGTGAGCATTGCCAATCAACTCTTCTGTTCCGTCAATAATGGTTAGATAACGAGAAGCTTCCTGTTTCTTCGCTGTTTCTACCTTAACTTTGTATTGAAGCATGATGTTGTAGCCTAAAACCAACACCAAAAGAACGGCGACTAAGGCGATTATTAAACCAATATTCATATATTTGTGTCTGCTTGTTGTTTTCTATAGCTAACTTGAGAGGATACACGATTCCATTGTGTATCGGCACTCGTAAATTGCAATTTCTGATTATCTCTTGTTGAGCACAATCGGCAATCAAAACTTACCAACTAATGTATGAGAATGAGGTGTGGGTTGCAAAGCGTTAGTGATGTTTTTGTTTGTTAAGCTAGAAAAACTCATTATTTCTGTCATTTTGGTTCTCGAAGCGTTATAACTATTAATTATATTACACGAGACTATAAAGCTCTATTTGCAAATAAGTTAGCGCAGAAATGAGTAAAGGATTACGAGGTTAGATATGAAGTTACAGCAACTGAAGTACATTGTTGAGGTTCTAAACCATAACCTAAATGTTTCAGCGACAGCAGAGAGTTTGTATACATCTCAGCCCGGCATTAGTAAGCAAGTTAGGTTACTTGAAGACGAGCTAGGCATTCAGATTTTTGAACGTAGCGGTAAGCATTTAACTCAGGTTACACAAGCCGGTGAGGATATTATTCGTATCTCTCAAGAGATTTTGGCACGTGTAGAGAGTATTAAAGCAGTAGCGGGTGAGCACACTCATCCTGAGATGGGCACATTGAATATTTCAACCACTCATACTCAAGCTCGTTATGCGCTCCCTGATGTGATTAAAGGTTTCACGGCACGTTATCCAAAAGTGTCGCTTCACATGCACCAAGGTACACCAAGCCAGATGTCAGAAGCGGTCGCTAAAGGGACTGCGAACTTTGCGATTGCAACGGAAGCGCTGCACCTTTATCAAGATGCAATTATGCTGCCTTGTTATCACTGGAACCGTTCAATCGTCGTAACTAAAGATCATCCTCTTGCGCAAAAACGAACTATCTCGATTGAAGATCTTGCTGCTTATTCTCTCGTGACTTATGTATTTGGTTTTACTGGCCGTTCTGAGCTTGATACTGCATTCAACAAAGTAGGATTAACACCGCGAGTTGTGTTTACCGCAACGGATGCAGACGTAATTAAAACTTATGTTCGTATGGGGATCGGAGTTGGTGTAATCGCAAGTATGGCGATTGACCACGAGCAAGATACAGATTTGGTTGCTATTGATGCGAGCCACCTATTTGGTGCTAGCACCACAAGCATTGGCTTTAGAAAAGGCACTTTCCTGCGTTCTTACATGTTTGATTTTATGGAGCGTTTTGCACCGCACTTAACTCGTCCTGTGGTTGAACAGGCTATTTCTTTGAAATCGAATGAAGAAATCGAAGAGATGTTTAAAGATATCGACCTGCCTGTTCGCTAAGGGGCATAGTCTTTAATTCGATTCCTATTCGGCCTGTTTACAGGCCGTTTTCATTTGAACTCGGTTTTGGTTTATACCAATCGTAGTAAATAACGGGTCACCCTAGCTTGTTAAAACGCTCGATAACGTTGTTAGAACTTTTGATTGCAGAATAAGTACTTATCGAAACGACTTGCCGAACAGAGCTGCCTTGTTCTCAAGCCTTTACCTGCGCTACTTCTGTTCACTGACTTCCCGTGATTGGTATGACTTACTGATAGCCTGTCCCTATAGCCTCGATTTGTATCCTTCCTTTCCATTTTGGCCTCTTACCCCTACAATCCTCGCATCATAGGGGGAAGCATGCATTCACGATTTACAACACTCGACTCATTCTTGTTAGAGCACCAAGTCTATTGGCGTTCGGAGCCTTTTCATCTATGCCAAACTCACCATCAACCATGGAAAGATGTGAATCGTCCACTTGTCGATTGGTTAGAAGGTTTGAGTATTGAGCGCATTCAAACGTTAAAAGAGCAGCCTCAGCTTTTGGTCGAGGAACTGACTCGCTTCCTCCCTCAATTAGATGCTGCTAACCAAAATATCCAGTTTGATAATACGGCTTTGGTTGGATTAGACCTCCCACGTGGTACTGCTGATGGTATTCCCGGCAGAAAGCTGCAACAAATCGTGGCGATGGGAGAGGCTGCACTTGAACACCATCATGGTAAAGAGTGGCTAGAGTGGTGTTCTGGCAAAGGTTTTCTGGGCCGAATTTTATCTCAACAATCAGATCAAAAGGTCACTAGCTTTGAATGGCAACAATCGTTATGTGAAAGCGGACAAAAGGTAGCAGACGACCAGAAATTAGAAATGCACTTTGTCCAAGGTGACGCGTTTTCAGAGGAAGCAGATGGCGTATTTAACTCTGATCAACACGCTGTTGCGCTCCATGCTTGTGGTGATCTGCATGTTGAACTGGTGAAAAAGTCTGTTTCACATGGGCTATCGGCGGTAACAATTTCCCCTTGTTGCTATCACCTTATTCGAGGCGATGTGTATCAAGCTATGTCTACCGTGGCCAAAGGTTCAGCATTAACGTTGAGCAAAAGCGATTTAAGAATCCCGCTTCAAGAAACCGTCACTGGTGGTGAAAGAGTAAAGAGACATCGCCAACTAGAGATGAGTTATCGTTTGGGCTTCAGCAAACTGCTCAAAGCTGAACGTCATATCGACGAATACATTCCAGTGCCAAGCATTAAAAAGTCAGAGTTATCTAAGGGTTTTGAATCATTCTGCCGCTGGGCATCTGAAGTTAAAAAAGTATCGCTTGGTTCAGACGTCGATTTTGATTTCTA
The DNA here is from genome assembly GCF_963889365.1 of Vibrio sp. OPT20. Lineage (NCBI taxonomy): Bacteria > Pseudomonadati > Pseudomonadota > Gammaproteobacteria > Vibrionales > Vibrionaceae > Vibrio > Vibrio sp. OPT20. The sequence goes on along the minus strand of NZ_CAWPOA010000052.1, from coordinate 347,986 downwards.
CTTAGCCCAAGGCGAGGCGCTTTTCTGGGAAATGGAGAAGTTGAGCTTAGTACAACAAGTCTTTAGACGACCATTGGAGATATGGTTGGCCTTAGATCGTGCCATCTATCTGCAAGAACAAGGTTATGAAGCTTCGATTGAAGAGTTCTGTGAACGCAGTATTACGCCAAGAAACCTATTGATTCATGGGGTTAAAGTCGAGCGTTATCAATAGACAGAACTGTTGCGTGTTTTACTAGCTAAGCTCATAAACTCATAAACTCATAAACTCATAAACGCAAAACAAAGTCATAAATGAAAAATGAAGCTATAAATACAAGACAAAGCTATAAATGCAAAAAAGCCAGCGCGACATAATGTCGTACTGGCTTTTTGTTTAATGTGTATGAGTTAACTGAACGCTTCAACGAGAAGATTATTGCGTTCAGTTAGCTATTACAGCATTAGTTAAACATTGCGATTGCTTCAGCTGGGTCTACATATTCTAGGTCAAAGCTCTCTGCAACTTCTTTGCAAGTTACTTTACCGTGAATAACGTTAAGACCTTCTAGGAAGCCTTCATCAGATAGAAGTGCTTCGCGGTAGCCTTTGTTCGCTAGCTTAACAATGTAAGGAAGTGTTGCGTTGTTTAGCGCGTAAGTAGAAGTACGAGCAACGGCACCTGGCATGTTAGCAACACAGTAGTGAACTACGTCATCAACAATGTAAGTTGGATCGGCGTGAGTGGTTGCGTGTGAAGTTTCGAAACAACCACCTTGGTCGATTGCAACGTCAACAACAGCTGAACCTGGCTTCATCTTAGCGATGTGCTCTTTTGTAACCAGTTTAGGCGCTGCTGCACCTGGGATCAGTACTGCACCAATCACTAGGTCTGCTTCTAGAACATGCTTCTCAATAGCGTCTTCAGTAGAATAAACCACTTTTGCGCGACCTTGGAATTCTTCATCAAGACGGCGAAGCGTATCTACGTTGCGATCAAGAATGGTTACGTCTGCGCGAAGGCCAACAGCCATACGTGCTGCGTTAGCACCCACAACACCGCCGCCAACAACAACAACTTTCGCTGGTTCAACACCAGGAACGCCGCCAAGAAGAAGACCACAACCACCGTTAGATTTTTCTAGTGTTTGTGCACCTGCTTGAATAGACATGCGACCAGCGACTTCAGACATTGGTGCTAATAGTGGCAAGCGACCCATATTATCTGTTACAGTCTCATAGGCTACGCAGACAGCTTTGCTCTTGATTAGCTCTTCCGTTTGTGGAAAATCTGGTGCAAGGTGTAAATAGGTAAATAATATTTGCCCTTCACGAAGCATAGCTCGCTCGACAGCTTGAGGTTCTTTAACCTTTACAATCATCTCTGCTTTCGCGAAAACGTCAGCAGCAGTAGGAAGAATGGATGCGCCTACAGCGATGTAATCATCGTCTGAAAAACCGATACCAGTACCGGCATTGGTTTCAACAAAAACTTGGTGGCTATGTGAGATTAGTTCTCTCACGCTAGCTGGGGTCATACCAACGCGGTATTCGTGGTTCTTGATTTCCTTCGGTACGCCAATGATCATCCTGACTCCTCATTATATTATGGTTGTTTTATCTATGTGTAGGGTAATTCTGTCGAATTAATATCTAGTATAGATAGGTTCAGATAGAATTTGATACCGAATATTAAAAAGTTGTAGTATATTTTTTTGCAAGGAAGTAATAAGGTGGAATAAAAAATGGCAGACAATTATAAGAAGCCGTCCAAGGAACTAGATCGTATTGACCGCAACATTCTTAATGAGTTGCAAAAAGACGGTCGTATCTCAAACGTTGAACTCTCAAAACGAGTAGGACTTTCTCCAACTCCATGTCTTGAGCGTGTTCGTCGTTTAGAACGTCAAGGTTACATTACTGGGTACACAGCGTTGCTGAACCCACAGTATCTTGATGCTTCACTTTTAGTGTTTGTTGAAATTACGTTGAACCGTGGTGCTCCAGATGTGTTCGAACAATTCAACACCGCTGTGCAGAAACTGGATGACATCCAAGAGTGTCATTTAGTGTCGGGTGATTTTGACTATCTTCTAAAAACACGTGTATCGGATATGGGTGCTTACCGTAAGCTACTGGGTGATACGTTACTTCGTCTACCGGGCGTAAACGACACTCGAACTTACGTTGTAATGGAAGAAGTGAAACAAACCAATCAACTTGTGATTAAAACTCGTTAGTCACAATTGGTGAAATGAAAGAAAGCGGACATTTGTTCCGCTTTCTTGCTTTCTGGAATTGGGTTTTTCTGTTTGATATGGTTAAATCAACAGTAGTTTCATTGAAACGGGCGGCTTTGGTCGCTCGAGATGTTTTATTCCGTTTAATTATTAAGTTGGTTTATGTTCAAGCAGAGCAGTAATAAAGTAGAAACAATCATTAAAACGAGTGAAGAGCCTCAGTCTCCTCGTTTGAATGGTTCTCAACGTCTAAAAGAGTGCAGCCTGATTATGGGTGTTCTCTTCTCTATTCTACTTGCCGTTGCGTTATTAACTTTTAGTCCTGCAGACCCGTCATGGTCGCAAACGGCGTGGGGTGGTGACATTCAAAATGCGGGTGGCTACTTAGGAGCATGGTTGGCGGATACGCTTTTCTTTGTGTTTGGTTCTCTGGCTTACCCTTTACCTATCTTGGTAACGGTTGCTGCGTGGGTATTATTCCGTAAACGTAATGAAGACGAGCAGATCGATTTCATGCTGTGGGGTACTCGCTTACTTGGCCTTACTGTCCTTATTCTTACTAGTTGCGGTCTAGCCGATATCAACTTTGACGACATTTGGTACTTTTCGTCAGGTGGCGTCGTGGGTGATGTACTAACAAGCCTTGCGCTTCCCACGTTAAATGTTCTCGGTAGTACGCTAGTTCTTCTTTTCTTATGGGGAGCTGGCTTGACGCTATTAACCGGAATTTCTTGGTTAAGTATTGTGGAATGGCTAGGCGAATGTGCCATTAAATTTTTTACATCTGCTGTTAATAAGGCTCGTGGCCAAGATCAAGAGCTACTTGAGCCTGAATTGAAAGAATCGACAGACAGAGATTCTCTAACGGAACGTCATCAAAAGCCGACTTTCCGTGATGTCCCTGCGTTAGAAGACAATCTTATCGAAGGTAAGACTATAGAAGGGTATAAAGAAGCAGAACAAGATCAGCTCGACCCTGCGATGAGCTTCTCTGCGACCAACGACTCTTCAGACACTGGCGTAAATGCGTTGGACAACAGTGCAACGTCGAAGCGTCATTACAATATTCATATGCCAGTAGAGGCTCCAGCTAAGCCAGAGGTTTCTACTTATGAAGCACCGCAAGTTCAATCTAAAATTCAACCAGAGCAACCTATCTCTGTCGCTCCTGTTTACCACGCGCCAGAAGAACCTTTCGAAGAAGGTATTGAGCGTTCGAAGCAGTTGAATGCGACGATAGAGCAGCTAGAAAATGCCGCTATGTATGAAGATGATCTCGCTGAGCAAGATCAGACGGATGCTCACGAATCTCAGGCTGCGTACCAACAATACATGCAGAACGATCAACCAGAAGTTGCCTCTACTGATATTGGCCTTGAAAGTGCTGAGTCAGCAGTCGATAGCACTTCAGAAGTTGATCGCACTTCAGAAGTTGAGAGCGAATTCGATACGGAAGATGTTCAACCTGAATCGTTATACGCTTCGCCAATGGGTGAACCAGAAGAACCAAGCGAAGACGATTTCTCAGTACAAGCATCACCGTTTGATGTGGCTGAAGAACAAAGTTATGAGCAGCCTTCAGAGTTCGAGTCTGTATCGATTGAAGAAGATAATGCAGAGCAACCTGAGCCTTTAGTTAACCAACAAAATAATTCAGAATTTGAGCAATCAAACGAACAAACTCAAGAGCCAACGGTTGATCTTCCTTGGGAACAGGTAACAGAAGAAGAGCCTCTTCACCCAGACCAAGATGTAGCAGCCTTCCAAAGCCTTGTCTCTGAGGCACAAGCGAACATGGCGGCGACACAAAACCCGTTCCTGGTACAGCAAGATGTTAACTTACCGAAACCGGCCGAACCATTGCCAACGCTTGAGCTGTTGTTCCACCCTGAAAAACGTGAAACCTTTATTGACCGCGATGCACTAGAGGCGATCGCTCGTCTTGTTGAATCGAAGCTAGCGGACTACAAGATCAAAGCTGATGTGGTTGATATTTTCCCAGGTCCTGTCATCACTCGATTTGAACTCGATCTGGCTCCGGGCGTCAAAGTAAGCCGTATTTCTGGCCTTTCTATGGACTTAGCTCGTTCGCTTTCTGCATTGGCAGTACGTGTCGTCGAGGTAATACCGGGTAAACCTTATGTTGGTTTAGAATTGCCGAACATGAGCCGTCAAACCGTATTCTTCTCCGATGTGGTGGGCAGCCCTCAGTTCCAAGAAGCGAAGTCACCAACGACCGTTGTTCTCGGACAAGACATTGCTGGTGAAGCGGTTATTGCTGACCTATCGAAGATGCCACATGTTCTGGTTGCTGGTACAACCGGTTCTGGTAAGTCGGTCGGTGTAAACGTGATGATCTTGAGTATGCTTTACAAGGCATCACCGGAAGATGTTCGCTTCATCATGATCGACCCGAAAATGTTGGAATTATCTATCTATGAAGGTATTCCACATCTGTTGTCTGAAGTTGTGACTGACATGAAAGATGCATCTAACGCCCTTCGTTGGTGTGTAGGTGAAATGGAACGTCGTTACAAACTGATGTCGGCTCTCGGTGTTCGTAACATCAAAGGCTACAACGACAAATTGAAGATGGCCGCGGAAGCGGGTCACCCAATCCATGACCCACTATGGAAGCCGGGCGACAGCATGGACCCTGAAGCACCATTGTTGGAAAAACTGCCTTATATTGTTGTTGTCGTCGATGAATTCGCTGATTTAATCATGGTAGTCGGTAAGAAAGTTGAAGAACTGATTGCACGTTTGGCGCAGAAAGCGCGTGCGGCTGGTGTTCACTTGATCTTAGCAACTCAGCGTCCTTCGGTGGATGTTATTACTGGTCTTATTAAAGCAAACATCCCAACACGTGTTGCCTTTACGGTATCAACCAAAACGGATTCAAGAACTATTCTTGACCAAGGTGGTGCAGAATCATTATTGGGTATGGGTGATATGTTGTACTTACCACCGGGTTCAAGCCACACAACTCGTGTACACGGTGCGTTTGCATCTGATGATGATGTACACGCGGTAGTGAATAACTGGAAAGCACGCGGTAAGCCAAACTATATTGAAGAGATTACGAACGGCGACCAAACCCCGGAAACACTGTTACCGGGTGAGAAGATGGAAGGCGATGAAGAAGTCGATCCACTGTTTGATCAAGTGGTAGAACACGTTGTCCATTCACGTCGTGGTTCAGTTTCTGGCGTACAACGTCGATTTAAGATTGGCTACAACCGTGCGGCACGAATTGTTGAGCAGCTTGAAGCTCAAGGCATTGTGAGTGCTCCGGGCCATAACGGTAACCGTGAAGTCTTAGCGCCAGCGCCACCAAAAAATTAGTTCTACTAGGGCGTGTAGATCTTTCGAGCTGATTTTTGCAGCGAGTTGCTGGGTATTTATACAAGGCAGAGGCTTTGATGTGTAGCTAGCCTACATGAGAAGCCGATAACGTAGTAGAAATGACCAGCAAACGCTGCCCGAAGGGTTCGGCTAAAAGCGTTTTACTCTTTGTTGAGGGAGATTTGCTTAGAATGACTAGGCTACTTCCCCCTCGCCGCGATTAAAACGCTTTTATCTCGAACAAAATTCAACCACGAAAGGTCAACACGCCCTATGAACTTATATCCATTAAGTCGGTCAAATCGAAAATATGACCGACGTATGTTCTAACAGGATTATTGATGAAAAAAGTATTCGCACTTTTATTTATGAGCTTTTCAGTATTGGCTTCTCCGAAAGAAGAACTGAGTAGCCGCTTGTCATTGAATGCAGGTTTTAGCGCCGACTTTAAACAAGTCGTGACTAGCCCTGATGGTGATGTTGTTATGGAAGGCGAGGGCACGGTTGAGATTGCACGCCCAAGCTTATTCCGTTGGGAAACGACTTTCCCTGATGAAAATGTGTTGGTATCTGATGGTCAAAGCTTGTGGTACTACAGCCCGTTCATTGAGCAGGTTAGTATTTACTGGCAAGAGCAAGCAACATCACAAACACCTTTTGTCTTGCTGACTCGTAACCAAGAAAGCGATTGGGACAACTACAATGTCGCGCAAACCGGTAACCAATTTACGCTAACGCCGACAGCCGTAGATTCTAATCAGGGCGACTTCCAGATTAAGATCACTGAAAAGGGTATTGTTCAGGGCTTTAACGTGATTGAACAAGACGGTCAGAAAGGTGAGTTTACTTTTAGCAATGTTGACTTAGGTAAACCTGCAGCAGACCGCTTTACTTTTGTGGCACCGGAAGGTGTCGAGGTCGACGACCAAAGAAACTGATCTAATGAAGCAGATCATTTGGTAATACGTCGATAGGCACAGATGCCATCAACGAATCAAGAGATTGCAATTGAGTAATTACAGCTTAGATTTTGCAGGGGACGAAGATTTTCGTCCCCTTGCTGCTCGTATGAGACCTGAAACTGTCGAACAGTACATCGGTCAGCAGCATATATTAGGCCCAGGTAAACCACTTCGTAGAGCGTTGGAAGCGGGCCATATTCACTCGATGATTTTATGGGGGCCTCCTGGCACCGGTAAAACCACGCTGGCGGAAGTGGCAGCAAACTATGCGAATGCTGAAGTTGAGCGCGTATCAGCGGTAACCTCGGGTGTTAAAGACATTCGTATTGCGATTGAAAAAGCGCGTGAAAATAAACAAGCAGGGCGCAGAACGATCCTGTTTGTGGACGAAGTCCATCGCTTTAACAAAAGTCAGCAAGATGCCTTTTTGCCACACATTGAAGATGGCACCGTGACCTTTATTGGCGCGACCACAGAAAACCCATCCTTTGAACTGAACAACGCTTTGTTGTCACGTGCGCGTGTTTACAAGCTGACTTCGCTTCATACCGATGATATTTCTCTCGTTATTCGCCAAGCTATTGAAGATAAACAGCGCGGTCTGGGTGATGTAACGGCTGATTTTGCTGATAACGTCTTAGATCGCCTCGCTGAACTGGTCAACGGTGACGCACGTATGTCGCTCAACTATCTTGAGCTGCTGTATGACATGGCAGAAGACAACGACAAAGGCGAGAAAGCGATAACGTTACAGTTGCTGGCTGAGGTAGCAGGGGAGAAAGTCGCTCGCTTTGATAATAAGGGCGATATTTGGTACGACTTGATCTCCGCTGTTCACAAATCGATTCGCGGTTCAAACCCTGATGCGGCGTTGTATTGGTCAGCAAGAATGATTGCTGCGGGTTGTGACCCTTTGTATATCGTAAGACGCTTGCTAGCGATAGCTTCTGAAGATATCGGCAATGCTGACCCAAGAGCAATGCAGGTCGCAATGTCCGCTTGGGACTGCTTCACTCGAATTGGTCCTGCCGAAGGTGAGCGTGCTATTGCACAGGCGGTTGTTTATCTCGCGTGTGCGCCAAAGAGTAACGCCGTTTACACCGCTTGGAAGCAAGCGTTAACGGATGCACACAATCTGCCTGAGTATGAAGTTCCTCATCATTTACGAAATGCACCTACAACTTTGATGAAGGACATGGGCTACGGGCAAGAATACCGTTATGCTCATGACGAACCTGGTGCCTACGCCGCTGGCGAAAAGTATTTGCCGCCTGAAATGGGCGAAACACAATACTATTTCCCAACAAAACGAGGCTTAGAGACCAAAATTGGCGAGAAGCTAGATTATCTGGCGGATTTGGACGCAAAAAGCCCACAAAAACGCTATGAAAAGTAGTCTTTTTTGGATATCGTTACCTAGTCATAAAAATTCAATTAAATCGTTTGAAATTGGTCGAAATAGCACCAGTTTTAGGGGTTTAGCAGTGATTCAGTAGCAATCTACTGAATATTCAAATAACTAAAGCATAGGATTAGCAATGCTGGATTCTAAATTACTTCGAGCTGAGCTGGATGAAACAGCGGCAAAATTAGCACGTCGAGGCTTCACCCTTGATGTAGAGACAATTCGTGAACTTGAAGAAAAACGTAAGTCCCTTCAGATGAAAACTGAAGAGCTGCAAGCGTTACGTAACTCTCGATCGAAGTCCATTGGTCAAGCGAAAGCAAAAGGCGACCATGAAGAAGCTGAGCGTATCCTTGCTGAAGTAGGCAACTTAGGCGCAGAACTAGACCAAGCTAAAGTAACATTGGCTGAGCTTCAATCTGAGCTAGAAACGATCACCATGTCAATTCCTAACCTACCTGATGCAGAAGTGCCAGACGGTAAAGATGAAGACGACAACGTAGAAGTTTCTCGTTGGGGTCAACCTAAGACTTACGACTTCGAAGTGAAAGATCACGTAGATCTTGGCGAAATGTCTGGCGGTCTTGATTTTGCTAGCGCAGTTAAAATCTCAGGTTCTCGTTTCATCGTGATGAAAGGCAAATTTGCACGTCTACACCGTGCTATTGCTCAGTTCATGCTGGATCTTCACACTGATGAGCACGGCTACACAGAAATGTACGTGCCGTACCTAGTGAACCACGATAGCCTATACGGTACTGGTCAACTTCCTAAGTTCGGCGAAGACTTGTTCCACACAAGCCCGCTAACTGAACAAGTAAGTGACGTACCTCTTAAGACTCTATCGCTTATCCCTACGGCAGAAGTACCGGTAACGAACATGGTTCGTGACACGATTACTGATGAAGCTGAACTGCCACTTAAGATGACAGCTCACACGCCATGTTTCCGCTCTGAAGCGGGTTCTTACGGTCGTGACACTCGTGGTCTTATCCGTATGCACCAATTCGACAAAGTTGAGCTAGTACAAATCACTAAGCCAGAAGACTCAATGGCAGCGCTTGAAGAGCTAACAGGTCATGCTGAGAAAGTACTTCAACTTCTAGAGCTTCCTTACCGTAAAGTGATTCTATGTACAGGTGACATGGGCTTCGGTTCTGCGAAAACTTACGACTTAGAAGTATGGGTTCCAGCACAAGAGACTTACCGTGAAATCTCTTCTTGTTCAAACATGTGGGATTTCCAAGCGCGTCGTATGCAAGCTCGTTTCCGTCGTAAAGGCGAGAAGAAACCTGAACTTGTACACACACTAAACGGTTCTGGTCTTGCTGTTGGTCGTACTATGGTTGCTATTCTTGAGAACAACCAAGAAGCAGATGGCCGTATTGCTATCCCAACAGTACTTCAACCATACATGGGCGGCGTAACGCACATTGGTTAATCAGTAAAACTGTTATACGAAAACCCAGTCAATCGGCTGGGTTTTTTATTATCTGTTACACCGGAAAGCAGTAAGTCGAGGGCCAGTTTCATTACTCATTTGTAATAGTGTTTCTCTAATTTTGGTTATTATTACATCATTCAGAAATGGTTATAATGCGCTCTTACCGCGGTAGGTACAAATTTTCTCATGCAAATACAGAGGAGGACTTATGGCCGTAGGATGGGCAGGTGACGATAGCGTCAGTCAGCAAATTCAAAATACCATTGATGATGAGATCTCTCGTGTAAGAGGGAATATTCAAAGTGGGGAAAGCTTGCATTATTGTGACGAGTGCGGTGATGAGATATCAGAAAAGAGACGGCTAGCGATTAAAGGCGTGCGTTTCTGTATTGGATGCCAGTCCATGTTTGAACACGTTGCGCATCGTCACTTATTGTTCAATCGCAGAGCAAGTAAAGACAGCCAACTTCGTTAGAAGGCGGTCGTTCTCTATTGTCAATAATAATGAACCGACCTCTCCTTAACTTCAATATTGCAGATAGCAAATGAACCAGCAAGGAGAGGTAATAGCTTTGTCTTCTATTTAAAGCAGTGGCGATCTTTTAATGCGCAATCAATAGCGGAAACAAGTTTCTCGATGTGCTCAGGCTTGCTAATGAACGGAGGCATCATATAAATCAACTTACCAAACGGGCGTATCCAAACACCTTGCTCTACAAAGTGCGCTTGAATGGTTTCCATATCGACAGGTGTGTGGGTTTCAACGACGCCAATCGCGCCCAACCAGCGAACGTCTTTGACAAGATCATGCTCTCGCAACGGTGGTAGCAACTCAGAGAAAAGCTGTTCAATCTGCTGAGTCTGATTTTTCCAATGACCTTGCTCGATGATGGATAAACTTGCCGCACCGACTGCGCAAGCCAATGGGTTACCCATAAAGGTTGGCCCGTGCATAAAGCAGCCCGCTTCACCGCCACATACCGTGTCAGCAACGTCTTTACTCGCAAGCGTCGCTGACAGCGTCATATAGCCGCCAGTTAAAGCCTTGCCTACGCATAAAATATCGGGTTGAACATCGGCATGCTCACAGGCGAACAGTTTGCCTGTTCGGCCAAATCCGGTCGCAATCTCATCCAAAATAAGTAATACGTTGAATTCATCACACAGCAAGCGAACCTGTCTCAGGAACTCAGGGTGGTAGATGCGCATGCCGCCAGCGCCTTGAACGATAGGCTCTAAGATTACGGCGGCAACTTCTGCATGATGGGCTGTGAGTTTCTCTCGAAAGCTATTGATGTCACTTGAATTCCACTCATCCCAAAAGCCAGTCTTTGGTGAATCAGCAAAAATATGTTCAGGTAGAAAGCCTTTGTAAAGGCTATGCATCGAGTTATCCGGATCGGTCACTGACATCGCCGCAAAGGTATCTCCGTGGTAACCATCTCTTAGCGTTAGGAACTTTGAACGAGGTTGCCCTTTAGCATGCCAGTACTGCAGTGCCATCTTAAGGCTAACTTCCACGGCCACTGAACCTGAATCGGCCAAGAATACGTGCTCTAGATTACTTGGCGCTAGTTTCAACAACTTCTTACATAAATCGATAGCGGGCTGGTGGGTGATACCGCCAAACATAACGTGTGAAACCTTATCGATTTGGTTGTGAGCCGCAGCATTGAGCTCTGGATGATTGTAGCCGTGGATGGTTGACCACCAAGATGACATACCATCAATAATTCGTTTTCCGCCTTCTAATTCTAGATAAACACCGTCTGCGTTGGTGACTGGGTAGCAGGTCAGAGGTGTTAACGTTGATGTGTAAGGATGCCAGATATGCTGGCGATCAAAGGCGAGATCCATAGTAACTTCCATTCTTGGTGTGATTAAAAAATAACCAAATGTAAACTTTTGATATTATCAATGTGTTGACAGTCTAAAGCTTGTCGGTAGACTAGCCAAGCATAAATGCAATCTCTATTAATAGGGATGCAACATCAAATAATAAAAAAGGATCGACACGTGGAAGTTCGTCATGACTGGACAGTTGCTGAAGTAACAGCACTGCTTGAAAAACCGTTTATGGATTTAATGTTTGAAGCTCAAGTCGTTCATAGACGGTACCAAGAGCACAACCACGTGCAAGTGAGTACGCTTCTATCGATAAAGACGGGTGCTTGTCCTGAAGATTGTAAGTACTGTCCTCAAAGTGCTCACTACCGAACGGATGTCGACAAAGAACGCTTAATGGAAGTCGAGCGTGTTTTGGATGCTGCGCTAAAAGCTAAGAATGCGGGCTCAACTCGCTTTTGTATGGGCGCTGCATGGAAAAACCCGAAAGAGCGCGATATGCCTCACCTTACCGACATGATCAAAGGTGTGAAAGGCATGGGTTTGGAAACCTGTATGACACTGGGCATGTTAACGCCCGATCAAGCGGGTGAGTTAGCGGATGCGGGTTTGGATTATTACAACCATAACCTTGATACGTCTCCTGAGTTCTACGGCAGCATCATTACTACTCGAACTTACCAAGATCGTTTAGATACCTTATCTCATGTGCGTGATGCCGGTATGAAGATCTGCTCTGGTGGTATTATTGGTATGGGTGAAAGCACCAATGACCGTGCCGGCTTACTTGTTGAACTTGCTAACCTTCCTGTACACCCTGAAAGTGTGCCAATCAACATGCTCGTAAAAGTGAAAGGCACACCGATGGAAAACGTCGACGATGTTGAGTCTTTCGATTTTATCAAACTGATTGCCATTGCTCGTATCATGATGCCAATGTCTGCGGTTCGTCTATCAGCGGGTCGTGAGAATATGAATGAACAGATGCAAGCGATGTGTTTCATGGCTGGCGCGAACTCTATCTTCTACGGTTGTAAGCTACTGACTACACCAAACCCAGATGAAGACACGGATATGCAGCTGTTTAAGAAGTTAGGTATCAACAGCCAACAAGTGGCTCAGAAGCCTGATGAAATTCAAGAAAACGAACTGTTAGATCAAGTGGTGGAGCGCGTTGCTGCTCGTCCAACGAAAGATGACATGTTCTACGATGCCACTGTTTAAATCTCGCATCAAAAGTGCCCTTGCTCATCGCCGTGAGCAAGGTTTAACTCGTCAACTTAAGGTACTCGAAAACAGCAATAGCCCTTTGCTTAATAGTGAAGGTTCTCGCTTCATTAACTTTTCGAGTAATGACTATTTAGGCTTGGCAAACGATCCTGAACTGGTCGATGCATGGCAAACCGGACTTTCCCAATATGGTGCTGGCAGTGCAGCATCGCCATTGGTCACGGGCTTTAGTCCTGCTCATCGAAATTTAGAGGCTCAGCTGTGTGAATGGCTTGGCTTTGAACGTGCCATTCTCTTTAGTTCTGGTTTCAGTGCTAATCAAGCCTTGTTGTTTTCTCTGATCGAGAAAGACGATTCTCTACTGCAAGATAAGCTTAACCACGCCTCTTTGATGGAAGCGGGGATGCTTTCTCCTGCGACAATGAAACGTTTCAAGCACAACGATACGCAGCACCTCGAGTCTTTACTAAGTCGCTCTCCACAATCGTTAGTCGTGACTGAAGGTGTGTTCAGCATGGATGGCGACAAAGCGCCTCTTAGCCAGATATTTAACCTGACTAATCGATACGACAGTTGGTTGGCGGTTGATGATGCCCACGGTATTGGCGTATTAGGTGATAAAGGGGCTGGGAGCTGCAGTGCGGCACAAATCTCACCTGATATCTTGGTGGTGACTTTTGGTAAAGCATTTGGCCTTTCTGGTGCTGCGATTCTTTGTTCGTCAGAGGTGGGTGACTACTTAACTCAGTTTGCTCGTCATCATGTGTATTCGACAGCGATGCCACCTTCACAAGCGGTGGCTTTGTCTCATGCGTGTAAGATGATTCAGACGCAAGAGTGGCGTCGTGAGAAGTTGACAGAACTTGGCGCCCTTTATGCTGAGCAGGTGAGTGGCGTGAAAGGCTTTATTGATACTCAGATCCCAATCAAGCCGTTTGTGATTGGCGAAGCTCAAGCTGCATTATCTATTGCCGAAGAATTAAAGTGTAACCAAGTTTGGGTAACGGCAATAAGGCCACCAACGGTGCCTATTGGGACTGCTCGTTTACGAATTACGTTAACGGCCAATCACAGTCAGGAACAGATTCTTCAGTTAACTGATTCGTTGCTTCAAGCAATAGAGCGAAACAACGACTCTGAAAGCCAACCAAGCATAGAATCAAGCTTTGAATTAAAGAAAGAGGCTCAGTAAATGTCACAAGAAGCAGTAGTGCATAATTACGTAGGCCAAGATAAGAGTGCGATTGCCGAAGCCTTCGGTAAAGCAGCGACAACGTATGACAAACACGCTGAATTTCAGCGCGATGTCGGCCACCGACTCCTAGACAAGCTACCGAGAGACCTCTCTGGCTTAAAGGTGCTCGATTTAGGTTGTGGTACTGGCTACTTCTCTGAGCAGATGGTAAAGCGTGGTGCTGAAGTGGTGTGTGCTGATCTTTCTGTTGGAATGTTAGAAAGGGCAGAGCAGCGCTGTGGTGCATCGGTTTCTTTATATCAACAAGCCGATGCTGAACAATTGCCGTTTGAAGATGGGTGTTTTGACATCGTTTTTTCAAGCTTAGCGTTGCAATGGTGTGATGATTTATCCTCACCTTTACAAGAGATGAAGCGCGTTGTAGCGGTTGGCGGACGTGTAATTTTCTCAACTTTGCTTGATGGGTCACTGTTTGAACTGGAAAAATCATGGTCCAAAATTGACGCACATCAACACGTTAACCATTTTATTACAATCAATCAGGTAAAAATTGCGTTAGCGCAATCTAGCTGTACTGCTCATCAACTAGACTTGCCCACCATCACCGTTTGGTACGACACTGCGTTTGAACTGATGCGCGACCTTAAAGGTATCGGCGCTAATCACGTAAGTGGTCGCTCACAAGGTTTAACAAGTCGCCGCATGTTGCAGCTTGTTGAACGGGAATATCGAGAGTTTAAAAACCATCAAGGTTTCTTACCAGCAACATATCAAGTTTGTTTAGGGGTTATTCAATTATGATTGATGCATTATTCATTGCAGGTACGGATACCGAAGTGGGAAAAACTGTGGTTTCAAAAGCGATTCTTCAAGCTTTGGCCGCACAAGATTTATCAACAATTGGCTATAAGCCAGTTGCTGCAGGGTGTGAACAATACCCTGAAGGGTTACGTAACAGTGATGCATTGCACCTTCAAGAAGCTGCGACGCAAGATGTTGCTTACGAAGACGTTAACCCGTATGCATTGTTGCTACCATCATCGCCTCACATCGCGGCAAAGCATGACGGTGTCGTGGTTGATGAAGCGGTATTATCAGCGAAGCTAGAACAGCATAAGCAAAACTCTGACATCGTTTTAGTTGAAGGTGCTGGTGGTTGGCGTGTACCCGTTTCAGATGACGAATACTTATCTAGTTGGGTTAAGAAAGAGCAGCTTCCAGTTGTCCTGACTGTTGGTATTAAGCTGGGTTGTTTGAGCCACGCTCTGTTAACTGCTGAAGCGATTCGTGCAGATGGTCTAAACCTAGTAGGTTGGGTAGCGAACCGCATTAATCCAGGCACTGAACATTATGCTGATATTATTGCGATGCTTGAAGACAAGCTAGGTGCGCCGAAGTTAGGTGAAATCCCTTACGTACCAAGAGCAAAGTCTAAGAACATTGGTAAGTACATTGATGTGCAGCCTTTACTTGCGCTTTGATTCTCACCTTGTGTACTAAATAAGAAAAGGGCTGCGATTGCAGCCCTTTTGCTATGTTAAGCCTTTAGACCATACGTTTGTAAAAACGGGTCTTTTGAACAAGTTTGGGATTAATGTTCTTTTGTCAGTCCCATTAATGCTTGTTGCGTTTCTGTGATTTTTGTCTGTGCCGTTTGTGGTGTTAGGACCCCAATCTGCTTTTTTGCTTCTTCTTCAGTAATCCCTAGGTGACAGCACAGTAAATCGATAGCCATTTGAGTGTTAGTACCTTCAACCATGATCCTTCCCTTTTTGTACATGGACTAGCCAATAAATCATCTGAGGTCACTGTAAACGGATTGTTATATCGACACCATACGACTTAGGTCTAATAGACCGTGATTAACTCATCTACAATCTCGTAATCAAATGTTGCAATTTAATGCTTAACCTTGTTTTCTTAATCTAAGACTATATGTATAAGTAAGTATAAGTCTTCAAGGTTGGAATCTATTGCTGTCTGCCTTGTCTATAACAATAAGTTTTATAAAAACAGCTTTCATGCGGAGATAAGTAATGAAGCGAGTAATGTTGTTCCTTGCAACCAACCTTGCGGTTGTATTGGTACTAAGTGTTGTTCTTAATATTGTATATGCAGTCACAGGTATGCAACCAGGAAGCCTTTCAGGCTTGTTGTTAATGGCTGCGGTGTTTGGTTTTGGCGGCTCATTCATCTCATTAATGATGTCAAAGAAAATGGCGCTACGCTCAGTAGGCGGCATGGTCATTGAAAGCCCACGTAACGAAACAGAACATTGGTTGATGGAGACGGTAAGCCGTCAATCTCAACAAGTTGGTATTGGTATGCCAACAGTGGCGATCTACGACTCGCCTGACATCAACGCATTCGCGACGGGTGCTAAGCGTGATGATTCATTGGTAGCAGTATCAACAGGCCTGCTGCACAACATGACGCGTGATGAAGCTGAAGCAGTATTAGCGCATGAAGTGAGCCACATCGCGAACGGCGATATGGTGACCATGACGTTAATGCAAGGTGTAGTGAACACGTTCGTTATCTTCCTATCTCGTTTCATCGCCAACATTGTTGCGTCGAATGACAACGAAGAAGAGGGCGGCAGCAACATGATGGTGTACTTCGGTGTGTCTATGGTGTTGGAATTGGTATTTGGTTTCTTAGCAAGCTTCATTACGATGTGGTACAGCCGTCATCGTGAATTCCATGCCGATGCAGGTGCAGCGAACCTAGTAGGTAAAGAGAAGATGATTGCAGCGCTAGAGCGTCTAAAGGTGAGCCACGAGCCACAACTAGAAGGCTCTATGATGGCGTTTGGTATCAACGGTAAGAAGTCTCTAACTGAGCTTCTAATGAGCCACCCGCCGCTAGACAAGCGTATTGCTTCTCTACGTAACATGTAATCTCTAAAGCTGCTTTCGTTAAGCGGTAATATGTATTCTAAAGGCTTCCTTCGGGAGGCCTTTTTTGTACTTGCTGCTTAAGAAAAGGAACGGATGCCTGTCTAATGCGGTTTGCAGTATTTGAATGGGGGAGGCTAGTTGGAGAAGTCAGGTTTGATTGACGGATGTTGTTTTATTTAGGGACTACTGTTCGAAACATTTGTTCTACGCAACAAAAAGGCTTCCACGTGGGAAGCCTTTGTTTATTCGTTTGTTCGAATCTTACAGCTTGTCAGTCAGCTCGATTGCTTGACCGATGTAGTTCGCTGGTGTCATCTCTTTCAGGCGAACTTTCTCGTCTGCAGGGATTTCAAGACCATCGATGAATGCACGCATGCCTTCGCCATCTACACGTTTACCACGAGTTAGCTCTTTTAGCTTCTCGTATGGCTTCTCGATGCCGTAACGACGCATTACTGTTTGTACTGGTTCAGCCAATACTTCCCAGTTCTTGTCTAGTTCAGCAAGTAGCGCAGCACGGTTGACTTCTAGCTTGCTAATACCTTTCAGAGTCGAAGTGTATGCAATGATTGCGTAGCCAACACCAACACCTAAGTTACGAAGAACTGTAGAGTCAGTAAGGTCACGCTGCCAGCGAGAAACTGGAAGTTTTTGTGCTAGGTGGCTAAATACTGCGTTCGCTAGACCAAGGTTGCCTTCAGAGTTTTCGAAGTCAATTGGGTTAACTTTATGCGGCATTGTAGAAGAGCCAATTTCGCCAGCAATAGTCTTCTGCTTGAAGTGACCAAGAGCGATGTAGCCCCAAACGTCACGGTCGAAGTCTAGAAGGATAGTGTTGAAACGAGCAACTGCATCGAATAGCTCAGCGATGTAATCGTGAGGTTCGATTTGAGTTGTGTACGGGTTCCAAGTTACGCCAAGAGATTCAGTGATGAACTCTTCGCTGAACTGGTGCCATTCAACTTCTGGGTATGCAGAAAGGTGTGCGTTGTAGTTACCTACAGCACCGTTGATCTTCGCTAGGATCTCAACGTTTTCGATTTGCTTGTATTGACGTTCCATACGGTACGCAACGTTAGCCATCTCTTTACCCATAGTAGAAGGAGAAGCAGGCTGACCGTGTGTACGAGACAGTAATGGAATGTCACGGTACTCGTTCGCAAGTGCTTTGATAGCATCAATTACGTTACGGATTTCTGGAAGAATCACGGTATCACGAGCTTCTTTAAGCATAAGCGCGTGAGAGGTGTTGTTGATGTCTTCAGAAGTACATGCAAAGTGAATAAATTCATTTACAGCGTGAAGTTCAGGAACGCCAGCAACTTTCTCTTTCAAGAAGTACTCAACCGCTTTAACGTCGTGGTTAGTCGTGCGCTCGATCTCTTTGATACGTAGAGCATCTTCTTCACTGAAGTTAGCTGCTAGTTCATCAAGAAACTGGTTAGCTTCTGCACTGAACGCTGGTACTTCTTTGATTGCATCTGTAGCTGCAAGCTTTTGTAACCAACGAACTTCAACGATAGAGCGGTACTTTAGTAGGCCAAACTCACTAAAGATGCTGCGTAATGCAACAGTCTTGCTTCCGTAACGGCCGTCTACTGGTGAAACAGCAGTCAATGCTGACAGTTCCATGGTGTTCTCCTGAATTGAGTTTTCTAAATTTTGAGAGGTTTATACCAGTAACAATCTCAATTGTCACGCATATTGCGCAATCGTTTGCGTGAGAATTGTGTTGGTACAAAAAACAAGCTCGCGACGAGGCGCGAGCTAATAAATTACATGCGAGCTAGCAGGATTTGAGCTTGCTCGATCATCTTCTTGCGACCGAAGATAAGGTGGCGACGTTTACCACCAACCTGGCGCCAAAGAACAGCGCTTCGAATTCCTGACAGAAGGAGTGCACGAACTTTGTGCTGGCTCGATGTCTGTTGAAGTACTGCTGGCGTACCAGAAACCTGAATACGAGGGCCAATAGGACTCACTACATCTAAGTAGATGCTCGCAAGGTTGCTGATCATTTGCTCGTCAAACAGATCGAAGTGCTCAGTTTGACGCTCTGCAGTTTGAATGCGATCGCCAAGCTGTGACATAGAGTCATTACGAGCAGATAGTTTACGTTCAAGCGCCATCAAGCTGATGATGTAGCGAGTAATGTCGCTACCAGCAGGAGTACTGTCGATACCTTTTACTAAGCATTCAAGGCCTAGCTTTAGGTTCGCCTCACGGCCAAATACACCCACAGTGTTCGCTGGGTTAGTATTTAAAATGGCATTGAGTGAAGCTTCGAAGGCATCTTTATCACAACGGCCGTCTTTCGCTACTTGTTGAACCAAAGCCACAGCTTGGCAAATTCCAGCGAAAGCAATAGTACGGTCATAAAGTGTATTAGCCACGTAGTAACTCCTAGTTGTTTTCTATCGTTTGTTGTTCGTTCGATTAGATTCGATTAGATGCGCTTTTCAATGATACCACCACCAAGACAGACTTCATCTTGGTAGAACACAGCCGACTGGCCTGGCGTTACAGCGATTTGCGGCTCATCGAAGATAACCTTAATGTTATCATCGTCAATTGGGATGATTGTACAAGGAATATCAGTCTGACGGTAACGTGTTTTTACCGTGCATGCCATAACTTCAGTAATTGGTGTGCGATTTACCCAATGAAGCTGAGAAGCGATCAAACCTTCTGATTTTAAAAGAGGGTGGTCTTTACCTTGTACCGCGATCAGAACATTACGTTTAAGGTCTTTTTCACCAACAAACCATGGGTCTTCATTACCGCCACCGCCTTTGGTGCCACCGATATGCAGGCCTTTACGTTGACCTAGCGTGTGGTACATCAAACCTTGGTGTTGACCAATAACTTGGCCTTCAGGTGTCTCGATGTTACCTGGTTGAGCCGGTAGATATTTGCCAAGGAATTCTGTGAACTTACGCTCACCAATAAAGCAGATACCTGTTGAGTCTTTTTTCTTCGCTGTGATCAAGTCTTGCTCTTCAGCAATGCGTCGCACTTCAGGCTTCTCTAATTCACCAACTGGGAATAGGCTGCGTGCCACTTGATCTGAACTTAGCGTATATAGGAAATAGCTTTGGTCTTTGTTGCCGTCTAAGCCACGTAGCATTTCTGGTTTTACGCCAGCATCGAGCTCTTCTTGTGTTGGGAAAGTACGACGAACATAGTGACCCATCGCGATGTAGTCTGCGTCTAATACTTCATCCGCAAACTCTAAGAATGCTTTGAATTTGATTTCTTTGTTACAAAGGATATCTGGGTTCGGTGTACGACCCGCTTTGTATTCTTCAAGAAAGTACTCGAATACATTATCCCAGTACTCTGCTGCAAAGTTGATAGTGTGAAGGTGGATACCTAGTTTGTCACATACCGCTTGAGCATCAGCAAGGTCTTCAGCTGCCGTGCAGTATTCTTCGTTATCGTCTTCTTCCCAGTTTTTCATGAAAAGGCCTTCTACCTGATAGCCTTGTTGCTGAAGAAGATACGCCGATACTGACGAATCTACACCGCCGGACATACCGACAATTACTTTCTTTTCGCTGTTTCCAGAGCTGATATCTGACATGTCTAAACACCGTTACTATTACTTGGTCGCAGATTCTAACAGAAAGAGAAACACCGCGACAGATCCGAGACCGGAATCACAGTTTCATTTGCACAAATATTGCGCTGAATTCGTTAGAGAATCGCATGAACGCGAGGAGACTCGCTAGGATGTCAGATCTATATGTGGCATAGTCGCTCGAAATCCAAGACCTGAGATAAAAAATGTCTGAACAAAATGAGTTTATGCAAGAAGAACAGTTGATCGAGATTATCGAAAACCAACTTGAAGATGGCCAACCTGTGAAAGTGAAAGAGACGCTGATGCGTTTAATGATGACAGGAACTCCTCGTGAAGAGGCGATTGCGGCTATGGCATGTGCACTGGCTATTGAAGTATTTGATGTAATGAAAAACGGCGCTGAGTTTAATCAAAAACGTTACGCCGAGCATTTGGGTATGCTACCTGACTTAAGCTTTATGGAAGGCGAATAAAAAAATAGCCTCGCAAACGTTTGCTATAGTTTGAAAGATTGCCGCGTTAAATATAGCGCGGTAGAATCCGCCACCTATTTCCCCTTGACTTAGACTAGCCTTATGAAATTCCCTGGACAACGTAAATCAAAGCACTATTTTCCGGTTCACGCTCGTGATCCTTTAGTAAGCCAAGCTCAAACTAGTAAAAGAATGTCACGTACTCATATTATCGGTATTGATCAAACTTTGGTGGATATTGAAGCGAAAGTGAGTTCTGAGCTAATCGAAAAATATGGCCTAAGTAAGGGACACTCACTGGTTATTGGTGATGAAGCTGCTGAATCCTTGTATCAAGAATTAAAAGAACAGTGCCTGATCACCAATGAATACGCTGGTGGCACAATTGGTAATACATTACACAACTATTCAGTACTTGCGGATGACCGTTCAACGCTATTGGGTGTAATGAGCCAAGATATTAAGATTGGTAGCTACGGTTACCGCTATTTATGTAATACATCAAGCAGAATGGATCTGAACCATTTACAAGGGGTAGATGGCGCAATTGGTCGCTGCTTTGCATTAATTACAGAAGATGGTGAACGTACTTTCGCAATTAGCGAAGGACAAATGAACCAATTAAAACCAGAAAGCATCCCTGAGAAAATTTTCAAAAGTGCTTCTGCTTTAGTGTTAACGGCGTATTTAGTTCGTTGTAAACCAGGTGACCCTATGCCTGAAGCAACAATGAAAGCTATCGAATACGCGAAGAAATACGATGTGCCTGTTGTTTTAACTCTTGGTACTAAGTTCGTTATTCAAGATGATCCAGAGTTCTGGAAAGATTTCCTTGAACAGCACGTCACTGTTGTTGCAATGAATGAAGACGAAGCTGAAGCCTTAACAGGAGAAAGCGATCCGCTTGCTGCTTCAGACAAAGCACTAGAGTGGGTAGACTTAGTTTTATGTACGGCAGGCCCTGTTGGCTTATTCATGGCGGGTTATACTGAAGACGCGGTGAAGCGTGAAACTTCATTGCCGTTGTTACCAGGCTCGATTGCAGAATTTAACCGCTATGAGTTTAGCCGTCCTGCACATAAAGAGTTATGTGACAACCCAACGAAAATCTATTCGCATATCGCGCCTTACATGGGTGGTCCAGAAAAGATCAAGAATACCAATGGTGCAGGGGATGCGGCGCTGTCGGCTTTATTACATGATATGGCAGCAAATAAATATCATAAAGAAAATGTACCGAATTCTAGCAAACACCAACATGCATTTTTAACGTATTCATCTTTCTCACAAGTTTGTAAATATTCAAACCGTGCAAGTTATGAAGTGTTGGTTCAGCACTCTCCTCGCTTGTCTCGTGGCCTTCCTGAAAGAGAAGATAGTCTAGAAGAAGCATACTGGGAAAGATAAGATATCTTTTTCATTTATATTTCTAATAGTGAAATATAAAAAAGGCTCCGAAAGGAGCCTTTTTTGTTTCTGAATATATTGAAGCCGTAAATAATACTTTAGTCGACTTAATATTAATTCTATTGCTTAGTGTTTTATTGATTATTCACTTAGCAAACATGATGCCTTAAAGAGCAAACTCTTCTAGAGATTTACCAGCATCTAGCTGTTCTTGGATAGCTGAAGGCGTACGGCCTTGACCTGTCCAAGTTTTCTCGTCGCCGTTTGCGTCTACGTATTTGTATTTCGCTGGGCGAGGAGCACGTTTAGCTTTAGTTGTTTTAGATTTTGCTTCACCAGAAAGTGCAGCAATAAGATCTGCAACATCAATTCCGTCTTTTGCAATTTGTTCAGCAATAGCAGAAAGCTTAGCTTCTTGCTCTGCTTTAGCAGCACGTTCTTCAGCTTCAGACTCTTGACGCTCTTGTACAACAATAGTCAGCTTGTCTAGCGCTTCTTCAAGTTGCTCAAGAGTTAATTCACGTGAGAACGCACGAAGGCTGCGGATATTTAATAGTGTTTTTGTTAATTCAGACATGATATTTCCCATCAAGGTAAACTAAATAATCCTCCTAATAATAAACAGAGCCTAGGAATAAAACAAATAGTATTTCTTGTATTGGTTATTTAAATATAAAAGTGAGATGAATAGTTGAAAAAGAAACGACTCACTTTTGATGAATTTATAATAATTATTAAGATTATCTTAAAAATCGATATGTGACTGGTGGAGTAATTGTTATATGTAGACTATTTTTTTATTGATTAGTTCATTAACAAAAAGACATTTTTGTCGGAATGATATGTTGCATTGTTGCTCTTGATGGGTACAATTGCGGCTACCTGATGCGATGCTTTGGTTAATTTGTTGTTAAATTCTGGTTTACACAGTTAATAATGTTATCGCACGTAGAGGTGCAATTATAAAAAGTAGTTTTCGTTGGGGTGATGCCAATGAGCGGGAATGAAAGGTCTAATTGCCGAAGTAAATTGTATATCTAAGCAATTTGCTGGGGTTGTGCTCAATAGGTACAACACTGCCATAGTCTTAATTTTAAACTATGGAGCGCTACTGTAGGGTTGGGTGAAGTGTTCACTTCCCTTTCGCTTAGTTCAACATGAGCTTGATAAGTCGTATCAAGTTTGTCTGCAGTAGATCTCTAGCCAAATAAAAAACTGGTTTTTGAAGATCATGAATTTAATAGATTTTGCAACATCGCCTTTATCGCTGCTTCCTCCTTTGGTTGCATTGACTTTAGCAATTGTTACCCGCCGTGTATTGGTTTCCTTAGGTGTTGGTATTTTTATGGGTGCGATTCTACTTGCTGACTACTCAGTAGGTAACGCAGCTAGTTACGTGTTCACTAAAGCATCTGGTGTTTTCATCGAAGATGGTGGCATTAACACTTGGAACATGAGCATCATCGCATTCCTAATTATTCTCGGAATGACAACTGCATTACTCACACTATCTGGTGGTACTCGCGCATTCGCAGAGTGGGCACAGTCTCGTGTGAAGAGCAAACGTGGTTCAAAACTACTTGCTGCCTTCTTAGGCGTATTCATCTTTGTCGATGATTACTTCAACAGCTTAGCGGTAGGTGCTATCTCTCGCCCTGTAACAGACCGCTTCTACGTATCTCGCGCTAAGCTAGCTTATATTCTAGATTCTACCGCTGCTCCAATGTGTGTGATTATGCCGGCTTCTAGCTGGGGTGCTTACATCATCACTATTATTGGTGGCATCCTAGTGACACACGGTGTGACAGAGTATTCTGCACTGGGTGCTTACGTTCGTCTTATCCCAATGAACTTCTACGCTGTGTTCGCACTATTAATGGTATTTGCCGTTGCGTGGTTCGGTCTAGACGTTGGTAAGATGCGTGAACATGAGATCGAAGCATCTCAAGGCCGTGGCTTTGAAGGCGACAACGATCAAAAGCAAGCTCACGATCTAAACGAAGAGCTAGACATTCAAGAGAGCGAAAACGGTTCTGTTTCTGATCTCGTTATGCCAATCGTATCGTTAATCGTAGCAACAGTTGCCGCTATGCTTTACACGGGTGGGCAAGCGCTGGCTGCTGACGGTCAAGCATTCAACCTGCTTGGTGCGTTCGAAAATACAGATGTAGGCAAGTCTCTTGTTTACGGTGGTGTTTTAGGTCTGCTTGTTGCGCTAGCGACAGTGTTTAAGCAAAAGCTACCAATGTCTGATATCGCAAGAACAATGTGGATCGGTGCTAGCTCTATGTTTGGCGCTATCCTGATTCTTGTGTTCGCTTGGACTATCGGTTCTGTCATCGGTGACATGAAAACAGGTTCGTACCTGTCATCTCTAGCAACTGGCAACATTGATTACCACTGGCTACCGGTTATTTTGTTCCTTCTTGCTGGCCTAATGGCATTCTCGACAGGTACATCTTGGGGTACGTTCGGTATCATGCTTCCTATCGCGGGTGACATGGCTGCAGCTTCTGACATCGCGCTGATTCTACCGATGTTAAGTGCGGTTCTTGCTGGTTCTGTATTTGGTGACCACTGTTCTCCAATCTCAGACACAACGATTCTGTCTTCTACAGGTGCTCGTTGTAACCACATTGACCACGTATCGACTCAGCTTCCTTATGCGCTGTCTGTGGCGTTCGTATCGTGTATCGGCTTCATCACTCTAGGTATGACATCATCAACTGGCATCGCATTCGGGGCAGCGTCTCTAACGTTTGTGGCAGTATGTTTTGCATTGGCTTATTTCTCACGTTGTAAAATGTTGACGTGCAAAAGCTAATCATCACTTGATTGAATAATGAAAAGGGAGGCGTTTGCCTCCCTTTTTTTGTGCTCGTTAATTTAATTTTAAATTTCGTGAAAAAAGTTCGAATAAATGGTTGAAAAAGGGTGTCAGCTTAGTTAGTGTGGAGACAAGACAGCAAACAACCTAAGAGCTGATAAGTATGCGTAAATTAGTAATGAACATTCATCACCATCATCACCCTATCTAGTCTTTCGGGGAGATTTACGTATACCCGGGAGCAAGAATTCTCCCGGAGGTTAAGTCAAAGAATTTAGATTTAAACCCTCGGGACGACAAAGTCTTCCGAGGGTTTTTTAGTTTTAGCACTTTTAAATAATCAATAAATTCAAATATTTGCACAGGGATACAGCAATGCAGACACAACGCCTAAGAATCGCAATTCAAAAGAAAGGTCGCTTAAGTAAAGAGTGCCAAGATCTACTTAAAAAATGTGGTGTTAAATTTAACATCATGGGTGAGCGTTTAGTTGTTCATTCACTAAATATGCCAATCGACTTGTTATTAGTTCGTGATGACGACATCCCAGGTCTTATCATGGATGGTGTGGTTGACCTTGGTTTCATCGGTGAAAATGAACTAGAAGAAGTTCGCCTAGACCGTGTTGCTTTAAAAGAGCCATCAGAGTTTCGCACACTACGTCGTTTAGACTTCGGTGGTTGCCGCCTTTCTATCGCGATTAACAAAGACGAAGAATACAACGGCCCACAAGATCTAGCAGGCAAACGTATTGCGACAACTTACCCACAACTACTGAAAGCCTACATGGATGAGCAGGGTGTTGAATTCAGCGCTTGTATGCTAACGGGTTCGGTTGAAGTTGCGCCTCGCGCAGGCCTAGCAGACGCTATCGCCGATTTAGTTTCTACAGGCGCTACGCTAGAAGCGAACGGCCTAAAAGAAGCAGAAGCTATCTTCCAATCTAAAGCAACGTTAATTCAACGCACTGGCGAATTTGATGCAGACAAAGAAGCATTAATTGAAAAACTACTGACTCGTATGCAGGGTGTTCAACAAGCGAAAGAGTCGAAGTACATCATGCTTCACGCGCCAACATCTCAGCTAGAGCAAATCAAAGCATTATTGCCTGGCGCTGAAGATCCTACTGTTCTTCCACTATCAACAGACAAAGACAAAGTTGCCGTTCACCTTGTAAGTACCGAGAACTTGTTCTGGGAAACTATGGAACAGCTGAAAGAGTTGGGTGCAAGCTCGATTCTAGTATTACCAATCGAAAAAATGATGGGGTAGTGACGATGAGAACCGTTGTTTGGCAATCTTTAAGTGAATCACAGCAAGACTCGGTACTAGAGCGTCCAGCTATTACTGAAGGTGCAAACATCACAGCGACTGTTTCTGATGTTATTGCAAAAGTACGAAATGAAGGCGATGCCGCACTTAAAGAACTGACTGAAAAGTTCGATCGTGTGACTCCAGAATCCATTCGAGTCAGCTCGACTGAGATTGAAGAGGCATGTGCTCGTTTAACACCAGAAATGAAGCAAGCGTTAGAACAAGCTTATAGCAATATTGCTAAGTTTCACGAAGCTCAGAAGCCGCAGCCAATTAAGGTTGAAACACAGCCAGGTGTGGTGTGTGAGCAAGTGACACGCGCTATTAATACTGTTGGACTCTATATTCCGGGTGGCAGCGCGCCACTTCCGTCAACGGTTCTTATGTTAGGTGTACCCGCTCAAATCGCGGGTTGCCGCAAGGTTGTGCTTTGTTCACCTCCGCCAATCGCGGATGAAATCTTGTATGTCGCTAATCTTTGTAAAATCGATGAGGTTTACAATGTAGGTGGTGGTCAAGCCGTTGCGGCGATGGCTTACGGTACGGAGAGTGTCTCTAAAGTAGATAAAATTTTCGGTCCTGGTAATGCGTATGTAACGGAAGCTAAGCGCCAAGTGAGTAACGACTTCCGTGGTTCTGCGATTGATATGCCGGCAGGCCCATCGGAGGTGATGGTGATTGCAGACGAAACTGCGGATGCTGACTTCATTGCTGCTGATCTACTGAGCCAAGCTGAACATGGCCCAGATTCACAGGTTGTATTAGTAACACCATCGCCAGTTATTGCCGACCAAGTAACCGATGCGGTTCAGAAGCAACTGAAAGAACTGTCTCGTGCGAACATCGCTCAGCAAGCATTGGCTTCAAGCCTAATCATCATTGCTGAATCGATCACTCAAGCGATTGCGATTTCTAACTTCTATGGTCCAGAGCACTTGATTGTTCAGACCAAGAACCCACGTGAATTGCTGCCGTTGTTAGACAATGCCGGTTCAATCTTCCTTGGTGACTGGTCTCCAGAATCTGCAGGTGACTACGCATCAGGTACAAATCACGTTCTTCCTACTTACGGCTATACCAAAACCTATTCAAGTCTAGGTTTGGCTGATTTCTCTAAGCGTATGACGGTACAAGAGTTAACGGCTGATGGCTTGAAAGGCCTAGCGCCAACGGTAGTTACAATGGCGGAAGCCGAAGGTTTGGACGCACACAAACGTGCGGTGACCATCCGAGTTGAAAAATTAAATCGATTTGAACAGCTAAATAAAGCGAAATAAGGGTAGGGCATGGAAAAGTTAGCAAGAAAACAAGTTCAGGCTCTTACACCTTACTTGTCTGCAAGACGCATTGGTGGCAGCGGAGATGTGTGGCTAAACGCTAACGAGTCTCCGTTTGATAACGAGTACAACCTAAACCTGTCTCGTCTTAATCGCTACAGCGAGTGCCAGCCTAAAGAGCTGATCGATGCTTACGCTCAATATGCAGGCGTGAAATCAGAGCAAACGCTGATCACTCGTGGCGCTGACGAAGGTATCGAACTTTTGATTCGAGCTTTCTGCGAGCCGAACGAAGATTCGATTCTGTACTGCCCTCCTACTTACGGTATGTATGCTATCAGTGCCGAGACGATTGGTGTTGAGCGCAAGGTTGTGCCTTTGACGGCTGAATGGCAATTGGATCTTCCTGCTATTGAAGCTCAACTAGACAACGTGAAAGTAGTGTTTGTTTGTAGCCCAAACAATCCAACGGGTAACTTGGTTGATCGCAAAGACATCATCAAACTGCTTGAAATGACGCAAGACAAAGCGATTGTGGTGATGGATGAAGCGTATATCGATTTTTGTCCAGAAGCGTCAACGGTCGACTTGCTTGAGCAATACCCGAACCTTGCGATTCTGCGTACCTTGTCGAAAGCTTTTGCTCTGGCGGGTTTACGTTGTGGCTTTACGCTGGCGAACAAAGCGCTTATCGATGTACTGTTGAAAGTGATTGCGCCTTACCCGGTTCCAATTCCAGTTGCTGACATTGCCGTTCAAGCGCTTTCTGAACAAGGGCTTGCGCGAGCGAAGTTCCAAGTTCTGGATTTAAGTGCTAACCGAGCGTATTTGCAAGCTGGTTTGTTGAGTATGCCTCAAGTGACGGTATTTGATGGTTGGGGTAACTACCTGCTGGTTAAATTCCCGAACGGCGATGAGTTGTTCAAAGCGGCATGGGATACGGGTATTATTTTGCGTAATTCACCTATTGAAGACTGTGTTCGTATTAGTATTGGTAACCGAGAAGAGTGCGAAAAGACACTTGGATTCATTCGTAACTTTTTTCAGTAACGAAAGGCTTACCATTAATAACATTTGTCAGTCTGAGTTGATTAAAAACAGACTGGCAAATGAAACCAATATTTTGGGTTAGCGTTTGATTTTAGCTAGGCCAGCAGATTTAAAATTAAAAGGAAGTTCAAGTGAGTAAACAACAGAAAATACTTTTTATAGACCGTGATGGCACCTTAATTGTTGAGCCGCCAGTCGACTTTCAAGTAGACCGTTTAGACAAACTAAAATTCGAACCGCTAGTGATCCCTAGCCTACTGGCATTGCAAGATGCGGGTTACCGCTTAGTGATGGTCACTAACCAAGATGGCCTAGGTACCGACAGCTACCCACAAGAAGATTTCGATGCGCCACACAATATGATGATGGAGTTCTTCGAATCTCAAGGCGTTAAGTTTGACGATGTACTTATTTGCCCTCACTTTGACGAAGACAACTGCTCTTGCCGTAAGCCTAAACTGGGTATGGTTAAAGAATACCTACAAGGCGGCAAAGTCGACTTCCAACACTCTGTTGTCATTGGCGATCGAATGACGGATCTTCAACTTGCTGAGAACATGGCAATTCGTGGTATCCAATACGGCCCGGATGCAGAAACGGAAGGCACACTCAACTGGCCACAGATCGTTAAAGATTTAACGGTTAATGCTCGTGTTGCCGAAGTGGTTCGTACAACGAAAGAAACTGACATTAAGGTAGCCGTAAACCTTGATGAAACCGGTGGTAACAAGATCGATACTGGCATGGGTTTCTTCGATCACATGCTTGATCAAATCGCGACACATGGCGGTTTCCAGATGAACCTGACTGTGAAGGGCGACCTACACATTGATGATCACCACACAATCGAAGACACCGCTCTTGCTTTAGGCCAAGCACTTAAAGATGCATTAGGCGACAAACGTGGTATCGGCCGTTTCGGTTTCAGCTTGCCTATGGATGAGTGTTTAGCTCAGTGTGCTTTAGACCTTTCTGGTCGTCCGTACCTAAAATTTGATGCTAAGTTTAGCCGCGAGCAAGTGGGTGACCTTTCTACGGAGATGGTGGTTCACTTCTTCCGTTCTTTAACCGATACACTGGCTTGTACATTGCACCTTTCTTCAGCTGGCAATAATGATCACCACATTATTGAGAGCCTGTTCAAAGCGTTTGGTCGTACTCTTCGTCAAGCAATCAAAGTTGAAGGTAATGAGTTACCAAGCAGCAAAGGCGTTCTGTAAGGCTAACGTTAGCAAGGAAAAACAATGAAAGATCAAAAAGTCGTTATTATTGATACTGGTTGTGCCAACGTTTCCTCAGTGAAGTTTGCTATTGAACGCCTGGGCTATACAGTTGAAATTTCAAAAGAACCAAAAGTTGTTCTTGCTGCGGACAAGCTGTTCCTACCCGGTGTAGGTACAGCAAGTGAGGCAATGAAGAACCTGCAAGAGCGCGACCTTGTTAGCCTTGTGAAACAAGTAGAGAAGCCTCTGCTGGGTATCTGTTTAGGTATGCAACTGTTAGGTAAACTGTCTCAAGAGAAAGGCCAAAAGGCTGACGCGCTGGTTGAATGCCTAGGATTATGTGATGGCGAAGTTCGTTTACTTGAAACGGGTGATTTGCCATTACCACACATGGGTTGGAACACAGTAACCGCGACACCTAACCACCCTCTATTCAAAGATATTGAAGAGGGCGAGTACTTTTACTTTGTACACAGCTTCGCAATGCCAGTGGGTGACTACACAATCGCACAATGTGATTACGGTAATCCGTTTACTGCCGCAGTGCAAAGTGGCAACTATTATGGTGTTCAGTTCCACCCAGAACGTTCGTCAAAAGCTGGCTCTAAGCTGATTCAGAACTTCTTGGAATTGTAATAAGGATTTGGCAGCGGCTAACGTTGCCCTATAAGGAATGTAAATGATTATTCCCGCGTTAGATTTAATTGAAGGCCAAGTAGTTCGCTTATTCCAAGGGGACTACGGGCAAGTAACAGAATACAAAGTAGACCCAGCAGAGCAGTTCAACCTGTATCACCAAGCTGGCGCAGGTTGGCTTCACCTTGTTGATTTAACCGGTGCAAAAGATACAACGGCTCGTCAGTTAGACTTGATCGCTAAGCTACTTGCTAGCACGCCTGCGAACATCCAGATTGGTGGTGGTGTGCGTAACGAACAAGATGTCGTTGATCTGCTAGAAGCTGGCGCACAGCGCGTTGTGGTTGGTTCTACAGCAGTTAAGCAACCTGAGTTGGTTAAAGGTTGGATGGAGAAGTACGGCGCAGAAAAAATCGTGCTGGCTCTGGACATCAATATTGACGAAGGCGGCACACGTAAAGTCGCGATTTCAGGTTGGCAAGAAGATTCAGGCGTGACGATTGAAGCACTGATTGAAGACTATCTAACGGTTGGTCTTAAACACGTTCTGTGTACAGATATTTCGCGAGATGGCACGCTAGAAGGATCAAACGTAGAGCTTTATGTTGATCTTTGTAAGCAGTACCCACAGGTACAATTCCAATCATCTGGCGGCATTGGCAGCTTAGCTGATATTGAAGCGCTTAAAGGCAGCGGCGTTGCTGGCGTGATTGTGGGTCGCGCACTGCTTGATGGCAAATTCACCGCTGAGGAGGCATTTGAATGTTGGCAAAGCGAATAATCCCTTGTTTGGATGTCCGTGATGGACAGGTGGTTAAGGGCGTTCAGTTCCGTAACCACGAAATTATTGGTGACATCGTTCCGTTAGCGCAACGCTATGCGGAAGAGGGCGCTGATGAATTAGTATTTTACGATATCACTGCATCAAGCGATGGGCGTGTAGTCGACAAGAGCTGGGTGAAACGCGTAGCAGAAGTGATCGATATTCCTTTCTGTGTCGCTGGTGGTATTAAATCAGCGGAAGATGCAGCGCGTATTCTTGAGTTTGGTGCGGACAAAGTGTCAATCAACTCACCGGCATTGGCTAACCCACAGTTGATCACTGACCTTGCTGATAAGTTCGGCGTGCAGTGTATCGTTGTTGGTATCGATTCATACTTCGACAAAGAAACCGGTAAATATCAGGTTTACCAATTCACAGGTGACGAAGCGCGTACCAAAGCAACCAAATGGGAAACCAAAGATTGGGTGCAAGAAGTACAGAAGCGTGGTGCAGGTGAGATTGTGTTGAACATGATGAACCAAGATGGTGTTCGTAACGGTTACGATATCGAGCAACTCAACATGGTTCGCTCAGTATGTAATGTTCCATTGATTGCGTCAGGTGGCGCAGGTGCGATGGAGCACTTTGCTGAAGCTTATAAAAAGACCAACGTGGATGGAGCACTTGCGGCTTCGGTATTCCACAAGCAAGTCATCAATATTGGTGAACTTAAACAGTATTTGAAACAACAAGATGTAGAGGTGCGACTATGAGTTTTGAACCCGTAAGCTTATCAAAAACAGAAGTAGGCGCATTGTCAGAGCGTATTGATTGGGAAAAAGTAGATGGCTTAGTGCCAGCTATTGTTCAAGATTACCAATCGAGCCAAGTGCTGATGATGGGATACATGAACCCAGCAGCGCTCGAGAAAACAGGTGAAACTGGCCAAGTGACGTTTTTCTCTCGCACTAAAGAGCGCCTTTGGACCAAAGGTGAAACGTCGGGTAACGTATTGCAACTGCAAAACATGTCATTGGATTGTGACAACGACACCTTGCTGGTTAAGGTTAATCCCATTGGCCCAACGTGCCACACAGGTACAACAACGTGTTGGGATGGAGACAAGCAAGAAGAGTCTCAGATGGTGTGGCTTCATCAGCTTGAGCAGCTACTGGCTGCCCGCAAGGACGCAGACCCTGAGTCTTCTTATACTGCCAGTTTATATGCCCGTGGCACCAAGCGTATTTCGCAAAAAGTGGGCGAAGAAGGCGTTGAAGTCGCGCTTGCGGCGACGTCGGGCGATAAGGCGGAACTAGTGTGTGAATCAGCAGACCTGATTTATCACTTGATGGTTCTTTTACAAGACCAAGGCTTATCGATGAACGATGTGGTGAACAAACTAAAAGAGCGCCATAAGTAAGCTCTCTTTGGGTTAATCGAACTACGTAACAGCTAGATAAAAGCCCCGTAAACAACCATGTTTACGGGGCTTTTTAGCTTTTTAGCTTTTTAGCTTTTAAATTTTCAAGATTTCAAGATTTCAAGATTTCAAGATTTCAAGATTTCTAAGCCCTACGTCACTTTGCTAAACTCTGACTTTACGTCATTCCGAGGAGCCTAAGCGACATCAGGAATCTCTTTACTTAATCAAACATTCTAATTTTTTGACTTACCCGCAGCACTTCTTATATTTCTTTCCGCTACCACAGATACATGGGTCATTGCGGCCGATTTTAAAGCTCTCAACCGTTTGGTTTAGACGGGGGTCAATCTCAGGCTCTGATCGTTTTTCTTGTTCATCTTCTTGCTCAGGGAAGGTGCCATCAATGTAATACCAAAAACCGTCTTCACGAACAAAGCGCGAACGTTCTTGCATACAGAACTGCTCAGCTCCGTCGTTGAAGTAAGCTTTAAACTCAACAAAGCCTTCATTCTCATGTGAACCTGCGGCTGTACCGATGACCTCTAAACCCGCCCAATCACTATCTATGGATTCGGCAATACCTTCTCTCTGCGCTTCTGCATTACAAGTCGGGTGGTAAGTAGCAACCACATAATCAACCAAACCAAGTACATGTGCAGAATAACGTGAGCGCATTAATTGCTCGGGTGTTTCAACTGCACAGTGGTTAAGGTGTGCTGATTCGCAACATTGTTGGTAAGTATTTTTGCTACCGCATGGGCATAAAGACATAGTCAGGTCCTGTAAAAATGGCCTCTATTAAGAGGCCATATATGAATGCGTTGGAGTTTACCAAGAAACGATCGCTCACCAAAGCTTAGTTTCTATTGAAGCAGCAATGTGAAGTGAACTATTTCAACGAAGGTGATAATAGCTCTTGAGCCCAAGTAGTCGCTTCATCATAAGCTTGACCGAGTTCCGCTTCACTTAGCTTGAGAAGTTTACGGATGCGCGTTGCTTCGTCCCATCGAGCTTGCTCATAAGCGATAACCATCGCCAAAATTGCGCCCAGCACGCCTTTTCGTTGAATCAAAGCTTGCTTGATCTCTTCATCGATTGGTACTGAGTCCAAGACTTGCTGTAACGGTTGGTCAAAGAGTGAATCAAGTAGAGAGAACATACCGGTTAAAAAGGCTTGTCCGGGTTCTACCTTTACATTCATTTTTTCTACTAAGAGTTCACACTCACGTGCTCGTAACACGGCTAAACCATAGAGTGAGTCCGGCTTATCTTCTTTCGCTGAGGCAATCGCTACCAGTGAAACGAACTTACGCAGCTTTTGTTCGCCGAGGAAAATAAGTGCTTGGCGGAATGAACGAATGGTCGTTGCTGAGCCGCCTGCGGAGTTCACGTAGGCAAGTAACTTGTAAGACAGCGTGACATCTAGCGTAATTAAACGTTCTACTTCGCCAAAGTCGATAGGGTCGTGCGCAATCTCTTTTAACAGCTGAACAATCGTCAAAAACGCAGGGTTGAGAGCGCGAGTTTGAATCATTTCCGGCTTACTGAAGAAATAACCTTGGAAGTAGGTGAAGCCTGCTCGATTTGCTTCTTGATATTCATCGTAAGTCTCGACCTTTTCTGCGAGGAACTTAATATCCAACCCTTTGAGAGAGTTCATGAACATCGAAGCTTTCGCGATTGAGATCAAACGGATATCAAACTTGATAATTGAAACGTACGGTAAAAAGCGCTTCCATGCTTTGCTTGGTACAAAGTCGTCTAACGCGATGGTGTAACCCGCGTCATAGATAGCTTTTATTGCTTCAAGTAGTTCGTCTGTTGGTTGGCAATCTTCAAGAACCTCAACAACGAGGCTTTCTTTGGGGAACAGAGTCGGGACTAAGTTGATTAGGCTTGCATAAGGGAAGTTCACGAACCCCAATTTATCACCCAACGTATTATAGTGAGTTGATAAAAAGTGATCGGAAAGCAAACGGCTAGTAGCGAGCTCCGGCTCTACTTCAGGGAAAGTGTTCTTAGGACCATCCCTGAATAGCAACTCGTAACCTATGGTTTTCTTGTCTGTATCGAGTATTGGTTGACGCGCTACGTATGAATATTTCAACTTGGTACTGTGTTCTGTTTATTTCTGGTAGAGAGATAATAGCTAATTCAGTAGAAATTACCATACACTTTCTATTAAAGTCTGACCGATAATAATAATCAAAGTGAAAGTTTAATAGTGATGTTAAAAGCGGTTGCTAAACTCTCGATTCTGTAGTTCAAAACTTTGCGGAGTGAACACCAGCACTGAACCTTGCGTATACCAATCACCCAATACGATACGAGTTTTAGTGCAATTATTAGCATTAAATGTATGGATGTCTGGGCGATGAGTATGGCCGTGGATCATCAGATCGACATTGTTTCGTTCCATCACATCTTCGACTTCTTGCTGTGTCACATCCATAATGTCGAGAGACTTGGTCTGCTTGTCATCTTTGATATCTGATTGAACCTTCGAAACAATTTTCTTCTTGATGAAAAATGGGATTCGGTTGAAGACCCATTGTAACCATGGCTGATGCACTTTTTCGCGAAAGGCGAGGTACTTTACATCTTCAGTACATAGGGTATCACCATGCAATACCACCGCTTTTTGTCCGTAGATATCGATCGTAGAAACTTCGTCGAGAAGTTGCACGCCCGTTTGCTGAGCAAATTTTTTGCCGACTAAGAAGTCGCGGTTCCCTTGAGTAAAGTAACAAGGCACGCCTGTTTTCACTAAGTCGATAAACGCTTGGCGGATAGAAGTCGCGAATTCACTCTTATCATCGTCACCAATCCAGAATTCGAAAAGGTCACCTAATACGTAAAGTGCATCCGCTTCTACGGCTTCTTTCTTCATAAAGGTTAAGAAGCAGTCTGTGATGTCTTGTCGTGACGGAGAAAGGTGCAGATCTGATATAAAATATGTTTTCATAGGTCTAAAAAAAGGGAGCGATTCGCTCCCTGTATCCTGATTTTATCGGCTCATCAATACTAACCGAAAGCGATGAATTAAGCTTCGATTGTAGTACCAGTGATGATCACTTCTTCTAGAGGTACATCTTGGTGCATACCCATAGAACCAGTGCTAACACCTTTGATCTTGTTTACGATGTCCATGCCTTCAACAACTTCTGCGAATACACAGTAGCCCCAACCGTCTAGGCTTTCGCTACGGAAGTTTAGGAAAGAGTTGTCGTTAACGTTGATGAAGAACTGAGAGCTCGCTGAATGCGGTTCCATAGTACGAGCCATTGCTAGCGTACCAACTTTGTTCGCTAGGCCGTTGTTTGCTTCGTTCTTGATAGTTGCACGAGTTGTTTTTTCTTTAAGGCCAGAAGTCATGCCGCCGCCTTGAACCATGAAACCATCGATAACACGGTGGAATAGCGTGTTGTCGTAAAAACCGTCACGGCAATACTGTAGGAAGTTTGCGCTTGTTTCTGGTGCTTTTTCTTCGTTAAGTTGAACTTTGATGTCACCAAAATTTGTGTGAAGGATGATCATGATTGTTACCTTACTGTCTTTTTAATATGAAGTTCGAATTCTAGCGCATGTTGGCGGACTTTCAAATCACCAAATCATTAACTTAACTTGGTTGTTTGAGGTAATTACTGCTTTGGGGGATTACCTAATAACGCATGAATTGATATACTTGACCTCTTATTTTGATTAATACACAAATATAGATAGAGATCATGCTGAAAATTTATAACACACTCACAAGACAGAAAGAGGAATTCAAACCAATTACAGCTGGCAAAGTCGGCATGTATGTCTGTGGGGTAACCATATACGATCTCTGTCACATTGGTCATGGCCGCACGTTTGTTTCTTTCGATGTAGTAACTCGTTACCTTCGTTACCTTGGTTACGATTTGAACTTCGTTCGTAACATCACTGATATCGATGATAAAATCATCAAGCGCGCTAATGAAAACGGTGAGTCTTGTGATTCTCTGACTGAGCGCCTGATCGGGGAAATGCACGCGGACTTCGATGCATTGAACATGAAGCGCCCTGATGTTGAGCCTCGTGCGACTGAATTCATCACTGAAATCGTTGAGCTTGTTGAAAAGTTAATTGAGCGTGGTTTTGCTTATGTTGCAAGCAACGGCGACGTGATGTTCGAAGTTAAGAAATTTGACGAATACGGTAAGCTTTCCAAGCAAGACCTTGATCAGCTTCAAGCGGGTGCTCGTGTTGATGTTGATTCTGCAAAACGTAGCCCGTTAGATTTCGTTCTTTGGAAGATGTCTAAGCCAGGTGAACCTACGTGGGAATCACCATGGGGTCCAGGTCGTCCGGGTTGGCACATCGAGTGTTCAGCAATGAACTCTTCTATTCTTGGCAATCACTTCGATATCCACGGTGGCGGTTCAGATCTACAGTTCCCGCACCACGAGAACGAAATCGCACAATCTTGCTGCGCACACGGCACCCAGTATGTGAATACTTGGATGCACAGTGGCATGGTGATGGTAGACAGAGAAAAAATGTCTAAGTCACTGGGTAACTTCTTCACTATACGTGACGTACTTCAGCATTACGATGCAGAAACAGTACGTTACTTCCTAATGTCTGGTCACTACCGTAGCCAACTGAACTACAGCGAAGATAACCTAACCCAAGCTCGTGCATCACTTGAGCGTCTCTACACATCACTTCGTGGCCTAGACGTTACAGCAGCTCCGGCTGGTGGTGAAGAGTACGTGACTCGTTTCTCTACAGCGATGAACGATGATTTCAACACTCCAGAAGCTTATTCAGTACTGTTTGAAATGGCTCGTGAAATTAACCGCATCAAAACTGAAAGCGTCGAAAAAGCAAGTGCACTAGGTGCATTGATGCGTGAACTGGCAGACATCATCGGTATTCTTCATCAAGATCCAGAGGCTTTCTTGCAAGGTGATGCGGCAGGCAACGATGACGAAGTAGCTGAAATCGAAGCGTTGATCAAACTGCGTAACGACTCTCGTGCTTCGAAAGATTGGGCGAATGCCGACCTTGCACGTGACAAACTAAACGAGTTGGGTATTGTTCTGGAAGATGGTCCAGAAGGTACGACTTGGCGTCGTAAGTAAATATTATAAAAAGGGCTGATTTTCAGCCCTTTTTTCTAGCAAAAATTCTCTAATATCACCTTTTTATCTTCAACTTTTAATTAACAGGAATATTTCTGTGGCTCAGATGTATTTTTATTACTCGGCAATGAATGCGGGTAAATCAACAACACTTCTTCAGTCTTCATTCAACTACCAAGAGCGTGGCATGACGCCAGTGATCTTTACGGCAGCATTGGATGATCGTTATGGTATCGGTAAAGTTAGCTCTCGAATTGGTTTGCAATCTGAAGCTCAACTTTTTAAAAATGACACCAATATGTTTGACGCAATCCAAAAACTCAATGAAGAAGAAAAGCGTCATTGTGTTCTGATTGATGAGTGTCAGTTCTTGTCGAAAGAGCAGGTGTACCAGTTAACAGAAGTGGTCGATAAACTGCATATCCCTGTACTTTGCTACGGTTTACGTACCGATTTCTTGGGTGAACTGTTTGAAGGTAGCCGTTACTTATTATCTTGGGCAGATAAACTGGTTGAGCTTAAAACCATTTGTCACTGTGGCCGTAAAGCTAATATGGTGATCCGTACCGACGAGCACGGTGTGGCGATTGCTGAAGGTGACCAAGTGGCTATTGGCGGTAATGATCAGTATGTTTCTGCTTGCCGTCTGCACTATAAAGAAGCGTTAGGTAAATAAACCGATCTCATAGTTCAGCTTGCTAAAACGAAAAACGGTGACCAAGTGTCACCGTTTTTGTTTATTGAGCCTGTGTTTTTACTTTATTCCAAGTCACGCCTTTGATTTATTCGAAATGAAGCTTTTGATTTATTCGAAGCCGAGTTGCTTCAATGCTTGATAGGCATGATCAACGTCATCGGGGATTGGCATCTCAATTTGAAAGCCTTGGGCTGGGTAGAATTTGATTCGTTCATAATCAGCAATCAATGCGCCCAACACCATGTCTAACGGCAACTCTTCGTTAAAGTAATCATCCCAATTTTGCCATTGTGAAGTCACGGTTATTTCTACACTCTCTTCAGGCCATTGTTTACTAAACGTGGCGTAGGTACGTTTCTCCATAAAGGGCTTCTGTACTAAGGTCAGTCTTTTCGGTGACAGCCCACGCTCAATAAGCAATTTGTGGGTGAATCGTACATTCTCCCCAGTATTGGTTGCGTGTTTCTCAATGATAATGTCAGAGTCTGGCACGCCAGCATCTCGTGCAATAGCCGCGAATGTTTCGGCTTCTGAACGTTCGAAGCTCCCTTCTGTAAAGCGTCCCACACCTCCAGAAAATACGATATAAGGCGCCACACCTTGGTGATAGAGCTCAGCTGCGTATTCAGCAACGCGAGTGTCGTTACTGCATAACACAAAGATGCAATCTGAAGGCGTAACCTTGTGGCCCATAGACATGAAGTTCCAAAGGGTGTCGATCGAACGATGTAGCTTAATTCTTGAGTTATTTGTTATAGATTGCTTAGCTATGGGTTGGTTAGCTATGGATTGCTTAGTCATAAAGAGCGTCCAGCGTGGATTCAAATTTAAACGAGTAACCTAAGTCGAGAATCTTTTTCGAAGAGATCAGCTTGTCTGGTGTATCGACCACGAGGGGCAGTGGCTCGCTGCTGTTGGCGCTTTTCAGTGCAGCGGCATAAAATTCCGCCTTACTCACTGTGTTTGGGGTCGTAACATTAACCACTTCGTTGTGCAGTTGGTTGATAGCGAAGTTGACCGCGCCAATCGCGTCGTCAAGATGAAGCATGTTGGCAGGAGCTTGAGTGCTGACCTGTTTCAATTTGCTTGCAAACCTAGAGGGGTGGCGGCTAGGGCCGATTAACCCACTGAAGCGAAGGATGGTGTAGTCGATACCGGAATCAATGATGCACTGTTCTGCTTGTAGCATGACTCGTGCATTGTCTGAAAATGAGTTGGCCTGTTCATCACTTAACGTAGAAATCGCTAATGAGGCATCTTGCTCGTATAAGATCCCTGGCTTGGTCGGGTAGACCGTAGTCGAGCTAACCATGATCAGCTTTTTGACATTGGCTTTCTGACAAGCTTTGGTTAGCTGTTGCCAGTATTCAGCATATTCTTGTCCCGCACCTTTTCTAAAGCCGGGAGGGAAGCTACCAATGACGATCTCTGCATTATTTTCGAGTAACAGCGAATAGAGTTGGCCGATAGTATGCTCAGGCTCCGATGAGTCAAAGCTGAAAACTTCACATGGGATACGTTTGTTACCAATGGCGTCTGCACCCGCTCGGGTCGTTTTTGTGACCACCACTTGGTTACCATGTTTTTCTAGATGTTTAGATAAAGGTGCACCGACCCATCCTGCACCAACAATAAATATAGAAGCCATGTGTTCCTCACAACTGCAAGCTATGGATTTATAGTAAGCCTAACAAACCTTTACCCAAAAATGAAAAAACTCCACGGCCGAGGCGAGTGGAGTTTTTACTAGAACAATGGAGCTTTAGTTTAGTACGCGAAGTAGTTTGTCTGCGCGCTCTGCCATCTGTATACCTTCATCTGTTAGGTAACCGCCGTCTGGCTGAGTACAAAGGTTCTTTTCGAATAGGCGCTTAACAGCGTCTTGAGTTTCTTGAGCTGCCTCTTGATGAACTTTAATTCCAGTAGCGGCACTACTTACATCAAATTGAAGAAGGAGGTTTAAATCAGCAATGTTTTCAGCGTTGTACTTCATAATTAACCTATATATTCATAACGTTCTCTACCTTCACCTTAGTGCGCATTCACGGCTCAGGCAATAGCAAATAAAGAGAATTGATAAGTGATACCAAATTGATTGATTAATCATCGAGTGATGGGTTTATTTTGGTTATATTGGGTGATTTGCACCCACTTAAATCATCAGTGATGTTTATTGCTAAGTGGTTGTAATATATTGTGACTAGAAATAATTTGCATTGAGCGAATATTGTATAAAAAGGATATGCATAAGTGAGAGCGAACAAAGTAGCATTAATGATCAGTATGCTATTTGCTATCGCAGGGTGTCAGAGTACACCTTCAGAGCAGACAGACGCGAACCAAACCACAAACAACAATAACGAATCTACAATCGAGGTCCGTTCATTTCAGTCTGTCCAAAGCGTTTACTCCGAATGGGAGGCTAAGCTTGAAGACCACGCTCAGTTGTCTCTCTATGCTCCAGAGAATTACAATGAACTCTTAGACGCTTGGGACGACGCTGAAAGCATTTATGCGGATTTACTGAAAGACGAAACTCGGCTCACCAAGAGTTATTCAATTTTTTCGAGCCTGACTTACGCTGAAGCTTTTGATGAAAAAATTGCGTTGATCAAATCAAATTATGACTCGATATTAGTGCTAAAGAAGAAGGCTGACCGAGTACTAGCGGATTCGATTGTGCAAATGGATTACCTCAAGTTCCTTGGCGCAGATACCATGTTTACCTCTAGCTACAAACGCTTGTATTCAGAATACAGCGAGTTGTTTGAGTATGTGCTGGTCGATGAGCTTGAAGACGCTCAAGAAGCACAGGTGGAGTTTCTTAATAATGCTCGCTTATTAGAAGTTAAAGTGGCACATAAGAAATACATCGAACCATTGAAGGACGAGTTAGAGTTCTTGGAAGATGAAGATTTTGATGACGTTGCTCCACTGACGTTTGCTAAAGCAGCATCTCAAATTGCTTTGGCAGAAAGCCAAGTCAAAGCCAGTCCCCGTGAAAAGTCGATCATTGAAGATGCGGTGCACGCTGCGGAGTTTGAGTTGAACCACGTACGCAGTGTCGCTCATGAAGTAAAAGTGCTCGCGAGTGTAAAAGGCGACAAGTTCGAACAATCGGTTTTGAATGCAGAGAATCAGTTGCTGAGCATTTCACAAGTGGTTAATGATGAAGATTACCGAGATGTTGGGTTGCGTCAGCAATCTCAGAAGATTATAGCGAGTGTGAAAGCGTTAAAAAGCTTAGATATGACAGAGTCATTAAAGTCAGAAATTGAAACTTTGACTGAACAACTCGCTAAGCTAGAGAGTGATAATCAGAAGCAGGCGCAACAATTGTCTGAGGCGACTAAGCATAGCAATCTTCTAGATGAGCAGATTACCAATAGTGATGCGCATATTAAGAGTTTAGAAGAGCTAGTGGACAGCTTGAGAAACCTAGGTGGTAAAGTTGCCAATGAAAGTGATTCTGATGTAATCCCTTTGAGTCCAGAGTCGAATCTAGAGGGCTCTGCTTTAGAACAATCATCAGAAGAAGTGATTGAACCTTCGGTTTAGCATCACTAATTTCTGTATTTGTGATTCAGTTAAAAGCGCCTAAGGGCGCTTTTTTACGTTCTGTTGATCTATATCAAAATCTAGAGGCAACAGCGATCTGTGAGTCATTATAGTGTACGTTATTCCTTTGCTTTCTTTCGTAACTTATTGATATTTATAAGTGTGCCATTTTTTAAGTTGATAACCTTTCATTCAGCATAGTTTTCTTTTTACTACTAAAGTTGTATGAATTTTGAATAACTTGGGCTATTTCCTTTCCACAAGGTTGTGGGAGGTATTTTGAGTCCCAAATAGCTCTTGAATTCAGAAATGAAAGAGAGGATTATCTCGCTCCCGACAACATGTTTCAAAATGTAAATCATCATGAATCTGAACCAATTTGACTCATTATTACCGCCACAAATGGCTGAGCGCGCTGCAGATATTGGCGTAGGTAAAGCAACCAAAGATCCAACCAAATCTTTTCTCCTAGCGATTTCAGCTGGCATACATATCGGTATTGCGTTTGTGTTCTACACAATTGTAACCACTGGCGCTGGTGATTTACCTTGGGGTATTACTCGCGTCCTAGGTGGCCTTGCATTTAGCTTGGGCTTAATCCTCGTTGTTGTTACTGGCGGTGAACTGTTTACCAGTTCGGTGTTGACGCTTGTTGCTCGCGCAAGTGGCAAGATTACCTGGGGAACCCTAGTAAAGAACTGGGCGACCGTTTATATCGGTAACCTTATTGGTGCTTTATTGCTAGTGGCATGCATGCTTCTGACTAAACAGTACATGTTCGACCATGGGCAAGTGGGTTTGAATGCCATGGCCATTTCTCAGCACAAAATGCACCATGGTTTTATCCAAGCTATCGCGCTTGGCATTATGTGTAACGTATTGGTTTGTATCGCGGTATGGATGACGTTTAGTGGACGAACACTGACTGACAAAATTGCAGTACTGATTTTACCTGTCGCGATGTTTGTATCATCGGGCTTTGAGCACTGTATTGCGAATATGTTCCAAGTTCCTTTAGCTATCGGTATCAAAACATTTGCTCCAGCTGAATTCTGGACAATGACAGGGGCTAATCCGGCAGACTATGTTGACCTAAACATGATGGACTTTCTGATGAACAACTTGCTGCCCGTTACTATCGGTAACATCATCGGCGGCGGTATCTTTGTTGGCATGTGGTATTGGTTGATTTATTTACGCGATTAATAAAGATGGCGGATCAACAAAGCTTGTGTGACTAGCTCAGTGACAAGATTAGTTAAAGCTCAGTGAAAACATTGAACTGACTTATGACATTTACAAGACGGCCTGCATTGCAGGCCGTTTTTTATTTGTGGAAAACTTACTCGTTGATTTCTTAAATTATCATTTGAACGCTTAACAACGCAGTTCTGCACGTGTGTATATGTCTTTGAAATCACCCAAGGATCAATGGCAATGA
>NZ_CAWPOA010000052.1:271828-304604 GCF_963889365.1 Vibrio sp. OPT20 | reverse complement strand
TCTTTGCTCGAGCCGAAATGGACAAAAAAGGATCTATATTGATTTGGTTATCCACAATTTCTGTGGATAACCTGTATCAAATTCAGTGAGTAACCAGATCTAAGAGGAGTCGGGAGGTTATTTTGAAGGCTGTATTTGAGCGAGAACTCGCCCTTCTTTGGTCAAGGAAGTCTTTAATGATAGGTGAAGCGCAAGCGCTAAGGAGCAGCTCATCATCACGAAAATAGCCAACATGATCATCAGCTGATACTTAATTGCGATCATTGGTGAAGCACCCCCTAAGATTTGTCCTGTCATCATTCCTGGTAGCGTTACCAAGCCTGTGGTTGCCATTGAGGCCATAATAGGAGACATCGCTTTCTGTATCGCATTACGCACAAAAGGCGCTGCAGCATAGGAAGGAGAGGCACCTAAAGCGATAGCCGCTTCGTACTCTGATTTCTGCGTTTCAAAAGCACCGAACAAGTTCTGTAATGCCACGATGTTACTGCTTAAGCTATTACCTAACAGCATCCCTGCAATAGGGATTAAGTACTGCGCGTTAAAAACCGGTGTTGGTTTAATGATGAATAAGCAGATAAACAAGACAATGGGTACACAGGTTACCGCTAGGCTCACAGCGACAGGGACTAACAAGAGGTTTCGCGGTAACTTGGATTTTTCAACAATCGAGCTTGCCCCAACGATAATCATCGTAAATAACCATAGTAAATTGACCCACAAGCTATTCAAAGTGAACAGGTATTCTAGGTAGAGGCCAACCAGAAATAGCTGAACAGTCATGCGAATGATGCTGATAGAAGCCTCTTTGCCAAGGCCAAGTTTTAGCTTGTGGTTGATTACAATTGGTAGCAAGAGAAGTGAACTGAAAAACAATAATTGCCACCAAGATATATCAATAACGTCTTGCATAATGCTTCCTTTTAATAAGGCTTATATCATATCTGAAAGTGCCAAATGATGCATTTCAACTGCAAAGTCATTGATTCGAAAAACGATCAATTATTTAACAAACAAAACACAAAATAGTGGTTGTTTGAGGCTTTTTTGGCTACTACTTAGTAGGTAAAAAGTTAAAATCGGTTGTCAAATAGTTGCGCGAGTGTTGGTTTTTAACATTTGTGAAATATACTTAATTCTTCACATTTGTTAATACTTTTTAATAAGTTTGTTTAACTGAAAACAAGTTTGGATGACCTCAAAAAAGTATTGATTAGCAAGGGTTATAACAAGAGATTTGATTGAACCCTACTTTGTGTATGGTCTAAAATTTGTTGTTAGATACTCAAGAACTTTAGCTCCTTAGAATGAGCTACTCG
Source organism: Vibrio sp. OPT20 (assembly GCF_963889365.1). Lineage (NCBI taxonomy): Bacteria > Pseudomonadati > Pseudomonadota > Gammaproteobacteria > Vibrionales > Vibrionaceae > Vibrio > Vibrio sp. OPT20. The sequence continues at coordinate 303,285 of NZ_CAWPOA010000052.1, read as the reverse complement.
AAATTACTAAATACAAAATAGGCAAAATGTATGAGTGATGTTAATAAAATTGAAACTGGCGAAAAACGCTCGTTGGAGTGGAAGTCATTCCTCTTCATTGCAGTGGTTCTCTTTCCAATATTAAGTGTGGCTTTTGTAGGCGGTTACGGCTTCCTAGTTTGGGCACTGCAAGTGTTTGTATTTGGACCTCCTGGTGCTCACGGCGGCATGTAATGCCCTCTAGTAACAACATTTTTTAAAATCAATATTTAAGAGAGCTAAACATGAAATCATTTTTAGTTAAATTATGGCGCACAATGACTCGCCCTGCAGTACACATCAGTCTTGGTGTACTAACTATGGGTGGCTTTATCGCCGGTGTTATTTTCTGGGGCGGTTTTAACACAGCTCTAGAGCACACAAATACAGAAGAGTTCTGTGTAAGTTGTCACACCATGCGTGACAACGTGTACGTAGAACTACAAGAAACGGTTCACTGGAAAAACACTTCTGGTGTACGTGCTACTTGTCCTGACTGTCACGTTCCACATGAATGGACAGCAAAAATCGCTCGTAAGATGCAAGCATCTAAAGAAGTCTTCGCTCAAGTATTTGGTGACCTAGATACACCTGAGAAATTCGAAGCTCGTCGTATCGAACTGGCTAAACACGAATGGGATCGTTTCTCTTCGAACAAATCTCTAGAGTGTAAAAACTGTCACAACTACGATTCAATGGACTTCGAGAACATGCGCCCAACAGCGCGTATCCAGATGAAGAATGCAGCAGAACGTGATCAAAGCTGTGTTGACTGTCACAAAGGTATTGCTCACAACCTTCCAATGGATATGGCATCAGCAAGCGGTATTGTTGGCGAGCTAGAAAATGTAGCAAGCAGCACATCTTACGCAAATGGTTCTGACGTGATCTCTATTCGTCACCTCCCAATGTACACAGATGAAACAGCAACAGTTGAAGCGGGTCTACTCAGCCCTGCAAGTAAAGTTGCGGTTATCGACGAAAAAGGCGACATGATCAAGATTCAAATCGATGGTTGGCGTAAAGCCAAAGGCTTCGGACGTGTAATCCAAGAAGACTTCGGTATGAATATCTCAACTGCAATCTTGACCAAAGAAGTATCTCAAAGTGACGTTATCACTGTTGGTGAGAAGAAAGAAGATGAGCTTACTGGCCTTCCATGGGAAGAAGTTAACCTAGCACTTTGGATGAAGAAAGAGTCTATGGTTGATAACTTCGATCCAATCTGGAACGCAGCGGGTCAAGCGTACCAATCTAACTGTTCAACGTGTCACTCACAGCCAGATGAAGCTCACTTCAGCGCTAACGGTTGGGTAGGCATGTTAGATGGTATGATTGCATTCGTTAACTTCGATACAGATACAGAAGCACTTGTTCTTAAGTATCTACAGAAGCACTCATCAGATTTTTCTGAAGGCCATCACTAATAAGACGTCAATTGGAGTAACACAATGGCAATTACAAGAAGAAGTTTTCTGAAAGGTGTCGCGACTACAAGTGCGGCATCGGTTATCGGTCCAAGCTTATTGGCGTCGGCATCAGTGTCTGCAGCAGAAACAGACGGCGCGTGGAAAGTCTCTGGTTCTCACTGGGGTGCATTCCGAGCTCGCGTTTATGCGGGTAAAGTACAAGAGATTAAACCTCTAGAAATCGATCAACACCCAACTGAGATGTTGAAAGGTATTAAAGGTATTATCTACAGCCCATCACGTGTGCGTTACCCAATGGTTCGCCTAGATTGGTTGAAGAAGCATAAATACAGCGCAGACACGCGTGGTAACAACCGTTTTATTCGTGTGACTTGGGATGAGGCACTAGACCTTGTTTACCGCGAACTAGAGCGCGTACAGAAAGATTACGGTCCATGGGCGCTTCACACAGGTCAAACTGGTTGGAGACAAACGGGTCAGTTCCACAGCTGTACTAACCATATGCAACGTGCAATGGCACTTCATGGTTACTCTGTGAAGAAAATCGGTGACTACTCAACAGGTGCTGGTCAAACGATCATGCCTTACGTGCTAGGTTCTACTGAAGTTTACGCACAAGGTACATCTTGGGAACTTATCCTAGAAAACAGTGACAACATTGTTCTTTGGGGTAACGATCCAGTTAAAAACCTGCAAGTAGGTTGGACATGTGAGACTCACGAGTCATTCGCATACTTAGAACAGCTGAAAGAAAAAGTTGCTAAGAAAGAGATCAACGTTGTTTCTGTTGACCCTGTTAAAAACAAAACAGGCCGTTACCTAGAAAACGAGCAAATGTACATCAACCCACAAACTGATGTGGCGTTCATGCTTGGTGTTGCTCACGTTCTTTACAACGAAGATCTATACGACAAGAAGTTCATCGAAACTTACTGTCTAGGTTTTGAAGACTTTATCAAGTACGTTCAAGGTGAAACGAAAGATAAAGTTGAGAAGACACCAGAGTGGGCTTCGGCTATCTGTGGCGCAAGCGCGGACTCTATCCGTGAATTCGCTAAGATGCTGGTTAACGGTCGTACGCAGATTCTTGTCGGTTGGAGTATCCAACGTCAACAACACGGTGAGCAGCCTTACTGGATGTGTGCCGTTATCGCAGCAATGATTGGCCAAATCGGTTTACCTGGCGGTGGTATCTCTTACGGTCACCATTACTCTGGTATCGGTGTTTCTTCAACTGGCTTCGCTGCTCCGGGTTCATTCCCGTTGAACATCGACCAAGGTCAATCGCCTAAGCACACTAACACTGATTACAACGGTTACAGCCGTGTAATCCCTGTTGCTCGTTGGGTAGATAGTTTGCTAGAGCCAGGTAAGAAGATCAAAGCGAACGGTTCAACGGTAACACTACCTGATATCAAGATGATGGTATTCAGTGGTAATAACCCGTGGCACCACCACCAAGATCGCAACAAGATGCGTAAAGCATTCAAGAGCCTACAAACTGTAGTGGCTGTTGATTTCGCTTGGACTGCAACTTGTCGTCACTCTGATATCGTGCTTCCTGCATGTACTCAGTGGGAACGTAACGATATTGATGGTTACGGCGCGTACTCTGGTCGTGGTTTGATCGCGATGCACAAACTAGTGGATCCTCTGTTCCAGTCTAAAACTGACTTCGAGATTATGTCTAGCCTAACTAAGCGTTGGGGTCGTTACGACGATTATACGCGTGGTATGGACGAAATGCAGTGGGTTAAATCTCTGTATGACGAATGTCGTGCATCAAACGAAGGCAGCTTCGAAATGCCTGAGTTTGCTGAGTTCTGGGAGAAAGGTTTCCTAGACTTCGGTAAAGGTAAGCCATGGACTCGTCACGCTTCATTCCGTGAAGATCCAGAGATCAACGCACTAGGTACGCCTTCTGGTTTCATCGAAATCACAAGCCGTACTGTTGGCAACATGGGTTACGAGCACTGTCAAGAACACCCTATGTGGTTTGAGAAATCTGAACGTTCACACGGTGGTCCAGGCTCTGACAAACATCCGTACTGGCTACAATCTTGTCACCCAGACAAGCGTCTTCACTCTCAGATGTGTGAATCTGAAGAGTGGCGTGCGACTTACGCGGTACAAGGCCGTGAGCCTATCTACATCAACCCAGTCGATGCTAAGAAGAAAGGCATCAAAGATGGCGATGTAGTACGTGTGTTCAACGATCGTGGTCAACTACTAGCAGGTGCTGTTCTAATGGATAGCTACGCTCCTGGTGTTGTTCGTATCGAAGAAGGTGCTTGGTACGGCCCGATCAACGAGAAAGTGGGTGCGCTAGATACATACGGCGATCCAAACACACTAACTCAAGATATCGGTACGTCTGAACTTGCTCAAGCAACGTCAGCAAACACATGTTTGGTTAACTTCGAGAAGTTCCAAGGCAAACTGCCTCCAGTAACTTCATTCGGTGGTCCAATCGAAGTTTCTTAAGTCTTGTACTTAAGAACCAAGACTAAAGCTTGAATTAAAGCCCCTGTAAGTACTCTTACAGGGGCTTTTTGTTTTTCTAGTGTACGTGTTGGGATTTCTAACTAAGCATTGTAATAGCGCCAAGAGGGGCGTTTTTGAGACCAGCTGTAACGTGCTGTTTGAGGTAGGCTGTAGAAGCATGAAGCATGAAGGGAATGTACAAAGAACCTGTTGTAAGGGCTTAGGCAGACGGAAACAAAAAGGCCGATACAAAGTACCGACCTAATAGAAACCTATGGAGTAAAGCTAAAACCTTGAAGATAAACCTGAGCCTTGAATAAAAGCTTAAGCCTCGGATATAAACCTAAGCTTCAATTATAAACTTAAGCTTCGAACGTAAGCCTAAAGTTCGAACATAAACCAGTAACCGTATGCACAAATCAAAGCGGGAACACTGGAATACAAGGTCGCAACAAGAGCGGCTTTCGGTGCCATCGCAATTGCAGGAAATAGCGCATCACCGTCATTCGAAATTGCGTTACCTACCTGAGCTGACAGTGGCAGTGCACCAGAAAGGTACAGGCTAGTGACCAGCAATTGCGGACCACACCCCGGTAGCAAGCCCATCAACACTCCCGCCAGGGGGAGCATCATGCCCCAGCTTGAGAATAGCGTCGCAAAATCGACATTTGCTATCACAGAGCCAAATTCGAAGAAAAGAAAAGCAACCACCACCCATGCAGTAACGAAGTTAGTATCTTGAGCCGTTTTTTGTAATGGATGAGAGCCTACACATTTCTCGTCTTCACTGACGGCTGATTTGTAATCTTCAATTTCACGGGTGAGACCCCATAGAAACATCGAGCTAATCAGCAAAATAGTGCCTGCCCATTCCATCGACAGTTCGGGCAAAGCGAGCAACTCATTCACATCCACTTGAAAAGAGCCAAGTAGGGCAACCGCAGCACCTGGAATAATGAGTACAGACCATAGATAGCCTTGCAGGTTGATCGCTTTTTTCGATACTGCTTCTTTGTCTTGAGATTGAGAAGCACAGCTGCTCACCGCTTCATTTTTCTCTGATTTTTTTGGGCGTAAGAAGTCGTCTGCGTGAAACAAGTTAATGATGCGACCTGACGTAGTTCCGACAATCACGCCCATCGCCATCATGGCTAAACCAGTCTTGGGCTCGCTTGCAATGAGCAGGAAGGCTGCATCGCCCATGGTTGAGACGAGCACTGCAACAACTGCGCCGAATCCAAGTTTGCCCGAGATAAATTGTGTGGTAACCACGATCGCACCGCCACAGCCGGGTAGCGCCCCCATAAGTGCAGCTAATACAACTTGGTTTGAACGGGATTGATGGACGAGCTTATTGAAGACGTTATCTTTGTTGATATACAGGCTTAACCCGTGGTAAATCGCTAAGGTCAAAGCAACATAACAAGACACGGCCCAAAAGGCGTCTGACAAGGTAGTGACCGTCAATTCTCGCGTGGCAGGCGCCATCACTAAAGCTGCAAGTGAAATAGGTAAAAGCAGGCGCTTAAATGACAGTGAAAACTGAGTTGTTTTCGCAGCGCTACTGCTTGGCAAAAAAGAGATTAGTCGATCCATAGGTGTTACTCAAAATTAGTGGCTTAAGATAAATATATACGAATGATAATAATTATCAATTGCATTTGTTGTTTTTTTATCTATTGTTACCATTGGCTAAACCTACGAAACATGACCAACCTGAAAAAATGAGGTAAAGTATGGCTAATAAAGAGAGGCTCTAAAGGTAGAGTCATAATTGTTAGTGTAATAGGAAGAAACATGATTTTAGTTGTTGGTCACAAAAACCCTGATAGTGACAGTATTTGTAGTGCGTTAGTTGCAACAGAGCTTCTTAAAGCTCGTGGCGAGGAAGCGACACCAATTCGCCAAGGCGAGATCAACCGCGAAACTCAACACATTCTAGAAGTCGCTGGTGCTGAAAAACCAGAACTTCGTACTTCTGTTGCTGGTGAAAAAATCTGGTTAGTAGACTACTCAGATCTAGCACAAGCACCGGACGATGTTGCTGAAGCTGAGATCGTAGGTATTGTCGATCACCACCGTTTAGGTGACGCGATGACAGTTAACCCTATGGAAGCTTGGATTTGGCCTGTTGGTTGTACAAATACTGTACTTTTCAACATGTTCAAGATTGAAGGTCACTCTATCTCTCAACAAATCGCTAAACTGATGATGTCTGCAATTCTTTCAGACACGGTTGGTTTTGCTTCTCCAACATGTACTCAAAAAGACAAAGACGCGGTTGCTGAGCTTGCTGAAATCGCTGGCGTGACTGACGTTGATGCATTCATCAAAGCGCTTCTAATCGCTAAGACAAACATCGAGGGCCTATCTGCTGCACAACTAGTAGAAAAAGACCTTAAAGGCTACCCATTCAACGGTCGTGATGTTGTTGTTGGTCAAGTTGAGCTTGCGACTCTTGAGCAAGTAGATGGCATGATTGAAGCGCTAGAAGCGGATCTTGAAGAACGTTGTGAGAAAGACGGTCTAGCATTTGCTGCGGTAATGCTAACAGACATCACTACTGCACAAACTCACCTTCTATACAAAGGCGAGTGGGCTGATAAACTGGTTAAGCACGAGAAAGACGGCGTATTAATGATGGAAAATACATTAAGCCGTAAGAAGCAAGGCTGGCCTTGGTTACAGGGTGAGCTTGTTTAATCAAGTCGCTTAATTATAAACGCCTGCTAATTTAGCAGGCGTTTTTCTTTGAAGTAGATTTTCTTCTTTATCGAAAATGTTTGAAGTTAAAAGCTCTCGGCATAAAATAGCTTTAAGAGCAAAGTTACTGACTAAAGTAGGAAATTAAGATGACTACACAGCTAGACGATAAAAAAATCGCTGAAATCAATAAGTATACGGGCGAGCAACGCCTAAAGTACTGTGTGAAAGAAATCGTAGCGAACCGTGAAGTATGGATCTTAACCGATGAACACGGTTGTGTAATGCTTAACACAGAAGATGAAGACTGTGTTCCAGTATGGCCAAATCAAGAGTTTGCTGAATCTTGGGCTACGGGTGATTGGTCTGAGTGTAAAGCTGAGTCTATCTCGTTGAACAAATGGCACAGCCGTTGGACTAACGGTCTAGAAGATGACGAGCTTGCAGTGGTTGTGTTCCCGAACGAACAGGAAGAAGGTGTTATTTTGTTCCCGGATGAATTCGACTTCGAATTGAAAAAGCAGGCTGCTAAGCGCTAATGCTTTCGTAACATTGTTATATCGTTAAATGGTAAGTCAGCGTTGCCTTTTCTTAGGCAGCGCTATCATTCTATTTTCCCATCTAAGCTGTTCAGACAAACAAAGTAACGTCCCTGCCTATTTCCGTTAGTACTCAATTCTTCCGTTAGCCCTCAATATTCCTGTTCGTGGCTAGTTATTCCGTTAGTACTCGATCATTCCGTTAGTACTCAATATTTCTGTGTGTAGCCAGTTATTCTATTAGTACCCAATTAACTGATACAACGGTGCTTGCTGCGCGGCTTTTGAAGCTTGTTGGAGCACGCCAGTTTCGCTGTATTGCTTTAGTATCTTTCGAACAATAGGTTTTACTTCAGATTTTGTCACTCCAGCTTTCAATTCCGACTCATACAGTAGCTTTAGTAGCACTACATCTAAGGGTGACAATAAGTCTTCTGGCGTATGGTCATTAAAAATAGAAGGGTAGGCTTTATCTGAATCATTCGGCAGGCCTAAAACCTGTGTGATTTCTTCCACGATACAGGCGACGAGCTTACCTCGAGATCTTGCTTGATCAACGGGAATAACAATCCCAGCGTAAACAATCTCACCTTTAGAATTTGTTCTATAACCCGCCGTGCAAATAGCGTTGTTTAAATGCTCAGTTGATTTGAGTTTGAGTACTGATTTCGCCTCAGATACCCACTGACTCTGCCTTGTGTATATCCATTTGACGTTCGCTTCGGACTCTTTGCTGACGATTGTTATCGGGTGCTGAGTGACTTCGGATAAGTGTCGGATATGAAGCTCTGTGAGCTCTTGATGCAGTTCTTCATCACCGACGCGGTGATCGATCCAAATCTTGATCGGTTGTTTCCATTTGGCGAGTGGCTTGTTGCCTTGGGAATATTCATGTTGAAGTGCGACGTTATAAAAGGCAGTTTCGACGAAGCTTCTATCTAACCAAGTGAGCGGTGTGCTTGCTGCGTTAAAGGAAAACAGCGCCAACAAAAGGGGAAGCATTGAAGCTCTTAATAACATACCTTTCCCCTTTGTTGAACGTAGCGTGATTCGAGATTAGTGGTTAGGCGCTTTGGAGAAATGGCTCTCAACCAATCTTTGGGTGATTTGGTGAGTTGGATTGGTTAACACTTGATCCGTTTCCCCACTCTCAACCACATTACCTTCGTGCATGACGATGATTTTGTCGGTAATGTGTTTAACAATACCAAGGTGTTGAGATACGTAGACGAACGATACGCCCATCTCTTCTTGTAGCTCTAAGAACAAATTGATGATTTGAGAGCGCATTGCCATGTCCAAACCATTCAACGCTTCGTCTGCAACAATGATTGATGGTTGAAGGATTAAGGCGCGCGCCAAACATACCCTTTGTTTTTGGCCTGCAGCCAGCATCTGCGGGTAAAAGTAAGCATGCTCCGGTAGAAGGCCCACACGTAACAGGGTGTCTTTCACACGACGCATACGGGCTTCTGGTGGCATATTGGTGTTTCGCTTCAATGGACCTTCAAGAATTCGACCAATCTGAATGCGCGGGTTAAGCGAGGTGTTCGGATCTTGGAAGATCATTCGAATCAGCTTACAGCGAGTCGAGTAGTCCTTGTGCTCTAGCTTTTCACCGTTCACACGAATCTCGCCCGCAGTTGGCTCTACCATGCCCGCTAGCATTCTTGCTAATGTCGACTTTCCTGAACCATTCTGACCGATAAAACCAATCGTCTGTCCCGCCTCAAGCGAAAAGCTTACTGGTTTCACTGCCTGATGAATCTTTTTACGGAAAAGACCAGAGCGAGTCGTAAAGTCTTTAGATAAATCAATGACTTCTAATAATGCACTCATGATTTCTTTTTCTTCTCCATATTAAGAGGGAAGTGACAATTGAACTTATGGTTTTTGATTCGTTTGGTATAAGGAATCTCAACACATTGCCTTTGCGCATAAGGGCAACGTGGTCCTAGTCGACAACCAATAGGAAGGTGCTGCAACGGAGGGATTGAACCTGGCAAAGACTGTAGCTTCTCTTTATGAGGAATCCAGTCGTTAAAGTCAGGCATCGCTTTCAGTAGAGCTACTGTATATGGGTGTTTAGGTGCATCCAACAGCTTCTGCGTATCCGCTGATTCCACAGACTGACCACAGTACATAACGGTAATGCGAGTTGCCCATTGGGTAATGGTGGTTAAGTCATGGCCGATCAGCACGATGGTCGTGTTATTGATCTGATTCATACGACTCAACAGACGCAATATTTGAGACTGTGTAATCGGATCTAGATCGTTGGTTGGTTCATCAGCGATCAAGACTTTTGGTTTGGCTGCGATCGCCATGGCGATCATGACTTTTTGACACTCCCCATCAGTCAACTCATAAGAGTAACTGTCCATAAGACGAGAGTGATCTTTAATACCGACTTTGTGCAGTAGAGCGATGGCCTGCTTCTTACGCCATTTGAATCTCTGCCACCACCGACCTTCAAACGAATAGGAAGGAATCGCTTCAATAAGTTGATGGCCCACTTTTTCAGATGGATCAAGACAAGAGGATGGCTCTTGAAAGATCATCGCGATATCACGAGCAATAACTCGGCGTCGTTCTTTGGGTGTCAGTTGCAGGAGGTCGATATTGCCAAGGCGCATTCGGTCTGCAGAAACCTTCCAGTTTTCTTTACAAACCCCAACGATCGCTTTTGCAACCAAGCTCTTGCCTGAGCCTGATTCACCTACTAAGCCGCGAATTTCCCCTTCATTGAGGGTAAGACTCATTCTATCAACGGCTTTAACCATCCCTTGAGGGGTCTCAATCTCGATGGTTAGATGTCGAATATCAAGTAAAGGCATTATTCGATTCCTGCATTTAGCGCTTGGCGAACACCTTCACCGACGAGATTAATCACGATCACTGTAAACATAATGGCTAAACCGGGTAGGGTTACTGTCCATGGTGCGAGGTAAATCAGCTCTACAGAGTCACCCAAGATTGAGCCCCATTCGGTACTTGGTGCTTGAGCGCCAAGCCCTAAGAAACCCAAAGCCGTGATATCAAGAATAGCGACTGACAATGCCAGCGTAATTTCAAGTGCCACCACGGTAAGAATATTAGGAAGGATTGAATTCCATAACAGGTAGAAGTCGTTCGCACCATCGAGGCGAGAAGCCAAAATATAGTCTTTTTCTACCTCAGCGTGCACGGCAATGTATACCGAACGAATAAAGCGTGGAATCAATGCTAAACATAAGGCAAGCAAGATATTAAACTCGCCAAAACCAAGAAACGCCACGAAGATAATTGCCAGTAACAGAGACGGAATCGACATAACGGTATCAAGCAGGTGGTTTAGCGTGCTTGATAATAATCCACGAGTCATCCCCGCAAGTACGCCAATCAGGCAACCAATGACTGCTGCGATAAAGGTAATCACAACCGCGGCACCAAACGTCAGCTGAGAGCCGATAATCAGACGAGAAAGAATATCTCGGCCTAAGTCATCGGTACCTAAGAAATACTCAACAGTTCCTGAGGGATCCCAAGAGGGTGGGGTTAACAGGTGTCCCGTTTGTTCTTGAGCATCATGCGGAGCTAACCATGGTGAAGTGACGGTGATTAGAATGATTAAGGCCAAACACCACAGTCCAAACATAGCGAGATTATTGCCACGGAAGCTGCGCCAGAAACGCTCGAACTGGGTTGGAATCTGCTCTTCTTGGTAGACGTTATTTGTTAGCATACCATTCCTTCCTTACCAGTGGATTGACCATCGCGCCCAATAGATCGGACAGAATGTTTGCGGTCAAAACCAAGGTTGCTACCACTATTACGCCAGCTTGAATTGAAACGTAATCTTGATTAGATAAAGCATCCAATAACCAGCGGCCAATACCCGGCCAGTTAAAGATAGACTCGGTAATAATCGCGAGCGTTAACATACTTGATAGTTGAACGCCGACCTTAGGAATAATCGGTGGTATCGCATTTCTTAACACGTGCTGCGTGACGATCTCTCTTGTTGAAAGACCTTTAATTCGTGCGGCGCGGATGTAGTTTTGAGTCATCACTTCAGCCACTGACGCTCTCATCAGTCGAATTACCTGAGTCGTTGGGGCGAGTGCCAATACAAGACAAGGTAACGCCATATGTTCGATAACACTTTGCAGTGCGTGTGCTCGATAACGACCTTCAGCAAAAAAGGCATCAATCATAGCGAAGCCAGTGACGTGTTCGATTTCGTAAAGCAGGTCGTATCGCCCACCAACTGGGAACATCTCAAAGTGCAACGAAAACACCATGATCATCAGTAGTGCGACCCAAAATATAGGTGCAGAGTAACCGGCCATTGAAGTAAACGATATGGTGGTATCGACAAACTTGCCCTGTCTCATGCCAGCAATCGTGCCGAAAGGGATACCGATAAACAGCGCAAGCACAAAAGCAAAGAAACACAGTTCTAACGTTGCAGGGAATACCACGACAAGCTCATCGATGATAGGCGCTCCGTGCTTGCTCAAGCCAAAGTTAAGTGTCGATAATTCTGTGATATAGCTAAGCCAACCGGGCCAAAAGTCTTGAATCGCCCAAGGTGAGGTTTGGTCTAGTCGAAGCAGAGCGAACCCCACTAACGTCAGGATCCCCAGTGTGATAATGAATAAGTTTACACGTCTTAATGTATACCAAAACATCACTGCACCTCCCTTCTGACTTGATCAAAAGGTTGAGCATTGAACGGGCTCTGCTTAAAGCCACTTAGCGAACGATCGTGCACGCGGAATTGCACGCCATGAGCGAGAGGAATCACAGGAACTTCTTCATTGAGAATGTTTTGGGCTTGTCGATACAAGTTCACGCGGTGCCTTTGTTGATTGATCTCTAATGCTAAATCGAGAAGGAAATCAAAGTCAGAGTTACACCACATAGAGACGTTTAATCCAGCGCGTTCTGAGCTACATGAGAGAAGCGGACGCAAGAAGTTGTCTGGGTCGCCCGTATTGCCGATCCAACCTGTGAGCAACAAGTCTGTTGAGGAAATGGATGACAGCTGCGTACGATCAAATCGGTCGTCGGTATAGAGCTTAAGTTCGATACCAATATCAGCTAAATTTGCTTGGATTAATTCTGCTGTTTTTCTTGGGCTTGGGTTGTAAGCTCTTGGTTCTAAAGGAACCCACATCGATAGCTCTAGCCCAGGTTCTACCCCAGCTTCTTTAAGAAGCGCAACTGCGTAGTTGCGGTCATAGCGAACTTGAACACTGTCTTTTTGATAAGCCCAAGAAGTAGGGGGAAGCAAGGTGTAGGCTTTTGTACCTGTACCGTAGTACACAGAATCAAGAATGTTCTGACGATTAATAGCCAAGTTCAGCGCTTTGCGCACTCGTGAGTCACGCAGTGCTGGGTGCTCGGTGTTCAGCGCGATGAAAGAGACATTAACCGCAGGCGTGGCGGAAATCTTCAACTCTTCATGAGCTTGAATAATAGGAATCTGACTAGAAATCGGTGAGTTCAATACATCACACTCACTACGAAGTAGCTTGGCAAGAGTCCCTGTCCCACGTTGTGAAGTATCAAACACAACTTGGTCCATTTCTACGTTACCCTTCCAATAGTGCTTGTTCTTTTTCAAGCGAACTAGATCATTGATTTGGTATTCGTCCAAGTAGAAAGGACCTGTGCCAACGGGCTTGGAGTCTATTTCATTCTTTTCATCCGTAGCAATGAGTTTATTGGCATATTCTTTAGAATGAATGACCGCATAGCTGGTGGCGATATTGTTGAGGAATGAATTGTCTGGGCGACTTAATTGGAATTTCACCGTCAGGTCATCAACCGCAGTGATATCGACGATCAGGTTTTGGAAGTCGATACCGGCAAACCATGGGTATAGGCCGCCGCCTACATAATGAAATGGGTTTGAACTGTCAATGATTCGCTCAAAACTAAAGACCACATCTTGTGCATTCATACTGCGAGTTGGGGTAAACCAGTCTGTGGTTTGAAACGCAACATTAGGGCGCAGTTTGAACGTGTACTCTGTACCCGATTCATCGACAGACCAGCTTGTTGCCAAGTTCTGTTTTGGTCGATAAGTCATTGGATCAAGAGTGAGCAGTGTATCGAAAATTTGAGGGCTCAGCGATTCTGAGGTAATGCCACTATCAACCAGTTGTGGGTTGAAAGTACTAGGATTACCTTGGCCGCAATAAATGAAGCCTTTTTCACGGATTTGCTCGTGATTCACACTCTCACCACATCCAGCTAAAAAGCTCAGCGTGCAGATGCTCAGTGATAGTCTTATTAGTGCTTTCATAAAAAGAAATACTTTTCGAAACGAGGCGTTAGAGGAGCCTCAAGATCCGGATAATTTAACATTTTATTTATTCGGCTCCAAATAATAATCAAGTGCTGACAGCTATTTATCGTTAGCTTGTCCGACAATCGCGTACTTCCTCACCATTCCACGTAATTGGTTGTAGGTTAATCCAAGTAATTCTGCTGCTTGTTTCTGGTTGTACTTGCTCTGTTTTAGGGCTTGATTGAGCAGCTTGATGTCTTGTTGTTCTTGCCATGCTTTGTAATCAAGTGGCAAAGAAAACGAGCTCTCTGATGAAGTATGGCTGTTGGACGGCGCATTGCCAATTTCATGCGTGGAATCTTGATCTATTTTCCATGCGGGTTTGAATGGGTTAAACACCAAAGATTCAATAGGATATGGGTCTTTACCATGCTGGTAGACTGCGCGCTCAATAACGTTCTTGAGTTCTCGCACATTCCCTGGCCATGAATAATCCAGCAGCGCCTCTACGGCAGACGGAGCAAAGCCAACAAACAACTCCAATTCTAATTCACGGCACATCTTAATGGCGTAGTATTCTGCCAGCAGCGTGATGTCTTCTTTTCGCTCTCGAAGGGGGGGGATAGTAATCACGTCAAACGCGAGCCTGTCCAATAAGTCGGCTCTGAATTCGCCCCTTAATGCCATGTCTGGCAAGTCAGCGTTGGTCGCGCAAACCAGTCTTACGTTGGCACTTAAAGCTTTTTGTCCGCCGACACGTTCATACTGCCCATATTCAATAACGCGCAATAGCTTCTCTTGAACGGCTAGGGGCGTGGTCGCGAGCTCATCAAGAAACAGTGTTCCACCTTCCGCTCTTTCAAATCGACCCTGATGACGACCTTTTGAACCAGTAAAGGAACCAGACTCATGACCAAACAACTCAGAATCAATTAAACCCTCACTGAGTGTTGAGCAATTAAGTGAGATCAACGGCTGATCCCATCGCCTTGAAAGGTAATGCAGTCTTTGTGCGATCAACTCTTTACCCGTACCACGCTCGCCAATGATCAGAATGGGTCTTTCGATTGGTGCGAGTTGGGATACTTTATCTAAAACAGAGAGAAAGCTAGGTGATTCACCAATGAGGTTCTGCTGCATAGCGGGTCCTTGTGCGATTTGAGCGCCGATGGATGTGATTTAGAGAGCTTTATTTAAGTCACGTCATGTAAATAGCTTAAGTATAAGAGTCGTAGTGGTGAAAAATACCAATACTTGGCTAAATTCATCATAGCATGGTTCGGGTTAATCACCATTTTATTGTAAGTGTCTGATAATAAATGGCTTAAAAGTTGGCACGCTACTTGGATTACTTATGGTAGGTTTAACAACAAACGTAAATTTTTGAGCAAGTGGACTGAGAAATCGAATAACGCTTTAAAGCACATTTGCCATCATTGTAATTAAGGAGTTCCTCATGGGTATTTTTTCTCGCTTTGCAGACATTGTAAATTCGAACATCAGTGCACTTTTAGACAAGGCTGAAGATCCTGAAAAGATGATTCGCCTGATTATCCAAGAAATGGAAGATACGCTGGTTGAGGTTCGCACTAACTCCGCTAAAGCTATCGCAGATAAAAAAGAGTTAGCGCGTAAAGTTGAAGCTATCGAAACTCAGATTCTAGATTGGCAAAACAAAGCGACACTAGCACTGACTAAACAACGTGAAGACTTAGCTAGAGCGGCGCTAATCGAAAAGCAAAAACTTGAAGATATCATCAAAAGCCTTCACACAGAGCAAACCTTGGTGCACGAAACCATCGAAAAGCTGACCAGTGAAATTGGTAAGCTCGAAACCAAAATCGTAGAAACTCGCGCAAAGCAGCAAGCATTGATGATTCGTAATAATGCTGCGAGTAATCGTCGTGATGTTCAAAAACATCTGCATTCAAGCAAAACCAACGAAGCAATGGCGAAGTTTGAACAATTCTCGCGTAAAGTGGATGAATTAGAAGCCGAAGCGGACGTTTACGCGAAAACAGGTAACGCAAAATCTTTAGACCAAGAGTTTGCAGAGTTACAAGCTCAAGATGAAATTGAAAAAGAGCTGGCGAAACTGAAGCAACAAGTTGAAAACCGCGATAAATAATTTAGGAGTTGTCTATGTCAACATTTCTAATTGCAGGCCCACTGATTGTCTTTTTAATCTTCGTGGCACCGCTATGGTTGTTCTTACATTACCGCAGCAAGAAGAAATCCAGTAATGGTCTTTCAGAAACGGATCTTCAGCGTTTGCACAAGCTTTCTGCTCAAGCTGAATCGATGCAAGACCGAGTGAAAACACTAGAAAAAATACTGGATGCGGAGTCACCTAACTGGAGACGAAACTATGAGTAGAGAACTGTATCGCGATCCTATTAACGGTAAGCTGTCCGGTGTGTGTGCAGGGTTAGCGAACTACTTTGGCCTTGAAGTGTGGTTGGTTCGTATCTTGGTTATCTCAGCGGCACTGCTTGGTGGTAGCTTTTTGGTGTTATTAGCGTATGTAGCTTTGACATTTATGCTTGAAAAACAACCACCTCGGTATGTCGATCAGATGAAGGCTAAACAGGAGCACACGCTCAAGCAAAAACCTTGGGAAAAAGGGCAAACCGCAGAGTCGTTACTGGGCACTTTAGAGGGTGATTTCCAGAAATTAGAGACCAGTGTCCGCAATATGGAAGCTTATGTGACTTCGGATACTTTCAAAGTCGATCGCGCATTTAAGAACATGTAGTGGTAAACCTGAAAAACATTAGATAACGGTTTAGGAAAATTTATTCCAAGCCGTTATTTTTTTTAATAATTTTGTCTAAATAAATCTTACGATAACTGGTAAGTTACATGTGATTAATCTATGTTATAAAAATATTTATAGTTATGGATGATCACTAATGTATAGAGCCTCCGTTGTCCTATTGACAGCCTTAGCTGGGTTGTCTGGGTGTGGTAAGGAGCTTCCTCCCGTACCTGAACCAGATTCTAGACCCGCCAAACTCTTCACTGTCTCCGTCGGTAGTAATGCCTTTGAACGTAGCTTTCCAGCCACCACAGAAGCGGGTGACAAAGCAGTACTGGCATTTCGTGTTCCAGGGCTACTTCAGACTATCGATATCACATCTGGTCAACAGGTTACCAAAGGTGATGGCCTTGCAACGCTTAATCCTGACGAATATCAGTTGTTAGAGAAGCAAGCGAGAGCCAACTTTAAGCTTGCCGATGTTCAATACCAACGTTCCATTAAGTTGCGCAAAGATCGCGTCGTATCTGAGCAAGACTTCGACCAAGCGAAAGCTAATCATAATTCTGCTAAAGCGGTGCTTAACCAAGCAAAAGCCAACCTACGTTATACCACTTTGGTTGCGCCTTACGATGGTACTATCTCCATCATTCCTGCTGAAAACCATGAATATATCGCTGCCAAACAAGGCGTGATGAATATTCAAACGAATCAAATCCTCAAAGTCGTATTCTTATTACCCGACCAACTTATCACGCGCTTTTCTTCAGGGTTTGAGACGGATGCAACCATGGTTTTTGATGCTTTCCCTGGTAGCTCCTACGCTTTAACATTCCAAGAAGTTGATACTGAAGCGGATCCCAAAACCGGATCGTACAAAGTCACCATGGTAATGGAAAGACCAACCGATGTTGGTATTTTGCCGGGTATGTCAGGCACAGTTCATTTAGTTTCAGCGTTAGCGGCCGCCACAAAAATTCCCACATCAGCAATGATGACTGATGGGGATGATGTCTCTGTGTGGCGCGTGAATAGCGACGGTATTGTTGAAAATGTCGCAATCATCATCGATGAAAAGCGCCATATTGTTTCAGGGTTGAACGATGGTGATCGCATCGTAACTTCTGGTGTTAATGGTCTTGAACCGGGCGTTAAAGTTCGAGAGTGGATCAAGGAAAGGGGGCTATAACATGAAAACACTTAAAGTGGCCGCTGGACTGTCGTGTTTGGCTTTACTTACGGCTTGTGAAGATAAACAAGTTGTAGAAGTGAATAACACACCCTTGGTTAAAGCTATCGAGATTTCAGTCATCGATTTTAGCGACAAACTCTATTTCCCTGCGGTTGCAAATGCTGCCGAGAAGGCTCATCTCAGCTTTCGAGTCGCCGGTGAAATCAATAAGCTTGATGTGAAAGAAGGTGAACGTGTTTCACAAGGAGACATCATTGCAGAGCTTGACCCTACCGATTATCAACTGGATGTCGACAATGCTCAGGCGCGTTACACGGTAATTAACAGTCAATACAGACGTTCAAGTCCGCTAGTGAAGAAAGGTTTATTGGCGAAGTCACAGTTTGATGAAATTGCTGCTCAACGCCAGATCGCTTATGCCGAGTTGGAACTCGCAAAACTGCGCTTGTCGTTCACTAAGCTTCGTGCCCCTGTTGATGGGATCATTTCTCGTGTCAGTGTCGATCAATATGAAAATATTCAGGTAGGCCAGCAGGTCGTGAACATTCACAGTGTCGAGGATGTTGAGGTTGTTATCCAACTGCCTGACCAGATTTACGTGAATCAGCCTAGCGAACAGCTGTTATCGAATGTTGAGGCTGTGGTAAGAGTGCCCAGTGGCAATGAATACACGGCGGCTATTAAGGAGTTCACCACTGAACCTGACCCAAGCACGGGCACGTTCACGGTGACGCTTGCTCTACCTATGCCGGAAGATGATTTAATTCTGGATGGTATGGCCGTTGAGGTGACGTCAAATGGGCGAGATATCGGCTTGGAGTTAAAAGCTGGGGTACTTATCCCAATCGAAGCTGTGTTTAATGCGGATGGCGATGATTTAACGCGCCAGAACTCTTATGTATGGGTGCTTAATGACGACAGTACCGTCTCGAAACAGCAAGTCGTAATAGGAAAAGCCAATCAGAAAACATTGCAGATCATGAAAGGATTAGAAATGGGGCAGCATGTCGTTGTTGCAGGCGTATCGCGATTGCGAGATGGGATGACAGTGGAAGTATTGTCTCAGGAGACGAACAATGAGTGAAGTAAATAACAAGCCCCAAAATGACGATCAACAGGGTGATGATCAGATCACAGGCGTTGCTTCTTACTTTATACGTAACAAAGTCATTAGCTGGATGCTATCTCTGGTCTTTCTTATTGGTGGTGTCTCTGCCTTTTTCGGCTTGGGTCGTTTAGAAGATCCTGCCTTTACCATCAAAGATGCGATGGTTGTGACCTCTTACCCAGGGGCCACACCTCAACAAGTTGAAGAAGAAGTTACTTACCCACTAGAAAAAGCGATTCAACAACTTACCTATGTGGACGAAGTGAACTCTATCTCTAGCCGCGGCCTATCACAGGTAACGGTGACGATGAAGAACAACTACGGCCCAGATGATCTTCCGCAAATATGGGATGAACTTCGCCGAAAAGTGAATGATCTCAAGGTTGAACTGCCACCCGGCGTCAATGATCCTCAAGTCATCGATGATTTCGGTGACGTTTACGGTATTTTGCTGGCGGTGACGGGGGATGGCTATAGCTACAAAGAGCTGCTGGATTACATTGATTACCTAAGGCGAGAGCTAGAGTTGGTCGATGGGGTCAGTAAAGTCTCCGTTTCCGGACAACAACAAGAGCAAGTGTTCATTGAGATATCGATGAAACGGATAAGCTCTCTGGGTCTGTCTCCAAGCACGGTATTTAACCTTTTATCGACTCAAAATATTGTATCAAGTGCAGGAGCAGTAAGGATTGGTGATGAATATATTCGAATCCATCCAACCGGTGAGTTCCAAAACGTTGAACAGCTTGGTGATTTGATTCTTACGGAAGGTGGCGCTCAAGGGCTTATCTATCTAAAAGATGTGGCGAATGTAACTCGTGGTTACGTTGAGGTACCGAGTAACATCATTGGTTATAACGGCGAACTCGCGCTTAACCTGGGTGTCTCTTTTGCGCAAGGCGTGAACGTGGTCGCAGTGGGTGAAGACTTTGATCGAAGACTCGCCGAGCTTAAATATCAACAACCCGTCGGTATCGACATCTCCGAGGTTTATAACCAACCTAAAGAGGTGAACAAGTCGGTAAGCGGATTTGTGGTGAGTTTAGGGCAGGCGGTTGCGATCGTAATCGTGGTGTTACTGTTCTTCATGGGAGTACGATCGGGTCTGTTGATTGGTTTGATACTGCTATTGACCGTATTCGGCACCTTTATTTTCATGCAGTACTTCAAAATCGACCTTCAACGTATTTCACTGGGCGCGTTGGTTATTGCCTTGGGGATGCTGGTGGATAATGCCATTGTGGTGGTGGAGGGGATATTGATCGGCACGCAGAAGGGGCGAACCCGGATGCAGGCCGCCACTGATATCGTGACCCAAACCAAATGGCCACTGCTCGGTGCAACGGTGATTGCGGTCACCGCGTTTGCTCCAATTGGTTTGTCTGAAGATTCAACGGGCGAATACTGTGGCACCTTGTTCACGGTACTATTGATTTCATTGATGCTGAGTTGGTTTACTGCTATCTCGATCACGCCGTTTTTTGCCGATATCTTCTTCAGAGGACAGAAGGTTGATCCCGATAACGAAGGCAAAGACCCATACAACGGGATGGTGTTTGTTATCTATAAAAACTTCCTTGAGTTCTGTATGAAACGCGCGTGGCTAACCATGATCGTTCTGGTGATTGGTTTAGGTGCGAGTGTGTACGGTTTTGGCTTTGTGAAACAAGCATTCTTCCCATCTTCAACTACTCCGATGTTCCAAGTGGATGTTTGGATGCCAGAAGGTACGGATATTCGAGCAACTAATACCAAGTTGAGAGTGCTTGAGAGTTGGTTGTCGGAACAAAGTGAAGTTGAACATATCACGACCACGGCCGGTAAAGGTCTGCAGCGTTTCATGTTGACCTACTCACCCGAGAAGAGTTATAGCGCGTATGGCGAAATCACGGTTCGTGTGAAAGATTATCAGGTCCTTGAGGGGCTGATGCGTCGCTTCCGTGAACACGTTGACAGCCAGTTCCCTGAAATTGATTACAAACTTAAGCAAATTGAATTAGGCCCTGGTGGCGGTGCGAAAATTGAGGCTCGAATCGTCGGTTCAGACCCAACCGTGCTACGTTCAATCGCAGCTCAAGTTATGGACATCATGCGTGCCGATGACGGAGCGTTTAACGTTCGTCATGATTGGCGTGAAAGAACTAAGGTATTAGAGCCTCAGTTCAATGAAAGCCAAGCGCGTCGTTATGGTATTACCAAGTCTGACGTTGATGATTTCCTAGCGATGTCTTTCTCTGGTAAGTCGATAGGTGTGTATCGTGATGGTACTACGTTGATGCCTATTGTGGCTCGTTTACCTGAAGATGAGCGAATTGATATTCGCAACATCGAAGGTATGAAGATTTGGAGCCCGGCATTAAGCGAATACATTCCGTTGCAGCAAGTGACGCTTGGCTACGAATTGGAATGGGAAGATCCACTTATCATCCGTAAGAACCGTAAGCGTATGCTGACGGTAATGGCCGACAACGACCTATTGGGTGAAGAAACGGCTTCGACGTTACAGAAACGCTTACAGCCACAAATCGAAGCGATTGAGATGCCACCAGGTTATTCGTTGGAGTGGGGGGGTGAATATGAGTCATCTGCTGATGCACAAGCGTCACTGTTTACCACTATGCCGATGGGTTACCTGTTCATGTTCTTGATTACCGTGTTCTTGTTCAACTCGGTCAAAGAACCGCTGATTGTTTGGCTAACGGTTCCATTAGCGCTAATCGGGGTTACGACAGGCTTGTTAGCTTTGAATACACCATTCGGCTTTATGGCGCTGTTGGGCTTCTTGAGTCTATCTGGGATGCTTCTGAAGAATGGTATCGTACTGCTTGATCAAATTGAGATTGAAATGAAATCAGGTAAAGACCCTTATGTTGCGGTAGTTGATGCAGCATTGAGTCGTGTTCGCCCAGTATGTATGGCAGCGATTACAACGATTCTAGGTATGATCCCTCTACTACCGGATATCTTCTTTAAACCAATGGCAGTAACCATCATGTTTGGTTTAGGCTTTGCGACTGTACTCACGCTAATCGTAGTACCTGTGCTGTATCGTTTATTCCATAAAATTGAAGTGGCTTAACGTCAACTAACCTTTGAAATAATGCCCCTATTTGGGGCATTATTTTTATGTACGATTACTAAAAGAGACTATCGAAATGGAAGCGAATAAAGTGGATAGAACGTGTGCATGGGCGCTTAAACATGAGCTTGAAAGGGAGTACCACGACGCAGAGTGGGGCGTGCCTGTTTATGATGACCAAGTTCTGTTTGAGTTCATTACTTTAGAAGGCGCTCAGGCGGGCCTGAGTTGGATTACGATCCTTAAAAAGCGTGAAGGCTATCGTGCTGCATTTGATAATTACGATCTAAACAAGCTAGCTGAGTTGAATGAAGACAACGTGCCGTACATCATTGAAAACTTCGATGTGGTTAAGCATAAGGGCAAGATTGCCTCTGTATACGGTAATGCTCGAGCAACACTTGAACTCCAGAAAGAGTTTGGCTCTTTATCAAATGCTTTATGGCAATTTGTCGATAACAAGGTGATAGAAAACAACTGGACTGAGATGTCTCAAGTTCCTGCTTCTACTGAGCGGTCTAAGGCAATGAGTAAGTTTTTGAAAAAAAGAGGCTTTAAGTTTGTAGGGGAAACAATCTGTTACGCGTTTATGCAAGCGACAGGTATGGTTAATGATCATTTAGAAGGTTGTCCACACAAATAAAAGTGTTATTTCTCGTCGCGAAATAATTGCGTGAAAATTGGAAAATTCACTGGTCATTTGTAAACTATTCAATATCATATGCGACCGAATTCAAACCTAGAAGACGATAGTGAAACAACAAATCTACCAAATATGCGATGCTAGTTATGATCCCTTGCTTAGGCAGTTTGTGCGTGAAGATGGCCACGTAGAAACTATCGCGCCGTTAGAAGGTAAGGTGTTTCTATTCTTGCTTGAAAATGCTGGTGAGTGCATCGAGCGAGGTCTGATATTTGATAGGTGTTGGGGTAATGTAATTGTTTCAGAGCAAGCGCTGACTAACGTTATCTCAAAGATTCGAAAAACACTGTCTAGGGTAACTTGTGGTTGCGCGACGATTCGTACCGTTAGTAAGACAGGGTATTCTCTTGAAATCGACGAGTTGAGCCGGTCCACAGTAACTGAAGAGGTGCCTTCTCAAGCGAGTAAAAAAGTCTGTGAACTAAGTGTACCGCTTGCCGATTCTGCGTTGACGCAAAACGTACCTTTGTCCCAAGGAATGTCCCAAGAAATATCCCAAGACCCGTTAACAATAAATGAAGCATTGATTGATGCAGATTCTGCGAAAGTTGTTTCTTCCGAGCTACCTAGTGACTCACACCTAGATCAGAGTGCAGTTAAGCAAGAACAGGCAAATGTTGTGTCTAATAGACACCTCGCTAAAGCCGGTTATTTACTCGCTTTGGTTTGTGTCGCAGTAACGGCGTTCAACCTTTTCCAAACCTACTATACGCCCCTGCCTTATTTTATTGATAAAGCGGAATATCGTGACAGTTACACCGACAATACCAACCACTACTTCTTCCATATTGCTCATAATGACTCCTATTCGTTGCCTGCGGTCACTCAAAAGCTTACAGCGGTGATACCGAGCCACTGTAACGTTGATGTTTTTGTCCGTATTTACCCATCAGTTGACCAACCCGAAGATGACGCGTTATACATGTTGATTCAAAGGAAAGATGGTGAGGCTCTGAATTATAGTGCTTCGGTTTTCAATGTAGAGTCGTCTTTTGATTCCTTTGCTCAGTATATGAAGAAGAGGAGTTACTTTTGCGACTAATTGGTTTACTCATTTTAGTGGTAATTGCTGCTGCAAGTTTTTTGCCAGGACAGAACGTATTAGCGGGCACTCGATGGCATTGCAAAACGATTAAAACTGATTTTTTATCTCAGGCATTCCAACCATATCAATCGCTTTATGAGCGTATAAGCCTTACTTTTCAATCTGACCATACCTTTAGCATGAGAGAGTTTGTGACGATTACAGAGCAAGACGGTAAGGAGAGTACTATGGAAAATCTGTATTTCGGGCACTATGAGCTTGATGGGAATAATTTGTCGATGAGCATTATAGATGTGAGAACGGCGACCCCTTTCCATGATCCAATTATTAACAATGAATATAGTGAGTATAAAGGGGTGACGATTGATTACGCTATTGCAGTTAAGGATCAGTCTTTGTACTTGTTCAATGAACACCGCTCTGAAATTTTCAATTGGGCGTGCTTTGACGTTCAGTAGCTTTTTAAAGCGATGTGTCTAATGCGCTAATCTGAAAAAGGCAGGAATATCCTGCCTTTTTGGTCTGAGTCTGCTAACGCTTTAAATTAAACGAGCGCGTTGTAACGCTCCAATCCAGCCTCTAGGTCTGCAATCAGATCATCAACGTCTTCTAAGCCGATATGAACACGTACCAAGGTTCCTGTGAAGTTAGGGTTCGCTACTGTTCTTAGGCTATCAAAGCTGTTCGGTTCGTTCGCTAGAATTAAGCTTTCAAAGCCACCCCATGAGTAACCCATACTAAAGTGCGTCATACCATCAAGCAGCGCTGTGGTCGCTTTTGTATTCGAGTTCTTCAGCACAAAAGAGAACAAGCCATTACCACCAGTGAAATCTCGTTTGAAGAATTCATGGCCTGGGCAAGACTCAAGGGCAGGGTGACGAACATGATCAACCTCAGGTCGAGTCTCCAACCATTTTGCGACTTTCAAACTGCTCTCTGCATGTTGGCGTAGTCGAACGTCAAGAGTACGAATACCACGAAGGGCAAGGTAAGCGTCATCTGGTGATACACATTGCCCCATCAAATAGCTCTGTTCTCTTAGTTGATCCCAACACTTCTCGTTGGCAACAGCCGTACCCAACATCACATCAGAGTGACCAACAATGTATTTGGTCGCAGCTTGAATCGAGATATCAACGCCAAAATCAAACGGTGAGAAGTTCACACCAGCAGCCCATGTGTTATCGAGCATCACGATGATGTCGTGTTCATGAGCAATACGCGCTAGCGTTGGAATGTCTTGCACTTCCATGGTGATTGACCCCGGAGATTCGGTAAACAGCACCTTAGTGTTTGGCTTAATAAGGTCTTGGATGCCTTCACCGATGGTTGGCTCGTAGTAGGTCGTCTCTACACCCATCTTCTTCATTATGGTGTCACAGAAATCACGCGTCGGTTCGTAGCAGGTGTCGACCATCAGAATATGATCGCCTGTTTCTACAAAAGAAAGAATGGCATTTGAAATGGCTGCAGTACCACAAGGGTAAAGTGCACAGCCTGCGCCGCCCTCGACTTCAACCATGGCATCTTGGAAAGCGAAGTGAGTGTTGGTTCCACGGCGTCCGTAAAAAAGCGTTTTATTAGCGCGATTAATCGTAGCTTTACGCTTTTCTTCTACTGAGTTGAACACGACAGTAGAAGCGCGCTGTACTGGTGGGTTAACGACACCATTGGTCCACTTCTTATCACGACCAGCAGTGATCAGTTTAGTGGTTTTGTTCTCGGACATGCTGTGAATTCCTTATCAATCGGTTATGTCCTATTTAAAACATGCCAATAGCATTCAAAGCAAGAGCAGAGGGAGAGTTTTTATGCTTTTCTTTCGCTTTTTAACCTTTCACGTCGTTTATCGTGAAAGGTCAAAAATCTGATAAGCAGAGAGATATGAGTCGCAGTGGGTCCATTGATTGGATTACAGCAGGGGATTGAACAAATAGAACAATCGTTCGAAGAAGCGGTTACGTAAATTTCTCTGCTCCCATTGCTCCAATTCCACTGGATGAGATGATTCAATATAGGATTGCTGCAAATCAAACAGTTGCTTGGTGAAGTGTACGTCATCAACGGCTAGCGTCACTTCGAAGTTTAGCCACAGGCTGCGCATGTCGATATTGACCGTTCCGATTAAGCAAAACTCTTCATCAATCACTACCGATTTGGTGTGAAGAAGGCCACCGTAAAACTCGTAAATCTTAACGCCAGCTTCAAGCAGTTCAGTATAGAAAGCGCGCGAAGCCCACTTAACCATTAGTGAGTCGTTGTTATGTGGGATTATTAATTCTACGTTGACACCACGTTGCGCAGTCATTTTGAGTGTTTCTAATAAATCGGCACTCGGTACGAAGTAGGGTGTTGTGATACGAACTGAATGGTTTGCCTGATTAATTGCAATGGTCAGAACTTGTAGGATCAAATATTCCGGCATGCCCGGGCCTGATGGTACTACCTGAACAGGGTGATGCGTCATTACCTCTTCAACCGGACACTCTGGCAAATCAGGAAGGATGCGTTCACCTGTTTCCACTTCCCAATCCCAACCATGAATGGCCGACAGTACATTTACGGTAGGGCCAGTTACACGAACCATTACGTCAATCCACTGACCAACACCTGAGCTCTGTTTGAAGTGAGCAGGGTCGACCATGTTCATTGAACCGGTATAGGCAATGGTTTCATCAATCACAATGATTTTACGGTGCTGCCTGAGATCTAGGCGGCGTATTAAAATACGCCAAGGGCTAACCTCTAGTGCTTGTACAACTTGCACACCAGCGTCTTTCATCATTGAACGCCAATGGCTTTTGAAAAAGCGTGGACTACCTGCTGAATCGAGTAAAACCTTAACATCTACGCCACGTTTGGCCGCTCGAATCAGTGCAGAGGCTACGGAGTCGGTTAGACCACCAGGATGCCAAATGTAGAAAACCATTTTGATACTGGTTTGTGCGTTTTCTATATCTTCGATAATTGCGTGCAGGATCTCATTGGGTGAAGCTTGCAGTGAAAGTGTGTTTCCACTAAGTGCAGGAATACCCATTCGATTATTACAAAGCTCATCAATCTTGTGGATTGGGGAGCCAACTTTACCTGGAAGGTGAACCTGACAATCATTTAATTGGCGGAACCAATCACCGAACGGAGTAAACATGCGATGTGCGCGCTCAGCCCGCTTTCTACCTAGGTTTAGCTCGCCGAAAAGGAAGTAACAGGCCACGCCAACAATCGGGATAATGTAGATAACCATCAACCACGCGAGAGAAACGCTGACAGAGCGTCGTTTTAGTACGACACGAAAGGTCACACCGGCGACGAGAACCCAGTACAAAGCAACGGAAGCTAAAGTTAAAAAATGGTAGAGCTTTTCCACATTGAATACTCGAAAAAAGAGACACTTAGATAGTAATGCTATTTTGAGGATATGGGAATTTAAGGAATCAACTATTTACAAAATAGAGCAAAAGCTGTAAACAGGTTATAGTTGTTAAGTTTTGGTTAACTTAAGAAGAAAACGATTGTTTTGTATAAAAAGACGGCATTTAACCATAAAAATTTACATTGGTAACGAAATATGTACGGTTCGGACTTCCAATTTTATTCTTAAACTGGTTTACTTGCCATACAACGAGCGTCAATCAAATCTTTTAAGTGTGTAAATTTTTTTATACACCTTATCTTTTAAAGACGCCACCCAAAGCAAAACACAACATCACACAACACAAAAGTTTGGAGTACACGTGGCTACTAGTAATACAACCACAACACCCCGCGATACCTGGGGTTCGAAGTTAGGATTCGTAATGGCTGCAGCAGGTTCTGCTGTTGGTCTAGGTAACATCTGGAAATTCCCTTACACAGCAGGCGAAAGTGGCGGCGGTGCATTCGTTGCAATTTACCTGTTTTTTGTAATCTTCATCGGTTTCAGTGTCATGCTGACTGAATTTGCGATTGGCCGTCATACGCAAAAATCAGCAGTAGGTGCATTTAAATCAACTGACCGTCGTTGGACGTTCGCTGGTGTTATCGGCGTAGTCAGTGGTCTACTTATCATGGGTTTCTACCCTGTAGTAGGTGGCTGGTCTATCGCATACATCGGTAAAATTGCTGGTGGTCTACTAGACGCACCTGAAGCAATTGGTGACAGCTTCGGTGGCTTTATCTCAAACCCAGTTCAACCACTTATGTGGATGGGCCTATACCTACTACTTAACGTTGTTATCGTTATGAAGGGTATTTCTGGCGGTATTGAGAAAGCGGGTAAGATTCTGATGCCACTTCTTTTCATCATCCTTATCGTGGTATCAATCAAAGGCCTAATGCTTCCGGGCGCGATGGCTGGTCTTGAATTCCTATTCAGCCCTGATTTCTCTAAAGTAGACAGCGGTGTAATTCTAGCTGCACTAGGTCAAGCATTCTTCTCACTATCTCTTGGTATGGGTTGTATGTTGACTTACGGTTCTTACCTTAAGAAGAAAGAGAACCTAGTTCAAACTACAGCTATGGTTACGGCGATGGATACAGGCGTTGCTATCCTAGCTGGTGTTGCAATGTTCCCTGCAATGTTCGCATTTGGTATGGAACCTGCGGCGGGCCCTGGTCTAGTATTCGTTGTTGTTCCTCAGCTATTCGCTGAAATGGGCGGCGTAGTTGGTCTTCTATTTGCTCTAATGTTCTTCGTTGGTCTAAGTGTTGCGGCACTAACTTCTTCAGTATCTCTACTTGAAGTGGTGGTTTCGTACCTAATCGATGAGAAAGGCATGAAGCGTGTGACTGCAGTACTGTCTGCAAGTGTAGTAATGGCGATTCTATGTATCTTCGCTTCTCTATCACTTGGCGGCTTCGGTCCAACACTGTTTGGTACTGGTGCATTTGATATCTTCGACTTACTAACGGATAAAATCTTCCTAGCAGTTGGCGGTATGTTGGTATGTATCTTCGCTGGTTGGAGACTAAACCGTGCTGACCTAGAGAAAGAAATCACTAACGACGGTGAAGTATCTTTCCCACTATTCGGTCTATGGTACACACTTGTTAAGTACATCATCCCAGTCGCTATCGCTATCGTAGCGTTCATGGGTATCTCTTCTGGCTTCGACAGCGGTAAAGGTGCAATCATGCTACTAGGTATTGGTATCATTGCTGGCTCTGCGCTTATCTCTAAGAAGTTATAGTTCTGAGAAGCTATAGTTTTAAGAAACCATAGCTCTTAGAAGCTACAATCCGCGAGTTAAAGTAAGTTAAGAAACGGGAGCCATTGGCTCCCGTTTTTTTATGCTACTAACTTAATTATCAAAGAAAAATAAATACTTAAAGTTATTGGTCTGGTAGCCGATATAATGAAAAGTAATAGCTGATTGAGCTGTATTTTATTTAAGTAGGTGTTGTGTGAAATTGTCAGTTAGGAAGAAGTTGTACGCCGGGTTTGGCTCTATATTGGCGGTGCTTGTCACGTTAGTCGGTATTGTATGGATCGAAGTCATTGGGGCTCACAAGAGCGCTGATGAAATTAGGATGGATGATGTACCGGGAACGGTGACCTACCTTGTATTGATCGATGAGGCTGGGGATGTTTATCGCGATGCACTTGGTGCGATTACTCAGGCCGACAATGCGCTTAATGATTATCGAACCAACAAGAATGAATTTGCTCAGGCTATTAAAGAAGCAAAACGTTTAGAGAGTCGAGGTTCAGAAGACCATCGCCGTATTGAGCGAATTGAAGACCTGATGGGGCG
This sequence comes from Vibrio sp. OPT20, assembly GCF_963889365.1. Taxonomy (NCBI): domain Bacteria; kingdom Pseudomonadati; phylum Pseudomonadota; class Gammaproteobacteria; order Vibrionales; family Vibrionaceae; genus Vibrio; species Vibrio sp. OPT20. Next base: position 274,214 of record NZ_CAWPOA010000052.1, on the reverse strand, counting down.
CTTTACGCAAGAGTTTGAATCTAAGCTTGTACCTATGATCAACGATGACTCTGCGCTGTTATCGAATATCCAGCAGCTTCGCTCCCTATATGAGAGCAATCTAATCCCGGTTGAAAACTTACTGGACCAAGCGTCTGCAAGTGAGCGTGCCGATACAGAACAATCGCTGCTTGTATTAACCGATTCGTTTACCACCATCGAACGTACCATCATGGTGTTGTCTGCCATTGCGATTGTGTTTGGTTGTGTTATTGCGTTTGTATTGTCTAGCTCCATCACTAACCGTCTAACTCGTGTTGAACAAGTTGCGCGACGCGTGGCAAATGGCGACCTTACCGCTGGAGATATTGTTGATGATTCTGGCGATGAACTGGCCGATCTCGCTACGTCGATTAACCAAATGCAGAAATCTTTGGTCGACCTATTGGGTTCAATCTCTTCTGTGACGAACCAAGTTCAATCGGTGACAGGCGAGCTATCATCAATCAGTCAAGACATCGTTTCTGGTGCCTCTGCGCAAGCTGATAAAGCTAACCTGATTGCGACTGCCGCAGAAGAGTTAAGCTTGACCATTTCTGAAGTCGCTCAGCAAGGTGCTTCTACTTATGAAGAGGCGCGTCGCTCAGAAACGTCAGCAGAAGATGGCCGTAATGTGATTGTTGAAATGGTGGCAAGTATCCAACAAGTGTCGACTCAAATGAGCGACATGTCGGTACAAATGAATACGCTAGGTTCACATGGTGAACAGATTGGCAGCGTTATTAAGGTAATCGAAGACATCGCTGGGCAAACTAACCTACTGGCGCTGAATGCTGCGATTGAAGCGGCACGTGCTGGCGAGTTTGGACGTGGATTTGCAGTGGTTGCTGATGAAGTACGAGCACTGGCAGAGAGAACGACCAAAGCGACTCAAGAAGTGTCTGGTATCATTCAGTCGATTCAATCTGGTACGCAAGAAGCGGTGACTTACACTCAAGATAACTGTCGTCTAGTTGAGATTGGTGTTGAGCAAAGCTCTGGCGCAGTTTTGGCGCTAGAAGCGATTGTAAGTGGTGCTGGCAATGTACAAAGCATGGTCAACTCTATCGCGACAGCGGCAGAAGAACAGACAGCGGTGACCAAAGAAATTGCAGCGGATATTACGGCGATCAGTGATATTTCTGAGCAGTCTTTGCAATTAGCGACTCGCAGCTCTGAAAATACCTCAGGCTTGAACGCTAAAGTTGCTGAGCTAGAAGCATTAGTCGGTAAGTTCAAACTCGCGTAGGGCGGGTGGCTTTGTTCTATTTTCCGAATGCCAATAGAACAAAGACCAAGCACTGATCGCTACTTGCTGAAAAGAAGCCCAATGATTCAATATTTATTGAGTGAGTTGGGCTTTTTCGTAGCTGGAATCTGGGTTCAGACGCGGTATACTCCACGTTCTACAATGGAGCTAGCCTTTACATGTTCGATATTCTTCTGAACCACTCTGATTTTTTACTTATCAATAAGCATCCTGGAGTCAGCGTCCACAAAGACGATGGCGATACCATGTTGCTTCAAGAAGTTGCTAAGGCAATTAATGAGCCTAAGCTGTATCTCGTTCATCGACTAGATAAAATGACCTCGGGCATTCTGCTGCTGGCAAAAAATGCGTCGGCGGCGAGCGAGCTTTCACAGCTATTTGCAAAGCGTGAAGTAGAGAAATACTACCTTGCGATCGGTTCTAAGAAGCCAAAGAAAAAGCAAGGTTTGATCTCAGGAGACATGGAGCGTTCGAGACGCTCTAGTTGGAAACTTCTGACATCCAAAGAGAATCCTGCGATTACTCAGTTTTTATCAGCAACGGCTGAACCCGGTGAACGTCTGCTGTTATGCAAACCCTATACGGGGCGAACTCACCAGATCCGTGTCGCGATGAAATCGATCGGCTCAGCCATTGTTGGTGACCCTATTTATAATCCATCGAGTGAGGCTGACAGAGGTTATCTGCATGCCTTCGCGATTCGATTTACCTATCAATCACAAGCCTACGAATATGTCTGCGATCCAAGAAGCTTAAACTCCTTGGGTGAGAAGTGGCATCAGGAAACCGTGTCGAACGGTTTGGACAGTTGGCTTGAACCTTGGTCATTAACTTGGCCAAAGCTAAACACTAAGTGAGTGAAATAATGGAAGCATCAGCTTTACCTCTGTTTTTTAGTCATATTGAACAGCAACTTAATGAAGTACCAAACGAACTACGCCGTATTTTCCACGGCCGCGGTAAGTTTTGGCCTGGTCTAGAGCAACTGACATGTGACTGGGTTGATGGACAGCTACTGGTTAACGTGTTTAAAGAAGTAGACGACGAATTCTTGTCATCTCTAAAAGCTGGATTGGTTGAACTCACCAACAAAGGTAT
>NZ_CAWPOA010000052.1:252609-271772 GCF_963889365.1 Vibrio sp. OPT20 | reverse complement strand
CTGGCAATCAAAGCAGGGCACAAGCATTGTTCTGCAACACCGTTATGCTGATGGCGCGCCTTCAGAGGTTCTATGGGGCGAGTTGAATGATTCTCCGGTTGTGGTTGAGCATGGTCTTAAGTACCAATTAGACATTGGCCGTAATCAGAACTTCGGTTTGTTCCTAGACATGCGTAATGGTCGTCAGTGGGTACAAGATAATGCTAAGGATAAGAACGTTCTTAACCTGTTCGCATACACTTGTGGTTTCTCTGTCGCGGCTATCGCAGGTGGTGCTCGTCAATGTATGAACGTTGACATGTCACGTGGCTCGCTAAACAAAGGCCGTGATAACCACCGTCTGAATGATCACGATATGCGCTCGGTTAACTTCCTTGGCTACGATATCTTTAAGTCGTGGGGAAAAATCAAGAAGGGCGGCCCTTATGAGCTCGTTATCATCGATCCACCTTCGTTCCAAAAAGGCAGCTTTGCTTTAACTAAAGATTACAAAAAGATCTTACGTCGCTTGCCTGATCTTCTAACAGAAGGCGGAGAAGTGATTGCTTGTGTTAACTCACCAGCAGTATCGCCAAACTTCTTAATCGAGACGATGGTAGAAGAAGCGCCAAGCGTTGAATTCATTGAGCGTCTGGACAACCCACCTGAGTTTGTCGATGTCGACCTTGATTCAAGCTTGAAGGTGTTGAGATTTAAAATTAGCGCTTCTGCAGATGCCTAATTAGGTTTAAGTGTTAGCTAGAATATAAAAACGCCGCTCATATGAGCGGCGTTTTTTTTATGAGGAATCATGACACTAATATTCGGTGGTTTGATTCTTGAGTGTCTGGAACCCAAAATAAATACGCATGAACGTGGTTAGCCAACAAGCTGCACCAAAGGTGTAAGCGATAGCCGCAAAGTGTTGAGGCCAAATACAGAAAGCAATGAAACAAGCGATGGTTTCAGTGCCTTCGGTTAGCCCTGACATGTAGTACAGAGACTTATGCTTATAGACTGGGTTTTCGATGCCTCGCTTGCCTGCCATAACCGCAAACGCTAAAAAGCTGCTGCCAGTGCCGATAAAAGAGAAAATCAAAAATGCACCGGCAATGGCGTTGTGTTCTGGGTTGGCGATAACAAAGCCAAAAGGAATTAACGAATAGAAAAGGAAATCGAGGCTGATGTCGAGGAAACCGCCCGCATCACTAATGCCTTGGATTCGAGCCAAGGCTCCATCAAGCCCGTCGCAAACCCTGTTAAATACAATAAACCCCAACGCCCATTCGTATTGTTGAAATGCCAATGCTGGAAACGCTAAACATCCAACCAGAAACCCAAACAGGGTGGTTTGGTTGGCTGTGATGCCGAATCTATTAAGTAGTTTGGCTGATTGATTTAATGGCCACTTAATGACCTTAATAGAGTACTTATCCAGCATGGTTACTTCTCCATGGCCAAGACAGAACTTTTGCCCCTTGAGGCACATCGGTTTGGTCGTGCGTAACCATTAATGTCGGAATATTCGCTTTAGTGAGTTGCTCAAATACCCAGTCGCGAAACTGGGCTCTGAGTTCTTGGTCGAGCTTACTAAACGGCTCATCAAGCAACGCCAATTTCGGTTTCGCCAATAGCATACGAGTTAAGCTAATTCTCGCTCGCTGGCCGCCAGATATTTGGTCGGGAAACGACTCGGCCAAGCGGGTCAGTTCAATGTCTTTTAATGCTTCCATTGCTTGTTGCTGGCGATCTGAACCCTTAACCGAGTTTGGTAACGAAAAGGCCAAGTTCTCCCATACTTTTAGGTGTGGAAACAACAAGTCGTCTTGAAACAGAATACCAACTTCACGCTGATGTGATGGGAGATCGTCTAGTTGAATATCGTTCAAAATAACGGTGCCAGAGTATGAGAACTCGTCATTCAGGTGACCCGCGATGGCATCTAACAAAGTCGATTTTCCGCAGCCACTTGGCCCCATCAACGCCAATATTTGGCCTGATTCTAATGTTACGTTTAGCGCTGAAAACAGCGATTCGCCACCGTTTTTATGGATGGCGAGGTCGTTGAGGTGCAGACTCATTAGTAAGAAAACCTTTAAAAGTAAGACGGCGATATCTAAGTTGAAGTCGGCTGACTAATATCGCTAAAGAGAAAAAGAACAGAGGCAACAAGGCCTGCCAAATGGCATAAATTGCGGTTACCCTGCGGTCGAAACCACTGGTTAGGGCAACGGCTTCTGTGGTGATGGTGCTAATACGACCAGCACCGAGCATCAATGTCGGTAAGTACTGAGCTAAGCTCACACTGATCCCAACCGCCCAAGCGAAGGCGATGGCGGGCAGTAATATAGGCAACTTGATCGAATACCAGCTTTGAAATGGCGATTTACCCAAGCTCAGTGAAGCTTTTATCAGCCCATCGTTGAAGCTTTTCCATGGGCCGTCCAAAGACAAGTACACAAATGGAAAGGCGAAGAAAACATGCGCCCAAATAACCCAAAGCTCATAGGCACTACTGCCAATGTATAGAGTGGTGATTTGCATGCCGAACAACACCGACAGTTGAGGTATCAACATTGGAATAGCGATAATAAAGCCTGGGACTTGCCACTTGTATTTGATTCTGTATTCGTGAGCAACCAACGCAAGCAACAAAGCGATTGAAGCAGCAATCAGACCAATCCATAAGCTTTGACCAACGGTGCTCATGATGCCATCCCATTCGAATTCCCAAAAACGCATGCTGTAGCGACTAGGCAGTAAATCAGGGAAGCGCCAGCGCTGCGCAAAACTCCAGATAATCATCAAAGGAATGATCATCAGTGACAAAGCTGCAAGAGCTGTGAATACGGTTTTCCCCGGAAGGTTTGCTCCTGTTCTTCCTGAATACTGCCAAGTTCGAAAGTACTTAAGAATTGCCCATTCAACTAAACGCGCCAAGGCGATGATCAACGAAGCCAAGCCAAACAAAACGATCGCACCAGCAGCAGCTCGTGGTAGTAGATTAAGATCTGGATCGTTGAACCATTGCCACACCAAAACGGCAAAGGTCGGCGGGTTGGTTGGGCCAATGATCAGAGCAATATCGACAACCGATACGCTGTAGGCGAGCACTGCTAACATTGGGAAGCGAAGCTTAGTAAACCATTGCGGGAAAATACACTTCCACCAGATCTGAGCGCGGCTGTAACCGAGTGATGCACTCACCTTAGTGATACGTTCTACATCGATTTGTTGAAGTATCGATATGCTCATCAGCAACAAGAAAGGAACTTCTTTGAGTGCGAGCATAATGATTAGGCCAAACGCGTAAGGATCTTTGATCAGCAAAGCCAATTCAGAGCTTGTAGCCGATTCACCAAGTAAGTGGTGTACGGCTCTTGCGCCAAGGCCTGTTGGGCTAAACAAAAAAGCAAAGCCGATAGCGAAAGCCACATGCGGAATGGCAAGCATTGGCGATAGCGTTAGCTCAATCTTTCTCCAAAACTTGTTTCCCCAAGAAGCCTGAAGAATGCAAAAGGTAAGAAAGCAGGCAATGTAGCTGCTTGCAATTGCAGAACCTAGGCTTAAGCCAATAGAGTGCCAAGCCCCTTCCCATTGAAAGACTTGGCTAAAACCGTTGAGTGTTGGCTCGTCTAAACCTAGGGGCGGGATGAAACTCAGTGACGAAGCCACGACTCCCGCTACCCCAGGAATGGTTGGGATAATGCATACCGCTATAACAACAAAATATAGAGCGCGTAGCATGCAGACTAGTTACCGTATCGCTTAAGCCACTCTTTTTCGAGCGCGTTTTGCCAACTAGGATGCGGTTCATCAATCGATTTAAATTGCTGAGTATTTTTAGCGCTGCCGGTTAAGTACTTACTACTCAATACAGAAGGGTCACCCCAAACATTGAGGTCACCTTTGCGAGATTGTGCTTCTGGGCTCAGCAAGAAGTTGATGGTCACTTGAGCACCCGCGGTTGCATTGGCATTCCAAGGAATCGCAAGGAAGTGAATGTTAGACAGAGCGCCGCTTTCTAACGCATAAGCCTTGGTAGTTTCCGCTAGGCGGCCACTTGATTGTGCTGAATATACAGAGTTTGGATTGAACGTAATCGCGAGGTCGAGCTGTCCGTCATCCAGAAGTTGAATGCTTTCAGATGTACCTGCAGGAAATTGCTTTCCGCCTCTCCATGCCACTTTATGGAATTTATCTAAGTAAGCCCACAGTGGTTCCGTAACTTCTTGGAAGGTATCTTCTGAAACGGGTTTAGCAAGCGCAGGACTGTTGTTTGTTAGCTCAATCAGTAGAGACTTAATGAAGCTCGTTCCGTGAAACTCTGGTGGGCGCGGGTAGCTTAAGCGATTCGGGAAAGCCTGAGCGTAGCTCAACATCTCTGAAAACGATTGTGGCGGATTGTGCAGTGTTTCTTGGTCGTGGATGAAGACCAGTTGCCCAACGCCCCAAGGTGCCTCCAAGCCTTCTGTTGGCTCCGAGAAATCGACATCGATCGGCAAAGACTTATCCACGTACTGCCAGTTTGGAAGTGTTTGAGTGAATGGTCCAAACAACAAGGCATTTTCTTTCATTGAACGGAAATTCTCGCCGTTAATCCAGACGATATCGACACTGCCTTCAGTGTTCTTTCCTGCCGCCTTTTCTGCGAGTAAGCGAGTGGTAGTTTCTGCAATATCGGTTACTTTCACATGTTTTAAGGTAACACCGTACTCACTTTGTAATTTCTTGCCCGCCCACTGTAGGTAACGATTGATTTCTTGGCTACCGCCCCAAGCGTGAAAGTAGACAGTTTGTCCCTCTGCCTGCTGTTCGATTTGGTTCCAGTTATTGGTTGATGTTGCTTCATCAGCATAAATGGTTGCGCTGTATGCAACGGTTGCCATGATTCCTAACGTACTTACTATCTTGTTCATAAACTTTTCCATTTGGTAGTGAACGGGTAAGAGCATTGTATTTTCAAACTCCCTAGGGCGTGTTGACCTTTCGTGGTTAAATTTTGTTCGAGATAAAAGCGTTATAATCGCGGCGAGGGGGAAGTAGCCTAGTCACTCTAAGCAAATCTCCCTCAACAAAGAGTAAAACGCTTTTAGCCGAACCCTTCGGGCAGCGTTTGCTGGTCATTTCTACTGCGTTATCGGCTTCTCATGTAGGCTAGCTACACATCGACGCCTCTGCCTTGTATAAATACCCAGCAACTCGCTGCAAAAATCAGCTCGAAAGATCACACGCCCTATTATTCTATCTGTTTCTGAAATAAATTCTAATTCAACAGTAAATTCAATCAATTACTTGAGAACAAGCAGGGAGGGCGTGCTGGTCTTTTTTGGTTAAACTTTGTTCGATATGCGACCGTCTCGAAAGCTCGACAGACTCTAGGCTCTTACCATCCTAGCAATAGACCGATAAACCAGTGAATTTATTGCATCTAAATGAGAGATATTTGAGGTTTATTGGAGGTTGGTACGAAAAGTAGGCGATGAGTGTTAATTTTGAAGGTGTTGTGAGGGTAAGCAGGCAATAAAAAAGGAGCCATGAAAGCTCCTTTAATCAATATCTATTTCGAGAACGGATTAGTTTACCCAATCACGAATTGTGTACGTTAGCGTGTGTACATCGTTTTTCAGTACTAGCGTATCGTTTGTTAGGGTTACGTCGCTCCACTCGCTTAGAGTAGCAGAAACCGACTGTTCGATTTCCATTGCTGAACCGTGACACATTTTCATTGTCATGCCCATTTGCTTGATACGGAATTGACCGTCTTTCAGCTCGCCTTGACCGAAGAAGTTGTTACAACCAGCCATGCCGTTTGCAGTCATCTTTTCGCCGATCTCTAGACGAGGAGCTGCTTGGTCTTCGCTTTTCGCAATGTCCTTGCCATCAATTTGCGCAAGTTCCCAATTATGGTGCTGTAGATCGGTTGGTGTTACTTGCATCGCGTTGTCACCTGTTGTTGTGCATGCTGCTAGCATCATAGGTAAAGCGGCTACTGCTAGTAATTTTTTTGAACTAAACTTCATATTATAAGGCTCCAAAGGAAAGAACGAAGTTACCGAATAAGTGTAACTTGATGGGTTCAAAGTATAGTTTACAAAACACTATATGTGTCAGTATAAGGTCATAGTTTAGTATGAATTTCACGAGCTGGGCGACAAATTAATCGCTTATTTTTTAATTAGTAAGCTCGATTTTGATGTGTAAGGAGGCATGGTGGAGCAGTTAGAGTTTTTCCAGGTTCCAAGCCCTTGCGTTGGGGTTTGCTCAAGCGATGATAAAGGTTATTGCAATGGTTGTATGCGCAAAAGAGAAGAGCGCTTTAATTGGATGTCGATGACTCCGTCAGAACAATTGCACGTGATTAAGCTTTGTCGTCAGCGCTATCGAAGGAAGATAATGAAGCAAAAAAACTTGGTTGGTAAGTCGGTCGACGAAGAGGGAAATACAAGTCCCCAAAGAGATCTTTTCGGTTAAAGAGGAAGTATCAAGATTTTATTTAACTCCGAAGTAACTATTACTTTACATAATGGTTGGGGTGTAATATTAAGGTAGGTACCTTTGTACCAGAAGGAGTGATGTCGGTATGAATAAAAAGAACGTAAAACTCAAAAAAGAACCGGTTAAAGCACTGGATCGAAAAAACATTGGGGCGAAAAATGACCCTGAAGAGAGCCCGCGTGATTGGCATTCGATGTCAGAAGAAGAACGAATGGAAATCCTTTCTCACCTTTCAGACATGCCTTTTCAATAACATCACTGGTTCTTCAGAGTCTTTCTTAAAGCCCTGTTTTCTTAAATAAACAGCTTTCTGAAATAAACATATTATTAAACAAACATGTGATTCGCTTTAGTTACACCACGATGGTATGTACAAAATGTATCTTCGGCCTCGGTGGTTTTACTATGAATCTTAATGTTGGTTATCACTTCTACAGCCCCTGCATCGTAACAAGCTTGCTCTGCCTTTTTAACGATATCGAGTAATTGATTGAGCTCACCTTTCATTGTGGTTTCCATCGCACCAACTTGGAAAGGCACATCGGCTGCTTTCACAACTTCAATGGCTTTATCAACTACTTCGAAGTTGTTGCCTTCTTTAACGCGAGGGATCACTTGGAAGGCAACCATCACTTCTTTTTCTCTTTTTAACTCAGACACTTTCTGCTTACTCAATGATAGGGATTTGTTGCAGATGATAGGTTAATGCGGAGATAAATTCTACAGCGGTTACGCTGCTTTATTTAAGACACGAGTGACTGGAGATATCGGACTACTTGTTACCCCAGTGGTCGCTAACCCAACCACCAATATGCTCATCAAAATGACTACCACTGAACCTCTGATTGCGTTCGACCGAGGTATCACAGTCGTCTTTGTTGTCGATTAGGTTTTGTATGTAGTTTGCCATTGGGTCATTGGAACTCTGACGATCTCGGCGAGTAGCCACTTCCTTAATCAGTTGTAATCGATATGTAGAGCTTGCACGTTTCATTTCAATGACCTCCCGGTTTTTAGACACTAATAGAAAAATCTAGTTGCCAGATATAGGGGCGTCAACGTGATCAGAAAGTATTTTTTTTGAGCAACCAAGAATCAATACCTTGGCACCATAATTCACAAAAGTGTCATTTAAAGTGGCATTTTGTCTGAGTCTATAGGTTGTGATTTTACATCTGATTGCATATAAAAAGCCCAGTACAAACTGGGCTAATCGATTTTCTATGGTTATTTTGAAGAACTGGCTATTTCGAAGAACTTGGCTTGCTCTTAAATTGCTTAGCACTTTTCTTCTTTGCGGTTCTTCGGTTAGCCATTTTGTCTTTAGGTGGACGTTTGCGAGCTGTCGCTTCCAATGCAGGTTTGTCTGTAACAGGGAAACCTTCTAATGCTTGTAGCACAAGAGGCTTATTGGTCAGAGTACGAATCGCATTCAGGTAATCAGTTTCGCTGTGACTAACCAGAGAGATAGCGCAACCAGTGCTTCCTGCTCTTGCTGTGCGACCAACTCGGTGTACGTAAGTTGCGGAGTGTGTCGGCAAATCAAAATTAATCACGACAGGCAGCTGATCAATATGGATGCCGCGAGCCATCACGTCGGTGGCGATAAGCACACGAGTCTCGCCATTTTTGAAACTTTCTAATGCTTGCTCTCGTTCTTCTTGGCTCTTATTTCCATGTAACGCACTCACACTGATTTTGGATTTATTCAATCGCTTGGTTAATGCGTCGGCATTGTCTTTCGCACCAATAAATACCAATACTTGCGGCCATGTGTGTTGATTGAGTAGGGCAATGAGCGCCTGAGCTTTACTGCCTTTGTTCACTAAGTACAGAGTTTCTTCAATAGTCGCGACCACGCTGTTTTCTTGGTGTGTCGTGACTTTAACTGGGTTTGAAAGAAGCAGCTCAGCCTGACTAACCAACTCTGGCGGAAGTGTCGCAGAGAACAACAGTGACTGACGTTTGCTCGGTAGTGCTGCAGTAATCGCTTGAATATCTGGCCAAAAGCCCATGTCGATCAGGCGGTCGGCTTCATCAAGAACCAATGATACGCACTGAGTTACATCCAGTTCGCTACTTTTGATTAAAGCAAGTAGACGCCCCGGAGTAGCGATTGCTAATTGCGGTTGGGTTAGTAATTGTTGCTGCTGATCATCAGTATTCACGCCACCGGTTAAGGTTACGAATTTGATATCGAGCGCTGTCGCGACCGGCTCTAAAGATTCAGTCACTTGAGACGCGAGTTCACGTGTCGGGACGATGATAAGCGCTTGCAGTCCATTCACATCATGGTTGATGTTGTTCAGCAAGGGTAAGCCGAACGCCAATGTTTTTCCGCTACCCGTTTGAGCCAACGCAAGTACGTCTTTACCCGCAATAATTGATGGAATTACTGCTTGTTGTATCTCAGTCGGTTTGTCGAATTGAGAAGGGATCGCTGTGACGGTTTTTGCGTTAAGGGTGAGGTTATCAAATGACATAAATGAACCAAGTATCAAAATGGAGGTGGAGTCTAACAGGGCTATAAATGTTAGAGAATGAGTTTTGCTGCGTTACAGGATAAACGGGTGAATTATACACGTTAAATTTAAGCGTTATCCATACAACTGAACTAAGGCAAGCGAGCTAAGCCAAGCTAATTAAACGTTGGGCATATTGTAATGGTATTGAATGGACGTACAATACCCGCCCTAAAACGATCAAGTATGATTAGGAAGCTTTAAGGAAATGAGAGCGAAATGAGTTGGGAAAGTATCTGGCTGTTTATTGTCATTGTGTTTTTTATTGCCATCATTCCAGGCCCAAATGCTCTGTTGGTATTGAGCACGGCTTTAACTCAAAGAAAGTTGTTTGCGTTTATTAACGTGTTGGGTGTGTCATGCGGGTTCTTGTTTCATGCGTTTGTTTCTGCGAATGGCATGAGCTTACTGTTATCTCAGACTCCAATGGCCTTTGAGGGATTGAAGTGGGCGGGTGTCTTGTACTTAGTCTGGCTTGGTTATAATCACTTTCGAGCGGCACTGCGAGCTCAAGAGGGCGTGCTTGCTATAGTGAGTGCATCGAGTAGTAAGCTTTATAACCAGTTTTTCAAAGGACTCCTCACTAATCTACTGAACCCTAAAATCGTTCTGTTCTACCTTTCGATATTCCCTCAGTTTGTTTCTAAGGATCACATTGTGTCCGACAGTTTAATGTTGGGCGCGATACAGGCGACAGTGGTTGCTACCTGGTTTTTGGTTGTCATTTTGATGGCTGATACGTTTAAGAGATTATTGACGAAAAAGCGCACGTCTCAATGGATGAACATTGTGTGCGGGTTGTTGTTTGTTGGCTTCAGTATTCAGTTGGCGCTGTTTCAGCTTTAGGGTTCATAGCTAACAATCGAACCCCTAGCATATACGACTCATATCTCACTTTTTACTGAATGCTCAGCAATCCTTGTTTCTGTGCATAAATCTCTAAAGCATTAGCTCGTAAAGTCGATATAATGGTCAGCTATCAATTCGGTGAATGTGTTCGTTCGAAATCCAATTGAAGCTAAAGGCTATTGCTTTACCGAATAAACAGAGACAGGGAGTCACAGATGAGTGAAGAGTTATTCACCCAGAAACGCAAATATTACCGCTTGAAGTACCCAAAAAAGGCACGTCCAGTGATGCGAATTAAGGATGAGCTTTTTCATGTGAGTGAAGTGTCTGAAAAGGGTGTGCGCTTGATGATGCGTAACATCATTCCTGTTTATCGAGGCTTCTCAATGGCGGGCAGTTTAAGACTGCACGATAACAACACCATTGATATTAGTGGTGCAGTGCTGCGACAAGAAGGCGATGAAGTGATCGTTCAGTTGTTAGAAGGACCAAGCTTCAAAGATATGGTGTCAGAACAAAGACACATTCGACAAAGATACCCAGTATTTTTTGCTAGCCTCAGAGTGGCATAAAAAGCTTTTAAAGTTAGATGCCTTAAAGCCCAAGTCATTCATTCAGATCCGATATTAAAAAGCCCAGCACTTTCACAAGTGCTGGGCTTTGCTATATATGCAAGCAAACTAACTATACGGACAAACTAAGGCGCTTAGCCTGTCTATGGTTCGTTTTATAGCTCGTCTACTGTTGCCCAAACCGCTGCTAGCATGTCGTGACCAAATGCAACACTGCGCTCTGGAGACCAGCCGTAAAGTTCGTCAGCGTGGCTGATGTGATCTTTAAACGGCATCTCGACAGTGTAAGCTAGACATTTGAACTGCTCACCGATCCAATTTGTGCCGACGGTCATATTTGCTTTGCCCGGTTCGTCTTTATCGTAACCAAATTCATCTTGGAATTCTGGCGTGATAGTCAGAAGCGCTTGCTTGAAGTGATTCTCCAGTTTTGCAATGCGCTCGTTGTATGAAGGTGTGCCTTCGCTACCTGCAACAAAGTTATATGGAATCGCTTCATCACCGTGAATGTCTAGGCACAGATCAACGCCAGTTTCTAGCATGCGCTCGCGCACAAGGAAAACTTCAGGGCTGCGTTCTAGAGAAGGTGATTGCCATTCGCGGTTAAGGTTAACGCCAATCGCGTTAGTGCGCAGGTGACCACGGATGCTGCCATCTGGGTTCATGTTCGGTACAACGCGGAACACAACGCTGTCTAGAAGAGAGCGACCGACTGTGTCTGTCTCATCAAGCAGGCGTTGCAGTAGACCTTCGATTAGCCATTCAGCCATAGTCTCGCCTGGGTGTTGGCGACCAATAACCCAGATGTTTTTCTTCTCTTCACTTGGCTCACCGATAGTTAGCAAGGTGATGTCGTTGTTGTCTAGCGTGTGACCCAGAGTTTCAAGCTTACAAGCCGGGTGCGTTTGAGCACTGTGCAGAAGATCTTGGTGACGATCGTATGAGTACGGCGCAAAGTAGGCGAAGTACATTGAATCGTGTTCAGGGATGATATCAAAGCTTAATGTATCGCCATCGAACTGAGATGGAATACGGAACCACTCTTCACGGTCATAAGATGCTACAACATCATAATCTTTCCACCCATCAGGGTAAGCAGATGTTGCCAATTGGCCGATTTCAAAGTGGTGAGCTTGTTGAGCTTCACTTTCCAAACGGAAATGAAACCACTGAGAGATTTCAGTCTGGTTGTCTGCTGGGATAGTCAATTGAATGTTTTGTGGTGAATCTGCTGAAACGACGTGAATGTTGCCGCTTTCGAAATTGCTGAAAATTTTCATTGTAGTTTTTATCTCGTAGTTGAGTTGCCGTAAGACTAGCACACTTTTTTTCGAGCAAACCACTAACTAAATCGTAATGAGATATTATTTCAATTCTCTATTTTTTGTTATCTACGTTTAAGCTTTCTGATTTTGAACTAGCGGCGTTGGCAAGTCGTGCAACCACGACAGGCTGACCGTGTGTAGCGATCCAGCTTACTGCGTTGCACCTTACAATAGGCATTTTTCAGCGCTCTTCTTCCAGAAAACCAATCATCCGGTTTTGACAGGATCAGGTAACCATTGAAGCGCTTCACAAGCTCTATTCTATTTTGGTCGATAAACTTGCTATCAAAGCCAATTTCAAAGTAATCAAGCGCTTGTTCGATGGCGGTGAAACTCGCTATTTTTTGCTGGAATTCTGCTTGGTTCATGGGGATTAGTCTCTGAACTGGTGGCAGCTATTGTACCGAGTCTACGACTTGTTTTATTGACTTTAGTTATGACTTATCTGGATTTTAGTCATAGGTTTTCTCAACTTAAAATGATCTTTTTAACTCTTTGAAGCTTATAGATAAAACATCAATGAACTGTGCAGGAAAGAATCATGAATCGAATTAACCCAAAGAAACTGCTCCGCAGTAAATGGACTGCTGTTAGCCCAATAAAGAAAGAAAAGCACTTTATGGTCACTGAGGTCGAGTTTGAAGAAGGGGAGGTGATTCGTTGCTTGATAGAAGCAGTGATGACCAAACGAGAGGAAGCCATTAATTGGCGAGATCTAACTGATAAGGAGCATTGGCTTCCAGGTTGGAAGTAAGGACGTGAAGTAACGAAGAGTATCTCAACTACGCCAGTTTTAACTGCCCGCTACCGTTTGCAATTGCCAGTATTTGAGTCCTTCTAACACACCTTCAGCGTGTGTTGCCCTGCTAGTATACACATTGTCTCGATCAGACAAGTGAGCGACCTCCGGATAATGGTTAGCCACCAATATTGAGTTTACGCCCTTTATTGTCAGCATAGAGGTGTCGTTGGCAGAGTCACCGGCAACGCACACTTCTTCAACGCTCAACTTATGTTGTTTAAGTAGATGATGAATCGCTGTGGCCTTATTGACACCTTTAGGCGTGATATCTAGGTACCAATCGTGAGAGTAGGTGAGGTGTACATCTAATCCGTGCAATTCTAAGCTCGATTCGATCAGTTCATGCTGAGGCTCTGAGAGCTTTCCTTCAAAAGTGATTTTGTAATCACCCTGATGGCTCTCTAAGCGTTCGCCCATGAAATCGAGTGGCGCCAGTGCTGACTCTACCTTTGATTTGTTCCAAGAAGCTTCTAATTGGTTGTGCCAAATATGATCAGGCTTTTGGGAGTGATCGTGATGAATTCTGGTGCCCACATCGCTGATAATACTGTGTGGTTTCGGGTAGTTATCTGATGCCAAACCCACTCGGATTGAGGGCAGAGTTCTACCCGTCGCGATGATAAAGCGGATATCAGGTTGCTCCGCTAAGTAGTCAAATAACTGATTAACCCCATGAGATGAACCCCCATCAAGCGTACCGTCAAAGTCACACACCAGCATTTTTATCATTCGAGCGCCTTGTCCTTTTCTTTAATAATCGCGGAAAGTATGTCGATTTCTTCTATAAATAATGGCTCAGCAATGAGGACTCTACAAGTTGTCTTTCGGCTTAGATAATCGACACTCATTAGTTTGCAGTAAGCATCACACTTGGCGTTATGTTTTGGATACTGAAGATAATTCTATCAATTTGACCAGTGCCAAACTTGGTTTATTCCATCGGCTATTTCTATTTTCATATAGTGACCTTCTGGCCCTCTATTGGTTTAAATGAGCGGTTGTGAATACCTCTGCGTTTTTGCCAAAGCTATACCGATCTTCTTGTTACATCGATAAAGAAGAAGGGGGGAGGTTTTGCTCTCCGTAAAGCGCAAATGTCCAGTTTTTAGATATCGTTAAAACTGCAATAAATAGTTTGTATTCGAATTATTTGTGCACGAAGTATTTGCGTTGAATTCTAGTCTGTTTCACCCATTAATTGTTTTAATGTGAAATAAATATTCAATAATCTATCAGTAAGTAATAGATAATCTCGAACGCATTTATATCGTTTTAATATCCTTTATTATCAATGTTTTGGTGGCTTTTGTCTGGATGTTGAAACTTGATTTTGGTTGGCGGAATGATTGTTTTTGATAAGGGTTACCGAACGCAACCCCTTGATTTACAGCTCTACATTGCTTAGAGTGCTAATCGTTTTTCGAGCTTAAATAACCATTTTTAAGTTAAAATAGCTAAGAAAGGATTAGATTATATGGATCCCATACTGGAAGTTAAGGGACTGTACAAGGTGTTTGGTGAAGATACCGACCGTGCTTTTTCGATGATTAATGAAGGCGCGGATAAAGACAAAATTTTCGAAGAAACAGGGTTAACGATCGGTGTTAACGATGTTTCTCTTAGTATTCAAGAAGGCGAGATTTTCGTGATTATGGGATTGTCAGGATCTGGCAAATCAACCCTAGTACGCCTTCTTAACCGCCTAATCGAACCTACCAAAGGTAATGTGCTTCTTCGAGGCAAAGACATTGCCCACATCTCAGAAGATGAACTGCGTGAAGTCCGCCGCAACAACATCTCCATGGTTTTTCAAAATTTCGCACTGATGCCGCATATGACAGTTATCGAAAATGCTGCATTTGGCCTTGAGTTGGCAGGTGTTGAAGTAGATAAACGAAAACAGTCAGCATTTGAAGCGTTAGAGCGCGTAGGCCTTGGCGCATACTCAGAATCGTACCCAGATGAATTGTCTGGCGGTATGAAACAACGTGTTGGTCTAGCGCGAGCCTTGGCATGTGACCCAGATATCCTGTTAATGGACGAAGCGTTCTCGGCACTCGATCCTTTGATTCGTACTGAAATGCAAGATGAACTGATTCGTCTTCAAAATGACGATAAACGAACGATTGTATTCATCTCCCATGATTTGGATGAAGCGATGAGAATCGGTGACCGTATTGCTATTATGCAAAACGGTGAAGTGGTTCAAGTGGGCACACCAGACGAAATTCTTAACAACCCAGCGAACGACTATGTCGAAGCCTTTTTCCGTGGTGTGAATGTCGCAAGCGTACTTACTGTGAAAGACATTGCACGTAAGAAACCGGCTGCGGTATTTAAAAAGTCAGAACACGACGGTCCAGCTTCCGCTCTGCAAATCCTAATGGATAACGACCGTGAATACGGCATCGTTGTTGAGAAGAGCAGTCTTTACTCCGGCATTGTTTCTATTGACTCTCTTCGTAAAGCTCACAAAGAGAACAAATCATTAGTGAGCGCGCAGCTCGATGGCGGATTAACGCTGAACCCTGATTTACCAATCAATGACGTGCTTGGCCTTGTTGGTGGTGTGCCTTACTCAGTTCCTGTTGTGGATGAGCAAGGTAATTACTTTGGCGTGGTAACTAAGTCACGTTTGCTACAAACATTGGATAAGGGGTAGATCATGTCGTCTGAACAAACAAATAATGACCCATGGTCACAGTCTGCTCCTGCCGCTCAGCCATCAAGTGATCCTTGGGGTCAAGCCGCTGACACTTCACCATCGGCAGATTGGCTAAGCAGTGAAACCGTAGAAACCATTCCTTTTGATCCTCTTAATCCTTTTGCAGAGGCCGTTTTGCCTGTTGATACTTGGGTTGAGTCTGGATTGAATTGGCTAGTTGAACACGGACGACCATTGTTTCAAGCAATTCGTGTACCTATCGATTTCATTCTAAGTTCATTTGAAACGGCATTGGTGTCTACGCCAGCCCCATTTATGCTCATCATTTTGTTCTTGGTGGCATGGCAGTTTTCAAACCTGAAACTGGGTGTTGCTACGGCAGTATCTCTTACTATGATTGGTTTGATTGGCGCTTGGTCTGAAGCGATGACCACGCTTTCACTGGTGATGACATCTGTATTCTTCTGCCTGTTGATAGGTTTACCTATGGGGATATGGCTCGCCCGAAGTAACACGGCGGCTAAATTCGTTCGCCCAATTCTGGACGCTATGCAAACAACGCCAGCCTTCGTTTACTTAGTACCCATCGTAATGTTGTTTGGTATCGGTAACGTTCCAGGTGTGGTGGTGACCATTATATTCGCACTGCCACCGGTGGTACGTTTAACCATTCTGGGTATTCAGCAAGTACCGGAAGATTTGATCGAAGCGGGTCATTCATTCGGTGCAAGCAAAAAGCAGATGCTTTACCGAATTCAACTGCCACTTGCATTACCAACCATTATGGCGGGCGTGAACCAAACACTGATGTTGTCGCTATCTATGGTGGTTATCGCATCAATGATCGCGGTAGGTGGTTTAGGTCAAATGGTACTGAGAGGTATCGGCCGTCTAGATATGGGACTGGCCGCTGTTGGTGGTCTCGGCATCGTTATTCTAGCAATCCTGCTTGACCGCATTACCCAAGTTCTCGGGGTAAATGCAGGTAATACAAAATTACGCTGGTACCACATGGGCCCTGTTTCTCTTGTGCTCAATGCGATAAATCGCGGTAACAAATCAGAACTACAATTAAGGAAAAACACCAATGAATAATTCATGGAAGAGCAAACTTGCAGTTAGCATCGTTTCTACATTAGCAGTATCAACGAACGTGTGGGCAGCAAGCTTACCGGGTGAAGGTGTATCAGTTCAGCCAGTTCAATCGTCTGTAGCGGAAGAAACATTCCAAACGTTGATTGTTAACCGCGCCCTTGAAGAGCTTGGCTACGACGTGAAATCTACGCAAGAAGTGGATTACAACGTAGGTTACACCTCTATCGCAAAAGGTGACGCGACGTTCCTAACAGTAGGTTGGTTCCCGCTTCATGCTGATAAATACAAAATGGCGGGCGGCGATGACAAATTCTACCGTGAAGGCCAATATGTAAGCGGTGCCGCTCAAGGTTACCTAATTGATAAGAAAACGGCTGAAAAATACAACATCACTAACATTGGTCAACTGACGGATCCGAAAATCGCGAAGCTGTTTGATGCTGACGGTGATGGCAAAGCAGACCTTACAGGCTGTAACCCAGGTTGGGGTTGTGAGATGGTGATTGAACACCAACTTTCGGCATTCAAATTGGACGATACGGTGACTCACAACCAAGGTAACTATGCGGCGATCATCGCAGATACAATTTCTCGTTACCAAAAGGGTGAATCAATCCTTTATTACACGTGGACACCTTACTGGGTAAGTGGCGTATTGGTGCCTAACGAAGATGTAGTTTGGTTAGAAGTACCTTTCTCAGCACTTCCTGGCGAGCGTTCGAATGTGGACACGACGTTATCTAACGGCAAAAACTACGGCTTCGAAATGAACTCAATGCGCATTATTGCGAACAAAGAGTTTGCTAAGAACAACCCATCAGCAGCGAAGCTTTTCGAGATCATCAAACTTAACATCAATGATGTAAGTGCTCAGAACATGATGATGAGTAAAGGTAAGAACAGCTCTGCGGATATCGAAGCGCACGTAAACGGTTGGATCAAAGCGAACCAAAGCACGTTCGATGGTTGGATTACAGAAGCGAAGAAAGCCGCTCTGTAACTTTGACTTGTATTTGCTCTGTCTGACTAGACATTTTGATTTGAAATGATGAGCGTGTTGAGTGATTGTGTAGAGTCACTGAATCACCTTCAAATCAAGTGATAAGGCGACAAGAGTGAACATTAAAAAGCCAGCAGTCCATTTGGATTGCTGGCTTTTTGTTTTCTATTTTTGAACTTTGAACTTTGAACTTTGAACTTTTAGCTTTTAATTACAGCTCTAGCGTTCGCCTTGAACTTCGAAGTCGTCGCTGACTAAACGAGCGCAACCATCCGCTTCTAGTGCCCAGTGCTCACGATGTACAACACCAAACGCTTTGTTCATTGTCCAGCTAGCGGTAAGAATGTAGCCGCCTTCTGGGTGCTCTTCCCACTTAACATCGGTGTAATCAACGTCTTTGAAGCCTTGGTCGATGATATTTTGCCAAAACGCTTGAATCGCTTCTCGACCTTCAAAAGTACCAAATGGACGCGCTTCCATTACACAGCTTTCAGTATATTGATCGGCACAACCTTTCGCATCTTGGCTGTTGAAAGCTTTTTGCCACGCGTTAATGCCTTGCTTACATGCTTCTAAAATTTGGTTGTCTAACATTGTCTTTCTCCATAACAGTCTTGCTTCGAGCACTGTCTTTTTGATTTGGTATCTCGATAAGTTGAATTGAGTTTAGTCTTGGAAATTGATTTAAAAAACAGAGATAATAGAAAATACTGTTTGTAAAAAGAGAACAATAAAATGAGTAAGCTAAAGCAGATGTCGATTTTCGCTCATATCGTAGAGCAGGGTTCAGTATCAGCTGCGGCTGAAAAGCTTGAGTTGTCTAAATCTGTCGTCAGTCAGCACCTCAAAATCTTAGAACAAGAGCTAGGCGCTTCTCTTCTTAAGCGCACAACACGCAGGCAATCTCTGACCAGTATGGGTGAGCGTTTTTATTTGAGTTGCAAAGACATCAACGTGATCGCTGAATCGGCTTGGGATATGGCGAAAGCTGAGCTAGAAGAGCCCCAAGGTCGGATTCGTATCACGGCACCGAATGCGTTGATGGACTTGTTGGTTGCGCCTGTTATTGCGGAACTGATGAAGCAATATCCGAAATTAAAGCCAGAACTGATAAGCGACGATCAGCATTTAGACTTCATGGAGCACGATATTGATCTCGCGGTACGAGTGGGCAGTTCACGTGACAGTAACCTCAAACAGAAACGCTTGGGTGAATTTAAAGACGTGTTGTGTGGTGTTGAAAGTATGCGATCTCGTGAACTTGAATCTATTCTTTACATTGCAAATTCTTGGCAGGGAAAACAGGTGACTCATCACTTTAGTTCGCAAAATGAACAAGACTTTATTTACCAACAGCCAGCCAGCTGCATTACGAACTCCTTTCACAGTTGTCTCGCCTTGATCAAATCTGGCGTTGGTATCGGTGTGATTCCAGACTTTTACCTTCATCAGCTATCCGGTGAGGTGGTCGACATGATGCCAGCATTTCAACTACCGACCAACACGGTTTATGCGCTAAACCCATTCGCTTCAAATACGCCTATCGCTATCAAGCTGTGTATCCAAGCGTTGGAAGAGAAGCTTAAGCAGAACTTAGTTTAAGCTTTCTAGACACAGCTCTAGGACTGCGAGGAGGTGGCCAATTGGTCATCTCTTCTTTTATCTTTCTACCTCTCATTTCTACCATACTGTATTTGTTTAATTGTGTGCATATTGGCAAAAAATCCAACCCTTACTTATAGTTAGTCTTAGTGTCTAGTTGCTTATCAACCGCTAAGAGGTGCCGTTATTGTCTGATCTTTGTACCAAGTCATGCATCGAATGTGGGTTAGTCAGCCAGTTCCGGGAATTACCTT
>NZ_CAWPOA010000052.1:218555-252552 GCF_963889365.1 Vibrio sp. OPT20 | reverse complement strand
CGGGCAGTGAGGCGTCGTGCCCTCGTTGTCATCATACTTTGTGCAGCATCGGCGCGAGTAAGGGGCAAGGAGTGATGGCCTACGCAGTGGCCAGTTTGATCACACTCGTGATGAGTCTTACTTTTCCCTACATGTCATTTAGCGTCCAAGGTATCAGTCAACAAATAACCCTTTATCAAGCCGTGGATATGATGAATAGGTTAGATAATTCACTGATTGCCGCACTCTTATTTCTTGCCGTTATTTTCTTGCCTGCTTATTTTCTAATTAGCGCGATCTGGTTCTATTCGTTGACTGAAAAAAAGCGCACCCACTTGCCGAACCTAAGCCGTTTAGCGATCTTCATTTTAAAGACCTTGAGCTGGGTTAAACCGTGGCTCATGGTGGATGTATTTTTGATTGGTGTGTTGGTTAGTTTGATTAAAATAGCAGCACTAGCCGATGTCTCTATGGGCATATCATTTTGGGCATTTGGTATCTACGCTATGCTGGTGGTCAAAACCATTTCGTTGGTTGATTTTGATTGGATCTGGGACCGATTGATCCCTCCGAACCCGTTGCACGAATCGGTAACGGGTAGCCTTTTCCAAAAGCATGAGCATTTGGTTTGTCATGTTTGTGGGCAGGTTCACTTGTATGATGACCAACTTAGTCAATGCTCTCGTTGTCATGTTCACCTACACCGATTTAATCCGACCAAAAACCTTCAGATAGCGTGGGCTCTATTACTCACATCCATTATTTTTTATATCCCGGCAAACCTATACCCAATGATGTATACGTCTGCATTCGGGACGAGTGAAGGTTCAACCATCATCGAAGGTGTCATCATTCTGTGGAATATGGGGTCATACCCAGTCGCTTTGATCATCTTGCTTGCCAGTGTGTTTATACCGATGGCAAAAATGATTGCACTCGCATACTTGTATTGGAATGCAAAAAGGGTTCAGGGTTTACCTGTTGATGAAGCGACTCGATTTCTCAAAATATACCGTGTTACTGAGTTTATTGGTCGGTGGTCAATGATAGATATTTTTGTGGTTGCTATTCTGGTTGCCTTGGTTCAATTAGACGGATTGATGGCGATTTATCCTGGGCCGGCTGCTTTGTCTTTTGCTGCCGTCGTCATTTTCACTATGTTGTCGGCAATGATTTTTGATTCTCGAATTATATGGAAATAATCTCTCGGTAGAGGTATGGGGTATATGGAAAAACAAAGCGCGTCAGATGCGAAAGTATCAAAAAAAAATGAATTGTCTCCGGTCTGGATTGTGCCCATTATCGCGGTTCTGGTCGGCTGTTGGATGTTGTTTCAGTACTTCAACAATCGCGGACCAGAGATCACTTTGATCTTGCCTGATGCTTCAGGTATCGAAGCTGGAAAGACAGCAATTAAGTCTAAAAATGTACATGTGGGCACTATTACGGATGTCGCGCTGAGTGAAAACTACGAATACATCATAGCCAAAGCTCAGATAGACAAGAAAGCTTCACGCATGATCAATAAAGAAACCCAGTTTTGGGTGGTTGAGCCACACATCGGTACTGATGGAATCAGCGGGTTAGAAACCATTTTGTCTGGCTCATACATAGAGTTAAAGCCGGGTAAATCGAGTGAGTCTCAATTGAAGTTCGATGTATTAGACACACCACCCGTCGCGGGACCAGATACCAAAGGAATTCGTGTGGTGGTTTCACATAATAAGGCCAACCAACTGCGTGTAGGAGAACCTGTCTTGCATCATGGCTTCGTGGTGGGTCGGGTTGAGAAAACAAGCTTTGACTATGAAAAGAAAGAGGGTAAATACCAACTGTTTATCTTTGCACCTTATGATGGCCTGATTTTCGAAAAAACGCAGTTTTGGCTATCTTCTGGAATCGATGTGAAGTTTGGTGCGAATGGTTTAGATGTTAACTTTGCATCAATAGAAAGCATCCTGACTGGTGGTGTGAGCTTTGATGTAGCCGAGAGTATTAAGCCTGGATTGCAGATAAAAGAGAACCTTCAAGAGTACACACTGTACGACAATTACGACGCGGTTCTACAAGGTAAGTACACGACATCGATCGAGTATGTGTTGCTATTTGAAGAATCGGTTCGAGGTTTAAGGAAAGGGGCTCCAGTGGAGTATCGAGGTGTCAGGATTGGCACTGTGGATACGGTGCCGTTACAAATTCGCATGGATAAAGATGGCAAGGTCTCGAACCGTATTCCTATCTTAATAAAGCTGGAAATAGAACGAGTTTCTGAAGTCTTTAGAGCCGTGAATTCCGAAGCCTTTGCTGAACGCGTCAAGCTGCAAATGGGCGAAGGGTTAAGAGCAACCTTGAAAACAGGTAACTTGCTCACGGGAGCGCTGTTTGTCGACATTAATTTTTATGAAGATGAGGAGACTTACGAACCCAGAGAGTTTGATGGTTACCCTGTGTTCCCGGTTGTCGCGGGTGGTCTAACCGAAATTCAAAATCAGATCACCGATTTCCTAACCAAGATTAACGAGCTACCGTTAGACGCGACTATCGCCAATTTAAACGGATCGCTTGCATCATTAGATACTACCTTGAAGAGTGTCGATCAACTGATGGGTAGTGAGGGCGCAAAAGCGTTACCACAAGATCTGAGTGACACCATGAAGCAACTTGAGGCGACATTAGAGAGTTACGATGATGACTCCGACGCTTACAAGCAATTGATCAGTGCATCTGAAGAGTTAGAACATGTGTTAAAAGAGCTTCGCCCACTGATTAAAGTGCTGAACGACAAACCGAATGCGTTAGTGTTCGGTAGCGAAGTAGAAGAAGACCCGATTCCAGTTAAGGGAGTGGAATAATGAGAAAGCAATTTATATCACTGGTTGTGTCAGTTGGGCTCTTGGGGTGCGCTGCGCCTACTGATGGTACTAACGCGTACCTCTTGCCTGAAAGTACATTGGATAAACCGATCTTTAAGGTCAAAACTAGTGTTGATTTGCCGGATTACCTCGACACGATAGGAATAGCTTATCGCAAGTCTGAAAATGAATTGGTATCTGCGCGTAAACATGTTTGGGCTGAGAACCTTGAAGGGTTGCTTGAAGAGCGGGTCAATACTTCTGATACATCAGGAGAGCCCGAAAGAGAGTTGACGATAACCTTTGAGCAGTTCAACGGTTCTTATACCGGAAACGCAGAAGTGAAAGGAACTTGGGTATTGAGCGATCAAGGCTCAGAGCTTGCACGTGCCGACTTCGAATCAAAAGTACCGTTGAAAGAAGCAGGTTATGAAGCGCTGGTTGAAGCCTTAGGTGAGGGGTTAGATGAGGTGCTATCTGAGATACAAATGCAATTGCCTTAAAGCTAATTCTTAGGGCTGTTTTCAATTTGGTAAATCTCGGTTTTCCTCATTTGTTTGTTGATGGCTAAAGTAACTCTATCGAAAGAAAAACGAATGATGAAATACAGAGGTGACGTATGAACAAGTTAATCGCACTAGGCTTATGGCTTTTTCCATGAATACTGCGTTGGCGGCAGACGGCAATTATACAGGTACAATCGACATGAACCTAACTGCGCCAAATAAGACTAATGTAGAGCGTGTTGAATCAGAACCTGTATTACAAAGTCGCAATGAAGCATCTTCTGGTGGTTTGAAATTCCAAATTGATACAAAAGATCAAGCGATTGAGTTGACTGGTCGTCGAGATTAATTAAGAGCGTAGAACTTAATTGTTTAAAAGTCTTGTCCTAAAATAAAGGTGAGATGCACATCTAACCTTTTATTAAACTCAAAATGACAAAACCTTATTTGGTCGCAGGTTCTTCTATAGTAATCGTTCCAAGTTGAGTTTTGTCACTCAGATGGCAAATTTTGCTTTAACTCTAAAAGCATTCGGTAAGCACTTTCGCCAGACATTTCGTACGGGTTAAATTGATCAGATGTTGAAAACTGTAAGTTCAACAGCTCGGTTAAATTGGACTGCGGAATGTCTCCCATCGACCAGTCTCCAAATTCTCTACTATCAATCTCTTTAAAATAAAGTATTGCGACGTGATTGTGTCTCTCGTCGTTAAGAATATGATTGTACGTGTGGTTAACGGCCTCTCTAGCCCCTTCAATGCATTGAAGAAAGTACTTTTGATTATGGCTGAGAAGCCCCGTTAAATGGCTCTGCCGATTATGATCTCGCGAGATAGCGAGTATCTCCTCCAATGCTTTGGAATCACAACATTCGGAAAGCGTACTGACATAAATTAACCGAGTTAGGAACATAGGCATCATTTCGAATTTTTGTTCAAAGGGTATTAATAAATATAAGCCAAGCTCATGGAATTGCGAGTTATTGATTTAATTGTCACTCGGTGGCTTTTGGAAGAGAAGAGGATGGGGATGAAGTAGAAAAGGGCAGGTTGCAAGATACGCTAAAATGACTCGAATGTTGGCCATTCAATTATTTTAGCGACCTGCTTGTGAGCTCGTTAGTTGTTTAGAATTGAAATCGATTCAACGTTTGAAGACGCATCAAAACGAACATTGACCAACACACTCTCTCGTTCGAAAGTCACATCATCAAAGTCAGTAGCCGCAATCTTGAATCCATTTCTTGCGAATAAACTCGTCACTGTTGTTCGTTGTTTCTGTTCCATAGCGCATGTCAGTAGTTCATTCATCGTGATCTCCATTAGGTAACCGTGTGCATAATGTAAGCGTACAGTCTCTTTGCTATGAGATCAATTGCTTAATCGATAAGCTATGTTGATATGTTCAATTGAATGATTTTGGTATTCAAAAAATCAATGCTCAATAGGGAGGGTGGTTGCTCTGATTATGGAAGATGGAGCGTTATGTGACCGTGGTTCAGCATTCCTAGAGCGTGAGATTCATTGCAAAAATCTCTTTGAAATAAGTAGTTACAAAGCAGGGTGAACCATGCCCGCCGTTTAGTATGTTCGGTCGATTATCGGAATCACTATCGGCCTATATCTAACTTAACTAAAGTACATCGATTTATGATGAGTAGATTCCTTAATAAGCCTTCTTTCTATCGAAATTTAACATGTAAGACGGTGTTGTTATATGTGTATTAGTTATTTATATGAATCTTAAGTCACGGCATTTATGATGCTTTTTGTGGTTTTGAATATAGGGAGAGGGTGGAAATGAATACACGAGTCAGTGAGGGTTCTTTTAAAAGGCTTATCCAGTTAGTTGGTTGTGTTTTGATTATAGTGTTGAGCAATAGTCGACTATCCAATGCTCAAAGCATCGAGTTTCCTACTTGTGCGAAGAGTGAGGTTTTGAATACAGAGATCCACCTTTATGTTGATGAATCTGTGTTAGCCGAATATTCCAAAGAATTTATAGCCTCTAAAATAGCGACATGGGAAAGCTATTCGAATTTGGTGTTGAAGAACTCCTGCATCCCTATGACGAGAAAAGTCACCAAGGTGACTTATACGTCTGAAATCGACAGCCTTTGGTTTCAAGATTTGAGCGCAGCAGAGAGGCTACTCAAATTATCGATGGAAGAGCCAATTAAAGAAATCACAGAAGACGGTCGTCCTGTTTTTTCAGGGGTTGTGTTTTCTAATTATCATTCTGCGTTCGAGTCTCGATATTGTGGTGTCGCATCTCAGGTATCTCGTTTTTTCTCTTTGGCGATAAATTGCCCAGACTCGACAATGGAACATGAAATTGGTCACTTGAGTGGCGCTAACCACGACTATAAAAAGGTGTTAAAAGATCACGAGAGTATCGATTATTTTATCGCTGGCAGCTATCCGAAAGCTCCTGCATATTCATTCGGTGCTGCTTGTTCAGAGAGAGGCACGGTAATGTCTTATGAGCGTGATATTATTCCTGTCTACTCTAGCCCTGAAATTAGAGTGAACGGACAGCAATGCGGAGATAACGCACATCACAATAATGCGAGAGTGCTTAGAGAGTTCGCAAATACTCAGTTAAAGCTAATAAACTCCAACAAAAATTAGTCGTGCTAATACTGAGAATAATCGAACAGTACGACAGCGTTTGAAACAGGATAAGGAAAGTGAATGGACATAACGATAAGATCAGCAATGCCCAGCGAATTGGCCGCCATTCATGCTTTGGTTATCTCAAATGATGAGTGGACGAAGTTTAACGGCCCTTATTTCCCATATTCCCACCCGTCATTAGGCGAATTTGAAAGCCGTTCGTTTCAACGGTTACTCAATGGATCCGACTTACAGTTGGTGGTTGTAGACGATGTGCCTGTAGGAACCGTCAGTTGTTATTGGGAGTGTGAAGAGACACGTTGGCTTGAAGTCGGAGTAGTCATTTATAACTCCGACTATTGGGGGAAGGGTATTGCTGCGTTAGCTCTTCCTCTTTGGGTATCTTACCTATTCGAAAACAAGCAGATAGAGCGTGTCGGTTTAACCACTTGGTCGGGTAATCCTCGCATGATGTCACTAGCCCTCAAATTAGGCTTCCAGCAAGAAGCTAGGCTAAGAAAAGTGCGTTATTACCAAGGCGAGTATTATGACTCGATTAAGTATGGTCTATTGCGTTCTGAGTGGCTGGAAAGCAAATAGCCATAATTTGAGTTAGCTTGTTGTTTTATTGAACTTTATAAGTCGTGTAGTTCAAAGTGGTCACTTGTGATCTTTAAATCTAAGACGGGCGTATTTCTTCCAGTTTATAAAGGAAGAGTATGCATGATGCTATCTAAAGAGAACGAATCAAGAATTATAGAAATGGCGTGGGAAGATCGAACCCCGTTTGAAGCCATAGAGCTGCAATTTGGTTTAAATGAATCACAAGTGATTCGTTTTATGCGTAGCCATCTCAAGCTTGGCAGTTTTAAGCTGTGGCGTTCACGTGTTTCTGGGCGCTCGACCAAGTACGTAAAACTGCGCAGTTCGTGCGTTTCGAGAGGTTATTGTCCGACTCAGTACAAGCATCGTTAAAAGAGGGGATGCCCAGCCAGTATCCCAAATCAACATACAGATATGGGAAATGAAAGGAATGAAACAATTTTTCGCTCTACTTATAGTGCTGCTTAGCTTCGGCATCAGTCATGTTCAAGCGAATGATACGCGACTTAAGCAAGCTTACGAAAATCACCAAAGCGACGTTCAGGTGCGCGGATCGGGTACGGTGTATCGAGTACTTCCTGATGATAATAAAGGCTCTCGACATCAGAAATTCATTTTGCAACTCGATAGCGGACAAACCTTGTTAGTCGCACATAATATTGATTTAGCGCCTCGTGTTCAGGGACTGGCAAAGGGCGATCGAGTTGAATTTTATGGTGAATATGAATGGAACAAGAAAGGTGGCGTAATGCACTGGACGCACAAAGACCCTCGTAATCATCACACTCATGGTTGGTTGAAGCATTACGGGAAAGTATACGAGTAAACACCTCCGAGACTTTTCCCTTCATGGCTATAAAATAAAAAGGAATTTTGATGTTTAAGCTGGAAACTGACAGGTTAATTCTTCGAGATATGAGTATCGAAGACGAGTGTGCCTTTGTTGCGATGTCTCAAGACGCTAAGTATCAGCGTTTCTATGACGAAAGTGATTGCGAACCTAACAAATATCGAGAGCTAACCCAGCTGTTTGTTGAGCAGGCTTCAGAAGTTCCTCGACAGTCCTATCAGCTTGCAGTTGAAAACAAAGATTCGGGGAAGTTTATTGGAACCGTTTGCTTGCGCCTTGAGGGTAATCGACAAGCTTCGATGGGCTGTGCTTTCTCAAGGGAAATTCAGGGAAAAGGGCTTCCTATAGAAGCTTCTGAAGCCCTCGCTGATTTCGGTTTCTCTGAGTTAGGCATACACCGCATCTACGCCGAAACCATCAGCAAGAACTTGGCTGCGATTAAGTTATGTAAGTCACTAGGAATGAAACAAGAAGCGTGTTTTAAAGATCATCGATTCTTCAAAGGTCAATGGTGGGATACAGTTGTGTTGGCGGTTGTTCGATCTGATTGGGGAAAGGCTTAGTGATGGAAAGTGAAAGGCTCAAATTAACCCCTCCATCATTAAAATACAGCGAAGAGATGTTTGAGGTGATAAATGAGTGCAAGGCTGAGTTTTCCCCATTCTTACCTTGGGTTTCTGATTCTCTAACTAAAGAGCAGCTCGAACTTAACATTCAAGATGCTTCCAATAATTTCGCCAACTTTATTGGAGAATTCTGGTTCAATATTATTGAAAAGAAAACGGGGGCATTTATAGGGGCTATTGGTTTTATGATCAGAGACGGTACTGTCCCTTACTTTGAAATTGGCTATTGGTTACAAACATCCCAAACTGGTTTTGGTTATGTGAGTGAAGCCATCCGAATTATCGAAGAGTATGCATTCATTCAAAAAGGTGCGAAACGAATCGAAATTAGAATGGCAGGCTCGAATTTGAAAAGTCGGGCCGTAGCTAAACGATGTGGATATCAACAAGAGGCGTGTTTCGCTAATGACCGACGTTTGCCATCAGGAGAGCTAGACAGCACGCTCGTTTACGCGAAAACGATCCTGTCTTAAACGTGAGGTGTTGATTCTTAATGTGTGGGATCACTCAACGTGTATTACATTCAAATAGGAACTCAGTATGCAGGATCAAGCTAGAGGTCTAGACAAAGACGGGTTTATTCAAAACCTTTACTCGCCTAAGAATATCGCGCCCGAATTTCAAGGTGTCGTGAACGCTGTTATTGACTCGTTGTTAAGCGAACTTCCGAACCAAATTGATGGCATCTAGTTGTATGGAAGCGTGCCAAGAGGAACAGCCATCGTTGGTTGCTCTGATTTGGATGTTTCTGTCGTCCTCGCTACGCCTGTAGGTCAAAGAGAAGAGGAAGTATTTAACCGACTTTCTAACACCATTCCCAAAGCATATCCTCAAGTGAGCAAGCTTGATATCGATCCTGGCTCCTTCGGGATGTTCTGTTGCCTCAAGAAAAATACCATTGGCATTTTTGGCTCAAGCATTGTTGCTGTTGTGTTTGGGGAAACGATTTATCTGCTGGGTTTCCACTATACAAACCAAGTAACGAAATAGCTCAAACTCTTAATGGTGACTTATCTACTTTTCTTGAGCAAATGACCCCCCCGCTTTGAACGCATGAGTGATGCAGGCGTCACCAAGGTTATTAGCAAGAAGTTAGTTAGGGCAGCATATTACTTCGTTGCTGAGAAAGACGGCAGTTGGTACACCAATCTGAGCAAGTGCGCTGCAGTCGCCAAGCGTTATTACCCAAACCTAGGCGATGATATTGAACTGGCACACCAATGTGCTCTTGGAAGCTTGATATCTAAAACAGAAGCTTTTGAATTATATGAAAGGTTTAGTAGAGAGCTTGTTCAATCTTCAGTTTATCCTTGAATGAATGGAATAATAGTTTGCTTATGCAATTAATGTATCCTTTGTTTCATAAGTCATAACGGGTTCTGTTGTCGTGAAGAAAGTTTGATTATTAAAATCATGGCTGATGAACTCCGTCTTTGGTAGTAACCAAATCTGCATGCTATTGATTTATATATTTATTCGCTTTCAAGTAGTGGCTTAATAATACACAACCCTTCTGGCTGAATAAATTTAATGTTAACTTCATCACATTTATATGCATGAAGTATGTATTGTGTTGATTTCATATGTGATGTGTATATGATTCACGGCCTGACTGGTTGTTTTATAAAATGTAATAAAGGGGAGTTATGAAAGAGTTATCCAATAAAGAAGCTTCGCTAGTCGTTGGTGGAGGAAGAGGTGGTGAAGATTGGCAAGACCACGTACGTGATGCTATCAGTGAAGCTAAAGATCTAGCGAAAGATATAAGAAAGAGGAACTGGTTTGGTATTTTAACTCACTCAGAAGAACTAAATTCGGGAGAGCAAGAGTACTTAGATAACATGCGAAGAGAAGCAGATCGTCATGGTTACAATAACAGTCAAGGTGGATACCGTCGTGGCTCTGGTGGTAGGGAAATAGAGCATTAAAATGATATTCCAATAATGGTTAGGATAAAAATATAATAATTTTTAGAGATAAAAAATGAAAGATTTGTCAAATAAAGAAATTGCGTTAGTTATTGGTGGTGGTCGCGGAGATAGCGGTGGTGATACATCTATGGATCGATTAAGGGAAGTAATCGATACTCTGAAAGATATAAAAAACAAAAATTGGTTTGATTTGTTAATCCATTCAGAAGAACTGAATGTAGGTGAGCAAGAGTACTTAGACCGATTAAGAAAAGAAGATCGTCGTAATGGTCACAATAATAGGCAAGGAAATTATCGTCGTGGTAATGGAGGCCGTGAAATAGAAAATTAAAAATAATAAATCATTCTAGGAATAAGATTAACAACTTGTAACCTTATTCCTATTTAAACTAATATTTAAGGGTTTCTTAGTTTTGAAAGTAATTAAATCATTTTTTAACCTGTTATCTTTGGGGTTATATGACCTTTTTTGTGATAACAAGATATATCGAATTTGGTTCTTTATCCTGGTTTTGTTTTCAATCGTGAAGAGTTTTTCATTTCTACACAGTATCGATATATATATCGCAAGCTATTTTATTATCATAATAACAGCTCTCTTTTTGATTACTTCGCCATTTTTTTTTACAAAGAAATGGTCTAAAAAAAATAGCATTAAATTAAAGGTTATAATTTCAATTATACACTTAATGCTTATGTTTAATATCTTAACATATAAAAATGACTTAGTACTTGCAAAGAATGTAGGTGCAAGCATGTCTCCAACAATTAAAGATGGTCAAATTGTATTGTTGAGATATTTTGATAATGATATCAACTTAGAAAGAGGTGATGTCGTAGTTTTTATTTTGAATGGTAAGTATTATTCTAAAAGGATATTTTCAATTCCAAAAGACGAAATCATAGTTAGTAATGGAGAGCTATGTAATGCTACAAAGTGCATTCAAGATAACAAAGCAATTTCAATCGATAACCTTAACTTTACAGTTCCTGCTAGTTCATATTTTGTTATTGGAGATAATATCAATAATTCAAAAGATTCCCGGCATTTTGAAGAAACTTTTATTAAAGAAAAGAGTATAAAATACATTTATTTGGGGTCTTTTTTTTAATGTTAGTCCAATTCTAGAATATATAGGTTAATTTTGTTTAGAGAAGAAGTTTTCAAATCTAAGAAAAATCGTTTATTAGGCACTGTTAATTTGAATCAACCTATATCGTTGTATATTGTTAACTTGATGATTGTTTCTTTTTTTATCGTTTTTGTCATATATTTGACTCAATGCAGTTATTCTAGGAAAGAAAGTGTTAAAGGATACCTGACTCCTAAGAAAGGTGTTGTTAAAGTTTTTTCAAGTAGGCGTGGTGTTATTGATAGTTTTTTAGTTACTGAGGGAAGTCACGTTGCCGCTGGTGATAACTTGGTGAAAGTGAGGAATAGTCATAGTTTATCAACGGGGCTTGAACTGTCTGAGGCTTTAAGTTTTGAATTGGAGGCTCAAAGTAGATCTTTATCAGTTGAGTTAGATACGATAAGTCATATTCATAATAAAGAGCAAGCTAAGATTGAAGAGCAATTGTTATTCTTAGACGAAAGGCTAAGTATCATTAATGAAACCAAGTCAACATATAATTCAATATTAATTTTGAAGGAAAATGCATTGTTAAATAATAAAAACTTATTTAACAATGGTTATTTGTCACCCAACCAACTTTCTAAATTTGAAGAGGAATATTTAGATGCGAAAGAAAATTTAAATAGAACAAATAAAGAAATCTCATTAATTAAATCAGAGATAATTAATCTCGAATATGAGAGGTTAATCTCTCCCGATAAAATTAAATCAAGTAAGGTATCGATAAATCGTCAAATATCATCTATAAAAACCCAACTATTTGAGTTGAAAAGCCAATATGAATTTCTAGAGAAAGCCCCAGAATCTGGAGTTGTTACGGCTATTCAAATGCATCCTGGTTCTAGTGTGAGTCCTGGTTCGTCCCTTCTTAGTATTATCCCAAATGATTCACCATTAGAAATTGAAATGTTTTTACCAACACGCTCAGCTGGGTTTATACAAATGGGAGATAAGGTAAATATAAGATTTGATGCTTTTCCGTATCAAAAATTTGGAATGGTACAAGGTGAGGTAATAAGTGTTGATAAAGCATTGTTGTTACCAAGTGAAAAAAAATCCCCTATAAAAATTGATGAACCAATGTACGTAGTAAGAGCAAGTTTAAGTAAGCAAAATATTTCAGCATATGGAAAAATATTTTATTTCAAGGTGGGAATGATCGCTGATGCGGATATTATTCTAGAAAAAAGAAGCCTATTAGAGTGGTTGTTAGAACCTGTGTATGCGATAAGTGGTAAATTTAATGAGTGATACAATAAAATTCAATAATAAAATCACGAGCGTTAATGCTGCCTCTTTTTTGATTTTTAAAAATAAGAAAAATGTTCCAATAATTCAGCAATCAGAAGTTTCTGAATGCGGTTTAGCTTGTCTTGCCATGATTTCATC
Organism: Vibrio sp. OPT20; assembly: GCF_963889365.1. Lineage (NCBI taxonomy): Bacteria > Pseudomonadati > Pseudomonadota > Gammaproteobacteria > Vibrionales > Vibrionaceae > Vibrio > Vibrio sp. OPT20. Next base: position 240,065 of record NZ_CAWPOA010000052.1, on the reverse strand, counting down.
TTATTATGGTTATAAGGTCAACCTTCCATCTTTGAGAGGAATTAGTAACTTAGATAATCAAGGGATGAACTTAGCACATGTTATGGAGGTGGCTGATAGTCTAAACCTTTCCTCCCGAGCTTTACAATGTGGTTTAGATGAAGTATCTAAGTTAAGTTTTCCTTGTATTTTACATTGGGATCTTGACCATTATGTTGTACTTACCGGCTACAAAAATGGAAAATATTATATTAATGATCCTGGTTTGGGGCAAAGAGTTCTTGATAAACTAAAATTTAGTGATTCTTTCACTGGTATCGTTCTAGAGTTAACACCTAATCCTGAATTTAAAAAAGAAAATTCTGCAGTTGTGATGAAAATAGATCAACTTTGGGAAAAAGTGTCAGGTTTAAAGCGGTCCCTCATTTCTTTATTTGCACTGACGATAACTCTTCAGTGTGTAGCATTACTATCGCCATATTATATGCAATGGGTAATAGACCATGTATTATTAAGTAATGATGAGCCACTCTTAACTGTTTTAGCCATTGGATTTTCTTTGCTATGTATTATTCATGTAAGTATCAGTGCTTTTCGAAGTTGGTTAGTGATTAGGCTTAGTAGCACTTTGAATATTCAGATGGGGGCAAATTTATTTAGTCATTTATTACGGTTGCCTATTTCTTACTTCGAGAAACGCCATATTGGGGATATTGTTTCACGTTTTGGCTCGCTCGGAGCGATACAAGGTATGATGACGACTGGGTTCGTCGAGGGCGTTATTGATGGTTTAATGACATTGGTAGTTCTGGTTATGATGTATATATATAGTCCAGAGTTAAGTAGTGTGGTTGTAGTTAGTGTTATACTTTCATTTTTAGTGAAGTTTTTGTTTTACTCCCCGAATCGTCAATTAGAAAAAGAATTGATTATCTCTGGAGCAAAAGAAGATACTATATTCCTTGAGTCAGTACGTGGAATTCAGACTTTAAAGCTATTTAGCCAGGAGAGCCATCGCCTTAACAAATGGCTCAATAACTATTCAGAAGTGATTAATTTGGGAATTAAAAAAGGAAAACTAAATATTGCAGAAGGTGTAATTACTGGTCTTATTCTTGGTCTAGAGTCGATAGTTATCATTTATATGGGAGCGTTGATTGTGATAGACGGTGAGCTCTCTGTTGGTATGCTTCTAGCTTTTATTGCTTATAAGGGACAGTTTACGTCGAGCAGTTCTGCATTTATTAGTAAATGGTTGTCATTCAAAATGCTTAGTGTTCATTTGGAAAGATTGTCAGACATTGCACTAGAGAGTAAAGAGAATTACAAAAAGAAACATGGCAATATTAGTCGTTCTCTCGGTCATATTCGTGTTGAAGGGATTGGTTTTAAATACTCTAGTAAATCTAATTGGGTATTTAGAAATATCTCATTTGAAGTGCAATCAGGAGAATGCGTAGCCATAGCTGGTGCGTCTGGTTGTGGTAAGTCGACTTTGATGAAAATTTTACTTGGTTTGCTTAAACCAACAGAAGGTAAAATATATTTAGACGGAATAGACATAAGTCAGATATCCATAAGTAGTTATAGGGAGCAGTTTGCGGCAGTAATGCAGAATGATACTTTGTTGTCCGGTTCTATTGTCGAAAATATCACTTTGTTTAGTCAATATTATGACGAGGATAAACTCAAAGCTTGTTGTCAGGATTCTTGTATTCTCGAGGAAATACAAGCGCTGCCAATGCAATATCATACTCCAGTTGGAGATATGGGGAGTTCATTTTCCGGAGGACAGTTACAAAGGATTTATTTAGCTCGTGCTCTATACCGGTCCCCTGCCATCTTGTGTTTGGATGAATCTACAAGCCATCTTGATGTAGAAAATGAGTCAGTGATAAATTACAATTTAAGAAATAAAGATATGACAATAATATTAATTGCGCATAGAGAGGAGACGATTGAGAGCGCAGATAGGGTTATTTATCTTAGTTAAATCTACTTTCCATAATAGTTTGCTACAAAGAATCTGTAACTAAGTTTTGACATGGTTGACCATATATTTAACTAAGTACAACTCAATCCACCCAAGCAACATTGGGATAAACTGGGGAAGAGGAAAGTTGATTATTTTCAGTGTATTGCGCGATATTTGAGACGTTTTTGAGGGCTCAAAAACGGTGAAACCCCGATATTGGTAGTAATCTTAGCTGTATGGTATTGATTTATATGCATTTTATGTATTTATAGCTGGTGGTTAAGCTCTAATTGGCCTAAAAAACGCTTAAAAAGGCCAATGAAATAGTCAAATAAAATCAATACATTAGCAACTGGGTACTACTGTATTAGTCCACCCTAAAGTGGGCTTGAAATCGATTCGTTGAATCGTTTTACGCTTCGGGAATCCTTTTCGTTAATTGCTGCGCAAATAGAATGTCACTGAAAAAATCGTGCATAGTTTTTCTACCAGTAGATGAAAAATCTTAATTTTCATGTAGTGAGAAAGGTAAGGAGAACGACATGGCGACGCGTAAAATCAGACCTAGACAATTTATTGATGAGTTTTACCCTGATTCAGGGATATGCAATACCACCATCATAAACTGGATTAAGCATGGCAAGCTCGAGGGCACTAGAACGCCAACGGGCCGATATTTAGTCTGTGTTGACGACGAGATAGGGAACCCTGCAGACAGGGTGAGTGAACTTCTAAGATTCTTGGAGTCATAAATGGTTGGTAGAGCTAGAAGCAAAGAAACGGCTCATTACCCTCCATTCTTGGTGAAAATGAGCCATAGGGGTCAATCTCGGTTTCGGTTTACGACCGTAGATGGTGTGAAGAAGCTATTTCCTATCGGGACTGTAGAGCAAGAAGCGATACAAGCTGCGCATGTTTATAACTTGCAGTATCGTCCTGAGCTAGAAAGCGCATTTTCCCTTTCTGAGATGACCCCATTTCGCAAAGCTGTCTCCAAAGGCCGTAAGGACAAATTTAATCGGCCTTTAAAAGAGTGGCTTCCATTAGTGTTGTCTCGTGTGAAGAAAGAAGAACGGCTTTCCAAAGACGTTTATCGAAATTTGGAAAGGGACTGTTACCGCCTTGATGAGTTCATGGGGCGGTTGCCAACCAAATCGATCAAGTTACAGCACATCAATGAGTTCCTTTCGAAATACTATTCAGAGTTAAGTAATCGTCAGCTCAACAATAAGATCAGTAACCTTAAAAAGGTATTTTCCTACCTTGCTGATGAGAGCGCTATTGAGAGTAATTTTGTACTCAATAAAAAACAGCGTCGATTGACCAGAGAAGATTACACAAAAGCTCGCCACGACCTAGATATCGAAAACTACCAAAAGGTCTACGATGCAGCGCCACTGTTTCTTAAGGTCGCAATGAGCTTAACACTTGAGACGACTCATGCTGTGAGAGAGATCTATAGGCTTCGTTATCGTATATACAAACCACGGGAAGGCGTTTGTGGGATTCTTTGGAACCCTGACAAAGAGGTGGAGTATGTGGATGGGCATGCAGTGTATGGAATGCTTTATGTTCATCGAGAAAAGGTGAAAAAGTCCGATGCTTCCACTGTGGCCATTCCTGTCACCCAGACGATTAAAGACATTGTCGACCTTTCTAAAACATCGAGATTGATATGCCCTTATATCGTTCATCGTAAACCTAAACAGCAGCAACGTGGTATTTCAAAAGAGACCGACCATCTTTACCAAGTGCATCACCACAATATAAGTAAAGAGTTCAGTAAGGTTCGAGACTCTTTAGGGCTATATAGCCATCTAAAGAAATCGCTAAGGCCGACCTATCATGAAATTCGAGGACTAGCTGCTCGAATGATTGAACAACAAGGGCAGAGCGCTACCGAGCGAATGGCACACGCGAACGCTAAAACGACAAAAATCTATACAGGCACAAGTGACATTGTTTGGCACCAAGTACCACCTGTTGAGGTTATGCCGAAAAGTGGCCAGAAGTGATATGTGTTAGTTGTTTAGTTTTGGAGGAATTCGGAATCCGAATTTGAATCCGCATCGCTTTAAACTGCGTTGTAATTCGGATTCCGAATTATTAGATTAAGGAAATACGACTTGAGTTCCTTCACCACAAGAGCATGCAATTGAGTACGTGTTCTTTTTCTTACTGACTTTAGCTGAATTAGATTGGCAAGAATGGCAACTAATACGCATTGCAGTATTCACCTTACATTGTGGGCAGTAGACGTAATACCCATACTTTCCATACCTCGGCTCGGTCTGAGGGCTTTGACACTTCTTACAATTAAAACCATGCCTTATTTGTGGAACTTTGGCCTCTTCAATTGTTTCTTGAGCTGGAATCAAGTCTACCTTTTCAGTTTCGCTCAATTCTGCGATATGTACTTTGGGAGCCGGAGAAGACGCAGGCACATGTTGTTCGTTTAGAAAGTGAACTAGGCGGTACAGTTCATCACGATTAAACGTAGGATTCGGATTTAGTATTGAACCTACGCGGTGTTTTTTGATGAGACTCTTAACGCAGCTACCAATAGATTCGGCTTTAATGAGCTTCTTCGATATATCTTTAGGGATAGAAGTTCGATCGATTAGAGCGTCATTGGATGCGGCACAGAGTTGATCCCAACAGCGACCACCAAAGTACGCTTGTACAAACGCAATTCGGTCTAGCAACGACTTAGCGTTGTCATTTAACAGTGCTTTCAATAGTTTGGTTTGCAACTTAGCTTGCTCGATAGGCGAGGGCATTCCTGTCCAATTCCCTCTTACGGTTCGGCTCCATTCGAGTTGATTGTTGACCTTAACCTCACCGCGAATCGATTTCGACTCAATAATGATAAATCCTTTGTTATAAAGGACTAAGTGATCGATCTGAGCTGTTTCATTTTTAAACTGTATGCGTAGGTCATTGATAATGAAGATGTCATTTGCATCTCCAAACTCTCTGCGTAAGTAAAACGCGACATCTTGCTCTACTTTTGCGCCAGCTTTCTGTTGAAGACTGTTGTCGATTTTTGAATCTCTATCCTTAGTAATCATTCTTTATTCCTGCTTTTTTATAAAAGCAGTTTACCATGCAGTCTTATTCATATTGATGGTGTGTATGTTTTTGAGACCTATGTTCTTTTTCGAACACTGTTATTGATGGAAATTGTGAAATATCTCTTTTCGAAAGCTCGAAGTAGAGAGTGGGAAACCTGCAACTCGCTGTTTAATAATGTGTTTGTTAGGCATCCCGTTATTGTGCGTGTTAGGGCGTTGTGAGCGCCATGAAAGTTGTAAATAGGTAATGGTGGCGCAACAATAAGAGGTGATACGTAGCCATTGCTGCAGAGAAAAACACACACATAAATTGTTATTGAGCTTTTGGAGTGACTAGAGGCCTCAGCCTTAAGAGCAGGTGATAGTGCCCTGTTTCGTGATTATGAAGTCATTTCAGAATTCGGAATCCGAATTTCATTTATCGTTATTTTACGAATATTCTTGATAATGGGCTAACAACGCCATTGGCGCCTCTATCAATGATGTGAGTATAGATTTGCGTTGTCTTCAAATCGGTGTGCCCAAGTTGTTCTTGAACGGTTCTGATATCCGCTCCGCTTTGAAGAAGGTGCGTAGCGAATGAGTGCCTTAAAGTATGACACGAGATGTTTTTCTCAATGTTGGCTTTTTGGCCTGCTACCTTAATGTGTTTTTGAAGTGCTGTTGGGTGAATATGGTGTCTACGTAGCTCGCCTGTTTGTAAATCTGGCGACAAACGACTAGAGGGAAAGAGGAATTGCCAATTTAGGCTCCTTTCTGCGCTCGGGTACTTTCTAGCAAGAGCTTCAGGTATGTATACACCAGAGAAAACTGTGTCATTCATGTCTTGATGATAGTAACTCGCGGATCTCTGTTGCTGTTGTTTGATAGCGGGGAAAAGCTCTGTTGCTATTGTCACTATGCGGTTTTTACCTCCCTTCCCTTGCCATACTCGTACAGATTTATATGCATAATCGATATCTTGTATACGTAACCGTAGACATTCCATTAAACGCAACCCTGAGCCATACATTAATTGATAAGGTAATTTGTAGTTAGGTGAACAGTGATTGAATAGCCTTCCAATCTCTTCTGGAGTCATGACTGTTGGCAATTTTCGTGATTTATCTGAGCGCCGAAACTGCATATCAAGCTCTATGGGTTCTTGAATAATTTCTTTGTATAAAAAGACTAATGCATTGAGAGCCAGACTTTGCGTTTTCCTCGCTGACTTTTTGTTAACAACCAGATGCGTTAGGAAATCTTCTACATGTCTGGAAGTTAAGCTCTTTGGGTGCTTTTTATCATGATAAAGAATGTATTGGTGAATCCAATAAATGTACGCCTCCGTTGTACGAAGGGCATAGTGCCGTCCAAGCATATATTCTTGTATATACGATAGGAATGGTGACTTTTTCATTAAACTGTAACTGGTTATCTATACATGATTTTCAGCTTGGCACATTAATTCATGCTATATAGAAAAATTCTGTATTTTGGGATGTAGGCAGAGAGCTGTAGTGCTTAAGTTACTGTTAGTTTTCATAAAAACGGGGTATTGTTTACGTCATTAAGATACTAGACAGAATAATTCTGTATTTAAGTGCAGAATTTTTCTGTCTAATATAGCTGTTATGTAAATGGTGATAAATAATGAGTATATCGACGGAAATTAAAGTAAGCGTAGGGACTGCTGCCATTATTGCAATCGCCACGTTTCTCTTAAAAGATGTATTAATAGCTAATTTTGTTACTCCTACAGTAATAGAGCAGATTAAGAGCGCTGGTCATCTTAATGATGACTTAAAACAGGGACGGTATGTAACTACCACAAAAGATTCATTCAACTCGAATCACGTTATCAATTCAGAACTATTAGTTTCACTAAAATCGGAAGAGTATGTACTTAACTCACAGTTGTCTGAACTGGACACACAGCTAAAAGAGACAGTGAGTGGTAATAAGACACGCATCCAAAACCTATTAAGTCGTGAATCAGAGAAACTTGCTTTGGTTAAAGCAAAGCAAGAGAAAATAGTCGAGGCGATAGAACTGTTGGATGCAAAAATTGAACAAAAAATAGCTATAAAAATATATCGCCATTCGGATGACCGGTACCGAGGCAAAATTCAGCTAAATGCTGCAAATAGAATAATAGCCACCTTGGTCTCAAATGGTCAAAAATATCAAGTGGACTCTGGGCAAAACAGCTATGACTACAAGGTTGTTTTAACACCTCTCAAAGTTAAAGAGCAAGTCAGCTATGATGCTGTAGCAAACTTGCATATCGATGACCACGATAAGCTTTTTACCAACGCAAAGAGTAGGGGAATCGGAAGTGCTTACCTTAAACTTTGAAAATTCACATAACAAGAAATTTAAGAGTGATTCACAACGCTTGGCGCCCTTACTTCAAGTAAGTTTAGTGTTTATGGCACACTGGTTTAGCGAAGGTGTTAGCGTTGTTCACACCTTAATTTGGCGTTATATGTTTTGGTCAATTTAGGATTTTTATAATGCTGAAGCTAAGAAAAGCAGAGGCTCATGAGTTAGATTTCATCTATTTAATGGGCTTCGATGTATGGGGCGGCGGTCTTTCTTCTGAGGAGTACTTAATAGGCTGTCGCAATAGTGAAAAATACTTATCTGGTACTTGGTACGTATTGGTTGAAAAGGGTCAAGTTGTATCATCTCTTATTGTTTATAGCGGCATGTTCGATCTCAAAGAAAGCGCTTTTGGTATTGGCTCTGTCGCTACACCTCAAGAACTACGACATCAAGGCTATGCGTCAAAGTTGGTTAACCTAGTCAAATCTGAGTTATTTGATAGGAACCATTGCAAGGCTATATACCTACACAGTGATATTGATCAGCAGTTCTACATGAAACTTGGTTTTGTCAGTATTCAGGGCTCTGATTGCATGATCTGCACAAAGGAACCAGTGGCTTCTAATGGAGCAATACCAGCATATTTTTAGCTTTGAGTTCTACATATAACAAAGCGTTTAAGGCGGATTCCCAACGCTCGGCATTTTTAGTTTGCTTTGAATTTAGTGTTTACGGCACAATACTTTAGGTGCAGTGGTCTGCGTTGCTCACCACTTAACGCGGCGTTATGCGTACTTTTTGATTAAGGAGTTCGAGTTTGAAAGGTAACTGTTTGTGTGGCGAGGTGTCGTTTGAGCTATCTGGTACTTTACCTCCGATTTATCAGTGTCACTGTTCGCTCTGTCGCAAAGTGTCTGGGTCGTCATCGAATTCAGCTTTAATCGTCAAAGCTGATAGTTTCAAATGGCTTTCGGGTACAAATTCTATTGGTCGTTATCTTTCAAGTTCAGGCTTTAAATCGGAGTTTTGCCAGTGTTGTGGAAGCCCTGTACCAAACATTAGCTCAAGCAAAGATACATATTGGGTTCCTGCTGGATTGATGTCCGAAGACTTAGAAACGACAATCAAGGCTCATGTCTATGTTGACTCGCGAGCAAACTGGGATGAGGCGTTTATTAGCGATAACGTCGAAGAATTTGCCACAATGCCTTCGGAATCTGAATGGTTGAAACTATCGGAGAAACCGCACGCATAACAAAGCGTTTAAGACGGATTCCCAACGCTTGGCATTCTCGGCTTACTTTGGTTTAAGTGATTATGTCACAATGGTTTAGGTAGGGTGGTTGGCGTTGCTCACCACTTAACGCGGCGTTATGCCGCTCCAAGGTTGATCTAAATCATATAAAACTAATTGCATCTGTGTGAAACTCCGCGCGCTCAAATTAGAGCGTATATTTCGGAGTAATAAATGAAAAAGGCAGTATTAGTTCTTCTTGTTAGTTTTGGTATGGTTTCTGCGGCTGTTGCTCATTCTGGAGGCACGGATGCAAATGGCTGTCATACAAACAGTAAAACAGGTGAGTACCACTGTCACAAACGTAAATAATTCCGTTTGAACAACAGTGAAAGGCGTGATTTATCACGCCTTTTTTGCTTGAAAATAGAAGTAGGATCATCAGCATAACAAGCAATTTAAGCTGATTCGCAACACTCGGCACTTTTGGTTTCAACTTGTTTGGTGATTACGGCGAAGTGTTTAGGTAAGGTGGCGGCGTTGCTCACAACTTAATTGGGCGTTAGCTTTACTTAAAGTTTGTGCTCTTCATTTGGAAAAGGAATATATATGAGTTTGAAATGGTGGGAGAAAACGGTTGAATACTTTTTTATCCGTAATTGTATTGGTGATTCAATGGTTCTTGCCCCATTAGATGGTAAAGAAGAGAGTGCGGGTGATTCAATTTTTGCCCAAGGTAACAAGTGGGTGCTGATCGAGTTTAAAAGGAAATTCGAAAGCCTAAAAAGTGAAGAAGATAAATTTAGTGATTTTGAAAAAGCCAAAGCACACTTCATGGACAAAGACTCACATCACTTTCTTGTATATGGTGCAATGTTTGAAAACGAACAGAGAAATGGATTAAAGTTTGGTGTTTCAGCCACTACTTACTTTTCGAGAAATTCAATAAATAACATTGAATCGATGCTTTCAGCTGGCTTGGAGGGAGAGGACTTTTTCGCCTATGTGAAAGACTTTACTTCGTTCAAAAAAGCTAGTGGTGAATCAAGTGGTGGCTTAAGTTTTGAATCATATGGTTTGGTTGCTGGTGTTAATAGTGAAAATCAGGTTGTTGAATGCATCAGCCTTGCGGAACTTGCAAAAGAATTAGGATTAGATCTTACGCCTGAAGTAACCCCAGAACCTCCTACTCCATCGCCTTCTAACTCAGGAGGAATGTCAGGTCCTGGTGGCTGGTAAAGCTAACAAAACGTTCAACAGCGACCAAAAACGCATGGCATTTTCACTATGTGAAAGTCTATGCCATGGTTTTTGGCGCGTTAACTTAGCGTTAACTGTTTCGGTAGATTTGGAGGTTACTATTAGATTCTATATTTCCTTAGGTGCAATAGCATTTATTTCGTTGTGCGTAACCTTTGCAGCTCCAATCAATGAGATTTTTAAGGGTGTTACTGCAATTCCTGCTGTCGGTGCGATGGTTGCGGCTCTGTATCAGCTTGTTCGTGATAACTCAGCTCATGAGCGGAACAAAGAGTTAAACCTACAAAAGCAAAATCTAGCTTTGGCGTCCTCATCTCATATGGCAAATGCAGTATTCGATAAACAAGCAGAGTTTTCAGACCAATATGTGAAACTCGTTTTAAAAGCATTCAATGAACTTAGAACTAAAACTGACTACGATGAAGCTCATGCTTTTGCTGCTGACTTAACTATTCTTCGGTTAGAGTATATGAACTGGCTAACTGAAGAAATTGATAACAACCTCGAAGGTTTCGAAAGACAATTAAGAAAGCTTGGTGCTAATTCTCAATATATAAAAATGCCAAAAGGTGAAGGTACCGTTCAAGAGCATCGAGATAACGCAGCACGAGAAATGTTAGACATTCAATCAGCTTTTATTTATGTCCTTGAAAAATCGACACATGGTCATGATGCATCGTTGGTTACGTTATCGAAAAAAATGAGAGCAATTCTTGGTGTAGAAGAGTTGGCTCACCATAAAAACAAAATTTTAAAGCACAGCGGTAAAAACAGTTAACAAAGCATTTAAGAGTGATTCGCAACGCTTGGCAGTTTCGCTTCGCTCAAGTATAGCCAAGCGCCGCTCACACCCTAATGCGGCGTTATGGCTCAAGGAGAAATATGTTAGTAGAACATGCTGTAGATTTGGGTGAGTTTGTAACCGAACTCCAAAGTGAGACTGATCGGGGCTTACCTTTGGTTGGTGCTGCTCTCATTGATGAAAAGCTGTCAAAAACACTGGAGTCATTTTTCGTTGGGGGTAAGTCGACCAAAAACCTGCTCTTTGGTGCTAATGCACCCATTGGGGACTTATCTTCTCGCGTTGAATTATGCCTTTCGCTTGGATTAATAGACCAATTTGAGTATCAAGAGATTCAAATTATTCGCAAAATACGTAATCAGTTTGCCCATCTTCGACATGGACTCACCTTTGAAGATGAGAAAATAAAAGGTTTGTGTACTAGCCTCAAATCTCCTTTACCTGATGGTATGCCGAAGGAGCGGCAAACAGCAAGGTTTCGGCTTATTAACGCGATTGTATGCATCGTTCTAAGGTTGTTTTATCGTCCTGAGTGGGTTGCTAAAGAACAAAGAGTGCTAAAGCAATGGGTTCCAGACTCAACTTGGTACAACACCAATGACACTCCGCCACCAGAGAATGCAGGTTTTGTTGGGTTAGTCAGCAAGTCGCGGTGAGTTGCGCCATAACAAACTGTTCAAGAGGGATTCGCAACACGTGGCATTTTCACTATGCGTTGTTTTTAGTGATTAAGGTGGTACGCGGCGACTTCAGTATTGCGTTGCTCACCCCTTAACAGGGCGTTATGTCACCCTAGAAAAATAGGAAATTTCAGTGATCAATAACTTATTTATAGTTGAGTTTTTTACGCAAATATTAGCAGCGTACAAAGGTGGGAACGATTTTATCAAAAGGCTTGTTGTCGGTGGTGTAGTGCTTATATGTGCTGGCATCATTTTCCAACTCTTTGGCTCGTTTTTTATTGAAGACTCCAAATTGGTCGAAACAATCTCATCGACTTTAGCGATCCCCGGAGCTATTTTTCTATTCGGCGTATTCGTCTATCAAAATGCAGATGAGCAGTCCAAAAAGAAGGAAAGGTACGTAGAAGTAGAAGAAAGAGTTAAGAGTAACCCTAATGAAACTCAAGCTGCGTGGGATCTTGCAAGAATTAAGCTTGAGTCTTATATCGATAGGAATCTAAGACAGGTACGTTCGATCTACTTTCTGACATTGATAGTTATGCTGGTTGGTTTTTCATTAATTGGATTCGGGATTTATACTGTAATACTTAATCCTAGCGATTTATACGCTGGTGTTTTGTCGTGTGCGTCAGGGGTTTTGGTAAATTTTCTAGGCGCAACTTTCCTAGTTATATATAAATCAACCATGACGCAGGCTTCTGATTACGTGTCAATGCTTGAGCGTATCAATGCAGTTGGAATGAGTGTGCAAGTCTTGGAAAAGCTTGATTCACCTGACAAAGACCTCAAGCACAGGGCTATGGCCGACTTATCTCAGCAGCTACTACAACTGTATAGAAAGACATAACAAAGCATTTAAGAGTGATTCTCAACGCTTGGCAGTTTCGCTTCGCTCAAGTATAGCCAAGCGCAGCTCACACCTTAATGCGGCGTTAAATTCATAGAGGAATATCGTGGTATCTCAAGCATTTTGGTATGCGCTAAAGCAAAATATGCTAGTAAGCTTACTTGCCTTTATAGCGCTTGCAGTCGTGATTTTGTTGGATGTTGTGTTTTTTGATGTCACAGAGCTCTTTCCTGGAGGTGCAGAGCTTGCAGATATTATCAGTAACTTATCTATGTCGGTCGTTGCTGGGTATATTTTTTATATAATGACATCGGTTAAACTTGAAGCAGATAGAATTAACAAATCGAAAGAAATAGCGAAGAAGATTGTTGGTTCAGTTAGAAACCAAACTGTTTTAATGTTTCGAGTCTTAGCTGAGCAACCTCATGAAAAGTTCACCACTTTTCCCTCCGAAGATGAGTTATCAGGTTACTTGAACAACAAAACGTTTGTTACCAAAGTTAAAGGTACGCGATATATTGACGGAAATGGTGTTGTACACGAGCGTGACCTTCACTTTTATCTGTTTAATGACTTTCCTCCAAAGGCGTTACACTTGCAGAGTTCATTGTCAGCATATCTCGACTTTCTTGACCAAGATATGCAAGTTGCATTTTACAAACATTTCAACTCAAATTTTTTTGACAACTTCGCTGATCCGACCGTCGCGATAGTCTTAAATGGGCGCAGCAACAATATTTCGGATTTCACAAATTGTTTTTTCGTCCTAAGGCAAACCACTTTGGACTTAGTTGAATCGTATGAAAGGGTCTACGGTACGCTAGAAAAATGAATTTAACAAAGCGTTCAAGACGGATTCCCAACGCTTGGCATTTTCGGCTTACTTTGGGTTAAGTGTTTATGTCACAATGGTTTAGGTAGGGTGGTTGGCGTTGCTTACCACTTAACGCGGCGTTATATGCAAATACTCAATGGAGGATAAATGCCAAAAATTAGTGGTAATGACATCATAAGCGATCTTACAGAAAAGAGTGGTCGTAGATTACTGGTTGTTTCATTTATGACTATTTTAGTGAAGCTTTACGATATCGATTTAGGTGAATTAAATCTGTTCGGCATAAATGTTCCTGCGGATCTTTTTGACCTACTTGCTGTTATTTTAATGGCATATTTCTTTTACACACTGTTGGTCAATTGGTTAGGTGATTTGGCTGGTTTCAAACTTTGGTTCTCAAGCAATAATATACATTCTAATTTTGGAACCAATATAGAACTTGATAAAAAGTTTTTAAACGGTGGTCGTGAATTGTTACGTAGGCTCCATGAACTTGAGATTAATGGACAGTTTCCGAATAGTTACGATGAGGTTGATGAAGAAACTAGGAAAAAGTATATAGATTTCAAAACAAACGTTGAACTCTATTGTGTAAGGCTTGAAGGTGCCGGTCAAAGGTTTAGTGCCTTATCTAAATATGGGTATTTTTATATATGGTTTCAGTCTTTTCTGTTACCTATTATTGTAACCGTAGTAGCTTTGTACTTGGTTTGTTCGGAAGGCTCTTTCCAACTCCCTGTAGGTATTAGCATATAACAAAGCGTTTAAGACGGATTCCCAACGCTTGGCATTTTCAGTTTGAATCGGCTTTAGTGTTTACGGCACAATAGCTTAGGTCTGGTGGTAGCGTTGCTCACCACTTAACGCGGCGTTATACATAAGGAGAAAAGTTTGAGTTCAGGCGATATTAAAGTTAGAGATATTGTATTTCCACTGATCTTGGCAGAACAAGTCAAGCCTGGTGAGTCGAAAATGGTTAGCTTTCTGGGAACAGGTTTTCTTGTGGGTTCAGATGGCTATGCGTTGACAGCATCTCATGTCGTTGACCTTAAGGTCGAACCTAACCAAGCTATAGTTGGCTTATTTGTAGATAAAGCTACCAATAAATGGCAGATGTTCAATGCTGATAGAGCAGACACTCATCCTACTGAAGACGTGACTCTTTTAAAAATGCGTGGATGGACTCCATTTCAAACTGATGTAAGAGTTAGTTTTGATCTGCAATTTGCATCATTTGAATATCAGCTCTTTGGATATCCGAACGCAAATTTATATGAAAACGTAGATGCCCGAGATGCATCAGGAGCTGTCTTGGGTAGACCTGATTTAATTTACTCAAAAGGGCATATTAGACGTAGAACGTCGTTTGCATTACCTGGAATTAAAGGTAAGCAACTTTATGAGTTAAGTCAGCCTGTTGGAGCAGGTTGCTCAGGAAGTCCAGTGTTCCAATCAAAAAATGGAATCTGGGAAGTTGCAGCAATATATATTGCTGATAAAACAGAGACAATCGCATTTGAAACATTAGATAATAACCTAGACAAGAAAATAGAGTTTATCGAGATTGCAGGGAGTATGTCTTATGCTGTTCGTATGGATGCACTGAAAGACTGGGTGCCTGCAAACTGCGGAAAGACACTAGATAAATTAACCTGACAATATGTATAACAAAGCATTTAAGAGTGATTCCCAACGCTTGGCATTTTTCATTCCATCGTTGGGTTTTGTGTTTACGGTGGTATGGTTAAGTTTCGTGGTAGCGTTGCTCACACCTTAATGCGGCGTTATGTGGTCGGAGAAAAATTATGAATCCATCAGCGGTTCTTGTTCATGTTCCTGATGTTGCGAAAGGGCTTGAATGGTACAAAAAAGCTTTTCCAGAAGCCGTTCCGGTTTACCACGTTGACTTTGACTTCACGGCGCTTGATCTAAATGGTTTCTCACTAGAAATAGTCCAAGCAGACAAAAAGGTTGGTGCTGGTAAAAGTGGTACAGTTGTTTATTGGTTAGTAGATAATTTATGTGTTGCTCTGGCTCATTTTGAAGAACTAGGTGCGAGCCTTTATCGTGGACCAATGGAAATTGAAGATGGGCTTTCAATGTGCCAAGTTGAGGACCCATTTGGAAATTTAATAGGACTACGTGGGAAAACCACATAACAAATTGTTCAAGAGGGATTCACAACGCTTGGCGATTTCACTTCCAGTTGAGTTAAGTGTTTAAGGTACAATGGTTTAGGTCAGGTGGTTAGCGTTGTTCACCACTCAACGCGGCGTTATGCCACTATTACCCTCGCATTCCACCATAGGCACCAACTTTACTTTTGTTCTGAAACTTGTTCACGAGAGCCTGTACTAGCTCATATTTAAACTTCACTCCACTATGTCTTCCTCGGTAGAGTTCATCAGTTGCATATTCTGTGTTTAGAGTTCTATATACGTTAGATGACGCATCTAGCTTTTCGATATAATTATTGTTCAAGAGGTAAGAGTTTAGTTGTCTTACGGTATCAAACTCTTTTACTCCCTTTTTAAACAACTCATCTAATAGATCTTTCGCCGCAAACCCATTTGAATTGAAGTAGATCTTATTAATGCTGTCGATATCAATATTATTTATCGGTACATTGTTTTTAGCAGAAAAGACTCTAACTTTCTTATTGCTTTTAAAGGCTCTAATTATATTTGTGTAAGAACCTTTGCTTTTCTCATCCCAAACTACATAACTAATGTTTGAGTCAAGAGTCATTTTTTCATCTTTAAATGTTTGGCGTTGTCTGCCTCCGCGAATGCCATCTGGAACTTTAACATGTTTTACATCAAAGGGTGCTTCATGGTTTCGTGGTACTTCGCTAATTGTATATACAGTGACATCGGTTAAACCGATTTTAGCGCAGTACTTTTGTAAAAGAGAGTCGAATCCATTTGCGTCACCGACCAAAATTCGATGTTTCCCTTCGTTTTTTATCGCGTCAAGGCTTTGCTTGATTCGCTCAGGCAAAGTCTTGATACTGATCGACCCAGAAAAGAAAACGCTATCCATCATCTATGTACTCTTGTTTTAGTCAAAGTCACAACATATACGTTGTCTACATTCCCTTGATTGTACATTGTTTTGGTCAACTCATTAAGAGTAGAACCTGAACGGAATAGGTCATCAATAATCAGTATCTTATCTGATGCGTAACGCGAGTCTACTTTAAATGCACCATTCAATATTTGCTGTCTTTCAGTTGCATCTTCAATGGATTTTAACTCAGCGGTGTTTTTTACTTTCTCGATATAGTTTTGGTCGTACTTGATTCCTAAAGTTTCTGCAACTGCTTGCGCAATTGCATAAACAGGTTGCAAGTCTCGTTGTTTGGAGGCTGGGGCTGGCACAATGACTTCGATATGAGGCGTTACTAGGCGAGTTCTTAAAAAAGCAACAAGCTCAGCTACAAGATATTCGATGTTTTCTTCTTCCCCTGAGTACTTTAGGCGATTAAGTGCCTTGCCAACATCAGAATATGTATTTTCAAATGAGCCATCCTCAAGCCTGATACTACTTGTTGTGTGTAAATCTAATGCCCAACCTGCTTTCCAATTACCTTCAATGCCGTAGCTCATGACTCATACCTTTTAAAATAGTGTTTTACTAAGCTATAAATGGTGCGACGTTCTAGTTCTTTGTGTGTTGATGTGTATCAATTTATATTAAAATAGTGGCATAACAAACAATTTAAGAGTGATTCAGCACGCTTGGCATTTTTGGTTTGAATTAAATTCAGTGTTTTCGGTGGTCAAATTAAGTGTCGTGGTCGCGTGCTTCACACCTTAATTGGGCGTTATGAGTTAAGGCTAAATAAGGAGTAATTTATCAACCATCTATTATCGAGATCTGCTGAGTTAGAAAAAGAACTTTTAGTTTTCCTTGCTTTAGCTCCTTGTAATATGTCTGAACGAGTTCGTGTCAGCAAAATTATGTGTAGTATTGCATTTGAACATGCAGAAAGCGCAAAAATATTATTAGCGTCTGGAAATTATACCTCGGCATCAGGTCTTGTTCGATTACAGTATGAAGCTTTTGTAAGGGCTATGTGGTTACTTTATAGTGCTTCTGATGTAGCGGTATCAAAATTAATGTGTGAACTTACAGCTGAATCAGCTCACAAAGCAAATAAACTACCGATGCTAAGTGAAATGTTAATTAAACTTGAAGGTAAGGCTCCCCAAGAAGCTTTGGATATGCTCATTGAATTTAAAGAATACTCTTGGAAACCATTAAGCTCTTTTGTACACGGCGGAATACATGCGGTGAATCGACATAATAAAGGTTATCCAATTCGCTTTCTTGAGCAAATGTTGATTATTTCTAATGGGGTATCAATTATGGCTGGAATGTTATTAATTATTTTACACGGCGGCGGTGAACATATTGGTAAAATCCCTCCTATCCAGCGTCGATTTGCTGATTGTTTACCAAAACCGAAAGTATAAACTCATAACAAATGCATCAACACGATTTGCTACACTCGGCGTTGTCAGTTTGCCTTTAGTTTCAGTGATTAAGGCGTTAAAATTCAGCTAGGTTTGTATCGTAGCAAACGTGTTATGCAGGCGTTATGTCGTACTCAACTAGATAAAATATGGAGACTTATGAAAGTATCGCTTGAAGTTGTTTACTCAATTTTGATTGAGTGGGCGAGAAAAGGTAGTGCACAGACTTACACCGATTTGTCGCATAAATACTACGATATTACCGGTGAATGGTTAGAGCCTCATGGTAATTGGGATTATCCTTTAGGTGAATTGGCTAATTTGGTTTGTTCTGCTCGTTGCCCTCCGATTACAGCTTTGGTTGTATTGAAAGGCAAAAATGAACCCGGTGGTGATTTTTGGGGCTGTGCGCCCAATGTGCCTGCAAGACCAAAAGATGAGATGGCTCGGCTTGGAGAGTGGGTTCGAATGACAAATGAGTGTTTTGCTCATAGTTGGACTGATTCTTTACCAGTCACAACGGCATAACAAAAGTTTTAAGGCGGATTCGCAACGCTCGGCGGTTTTAGTTTGATTTAGCTTTTGTGTCTACGGTGTAATAATTGAGTGTCGTGGTAGCGTTGCTCACCATTTAAGCGGGCGTTATGTGTTTGTGCGAGAATGTTGGTGTTCTTATCTAATATCCAAAGGTTTGTAAAGAATGAATCAAGTACATGAACTTAAAAAAATGACTGAAGAAGAACTACTTGAGTATGGTAAGTTGATCGACTCTACAATTAGTTCGGTATTAATCGAATCAAGATCAAGCTCACCAACTAAGTCCAATCAGGCTAGAATGAGACTTGATTTTTGGGATAAGAAAAAAAGCGAGTTAAATGATTTCTTATATAAGAAAGGATAGTTAAAAGCTTTGTTTTGAATAACTAAGTACGTCTCTTTATCGTGGGCCAATGGGTATCGACTGTGGGCTTTCAATGTGCCAAGTTGAGGGCCATTTGGATACTTAATAGGACTACGTGGGAAAGACACATAACAAGTGTCTAAGACACTATGTTCTACCCTAAGAAGTAACACTTTATGGAGGTCGGTATGAATATCAAAGAGTCTGATTGGAAAATCTTTTGCGAAATAAAGAGTGTAGCTGCGCAACGGTTTTGTACTCGACAGCTAGATGAAGCAATCAAAACGATTACTGATGAATCAGAACCTGTAGGGGAAAGGTTCAACTTTATGTGTCAGCATTCCAAAGAATCTCAAAAGCAAATGAAGCTTATTTTTGATGGCCATTCTCGAAGCCGAGCATTTATCCAGCTAATGCAAATGTGTGAGGAAGGCTTGGTTACACCAGAACAATTTGGACGTCTTTCAGAGGAACTCAAAAAAGACATTACGAGTATTCTAGAAAGAAGAGCCTAAGGAAAGTTGGCTAATCAGGCCATTTCTTTTTCATAGCTGCAACCATCTCAATATTCCTCCTTTTTATTCGCGAATTCGGATATTCGCTACAATTTTGCTTCGGCAACCTCACTTTTACGAGTTTATTATACGAGTTGTATTGAAAATCTTAGAGTTACTCGTTTTTTTCTCCTTCAAAACGCCGTTTATTTTTAAGAATTAGCACTAGAATTTGGATTGAGATTTCTTCCAAAAAAGTGTCAACGTTACTTTGTCAATAAAATCTCTCCCTAGCTCTTTAAATCCGTGCACTCTAGGTGAACTGAAAGTGTCACCTAGAGTGCGCGAGGGTGGGGGGGGCGGGATTTTATGCTTGTGATGCGACTAGAGCCCCACCATCACAAATTCTTGGACCCAAATACTTGAATATTTTTGGTTTGCATAGACGTTCTAGCAATTATTCGGATTCCGAATCCATGATTTTTGGCCAGAGAAACCGAGTGTTATGTTTTGTAAGTGAGTGTGCGGATCATAGAGTGCCTATAGGCCTTTAAAGTTCTTAATACTGGATGAGTAGGTTTACTTGCTGGTGGGTAGTTCAGGCATGTTATGTCATTAAATGAGAGTTGAAGGATTAGGTTGGAAGGTGGTGTGAAGAATGAACGAAAGGCTAGAAGTGTTTTCTTGATCGCCTTTCAGTGTTGTTTGATTAGCTTGGAGTGTATTACGTGGTGGTAAAGCCCAATCCAATATACATGAATGTAAGTAGGCGGCTCTCAGCGCTAGCGAGTTATGCCAAAGGAGTAGTTCTTATTCTTGATTGCTCTATTCGTTTAGAAGTGCGTACAAGACCATACAAGTAATATTCTAGATGCTAGTCGGTTTTGTCTTTTTGTTTGAGTAGTGTATTGAACCTAGCGAAAAAGCGGTCTAGTCTTACTGTTAGAAAAACTACTGTATAAGTCCACCTTTCGTCCACCCTTAATCCACCTAAGCAAAGCTGGGATAAAGTGGGGAAGGGGAAAGTTGATTATTTTCAGTGTATTGCGCGAGATTTATGACGTTTTTGAGGGCTCAAAAACGGTGAAACCCCGATGTTGGTAGCATCGGGGTTTCGAATTTCTAGATTTCTCGACTGGTAAGATCGATTATCTTTTCTATGCAGAAGGCTTGGAATTATCCAATCTTATTCCTTGGTAGGGAATTAGATACGGATGAAGTCCATGTGCTCAACTTTAGGCTTGAACGCGTGACGTTGAACGTCTTGCGGCTTAACCTTAACTTCTGCGCCGTCAATCACTAGAGTGATTGTTTCGTAGAATTCAGGCTTATCCATTTGGTTGATCACTTCAGCGTGAACAAGTTCGATAGCTACAGCTGCTGCTTCGCCACCGTAGATTACAGCTGGGAATTTACCAGCGTGACGTAGGCGGCGGCTCGCACCTTTACCTAGTTCAGTACGTACTACTGCTTCAAATTTCATAGTTTTACTCTCAAATTAGTAAAAATTAACTTCACACCTCAATGCGACCTTGAGTATGTGGTAAAGCTTAGGCATAAACGAGTTCATGCTTAAGCGAGCGCGGATACTAACATCACATTCAAATCTGAGCAAGTCAGAAGCCCATCTCAAAGTGAATTTCCTTCGATAAATGATTCGTTTGGAGATAAAACGTTCACTAGCGCTTACTTACCCCATTTTATCGTCTTTTACATTGCCTATCTTATCTATTTATAGCGCTGCTAAATCATCAAGTTAATGAACGGAAAATGAATGTTTGCCTAAGACTTGGTTAAGGCTTGGTTGGTTAATCTAAGTGTTAATTAAACAGCAGAATGAATAGGTGAAAATATGGAACCGGTAAGCATTGTCGTAATTACGCTAAACGAAGAGAAACGCATTAGCCGCTTAATGGAAGAGTTGAGTGTGCAAACCCACCAAGAGTTTGAAGTGATTGTTGTCGACTCGAACAGTGAAGACAACACAAGGGACGTTGCGCAAGCCTATGAAAACGCGTTGCCAAAATTAACTGTTCATCATATGGAAAATCGTGGTGTGAGCCTTGGACGAAACACAGGTGCTTCATTGGCGCAATACAACAGAATCCTTTTCTTAGATGCTGACGTGAGCTTACCCCGAAACTTTCTTGCGAAAGCGCTTTATGAACTAGAGGAGAAGAAGCTTGAAGTGGCGGGTGTGTACATGAGCTCGAAAGGTCTGCCGCTTGTACACAAGTTTGGTTACGGCTTATTTAACGCAGGCTTGTTCACTACCCAGTTCTTTTTCCCGACGGCGATTGGCGCATGTATTTTCTCGACTAAACGCGCGCATGATGAGATCGGCGGTTTCGATGAAGAGATCGTCCTGTGTGAAGACTGTGACTACGTAAAACGAGCGAGCAAAACATGGCGATTTAGATTCCTGAATATGACCTTTGGTTTTGACCCACGTCGTTTAGACCAAGATGGCGTTGTGAAGACAGGCTCAACTTATCTTAAAGCTAATGTAAGACGCTTCTTCAAAGGCGAAATGCGTAACAACGAGATGAACTACAAGTTTGGTCACTACAAAGAACAGTAAGTATTGAGGTTGTTATGTTTGATGGACTAGGGCTGTTTCTGGGGGCATTGGGTGATGCTC
>NZ_CAWPOA010000052.1:199002-218500 GCF_963889365.1 Vibrio sp. OPT20 | reverse complement strand
TCATTGGCCCAAACCTATTTGTACCGGGAGAGCCCTTCTTTATCGCAGCGGGCTTTCAACTGTATTCAGGTGCATGGATGGCGTTGGTTTTGGTGATGCTAGGTGGTTTGCTTGGTGACCAACTCAGTTATTTCATTGGTTATAAATACGGTGCTAAGGCGCAACGAAGGCTCATTAAGTTTCGCCCTAAAACCAAAAGATTGATCGCGCGTTGCCGCTATCTGGTTGCACGCAAAGGCACATACATCATTCTTTTTGCTCGTTTATTAGGGCCTATCGCTTGGGTTGTGCCATTTATAGCTGGCTCGCATCGTGTACCGTGGCGTAATTTTAGTGTGTTGGCGTTTATCGGCTTGGCTCTTGGTGGTGGACAGTTCATTGCTTGGGGCATGTTACTGGCGCACGGCGTTGAAAACTTCCCGTGGCTTAATAGCCTTAAGATATTTATCTCTGAGCATAATAGTTTGATCGTCGGTGTGTTCACGGTATTGGTTTTCACCATTATTGGTTATCGAATGAAGTGGCGACGCTTAGTACTTAAGTCGAGTGCGCTGTTGTTGGCGTGGGTATTGTTTGCGAACTACGCCCACTTTTTTTGGAAAGCCGATGACTTTCAGAATCAACCAGAGACGGCTCAAATTGACAAAGTCGACTGGAATTCGGTTACCTATAAAGCGTTTCCTGGCAAATCTTCGTTCTACTCGGCACAAGCGATCAACGTAATTTATGTTGGATCAACCCCAAGAGATTTAATGAAGCAATTAGGCTGGATAGAGAATCAAACTTTCTCTCGAAATGAGATTGAATGGGTTGGTTACCTCGCATTGCTTCGAGACAAAACGCCGCCAGTGTCCGATTTATATTGGAGAGATAAGCCGCAAGATATGGCGTTTCAATTGCCGGGTAACTTGATGAAGCGTAGCCATATTCGCTGGTGGCGTGCTGGTGTTGATATTAAAACTAACCAGCCTCAGTGGTTAGGCGCAATTAGTTATGATGATGGCCTTAAAGTCACGCCTTACTCAGGCATTGTGACCGTACTTCATAACATTGACCCTAATGTTGATGAAGAGCGAGATAGGCTCGCTAATCAGATACGAACGTCATTACCAGACATCGAGTTAGTTAAACACCCATTAGCGACGGTGGAAGTGATCGATGAAGATCATGACTATTATACTGATGGTAGGATCTTAATGATCGGAGTAGCAACCTACCGCGATGATTCACAAGCTTTGGATGTTGCTGTGAACGATATACAGAGTGATATATAAGAGCGACCAGCTCGAGCCTTGTTTGAACCCTCCGTCAAACAAGGCTTTGCAATTTCTACTGGACTGTATCTATACAAACATAACCCCTCTCATGTAATTCCTCGGCTATAAATTTTTCAATTTTGACTATGCTGATTAAGGGCGAACAAGCAGCGAAAGCTGAGGATAACGTTATGCAAATGAATCCGATTGGTTGGTTTGAAATATATGTTGATGACATGTCGAGAGCAAAAACTTTTTATGAATCAGTATTTAAAGTGACGCTGGATAAGTTGGACAATGAAACTGGAATCGAAGTTGAGATGTGGGTATTTCCTTGCGATATGGACAACTATGGCGCCACAGGAGCTTTATGTAAGATGTCCGGTGTAAAAGCGGGAGGCAACAGCACCATGGTTTACTTCTCTTGTGAGGATTGTGCCACAGAAGCCAGTTTGGCAGCGGCCAATGGTGGCGCGCTACAAGTACCCAAAATGGACATTGGTGAGCATGGTTTTATCAGTGTAGTGAGTGACACGGAAGGCAATATGATTGGGCTTCACTCGATGAGTTAATCATATTGAAGCGAGAAAAGCTTTGTTAAACCAGAATAAAGTTAAGCCCTAGCGTTGCGCTAGGGCTTATCGTGTTTACTTGGTTTATTTAGCGTGTTTAGCTTACTTAACCTTTGCTTAGTTTAAGCACCAGAGAGGCTTTCAATCCGCCCATTGAGCTCTTGCTGAGCGTTAGGCTGCCTCGGTAGCTGTGCGCCATTTCATTCACGATGTTAAGCCCCAAGCCAGTTCCTGGTGTGGTTTCATCAAGTCGAACACCACGTTTGGTGACTTGCTCAAGTTTCTCTTCAGGAATGCCTTGGCCATCATCTTCAATCACCAATTCAATGTTGCCATTGTCGAGTTCATTCGAATGGACTCGGATAATGCTGCTCGCCCATTTGTAACTGTTCTCGAGTAGGTTGCCGACCATTTCATCAAGGTCGGTTTTCTCTACTGCCACTTCAATCTCAGAGTCTAGCTCGTTAATCATGGTGACTTCGTTGGCGGCATACACTTTATCAAACGCCATTGAGATAGCTTCAACACGCTCACAAGGTGAAGACTTCACTGAAAGAATGTTCATTGCACCAGCCATGCGCGCACGGCCAAGGTGATAATCTATTTGGTTCTGAATCTGATGAATGGGTTGCTGTAACAATGTTTTGTCATCGTCTGGAAGTCGCTCTATCTCATTTTTCAAAACCGACAGCGGTGTTTTCAACGCGTGAGATAAGTTACCCGCGTGGTTACGCGCTCGCTCCAATAACTCTTGATAGTGGAAGAGTAGGGCGTTGAGGTCAGAAACCAATGGAGAAACCTCTTTCGGGTAGTTGTCGCTTAATCCTTGTTGCTCGCCGTTTCTTAACATCACCAGTTCACGCTGCATCTTACTGAGTGGCAATAGTGACCAGCTGACTTGAATACCAATCAACATCAGCACGCCCACAAACAGCAACATCAGAATCAACCAGACTTGACCTGTAAGTTCGGTCAGTGTGGATTCTAATGGGTCTTCATCAATACCAATGGTGATCGTGACAGGATCGTTCAGTTCAGGCAGATAGATATCCTGCTCGATGTAAATCAGCTTTTCTTTCTCAGGCCCTTTGATTGAAGTATGAATCGGCGAACGCTTGATGGTGAGGTCTTTGTCCCATAGCGAGCGAGATCGAATAATCTGGTCTTGGGTAGCAGCTCGCCAATAAATACCACTGTAGGGTTGGTTAAACCTAGGGTCAGACAGACGCTCTGCCATGATGAGGTTACCACTGTCGTTGGTTTCTATGTTGGCGGTTAACTCGTCCATGGTTAGGCTTAGCTGTTGCTTGACGTCATCGACCAAGTAATCGTTAACCAACTTAGGTATTCCGACACCTGCCGCTAATATCATCGCACCTAGCCAAAAAGCCGCGGCGAGGAGCAAGCGGCTTTTTAGACTGACGTTTTTAAGTGTTCGTTTTTTTAGATTCATACGTTACCAGCCTGTCTTTGCTCATCTTGCTATGAGAACAACGACGATCAGCACAGGCTGTCCACTAATTGGAGATTGCTCTTAGCTTAATTAAATACAGCGTTATTCAGCATTCAGTTGGTAGCCAAGGCCACGAACGGTTTTGATGATCTTTGGTGCGATTTTCTTACGAATACGACCGATGAACACTTCAACCGTGTTTGAGTCTCGGTCGAAGTCTTGCTTGTAGATATGCTCAACCAACTCAGTGCGCGAGATAACTTTGTTTTGGTTATGCATGAAGTACGCGACAACTTTATATTCTAGCGCCGTGAGGCTAACTGCTTGACCTTGCCACAACACTTTAGAACTGCGTGTGTCTAGGCTTAAATCACCAATTTGAAGTATAGGAGCAGCACTGCCTGACGCTCGGCGTAGTTGAGCACGAATGCGGGCTATCAGCTCAACCATCTCAAATGGTTTAGTTAGGTAGTCATCAGCGCCTGCATTCAAGCCTTCTACACGCTGCGTAAGCGTGTCACGCGCACTTAAGATAATCACTGGCGTGTTAATGTTTTCGTCTCGAATGCCTTTTAATACGGTTAGGCCATCCAGCTTAGGTAGACCTAAATCGAGAACAATAGCATCCCACTCTTCTGATGTTGCACGGTAGAGTGCGTCGATACCGTCTTGAGAAAGTTCCGGAACCCAGTCGGTTCCCTCAAGGGTTTCTAGAATTTGTTGGCCCAAGCGAGGTTCGTCTTCAACGACTAAAATTTTCATAATTGTTCTTCTTAATTCTTGTAATGACTGTTCGTTGTGCTTAATTGCTCGTCGTGATCAATGGCGTCTTTAAAGTTGCGGCGCTTACTTATTCACCGTGCTTAATTGCGTCTTTAAAGTTTCGGCCTTTAATCATGAGCATTTCTAACGTCTCGGCGTTGTATTCGACTTTGATGATGTTGTTTTGGTAATTGATTTTTAGTTCATACACCCAAATGTCGTCATCTTCTTCTAGCTCTACTTTAATGATTCTGCCATGAAGATCGTTCTCAACGGCCGCATACATTTCTGAGAAAGGGCGAATATAGCCTTCGCGTACGGCTTCGTAGACTTCGTCTTGATCTTCTTCAAATTCGATACGGGTTCCCGCTTTATGGACATCTTGTACAAGATCATGACCGTTATGATCTGAGTCAGCCCACGCACTAGCGGCGACACATAAGCCTAAGCTTAAAGAAAACATAGAAATCATAACTTTACTAAACATAGCGAATCCTAGAGAAGGTTGATAGCGTTCAGTATAAAAAAGTAATTCTGAACAGAAAGTGAACCTGATGAATAATGAGATTTAGGTTCTCAAAAAATGAGATGTTAACGTTGCTGAAGCTCGTCTTCGAATATCTTGTCTCTCATTTTCCAAAAACGCCCGACTTTACGTGCAATCACGAATTGAGGTGGGCGGAATCTATGTTGGTGAGCAACCACTTTCGTTGGTGAGGCTTCCTCAAAAGGGCGGTGTCTGTCGGCAAGGTGAGGGCGAACAAACTGATCCTTAAAGTTCTGCTTCTGTTTCTTGGTGGTTAATGACCAAAATTCATGCACTTGTGCTTGGTTTTCGCCACGGTAAGTGACTTTAAGTTGCGATTTACCTTTGTCGTCCTTGAGAACGTTAAGATCCATCTCTAAACACTCAAACACCAACGCATCTTTTAGGTTTAACGCTTCCTTAAGCTTTTTATCTGGGTCGACCAAGGTGGCATCACACTCATGACAAATGCGCGCGGCAATGTCGTTGTCAGCGCCGCATTCACCGCAGTATTTGGCTCGGAAGCGATAATTACAGTGTTCGCGTTCTCCAGTGTCTTCATCGGTAAAGTAGCCCTGGCATTTACGGCCAAAGTGCTCTAGCAAGAAGCCATTGCTGTCTAGCTTGCCCCAGAAGTTATTGTTGAAGCCGCATGCAGGGCAGGGGATGGTGATGATTTCACTGTCTGAGTCGGGTTTAGGGTCGCCCACTTCAGGTTGGTAAAGATCGTAACTGTTGCCAGCATAGTCGAGCACCAAACACTCTTTTTTACCCGGCGATAAGCGTAAGCCACGGCCAACGATTTGTTGATACAAACTGATGGACTCTGTCGGGCGTAAAATCGCGATTAAATCGACATGAGGGGCATCAAAACCTGTGGTTAATACCGATACGTTAACCAAGAACTTGATTTTACGTTCTTTGAAGTCACTGATGATTTGGTCACGTTCGAGAGTTGGTGTGTCGCCGATTACGATTGACGATTCACCTTCAGGCAGTATGCCAAGGATCTCTTGTGCGTGTCTAACAGTGGCAGCAAATACCATGATCCCTAACTTGTCTTTGGCCAGTTCAATGATCTGGTCGACAATTTGTGGGGTCGCACGTTTAGATTGCTCAATCACCATATCGAGTTCGGCTTCTTTGTAGCGGCCTGTACTTGCAGGTTTTAGCTGTGAGAAGTCATAGCTCAATACTGGCGCATCGATCATGCGTGCTGGTGTTAGAAAGCCTTCGTCCAACAAGTAGCGAATCGGCAACTCGAAAATACAATCTCTGAAGAACCTAGGCTCTTCAGATCGTACTTGTCCACGCGTGTGATACTGATAAAGCCAACCCATACCAAGACGATAGGGGGTCGCGGTCAGTCCAAGCACCTTGATGCCCGAATTATTCTCGCGCAAGTGAGTGATCACTTTTTGGTAGCTACTGGTCTTTTCATCGGGAACACGGTGGCATTCGTCGATAACCAACAGTGAAAATTGGTTAGAGAATGAATCGAGGTTGCGAACCACAGATTGAACCGAAGCGAACACCACTTGTTGGTCTGTTTCTTTTCGCCCTAAACCCGCAGAGAAAATTGAGCCTTTTAGCCCATAACCTTCATACTTTTCATGGTTTTGTTCGACCAACTCTTTAACGTGAGCGAGTACCAGAACTCGACCTTTCGCAAGCCTTGCTAGCTCTGCAATCACAAGGCTTTTTCCAGCGCCTGTAGGCAACACAAGAACAGCCGGAGTTTGGTGTTTTCTGAAGTAATGAATCACTGATTTTACAGAATCAGCTTGGTACGGGCGGAGTGTATACATATCGCGTCTTGTAGGGTAGAAAACAAATAGTGTGAAATAGCTCAACTAATTGAGCAAAGGTGACTATAATACCCGACTTAGATTAGTTGAGGTATTCATGCGTTTAGATAAATTTCTGTGCGATGCGTTAGGCGTCACTCGAAGAGAAGCAACACACTTATTAAAATCCAAGGCAGTGACAGTAAATGATGTCATTCAAAAAAGCGGTTCACTCAAGGTAACTGAAGAGTGCGTTGTGGAATGGCAAGGCAATGAACTGAATGTTCACGGCCCACGTTACATCATGCTTTATAAGCCAGAAGGCTTTGTTTGTTCGCATGAAGATGGCGCAAATCGTATCGCCTTTGAATTACTCGATGAAATCAAAATGGACAAGCTGCACTTTGCTGGTCGTCTAGATATTGATACGACGGGTCTTGTGTTGATTACCGATGATGGTAAGTGGTCGCATCGCATCACATCACCAAAGCACAAGTGCGAGAAGACTTATCGTGTGTGGTTGGTTGAACCTGTTGAAGACGATTACGTTGAAAAATTCAAAGAGGGCATCCAGCTTAAGAGCGAAGATGGCCTAACACTTCCAGCACACCTAGAAGTTCGTGCTGAGCGTGAAGTACTGTTAACGATTCACGAAGGCAAATACCACCAAGTAAAACGTATGTTTGCGGCTCTTGGTAATAAAGTTGAAGGGTTACACCGTGAGCGTATCGGTGAAATCGAGATGGATGAATCTTTGGAGTTGGGTGAATACCGTTACCTAACACAAGAAGAAGTCGACTCTATCTGGAAGTAATCTTTTCTGCCGTAGATGTGGCCGACCAAGGATAGCGTCGGCTGATTATTTTGACTGGTACTAGGACAGTTTCAGCCATTATTACTATATGTTCATGTATGTGTGCGCATATTCGTGTATCACTGTGCGTATTCGTATATTGCTATGTGTATATTCGTATATTGTTGCATGCATGCTCGTGCTTACATAGAACCTAGTACTTAGTCGGAGAGTTATGCAAACGTCTACCCAACAGACCCCAAGCTCACAACCACAAACTCCTCAGTTAGGTTGGATGCTATTTTTGGTTCTGGGTGCGATTGGTGCACTGACACCACTCGCCATCGATATGTACCTGCCTGCTATGCCAACGATCGCCAAAGATCTAGGCGTGACAGCGGGGGAAGTACAAATCACACTCACAGCGTACACCGCAGGTTTTGCATTGGGTCAGTTGTTACATGGTCCGTTAGCCGACAGTTATGGTCGCAAGCCTGTTCTACTGATTGGTGTATTCTTTTTTGCGGTCGCGTCTGTTGTGAGTGCGACGACTCATGGCATTGAAGCGCTAACGTTAGTGCGTACCGCTCAAGGTTTCGCTGGTGCAGCGGCGGCGGTAATAATCCAAGCCGTTGTGCGTGATATGTTCGACCGTGAAGATTTCGCGAGAACCATGTCGTTCGTTACCTTGGTGATGACGGTTGCACCACTTATCGCGCCGATGATTGGTGGTTACTTAGCATTGTGGTTCGGTTGGCGTTCAATCTTTTGGGTATTGGCTATTTTTGCGGTGATTGTCATTCTCGCGGTGATAATCAAAATTCCTGAGACACTGCCTGTCGATAATCGTCAACCATTGCGCTTTAAAACCACGATTCGTAATTACGCTCGTTTATGTAAAAACCCGACCGCTATGGGCTTGATTTTTTCTGGTGCATTCTCGTTCTCTGGGATGTTTGCATTCTTAACCGCAGGCTCTTTTGTCTACATTGATATCTATGGCGTACGACCTGACTTGTTCGGTTACTTGTTTGGCCTGAACATTGTCGCGATGATTCTGATGACAACCATCAATGGTCGAATTGTTAAGAAGGTCGGCTCTCATACAATGTTGAGGGCAGCGCTGGTCATCCAATTACTGGCTGGCGTAGGTTTACTTGTCGGTTGGGCATTGGATCTCGGGCTTTGGGGAATTGTGCCGTTTGTGATGCTATTTATTGGCACTATCTCTACTATCGGCAGTAACTCTATGGGTCTATTGCTCAGTGGTTATCCAAACATGGCAGGCACGGCTTCATCGCTTGCGGGAACATTAAGATTTGGTACTGGTTCTGTCGTTGGGGCTATCGTTGCGATGCTGCCAAGTGACAGTGCTGGGTCTATGGCTATGGTAATGGCTGCGTGTGCAGTAATGTCAGCATTACTATATTGGACATTAGGAAAGAAGGCATAATGTCAAAATACTATATTGAAATTCAGAAGTTAGTGAATGATGCGCTAGGCGAGCTATATGCTCTACATAAGTCTGGCAAGGCCATTGACGCACCTATCGCGAACAACCTTTACCTTGTTCGCTGGGTAACAAAGGCGATTAAATCCCAAGCTTATGATCGCGTGATTGTGCCTGACTTGGTTCGCTGGCAGAAACAGGGTCGCTCAAAAGGCAATAACTCTGATTTAACTTTTACCTTTAAACGTATTTCTGCGTTTTACGGGCGTTTTTTCCCTGAAGGCGAAGAGCCTAAAGTGCTTAAAGACAGTGATGTTGAAGCGTTCATGGACAAAATGTACGAGATGGGTTGGAGCGTATCGAGTGAAGATGAGCTAACGACTGGTGGCAAGATTCAATTCTTCACCGATGGTGAGCACTCTTTTGCTTTGTGTGGCAAACAGTGTGACGACTCTTTCGACGGCGAGTTGATGGTTAAGCCTATGAATTGGTTTGTTCGTGGTAACCACGCCGAGTTCATTCAAGCGGCGATGGAAGCGGGTTTCATGCTTCACAAAGTAACGGACTACAAGTCTGCGGTGAAGTATCACGGTGAATACATTGTTTACCCTGCTAACCAAGGCAACCAGCTGGCTGAGATCCCAATTAGCGTTATTGGCTAGTAGCGGATTCGGGATACGAGATGAGAGATACGAAGAGCGGAATTATCCGCTCTTTTTTTTGCCTCTCATAGCGCGTGTCGCAAATTTGCTGTTAAGTCTTTTTGCATCTCGACATTCGAATCCCGCATCTGCTTTAATCTTTTCGCATTTCGTTACTCGAATCTCGCATCTGCTTTTAATCTTTTCGCATCTCGTTACTCGAATCCCGAATTTGCTTTTAATCTTTTCGCATCTCGTTACTCGAATCTCGCATCTGCTCTTTAGCCTGCTTCTCAATCGCTTTAACCATGCCTTTAAAGATAAACAGGTGGGCTGGCATCATCGCAAACCAATACAGTAACCCTAGAAAGCCTTTTGGATGCCACCAAGCTGATATGTTCAGTTCACGTGAATCACCGTGGTCAGAGACGGTAATCTCGAGTCGCCCCAACCCCGGGCCTTTCATACCGAAAAGCAAAGATAAAAACTGGTTTTCTTCACAACGAATGACTTTCCACGAATCGATTTTGTCACCGACTTTTAGGGTCGGCCCTTCAGGCATTTGTCGAACCGGCACACCACCGCCAAAGAGAAGATCTAACCATTCGCGTGTGCGCCATAGAGCATTAGCAAAGAAGTAACCTTGCTTCGGGCTTCCTATTTGCTGAGCGACCTGCCAAAGGGATTCTAAAGATGCGCTTGAGGTGATACTTGCGCCTGTTTTCTTAGGGTAATAGCCGTACCCAGCTTGCCAGCGTTTGAAGGCGGTCTTATCAAAGCCCCAAACATTACTTTTCACGAAGTTTCCTTCAGCGTGAATCGCTTGCTCAACCATATTTTCGAACGAGATAAGCTTCTGAGGGTACTTTTCTCTAATGATGGTCGAACTGGCAATAAAGTCATGTTTTAAGCCCGCGAGAAGCGCTCTGCCTATGTTAGACGGAACAGATGTCACAACGCCTAGCCAATATGACGCAATTGAGGGCGTGAGGAGTGACGTCGCCCAAAGCCTGAGTGGGCGATCGGCTGTTTTGGCAATGTGAGCAAATTGATTTCGATAAGAGACAATATCTGGCCCACCAACTTCGAAGGTTTGGCTTTCGCTAGGCGTGTCCTGTGCGAGTTTTAGCAGATAGTGGTTCAGGTTCTGCAAGGCAATAGGGTTGGCTTTAGAGTCGACCCATTTGGGCGCAATCATGATAGGTAAGTTGTACACGAAGTCTCGCATGATCTCGAACGCTGCAGAGCCGGGACCAATGATCACGCCTGCTTGCAGTTCAGTGACGGGGACTGGCCCTTTACGAAGCAGTTCTCCGGTTTTCTTTCTCGCTTGAAGGTGTTCTGAATCACCCGTTTGTGGTTGAAGCGAACTCAGGTAAATGACGTGTTGATTCTTTGGCCCAAGAGCTGAAACAAAGTTACGTGCCAAATTCAGTTCATAATCAATAAAGTCGTGGCCTTCTGCCATGCCATGGACGAGAAAGAAGATAAGATCAAAGTCGGGGACTAATGCTTGTGTTGCGGCTTGATCTGCAAGATCAAGATACTCTAGTGACAAGTTGTCATGAGGTTCGGTTCGTGCCTTTAAATAGTCGATATGCCTTGCTGCGGCAGTGACTTGATAGCCTTGCTCAAGCAGGAGTGGGAGGAGCTGCGAACCAACATATCCAGAAGCGCCTAAAACCAGTACTTTCTTCATTGTTACTCCATTTATATCTGTGGTTAAAAACCGAACATTGATATAATAGCGCGATATTTATCTTTATTCATCAATACGTTCCGTTTAGGTATCTCTATGTTGCTCTCTTCAATTATTCATCACACTCGAGGTGATTTTGTTCGTAGGCTTATTGCGATTGCTTTGCCTATTGCTTTGCAGAGCATTATGTTTTCAAGCCGAGGCTTAGTGGATGTGTTGATGTTAGGTCAGCTTGGGGAAGCAGACATTGCGGCAGTGGGGGTTGCGAGCCGTGCAATGTTTGTGACGACCATTATGCTGGTGGGTGTCACTACGGGCGGCGCTTTGCTAACGGCTCAATATTGGGGCGCGGGTAACAAACAAGGTGTCAGAGAAAGTACCGCACTGACGTGGCTAGTTTCGACCCTGTTTGCGTTGCTGACCATTGTTTTCTTTGTTTCTTTTCCTGCGCAAATCATGGGCGTGACGACCGACTCTCAAGAAGTCATCAGCCTCGGCGTTGAATACATCGTCATCACCTCATTCAGCATGCTGGCGGTGTCGTGCGTCAGCAGTATGGCGGTAGGTTTGAGAGCGATGCACAAACCTGGGTTAAGCACTTTCTTCAGCGGTATTGGCATTCTGTCTAATGTGTTCTTAAACTGGGTGCTGATCTTCGGTAACTTAGGCTTTCCATCGCTTGGAATCAAAGGCGCAGCGATTGCGACGGTATTGAGCGGTGCCATTGAAGTGGCGACTTTATATGGCTACCTCTATTTCTCTAAACACCTATTAGCTTTTAAACTTTGTGATATCAAAGCGGCTGCAACTGTTGAGAAAGTCGTTCGCTTCTTGAAGTTGTCTTTGCCAACCACGTTTAACTTCTTAGCGTGGGCGGGTGGTTTGTTTGCTTACCACGCGATCATGGGACAATCGGGTGTTCAAGGTTTGGCTGCGCTTTCAGTCATGACGCCGGTTGAATCTATCTCATTGAGTTTATTGATTGGCCTGTCTAATGCAGCGGCTGTTTTGGTGGGTAACCAACTTGGCGCGAAAAACAATGAAGCGGTTTATTATCAAGCATTAGGATTAACGATTCTGTGTTTCTTAACCAGTATTGTTGTGGCGATTTTTCTCTATTTCGTCCAAATGCCAATATTGAATGCGTTCAGTGCGTTGACTGAAGAAACCAGAGCCCTCTCTGAGAAATTCA
The DNA here is from genome assembly GCF_963889365.1 of Vibrio sp. OPT20. NCBI lineage: Bacteria > Pseudomonadati > Pseudomonadota > Gammaproteobacteria > Vibrionales > Vibrionaceae > Vibrio > Vibrio sp. OPT20. Next base: position 206,369 of record NZ_CAWPOA010000052.1, on the reverse strand, counting down.
TCCTCATTCTCAGCGTGGGGATTATTATTCGCTCGGTACCGCTGACTGTGATCGTTGGTGTGTTGAGAGCGGGTGGTGATGTGAAGTTCTGTCTCTATCAAGATTTGATTGCTCAGTGGGTGATTGGTATTCCACTGGCTGCGATTGCGGCTATCTATTTAAAGTTTCCACCTGAGTGGGTGTATCTGCTTTTCCTCACCGAAGAAGTGATTAAGTGGGGTGGGTCGCTCTATCGCATGAAAACAAGAAAATGGATCAAAAACTTGATAGGAAGTTGAAGTAGGGCGCATCGATCGCATCACTTTATCGTTGGTGTGTGATCTATCTTTCAAAATACTTCCTCCTAACAGGGAATTAGTGTAGATTCTCCTTCCAAATTCTAACTAATGTGAGCTGTTTAATGTTAAAGCTGTCAGACCTATGTAAAGGCTATGTCGACGGGGGGGAATTTCACCCTGTTTTGCAAGGTGCAGAACTAACATTAAACCAAGGTGACCAGCTTGCACTAATGGGCGAAAGTGGCTCAGGTAAAAGTACATTACTGAATCTTATCGCGGGTTTAGATCTAGTAGACTCTGGCGAAATTGCTTTCCCAAACTTCAATATGCACGATTCGACAGAACGCAATCGCACCGCATATCGCCGAAATAATATTGGTCACATCTTCCAGCAATTCAACCTACTTCCAACGCTTAATATTGCTGACAACATTCGTTTTTGTCGCCAGTTAAAAGGCTTGCCTGAAGACAAGGGCCTCTGGAGGCAGATTCTTTCTGCTTTAGACCTTATGCCTTTACTTGGACGTTACCCTGAAGAAGCGTCTGGTGGTCAACAACAACGCGCAGCGATTGCTCGTGCTCTGTACATGGAACCTAAAATTCTGTTAGCCGATGAACCGACGGGAAGTTTAGATGAGCGTAATGCAGAAGCGGTAATGCGTTTGCTTACCTCTTTGGCTCGCCAATTAGAATGTACGTTGCTGTTGGTAACACACAGTGAAAAAGTAGCACAGCACATGGACGGCAGAATCCGCCTACAAGGAGGGCAACTGCATGTTATGGCCCGTAGTTAAGGCACTACTCGGTCACTATCGACGCTACCCACTTCAGATTATTTTGGTATGGCTTGGTTTAACCCTTGGCGTATCACTTTTGGTTGGTGTTACTGCTATCAACCAACACGCCAAGCAAAGCTATGCGCATGGCGAAAAACTCTTTTCGAATCCTCTTCCTTATCGTATTCGACCAAAACACAACGCCAATAAAATCCCGCAAGGTTTTTATATCCAGCTTCGCCGTGAAGGCTTTCAACAGTGTTCTCCTTTTGACCACCATCGTATCACTGATGAAAATGGCGCGAACTTTATGCTTATTGGCATCGACCCTGTGTCTATGCTTCAGCTTCAGCCGGGTGTTGCGTTAAAAGATCTCACTACGTTAAACCTCATGAAGCCGCCATACCCAATCCTTGTGAGTGATGATCTCGCAGAACACATGGAATGGAATAACGGGGACTACATTCCTCTCATGGATGGTTCTGAGCTTGGTCCTATCGCTGTTGATCAAAAAAACCTGATTGATGGTACAAGGCTGATTGCAGATATCTCTTTGCTCAGAATGCTTAAACGCAGTGCTGGGCTGTCTGTGATTGCGTGTTCAGATATGTCGCCTGAGAAGTTTGAGCGTCTTAAAAACATGCTGCCTAATGGTTTGACGATCTCTCGCAGCTCTAAAGCTGAGCTTGAGTCGCTGACCAGCGCGTTCCACTTAAATCTAAAAGCGATGGGTATGCTGTCGTTTGTGGTTGGCCTATTCATTTTCTATCAAGCGATGTCGCTGTCGTTTATTCAGCGCCAACCGTTAGTTGGAATCTTAAGACAGACGGGTGTGTCGGGTTGGCAACTGGCTAAAGCGCTTTGTTTAGAGTTACTGTTATTGGTGGTATTGAGCTGGATCTGCGGCAATGTATTCGGTGTCATGTTGGCAAACCAACTGTTACCAGCGGTATCTTCAAGTTTAGGTGATTTATATGACGCCAACGTTGGTTTAACTATCGACTGGAATTGGCGATGGAGCGGTTACAGCTTATTAATGGCGTTGCTTGGTGCATTCCTAGCGTGTGCTTGGCCATTGGTTCGTCTGCTTCGTTCACAACCGATTCGTTTGACCTCTCGTTTATCTTTGATGCGCTTTGCTGGTACTGAATTCACTTGGCAGGCTTTGATTGGTTGTGGTTTCTTGGTTGCAGCTGTCGCTGTGTATCAAGCGCCTCAGACTCAAGAAACGGGTTTTGCGATTATCGCGCTGATGCTTGTTAGTGTGGCTCTGTTTACGCCGTTCTTGATGTGGAAGCTATTTAACAGCCTGTCTTATTCATTACGTTGGGTTCGTGCTCGTTGGTTCTTCGCGGATGCCGCTTCAAGCATGAGTTACCGTGGTGTGGCGACAATGGCGTTTATGTTGGCGCTAACCGCGAATATTGGTGTAGAAACCATGGTCGGCAGCTTTAGAGATACCACAGATAAATGGTTAACACAGCGCTTGGCGGCAGATCTTTACATCTACCCAACCAACAATGGTGCTGCTCGTATGAATAACTGGCTGTCAGAACAACCTGAAGTGGATTCTGTTTGGTGGCGTTGGGAGAAAGATGTTGCATCTCCAGTCGGCAGTATTCAAGTGGTCAGTACTGGACCTTCTGAAGGTGAGCTAGAAGCGCTGACGATCAAGTTAGGTATTCCTAATTACTGGTATCACTTACATCACTCTAAAGGTGTATTGATCAGCGAATCAATGTCTCTCAAGCTGGGTATTCGCCCTGGTGACTACATTGATCTCTATGACAATCTTGGCTCTGGTTGGCAGGTTGTCGGTGTGTATTACGATTACGGTAACCCTTACCATCAAGTCATGATGTCGCATCGAAACTGGCTGTATGGATTTGCAGGGCGGGGTAATGTGGGCCTTGGCGTAATACTCAAAGATGATGTGAATTCAGTAGGGCTTCGAAGCCGCTTAGAAAGTGTATTCAGGCTTGGCTCGGAGCGTGTTTTCGATAACAACAATATTCACAGCCAAGCGATGCGTGTGTTCGATAGAACGTTCGCGATTGCAGATACATTGGGCAACATCACATTGGTCATTGCAGTCTTCGGTATCTTCTTCGCAACTGTTGCGGGTGAAGTGTCTCGGCAAAGGCATATATCTTTACAGCGCTGTTTAGGTGTATCAGCGAAGGAACTGATTCTGACAGGTAGCTTACAACTGTTTGTGTTCGGGCTTATTTCTTCCTTAATTGCGATTCCGCTCGGCTTAGCGTTGGCTAGTTTGATCGTCGATATCGTGATCAAGCAGTCTTTTGGGTGGTCACTCGAGTTGCAAGTGATTCCCTGGGACTATTTACAGACATTTGCGTGGGCTATGGCAGCATTGATGTTAGCTGGTGCTTTGCCAGTGATGAGAATGATTCGGAACACTCCGATGAAATCACTGAGGGATGCGCTTTAATATGCTTCAACGAAATGGCTCAACGAAATTCAGACACCGATTTGTCTCCTCTCTATTATTGATCGGCTTCTTTGGCACCATTTTAGGTGTCTGGGCGTACTATTCTTACTTTGTTGATGTTGGCGAGAAAGGTGTGAACGAGGTCAATTCAGTGCTTGTAAGCGAACACTTTAATGTATTCGAGCCTGTGTTACCTGACCGCAGCGTTTCGTTACCTCGAGACTTCCAATTCCACCCAGAATTTCAACACGAGTGGTGGCATTACTTTGCTTCTCTAAAAGGAGATGATGGCAAAAAGTACTCGGTTCAATGGAGCTTTTTCCGAATAGCGACTGACGAACGCGAGACTCCGGGGTGGCAAAGCCCACAGGTCTATATCTCAAATGTCGTGATCTCTTCTGATTCTAAGGTTTGGAAAGAGCAACGCTTAGCGCGTGGCGGTATTGGCCAAGCGGGAATGACCAGTCGTCCGTTTAGAATTTGGATTGATAACTGGAACTGGCGGGCCCTTGGCAACACACCATTTCCTGGTCGCCTTCAAGTGAAAACGGATACGTTTGGTCTTGAACTCGACACCATTGCGAAAGGCCCCTATGTGCTCAACGGCGATAATGGTTACCAGAAAAAGCACGATTTATTGCCTGTCGCGTCTTATAACTTCAGCGCTCCATTTTTATCCCTAAGCGGTGTATTGAATCTGGACGGCGTTACCAAGGAAGTAGAAGGCACAGCTTGGGTACATAAAGAGTGGGGCAGTGGCTTACTCGGAGTGGGTCAACAAGGCTGGGATTGGTTCGTGTTTAATCTCGATGATGGTACAGCGCTGAGCATTAACCGCTACCGCCATAATCAACAGCTGCCTTATGTTTTTGGAACATTGGCCACTCGTTCGGGCAAGGTGTACCAGTTAACGGACTCCGATATTTCTATCAAGCCTTTACAGAATACGACGCTACAGAATGGTAGAAGAATGCCGCTCCAATGGATTATTAACGTGCCACAGCACAATATTAACCTCACGACACGCATCAAACGCCGAGATATGTGGTTGCCATTTGTCATACCATATTGGGAAGGGCCAATTATGGCGAGCGGAAGCCATGAAGCGACAGGTTTTATGCAGTTAACCGGTTACTAAAAAACACCTAAGGCTATCATTTGATAGCCTTTTTTGTGCCCATGATTTTTGTGAGCCCCTGATTAATTGTGCATACAGCCTTTGTGATCTCATCTATACTTATTTTATGGTGCATAACAACATTATGGAATATACGACGTATTGTTTAGTATTTGTAGGAAAAACCGAAGTTAAACATCCGAAGAAGTGATTATCTATCGATTACGCTTGGATATAAACTCATGGTTATTCTTTGTTATTCGTTTATTTAAATAATAAATATAAGGGCGAAATCATGACCGACGTCATCCGTGACTTCTTTAAAATGGAATCTGCTGGCGGCATCATACTAGTCATCGCTGCGGCGATCGCAATGTTTGTAGCAAACTCACCACTGAACGAAATGTACCAAGGCGTATTGCACAGTTACGTTCTTGGTATGTCTGTGTCTCACTGGATTAACGATGGCTTAATGGCTGTCTTCTTCCTTCTAATCGGCTTAGAAGTTAAGCGCGAACTTTTAGAAGGCGCATTAAAGTCTAAAGAGACAGCAATCTTCCCAGCTATTGCAGCTGTGGGTGGTATGCTAGCTCCTGCACTTATTTACGTGCTATTCAATTCAAGTAACCCTGAGGCGCTTCAGGGCTGGGCTATTCCAGCAGCAACAGATATCGCATTCGCATTGGGTATCATGGCTCTTCTTGGTAACCGAGTACCGGTCAGCTTGAAGGTATTCTTACTAGCATTAGCAATTATCGATGACCTAGGTGTTGTTGTTATCATTGCACTGTTCTACTCAGGCGATCTATCGACGCTTGCACTAACGGTTGGCTTCATCGCAACGGGTGTGCTGTTCATGCTAAACAACAAGCATGTGACTAAGCTGAGTATTTACCTCATTGTCGGTGCAATTCTGTGGTTCGCAGTATTGAAGTCTGGTGTTCATGCAACATTGGCTGGTGTAGTTATTGGTTTTGCTATCCCACTGAAAGGCAATAAAGGGGAGCGTTCTCCGCTGAAACACCTAGAGCATGCTCTGCACCCATACGTCGCTTTTGCAATTTTGCCAATCTTCGCATTTGCAAACGCAGGTATCTCATTGGAAGGTATCTCAATTTCAAACCTTACAGGCATGCTACCGCTTGGTATCGCTATGGGTCTATTGGTTGGTAAGCCACTGGGTATCTTCCTATTCAGCTGGGGCGCTGTGAAAACGGGTGTAGCTAAACTTCCTGAAGGTGTGAATTTCATGAACATCTTCGCGGTATCTGTGTTGTGTGGTATTGGCTTTACGATGTCTATCTTTATTTCATCACTAGCATTTGGTCCAACGAACGCAGATTTTGATACGCTTGCTCGATTAGGTATCCTGATGGGCTCAACGACTGCAGCTATCTTAGGTTACTTCCTGCTAAGTATTTCTCTACCGAAGACTAAGCAACAAGAAGTAAAGCTATAATTGGTAAGTAAAAGCATAGTTGGTAAGTAAAACTATATTCGGTAGTAGGTTCGCTTGATAGTGAGCCTACTCACTGAGTAACAAGCCAACTCTTGAGTAGCAAGAAGAGTCACAGAGTCATCCCTCGACTCATGTGACAACAAAGAACAAAAAAGCCGTGATGGGCAACCCCATCACGGCTTTCTTGATCTTACTGTTAAGCTGTCTTTGTAAGATAACCCGCCTTACATTTAAGTGACGATGTCACGCTATTTTTCTAGCGTGGTAAAAATGGTCCACTCTTCAACGATTTGTTCACTTAACCCAACCACGGTTGCCGTTACCTTACGGTTTAGTGCATGCGAAGTAGCATCATCACCCTCGTTTTCCAGGCGTTCTTCACCATAACCGACAATTCTTACTCGCTCTGGCTCTATACCATTCGACAGTAACTCGTCTTGAACATTGTTTGCTCGTCTTTTTGATAAATCTAAGTTGTATTCGTTGGAACCCACTTTACTCGCGTAACCTTGTATTTCAATCGACGCACTTTTGTAAGTCTCAAGGAATTCAGCCATTGTGCTGATTTGATCAGAAAATATTGGGTTCACTTCAAATGAGTCATGAGCAAAGAGTATTTTTAACTGTCTGACTTCTTCTGCTCGGATCGTTTCACCACAGCCGTCATTGTCGACTTGTGACGCTTCAGGCGTTCCTGGGCAGGTATCGCGCGCGTTTACCACACCATCGTTGTCGTCGTCTTGCAGGTCTGCAATCTGTTCTGCTTCAGGTGTCTCGATGTAAGCCTCTTCCTGTTTGCTAGAACAGGCAAATAAAGTCATCGTTAATACGGGAAGTAATAAGTACGTTACTTTCATCATTAATACTCCATAGCCGTTGTCCACTCTTCTGGAATATCAACCAGTAGAGCATTCAATAAAGAACCTGTTGCGTTCATCACTCGGTATTTAGCGTACTGCTCAGAGTAATGGGCATCTAGATAATCTTTACGGGCTTCAAATAGTTCGTTCTCAGTGTTGAGCAAGTCAAGAAGAGTACGTTTGCCTATTCGGTATTGTTTTTCATATGCGATAACGGTTTCCGAAGCTGAATCAACATGATCAGATAGGAAGTTCTTTTGTTGCAGCGTGAGGTCTAAGGCGCTCCATGAAAGGCGAAGGCCTTCTTCCACTTGGCGATAAGCACGATCTCTCAAATCTTTTGCTTTGTTCAATTGGTAAGCAGCAGCTTCAGAATTAGCACTGTCTGTTCCGCCGTTGTACAAGTTATATCGCATTCTTAGCAT